>NZ_AP025493.1:672835-1345670 GCF_024347515.1 Vibrio gigantis
TATTTATGCATCATTAAGTATATGTTGGGGCGAGATTTTCAGTTAAATGGCTAAAGCAACCTCTGGTAATATCAATACTGAACCTTTAGCCTATTTAATGTGACAAGAGAAATACAACTAATCGAATAAAGACGCTAACTTATTTTCCACCACAGGGCTGATATTAAAGCTCAACATAAAGTCAGGACGTGTTTCTTCGTCTTTCTCAAGGTAATAGTTCGCTTCAATGCCCAACTTCCAAGGGCGTCCGTTCAGGACAGTAGTTTTACTAACGCTGATATTTAACGGAATTTCCGCCTGATCCTTATTCCAGTCATACGAGAATGTCGGCGCAGAGCCTACCGTCCAACCCCCTCCTAAGATCTCCACCCAAAACACTTGTGTCGACGTCCTGTTGATTCGAGTATCAGAATGATCGGCTCCGTCTCCAGACACGCCATATAAGTGGTTTGGGAACATGCCTACAACTCGCTCATTACTCGCCTTCCCAAACATAAACTCAGGCCCGATAGCAAATTGATCCGCAGTTAGGTCACTACTCCCCGTAGGCAAAGAAGCAAACAGGCCAAAAGCAACGATAGTACCCCCTTCCATTTTGGGTGCATAAGCTAGATCAAAAGAGATATCACTCACTCCCGACTGATCCATATGAATTGCATTCGTTATCGAGTCAGTATCAAAATCGTTGTGAACATAGGACATTGCCGGGCGGAAAATGATTTTGTCGCCATTCTCCATAGGGAATGGCAGCGTCGGCTGGAGGACTGTAGCAAAGCTATCCCCTCCTCCGTCATATCCGCCAGAGTATTGAAATTTTAAATTGAGGCTCGCGTAAGCCGTGTTCGGGTTTGCAAGTTCCTTTGCTGCCTTCTCTGCTGTTTGATTACTTTCTTCATTAGCAATCGCGACAGTAGACGTTAATAATAATCCAGCCATTATCAGTGCAAGTGGTTTACAAGCCATGAGGTCTCTCTTCAATGATAAACAATAAGGTGTAACTGCTTATTGAGTATTTTAGAGATTACCAATGTGGAAAATTGCCATTTAGCGACATCGAATAATTACGGAGGGATTACAGATTAAATCAGAAGAGAAGTTATCGAGTTAAAAGCAGAGTGTTCTCGATAAACATTCTGCCCTATTTTCAACTTGATGAACTGGGTAGTAGCGATTACTTTAACGTTAAGCATCCACTGCTATGGAAATAATAGTGCCTTAGAGCTTAACCATCATATGCTCACCTCCAGTGAGTAACGATGCAGACTATTCTCCGTTAGTGGAAGGTAACCTCTAGGTAAGAAGAATCACTACTTAATCATCTTTGTTGGTGCTGTCGTACACCAAAAGAAGTTTAACGAATCTGGAATGCAAACTTCTGATTCGTTACCAATCTCTTTTACTGCGATATAACGGTTTTGTGAGCCAATATAATTCGTCGTTTCCGCCGCAACAGGACGATACAATTCATAACCGTCTTTCATACCCATTTGCTCGTAAACTCCTGGCTGATAGGAAGTCAGAAGAGCAGCGTTGGAAACTTCTTCTAGCAACAGAATCTGCTTACCCGTTTCCACATGAGTCACATTAGTACAGCCTGTTAAAACTAAAGCTAGTGAAGCGAGCGCGAGTACACGTTTCATGGAAGAACACTCCAAATGATTAAATTATTTAAGGAGCGCTATTCTATATAATTACTGAGCAAGTTTAAAGTACGATGCTCCAATAAAAAAGGCGACAGTATAAACTGCCGCCTTTGCGTAATTGGTTAGCCGTCAAGACTACTCCCAATCTAGGATTACTTTACCAGACATACCAGAACGCATCATATCGAAGCCTTTCTGGAAGTCGTCCACTTTGTAGTGGTGAGTAATGTTGAACAAGTAAAACGACTTAATCCAATAACACTGCCACAATTGTCTGAGTTTAGCTGTACTTAGCAGGGTAAGGATCTTTCACTTCGCTATTTTCAGCCGCTTCTGGTTGTTTCAAGTACTGCTGCCAATCCACTGCTTTCCCTGTACCAACTTGTAAGTCGTTACTATCTAACAAACACTTATCGAGTTTACTCTCGGCTTTTACTTTACGTTCCAAAAATGAAGCCAATTGGTCTTCATCAAATGAATGTTCTAAGTAGGGGAAACTAATTTTAAGCTCAGCCTGTTCACCATTTTGATATTGACGGTTCACTTTACTAAACAACCTATCCAATCGCCCCACGCGTTGCTCGTGATCACCCGGGTTGCCCGCAATGCCATAATGATGAACTTGATTGCATTGCAAGTGTA
Organism: Vibrio gigantis; assembly: GCF_024347515.1. Lineage (NCBI taxonomy): Bacteria > Pseudomonadati > Pseudomonadota > Gammaproteobacteria > Vibrionales > Vibrionaceae > Vibrio > Vibrio gigantis. The sequence goes on from NZ_AP025493.1 coordinate 675,121, forward strand.
GGTTCACCCCTTCCTGAAATACTGACGTTGCAACCAGCACGTTAGGATAAAACGGTGAGTTAAAACTCAATTGCAAACTGTCTCTATTTGAGGTTTCGCCACTAGCAAAAGCCGCAGGTGACGTATGGCCTTGAAGCACACGCCAGTCGTTCGTGTAATCTTCTAGCCCTACACGAGCAATTTTTTTGCACACATCTTCAAACGTATTTAGGGCAGCTTTAAAATACCACAACAGCATTGACTGGTTTAACTTAGGCACTACATACTCAATGAAACCGATATATCGATTATGGGCATTTACGCTCTCTTGAGTGGTGCGATTAAACTTATAAAACCAACAAAATAGTTCGACCATAACTGGGCTAGCAAACATGGCGCCTTTCTTAAAGTAAGTCGCAAAGTTCTCTTTCGTAGCGGCGCTCCACTGAGCAAGTTTTTTTCTTTCAGAATCGTTAAGTAAGACAATCAAATGCTTCCAAATGGTTGGCAGCACATCTTCGGCCTGCTCTTCAGCCGTGACATTCATTTCATCAAGCTGATGCTGTTGCGCTCTCTGATACTCCGCGGCCTTTGAATATGTCGCACGCTTACGCTCACCTGAATGGTGTTCAAAATGGTAGAGATAGTCTTGGTCAACATAATCCAGCGCCGGCTCAAGAAACATTGAAAGGATATTTTCTGATGTTCTGAAGCGCAGTGCGATATTGGTACATTCTGTGTTTCGTGTCTCATCAACCGCAGACTCTAGACGCTTTTTCACTACAAACAGTTCTGTGATACGGGAGCGTAAGTGGTTTTCATCACCATCAGGTTCGTCTCGCTCTTCCTCATCATTCAGATCTAATACCTCTTCGGTATTATTGAGATAACGGTTCAGCCACGCTCTGCTCCAATGGCTTTTCTGCCATGCGTCTTGATCTTCCTCTTCTAAATTGAGGGCATCTGAAATTTGATAACCAAGCACGTTGTCATAGCGCGTATTCACCCGCTTTGTCAGCTCTCTAACCGAAGGGATTCGACGCACAAACACAAGATGTTTAATATCATCTAGCTCACTTGGCGTAAGCTTGGTTGGCACAAATTGGTCAACTAACGCTTTATATTTCGGGTGCTCTGGAAACTGATTGAAACAGTGGTAATACTCTTGACTTAGCATGTGCAACAGTTCGGTGTCTGGCGCTTTGCTAAACGCATCTTTTCCATGTTGTTCCGAACCTTGCTCAGAGTCGCTATGTTCAGAGTGACTATGCGCAGAACTATTATGTCCATAGCTATGAAAATTTGAGCTACTTTGATGATCTTGTTCGCCAAAAGACTCAAAGCCTTCTAAGTAGCCATACAAAAACTGTCTGTTTGAGGCCTTAGCTTGATGCTGTTTGACCAATTCACGTTGATACAGCCCAAAGAACAACTCTGCGTTTTGATTTTCAGAAAATGACACGGCATGTGCCACTTCCTTTCGATAATGCTGCTTCGCATAATGCGCACCATTCACACCTTGCAATAAGCGCAGACGTCTCAATCCATATTTAGTCAGCAACTCTGCCGCGTCATACGATCTTTCCGTTTCACTGTTTTGCAGTTCACTTTCTGGCGTAAAATACCTAAGGATGTTCTCGACATCTTTCACTGATGAATGAGTTGGCGTGGCTGTCATTAACAAGACTCGTTTGGCTAATGGTGCACCCGCCTCACCAAAGAATGCTTTCGCCGCCTCGACTTTTTGAGAACCACCGTCACGAGTACGTAGATAGTGCGCTTCATCAATCACCAACAGATCAAAACCTTGTTGATCAAGGTGCTCCATCACCTGCTCTTTCAATACAAGTGCATTCTCATGAGCGAGCCCCGCCTTACTGTCTGCTTCACTATCTTTGGTTAAACCACTAAGCGCATGAATGGTTGTGAAGTAGACGTTATGATCGCCCTCTTTAACTTTGGCAATCATCGCCTCAAGTTTGGATTCAGGATCGGCAACTTTTAATGGTTCAGCAGAGTTCCCATGCCAATGATCTTGTTCAAATGCCCCAAACTCCCCTTTCCACTGCGAACAAATGTTTTTGTTAGGTGCAATCACTAGCACTTTTGCATTTGGCTCCATCTGCTGTAATAAGCGAATAATACCAATGGCTTGAAAAGTTTTACCCATACCGACTTCATCGGCCAAAAGTGCTAAATGACGTTGAGCAAGCAATCGACACAAGTGAGCAACTCCCTCTGCTTGTTTCGCTGCCATTGAGCTAGCATTATCAGCTTGGTAGCGCCAATCCATCTCACCTTCGACAAACGTCATTTGTTGAGATACCACTTCTGGTGTCAATGTTGACCAATTAGATAGAGACATACTTACACTTCTCTTTGATTAGTTTGCGGTATTCACTGCTACCAATTTTACTTTGTAAACCTTGTGCACGAACGACACTGTCTGAACTTTTAAAACGTAACCCACTCAAGCGCGTCTTCAACTCACTATCACTTGATTGCTTTTTCGCCACATCAATCAATAGATTAAACTCTTGTTTCATATACCAGTTAAATACACTGGCATTGCCTTGCAGCTCACTGCGGATCTTTTCACCGATCTCCACAAGGCAGCCCGGTATAACGAAGGCATACTGTTCGATAAGCGCATTAGACTTTAGCCTGGTAATGCGCTGCTGTAGGTTATCCATAGCTTGAAACATTCGGAAGTAACTGAGCGTTGGAGACTGATCTTTCTCTGAAAGTGTGTCTGTATCTTGTTCATATAACCAGTCTTGGTCACCACCTAAGATTTCGTTTCTCAAGGATGAGTTCGCATTACTTTCAAGTGAGCGACCATCAATCAAGCTGCTAAAAATATCATCTAAAGAATCAAACTGTTCAACACGGCGCATTACGCTGTTGCGCTCGACAATGAAACCACGATGTTGTGAGCCATCGTTAAAATTCAGCTTGTAGGCATGATCCACCAACAACTCTTTAGGCTCTTCCAATAGTTGATGCTCAAAGCTCCACGTTGAATGCTCACCTTGCTCTTTGCTTGCTCGCCCTTTGTAGATAAATGGCTGAGCCAAGTCTGGCAGCTGTAATTCAAACTTAGGCCACTCACCATTAATGTCACATAGGCTTATTTCTACGTTATAACTCAACGTACGCCAGTCAAAAGCGATATTGACGTCAAGTGGCAGTAGATCTGAGACTTCTAAAGCGTGCTCTTCAAGCTCTTTGCTCAGCATGAAGTTATCTTCGGTAATACTTAACGGCTGACTAAGTACCTGTTCAAGTGGCTGTTGATTCTCAACAACAATACCTGCCTCGATATTCACCTGCCCCTCAATCTTATCTTCTAACAACACATTTGAGCCGGGTGTTGTAAAGTTCCATGAGCCAATTGCCAATTTAGAATGAGTCATCCAAACTTTGGCATGGCACAAGTCGCTTCGCTCATCTTTACCTATAGGGCTGCGATAAAACCCAACACTTCCATCAGACAATAACGGCAGCAGTGTCGAAGACCATTGAGTACGCAGCTTTTGATTCTCGACTAAATCAGGGATGATGTGCAGCTTAAGCTCATCACACTGGCTCACACTTCTTAATCGCTGAATAAACCCCGCTAGATCAGCAGGAAAATAGGGGGACCAAACCACAAGATCGTTAGTGCCATCTGTTAGGCTGCCAAACATATGGCTCAATAACGTTTGGTGCCTACCATCGCGACTGTTTTTGACAAAGGTATGCACAAAGCTCCAATCATCGGGTTTGATTTCCGCACGAAACCGGCGAGGCGTAAGAATAGTTTTGTGATCCAGTTTGTGCGCTTCAAACAAGGGCTTGAAGAAGTCTTTTATCGCTTCCGCTTGATGCTTGCACTCTACCTTTTGGAAAGTAAACACCTCTTGATTTGATGACCAACCACTCAGCGTTAGATTGGCACTTCCGCCACCTAGAATAGCGTTGCCATATATGTCCTGAAGAAAGATAACCTTTGGATGGAACAGCGAGCTTATGCTCAACTGCTTTTTACGTCCACCATTAAGCAGAGCCGGATTAACCCCATACACCTCAATCGCGGTGCGCTTAATATCACTGGCTTGATACATGCGCTGATCGGCAAACACTTTCACGTCAATATTTAGCGTTACATCCCCTTTGCTGCTTTCTTTAATTGAGCCATTTAGCTTTTGCTGCATCAATTCAAAATCGACACGACTACGAGGGTTATCCATCTGCAGCAAAGTCGACAATACATGACGCTCAAAAAAATCAACGTTGAGGTTAAAGCTGGTAAACCAAGCGTGTCGAAGCGGACCAAGTGATTGGATCTGCTTGCTAAGAGCTTCTGCAAGTTTAAATGTTTTCGTCATTGCTCTTGCCCTCCAACCCTTTAATTAAATTCTTAAATTGATCTAAGTAGTAACCATTAACCCAGGACTTATATGGCCTTTGCTCTACTGTAGGTAGATTGCGTAACTTCACATGACAGCGATACACACCTTGGCTATCGCGTTCCACCCAAGGGCTTTGGCCGCGTTGATTCATAATGGCGCGGTGGTACTTAAGCAGCTCTTCGATCAACGCCGTCATGTTCTCGGCAGACTCTGTGCTATCTAATTTTCCAAACGCGAGCAAAGCTTCATAACGTGATTTAGCTACGCCTACCTGAAACTTTTCCTTGATACCAATCTCTGCTTCCAGCTCTCGCGCAAGTTGAATAATAGAGCTGACATTACGATCTAGTTTCAAGTAGCTTTGATACACCTCTTCATCCGACTGAAACCGTTGGCTCATTAGTACAGTCAAAAGCAGTTCACACTCGGCAAGTAACGGCTCTACTCGACAAATATCGAGCATCTTTGTTTTTTCAATTACGCTTTGTTCTCGTGTAATCGCTTGTTCAATAAGTGACTGTGCCGATTCATTGTCTTGAGCGCTATTGATCACTTCATACAGTGACCCTGCCGCATTTTTATCAAGGCTGGTCGCTTTTAACCAGAACGCTTTACTCTGTTTACCTACTGTCGCAGGCGTAGCAAAGCTCTGAGCATAACCACGCTTAATGACATCAGGAATCACATTCCATTCAATTTGTGGCAGCTTGCTATTTTGCGATACCACAAAAACAAGGTGCTCAGCTAAGTTATGGACCAACTCATTTAGCCAGCGATTACTTCCAATAAAAAACTGTGCAGCGTTCCATTGTTTGGTGTTGGTTGGCAGGTGGTAGCGATACTCTTTATCAAAAAAGGCCATCTCGGTAAAAGGTGTTTTGTATCGGCCGCTTGCGCCTAATGTCAGCTGCCTTACGAGCAGTTGCCCAGTTTGTTTATTAGTGAATAGAAGGCTTGGCTCTCCTTCGGCGAGCTGCTGGCGAGCTTTGGAAGTACCCAGAATACCTTGTGTCTGCACATGAAATTGCTCGACCTCTTCTGCCTGCAACATAGAAAAGACATAGATATTCTCCATATAGATCAGGCACGCTTGTTTAAAGGATAATGTATCTGCATGCCCAAACACCCCATGTAAACGGCGGCTGAGTTCGGTTTGGCTGTCAACCACTTGCTTAATCACATAATGGTGAACCAGATTCAGGGTGTAGTTACGCACGTCATTGGAGATAGAGCTAACGCGGTTATGAAAAATATCTTGGCCTAACCGAGACCAAATCATGGTCATCCCCAGAGGGTCGGTATTCAACGATTGAGTAAGAGTATCGTCGTATGTTGTAAAGAACTGGCTGAGGTGCATAGTTATATACTTATTAAACTGACGTGAAATCAATGAACAACTTTTTTTGCTACAAGTGTCTTGGGTTACATCCATAACCAAGTGCTAAAACCTAGCGGCTTCTTTTGGTAATCCTTATCAAAAACCATACTTGCAACGCATGGAACATCATACCATAAATTCCCATTGAGAAACTGTCGTTTTATTCTACATGTTAACTATCTACGACTAGTGCTAGCGTGTTCTTGTTTTCGGAAGAGTCATAATTTCAAATATAAGGAGGGTTAATGTCGACAAAGAAGAAACAAAATAGAATACTATTAAATAGCATTTCAGATAGAGATTCATTTATTCACCAACAACACTCAAATCTGTTCCCTGAAGAATACGATTGTCTGTATGACTCAACTAGTGAGGCGAAAGCCAGGCCTCGTGGCATTAATCCCATGCGAGAAAGCTACCAAAAAGAGGTGAACCTGAGGCGTCTTAAACTGGGAGTGAAACCATACATGGGAAACGTGGGCGTGGAGAATATAGACACGTCGAATCTGATGACAAGCTTGGAATATTGTAAAAAGGTTGAGCATGAGAAGAAAGCTAACAAGTAAGAACAAAAATAAGTTCACTCAGCGCAGGCTGCAAGCCATCAAATTGGGTATTCCGACAAACCTAATGATGACAGGGCGACTTAAACTGGTGGTGGATTACTATCAGTACCTTCGAAATGCTCTTAATGCTAATGCTGACGAACAAAAATATATGGAAGTTAGCTTTGTTGAGGGGTTTAAAGAGAAACAAATATTAAGCGCAATCTTTCAAGATCTTCATCGCTGGCGTGCTAAGTCACAAAATGCTCCGAGCGAAGAGCTTAAGTGCAGCCTTATCCAGTCATTAGCTAGGCTCTTCCCTTTAATCAATTGCACTCCTGAGTTAGATATCATTAACTTAGGAACAACACTATGTGACGACATAAGGCATGCGACTGGGGACTACTCTCTCAATCGCATCGCGCACCCGCCTTATCAGCGACCATGCGATTCAGGTTGCAATGAGGATGAAATCCCCTCGGCAGAACTCAGTAAGATATGGGAGCAATTCATTCGTAAAGCAGAGAACTATGATGAGATTCGTGAGCTCCTTACATCCCCAATCAAACCAGATGTTTAAACACTTCTTCTCTGTTTAATACAACCAATTGCTGACGACCCAACGGCGTATCTTCATATTCAAGGAATACATTCAGCGCAAACAGAATGTAACGAACCAGAGCCGAGCGGCAGGCGATAACAAACTTCCCATCAGTCATATCATACTCATAACGAATCATATTTTGCTGCTCTTGAGAAAGACGTGGGTCAGGCGAAAATTCTATATCAACAATATCATGCCATTTTGCATCTTGCTCTTGTGTCTTGTCGGAGTTGCACAGTACATCCAGTTCACCTTCAAATCGGCTCAATAAAAAGTCTCTAAACTCACCATTTTTTTCGCAATATGCTCTAACGTGCCAGCGTAACGGAGTGCAAACAATTGAATGTGGGACAATCACCCTTCCCTCTGATTCCGGCTGACTCATGGAGCGATATCCAATATCCAAACGAGACTGGCTTTTTGCAGCAAGCAAAATTTTTCGTACATGCTCAGGGTTCACGTGTCGAGTAGGAATTGGCAATGAACATGCAGTCCCCCCTGTAAACTCCATTGGAGAAAAGATGTTGCTGTTAGATTCTTGGCTTGCCAGCAAGTTAAGGAATTCTTGAGCTTCTCCAGTAATGAAATGCGGCTTAAAAGAACCTGAAGGGACATAACCCTTTAGACTCTTATCGTATTCAAGATTCGTTTGCGAGATATGTTGAATGTAGAAGTTTATATCCTTAGACGCTTGCTGACGGCCAATACCAAAGCTTTCACATAGGTGGTTGGTCGTTAGCCTTCCCTCCCAGTATGCGATAAGTTCGATAAGTCTGAATCTCTGGTGTTGGTCCCACTTCACGGTAATGCCCTCTTTAACGCATAAGATGTGTCGCTTTTTACAACATATCATTTCACAAGGCCGTAATTTACCATAATTACGTACTGAAACACTGGTTTAATTGAGGATTCATTTTTGACTGAAACTGAAGCATTTGTAAATCGCGCGCAGGGGGCACTTGTTGGACTTGCTCTAGGTGATGCATTAGGCACAACGCTAGAATTTATTCCCAAACATGCTGTAAATCCGATCTCTGATATCTGTGGCGGCGGCCCATTCAACTTAGAAGCTGGTCAATGGACAGACGACACCTCAATGGCTTTATGCTTGGCCGACTCTCTACTTGAATGTAGTAAACACAATGCAAAAGATCAGGTAGAGCGCTACCTCGAATGGCGCTCAAATGGTTACAACGCGGTAAATGGTCACTGTTTTGACATTGGCTTTACCATTTCTTCAGCTCTAAATACTTACCTGAGAACAGGTGATCCAGAGTCAGGCGGCACAGAATCGAACTCTGCCGGAAACGGTAGCATCATGCGTCTTGCTCCGATCGCGATTTTTTATGCTCAGTCGAAAGGCTACGCCGAGCATGACGTTCAGCATTACAGCGCTCAAAGCTCGTTAATTACGCATAGAGAGCCTCGGTGTGTTGAAGCTTGCAAGATCCTTGGCCATTTGCTCAGCCAAGCTATGCTTGGTTTTCAAACCAAAACATCGTTGATTGAAAATCTAATAGAAGCATTTATTCAGACTAAGCCAAGCGAAGCCACACAAACTCTGCTTAACGCCATAAGCATCGCTGTTGACCCTAATACAAGTCGCGATCATATTTTCGGTCGAGGCTACGTTGTTGACTCACTTCAAGCGGCAATATGGTGCTTTCTACAGTCAGATAGCTTCGAACAAGGCGCACTATTGGCGGCAAACTTAGGCGATGATGCGGATACGACCTGTGCTGTTTATGGCCAGATCGCTGGGGCTTATTATGGATATGATAGTCTGCCTAAAAAATGGCTTTCTAAATTAGCTTGGCAGAAAAAGATCCGCGATAAGGCAACGGAACTCGCGTTATACCAACCAAACCCAGTTAAACAAAACAGCCGCTTTTATTTCAAACTAAAAAAACCAGAGCAGGTTCTTGGATTGGAGCATCTAGAACTCTCAGAAACTAAGCAAGAAAGTCTGACTTCAGAGTGCCCTACACTGGATATCACCAAACTGCGAAGCCGTGCATCGCTATTAGAACACATTCAAACGTTCTTTCGATATTCATTTGATATGCCTGAACTGGTTATCAACGAATCGATGCATCTCTATGACGAACTTGAAAAGCTCTACTATGCCAAAATTGATGGTGTTGCTGTCTCTGATGTTAGCTACGGTAAAATATTTTGCGATCGAGAGGGAAATGGCGGTGTTTCAGATCGTGGGCTTGCCCTCTACTTCGCTATATGTGAAGACCTACCCGATACGTTAGGTATTGATGGCTCTAATTCTCCATTTGAGGGATACGATTTCACTTTAGATAACTTTGAAATGGAATGGCAAACCATTGGCGACTTTATTAATGACTGCTTACGCATCACTGAGAAGCTCCAAGAGAAGTTGTAAGGCCTCTATATATTCTCAGTGTTTTTACAGCATTCACTCCTCTGCCTGCTAATTTATGAATAAAATACTGGCTATTTTTATTGCGTACGATAAAATCAACCCAAACCCAGAACGATATACCATATATGAACAAAGTATCTCAAGCTCTTGATCAACCAAATTGCAACAAGCCTTCAATTATTTCAAAACAGGCCTATTCTATTCTAATTATTACACTCGTAGTTTTAGCTTGCTCGACAATATTGGACCATGCTGCTCATGATGCAGTAAACGAATCTCTTAGCTCTGCACTCATTACTTTCGGCAGTGCATCACTACTGGACTCGGTCGTTTCAATGTTCAAGAGCTTTGAAGTGTCTGTAGGTGTTGCATCATTTGATTTAGGCCAGATGCTTAACTCGATCAGTGACATGCTGGATCTTTTCAAACACACAATGGCACTCGCTCTAGCCTCACTAAGCCTACAGAAGTTTTTACTTATCACGATGTCGAGCAAGTTGTTTAATGCGCTTGTACTTCTTTCTGGTATTGGGCTGCTAGCGACTATTTGGACGGGTAAGCTTACTCCTTTCAAAGAGAGAGCGACGAAGGTTTTCAAAACATTACTGATTGTTCGATTCGCTGTGATTGCATCGGTTTCTTTATCTCTTGCCGCCGATCACCTTTTCATCGACGAATCTGTAAAAGAGAATGAAGCACAAGCAACCGAACTTTCTCAATCAATTTCAAAGAAAGTAGAAAACATCGCTTCCATACAAACTAATGGGGAACAAGAAGACAAAGGGTTCATTGACGGCATGTCCGATAAGTGGGACTCAATGAAAGCAAATGTCATCACTCCAAAAGACATCATCGTAAACATTATGGAATCGATTGATAATGCGATGATCAAGTTTATCAACCTTATGATGTTGTTTGTCTTGAAAACCATCTTCCTCCCAATTTTGTTCTTGCTAGCATTTAAAAAGTTCGTTGTAGAGGCGTTCTAATATGAGTCGTTCAGATCCATTAGGCTCACTGATTTCTTATGGTTTAGCAGCAATACTTATTTTCGTTGTGCTTCCGGTGGTGTTGGGTATCGCGGGCATTGTTTACGTCGTAAATACCGTAACATTAGAGCTATTACCAAAAGCTGAAATTACTCGTGATCAAAAAGGCGTGTTTGTTGTCAATAGTTCAAACTATGACCAATGGCACACTTACGCAGCGGTGGGAACCTCATCGAATATGGTTGCGCGTTTAGATGGGGACTTCGTTCTTAGAACTTTTCCTGAAGTTAAAGAGACCTGTCATAACATTAAAAACTGCCAAAATTACGAATCAAAATTTGTCACGTTAGATTATAGTGACGCTGACGTTTACTTGATTAAACGCTTAGAAGATAGCGTGTTCTCTGAAGCAGTGAATACGTTGATACGTAGAATCGATAAACACCATAACGAGCTCGTCGGCAATTATGGACTATCAATGAGCTTCAGCGATGAAGACGATTTGGCAGCAGTGGAACGTCGCCTTACTCTCTTAGAGAAAGTTACGCCTGTTTCTGTCGATAAAACGAAGCCTAAGCGAAACAAAGTGGCCCATAACAACACACTGACGTTCGCAAAAAGAAACTGCCGCAACAATGCGTCTGGATGCCAAGTAAACGCGAAGCTTGATTACAGTAACGCCGTATTTGGCGGCCCAACGTTCTCTCTGTCGAGGTAATAATGTTATTCCTATTTAACTTTTCAGTGTGGACATTTTTCGGCTTCCTTTTCTATACGCAAGTCGATGGTTTTAGCCAAGTAGAACGCCTACCAAATGGTGCCATCGAGTGGACAAATTTATCTCTGACGTTCTTGCTGTTCAGCATCCCTGTTATACGTTTCGTACTAAGAAGGCTTTCAGAATGGGACTAAGGTTTAGAAAAAGATTAAAAGTTGCGCCTGGGATTACCTTTAATCTAAGTTGGTCCGAAAAGAGAGGGGTTACGACAAGCTCTACCGTGGGCGCTCCGGGTGCAAATATTAATATTGGAACCAAGAAAAATGGATCTCTTGGGGTTAAGCGTGGCACCTTGGGAATTCCAGGTAGCGGGCTGTCATATCATGAGAACCTAGATGACTCAGTGTCAAAAAGAAGCTCATCTCAAAACAACGATAACTCTGGGGTTTCAGAGAATGAAGCTAGTGTCCTATCCACGAACGAAAAAGGTGAGCTAGAAAGCTGCGATTATTCACAGGAAAATCAAACAGAACATAAATGCGATGTGACAATCCTAGATTGTTTCGCCTATAGCAAGACAATTAATTGGATAATTAACTTCATCATCTTAGGCAGTTTGTTATATCTCAATAGCTAGCAGGTTTGTATAAAATTTGACTCTACCAGAGTTAATCTTATGGATTAAATACAAAAAACGCCCCTTTCGGAGCGTTTTTATTTTTCAGCTAAAGCTTATTCCCAATCTAGGATTACTTTACCAGACATACCAGAGCGCATCATATCGAAGCCTTTCTGGAAGTCGTCCACTTTGTAGTGGTGAGTAATGATTGGTGTTAGATCTAAGCCAGACTGGATTAGTGAAGCCATCTTGTACCAAGTTTCGAACATCTCACGACCGTAGATACCTTTGATAACTAAGCCTTTAAAGATGACTTGGTTCCAGTCTACTGCCATGTCTGATGGTGGAATACCTAGTAGAGAGATCTTACCGCCGTGGTTCATGTTAGTTAGCATGCTGTTGAATGCTGATGGTACACCAGACATTTCTAGGCCTACATCGAAGCCTTCTGTCATTCCTAGATCAGCCATTACGTCTTCTAGCTTCTCTTCCATCACGTTTACAGCGCGTGTTACACCCATCTTCTTAGCAAGATCTAGTCGGTATTCGTTTACGTCAGTAATTACAACGTGACGAGCACCTACGTGCTTAGCAACCGCAGCAGCCATGATACCGATTGGACCAGCGCCAGTGATTAGCACATCTTCGCCTACTAGGTCGAAAGAAAGCGCAGTGTGTACTGCGTTACCAAACGGGTCAAAGATTGACGCTAGATCGTCAGAGATTTCTGCAGGGATCTTAAATGCGTTGAACGCAGGGATCACAAGGAACTCAGAGAAAGCACCAGTGCGGTTAACACCAACACCTGTTGTGTTACGACAAAGGTGAGTACGGCCGCCACGACAGTTACGACAGTGACCACATGTGATGTGACCTTCGCCAGATACACGATCGCCGATTTCAAAACCACGAACTTCTTGGCCGATGCCAACAACTTCACCTACGTATTCGTGACCTACAACCATAGGTACTGGAATTGTGTTTTGTGACCACTCATCCCAGTTGTAGATGTGTACGTCTGTACCACAGATGGCAGTTTTCTTAATACGAATTAGAAGATCATTATGACCCATTTCAGGTTTTTCAACCTCGGTCATCCAAATGCCTTCTTCAGGCTTAAGTTTAGAAAGTGCTTTAATTTTCATAATGTTACCTAGTTCATCTCGCCTAACTGTAAGGCGAGAATCAAAAATCTTATTGTTCTTATCTAATCATCACAGCGTTAGCGTTACGCTAACAACCTGCAATAAAATTAGATGATACCCATGTCTTTACCAACTTGGATAAACGCGTCGATTGCGCGGTCTAGTTGCTCACGAGAGTGTGCTGCAGACATTTGCGTACGGATACGAGCTTGACCTTTTGGTACTACAGGGAAAGAGAAACCTACAACGTAGATGCCTTTCTCTAGTGCGCGCTCTGCGAATTCAGCCGCTACTTTTGCATCACCAAGCATGATTGGGATGATTGCGTGGTCAGCACCACCCATAGTGAAACCAGCTTCTTCCATGCGAGTACGGAAGTGAGCAGAGTTTTCCCACAGTGTTGTACGTAGGTCACCAGATTTTGCTAAAAGATCTAGAACGCGGATAGACGCTGATACGATTGCTGGCGCAACAGAGTTAGAGAATAGGTATGGACGAGAACGCTGACGTAGCCAGTCGATCACTTCTTTCTTACCAGACGTGTAACCGCCTGAAGCGCCACCCATTGCTTTACCTAGCGTACCTGTGATGATGTCGATGCGGTCAACAACGTTGTGGAACTCGTGAGTACCAGCGCCGTTTTCACCCATGAAGCCCACAGCGTGAGAATCATCAACCATAACTAGTGCATCGTACTTGTCTGCAAGGTCACAGATAGCAGGAAGGTTTGCTACTACACCGTCCATTGAGAATACGCCGTCTGTTACGATTAGCGTGTGGCGAGCACCCGCTTCTTTAGCAGCGATAAGTTGTTGCTCTAGCTCTTCCATGTTGTTGTTCGAGTAACGGAAGCGCATTGCTTTACAAAGACGAACACCATCAATGATTGAAGCGTGGTTTAGTGCGTCAGAAATGATTGCGTCTTCTTTACCTAGAATCGTTTCGAATAAACCAGCATTAGCATCAAAACAAGATGTGTACAGGATTGTGTCTTCTTTACCTAGGAACGTAGACAGCTTTTGCTCTAGTTCTTTGTGAGAATCTTGAGTACCACAGATGAAACGTACTGAAGCCATACCAAAACCATGCTGATCCATACCATCTTTAGCTGCTTCAATTAGAGCTGGGTGGTTAGCAAGACCTAAGTAGTTGTTTGCACAGAAGTTTAGTACTTCTTCACCAGTCGAGATAGAAACCGCTGCTTTTTGTGCAGAAGTAATAATGCGCTCAGACTTGTAAAGACCTTCTTCTTTAACTTCTTCGATTTGAGTTTGAATCTGTTGGTAAAATGCAGAAGACATTGTCTCATTCCTTCCTAATTATTATTCAGCAGCATCGCGCGCCGCTTTATGTAGGGATGCAAACGATCTCAACACGATCATTTACACTGTAAAACTTATGACTATATTCTAGTTGAACATCCGCTTGCCGATTATCCCTTTAATTGGAAAAACATTAATGAATCACAGGCACGAATAATAGTTCATCCCAGTGACACAGGGCACATTAACGCCCCTCTCTTGTTCTTTTTAACGCCATATCCACCGAAAATTCCACCTGATTTCGCTTTCATATCAAATCTCAATTTTAAACCTCAAAACGATATAGTGGTGAATTACTGTTTCTCTCAGAATGTGCGGCCGTTACACAGATGCTCAAGATAAGATGAGAAACAAGCCCATGACACTATCCGACCACATCATTCAAGAAGCCTTCGAAAACGACTGGCACACCTGCTTTTATCAACCAAAAGTAGAATCGAGTGCAGAGAAAGTGACAGGCGTAGAAGCACTGTTTCGTCTGAATATTCCCGAAGAAGGTATCTTTTCACCAGGTGTGTTCATTGATCGTGCTTTCGCATTAGGTTACGAAGAAGAAATCTTTTTTAGTGTTCTTGAGCAATCTTTAACTGAAGTGAAGTCGCTATCAGCGCACTTAAACTTGGCTGTTAATATCAGCAAGAAAGTACTAGCGAACCCAGACAACGTAGAAAAAGTACGTGAGCTACTTTGGAATACCTCGTTCAAAGCAAAACAGTTAACATTCGAACTCAGTGAAGCTGATCAATGGGATGAAGAGCTCTGCGAACAGGTTAAACGCTATAAAGCACTTGGTATTAAAATCTCTATCGATGATTTCGGTGTGGGTTACTCAGACATGGATAAGGTGATGAACCTTGATGTCGATGAAGTGAAATTTGATAAGTCGATTGTAAATAGCGAAGACAGCTCTCGCTCTGCACTAATCAAGCAAACTTTGGCTTACTGCAAAGCGTCTGGAATTGAAACCGTAGCGGAAGGTGTTGAAGATGTGGATACACATCAGCGTGTCCACCAGCTTGGCTTCGATCGCTGTCAGGGTTTCCTATACTCGAAGCCACTTCCATTGACGGATCTTAGGCTGGTCATGTAATGACTCTGTTCCATTAAGGAAAGGGTTATCCTAAAACAAATTCAACGCTTTTTTTCTTCTGTTTTAGGTCATGGTAACGGATGTACTTGAAATAGATATCGTGCTTGTTTTGGATATTTTGAGAAAAGGGGTTTTTCACCACTTTTTTAATATCAGCCTTGAAGAATGGCATGCCAAGCTTACTCATGTAAGGCTCTAAATAGAGATCATAAAGAAACTGACACATAGCCGGGTCAAGAGTAGGAAAACAGAACTCAGTATCAACTAAGCTGTCCGCCATGTAATCAAAGATCTTACGACGAATGACAATACTCACGGCCCCTACGCTGCACAGCATCTTGCTGACACCGTCGTAAACCACATGCCCAATGATGACGCCCTCATAAAGAAAACACAGCACCTGCATATCTTCTCTCTTCACACCCAAATGACTCGCAACTTCGATAAAATCTTTGCCGTAAGTTTTTTGATGCATTCCTTGAATCGATTTGAGCCTTTTTGCAGGCAGTGAGCTAAGGCTATGTGATTCAACACTGGTTACCTCGTAGTCGTAACCAATATCGATACTAAACGGGCGCTCAGCGTTCTTAGTTGCCGCTTTCACCTGCACCATTTCTTCAACCGAAAAGTCATAATCAACTTGAAAGAAACTCGCAATACCAAGACAACGAACAAAACTAGGCAGTGTCTTCGCTCTTTCCCACTGGCTCACCATCACCTGATTAACACCAGAAAATGCTCGGTGAGAATGGGAAAGTAACTCAGCAAACTCTTCCTGAGAAATGGTGTTTTCTTCACGTAACCGTTTTAGTTCTTCTGGGAAATTCTCTTTATTCATCTGTCACTTACCTAGCTTTTTTATCAGTGTAGTTTACTTATCTAAGTTATTAAACGACACCGTTGATATATCCCTAATTCACGATTCAATTAATGAAACTGATTCACAAATTAAGTTAGATCACTCACAATTACTATTACGCTCATCGCTGACTCCCATGGATACTTATGGTCAACCCCAAACTCATCGCCCTACTTCCTGATCTTGCCTCGTTCATCCTAGTGGTAAACGAAGGCAGTTTTACTGCGGCAGCCAAGCAACTAGGGGTAACGCCTTCTGCACTCAGTAAGCTCATTACGCGTTTAGAGAAAGCACTGTCAGTAAAGCTATTTGAGCGAACTACTCGTACACTTATTATCACTCAGGCAGGCCAATTGGTTTACGATCAGAGCGTTGTCATGATTAACGCAGCACAGCAAGCGGTTGAATTATCGACCTCGGATCATACCGAGCCTTCTGGCTCACTTACTGTGGCCGCGCCAGAAGCGTTTTTGAACTCTGTACTTCAGCCTTTTGTGGTGCCATTTCTTAATCAGTATCCAGAGATCCAACTTAAGCTACGCGCTGCTGATGGTGATATAGACATACTACGCCAAGGCATCGATATTGCGTTTCGCCTAACCGATAAACCCGATGAGAGCTTAGTACTAAAAGAGCTTGGTAAAACCAACTTAGTGCTGTGCGCGAGCCCTGATTATTTGGGTCACAAAGGGACACCTTCCCACCCTACGGATCTTAGTCAGCATGATTGTTTGTACCTAGCAGAAACAGACAAAGACCACATTTGGGACTTTCTCAAAGACGATGAGTTTCACACCGTCTCCGTCAGTGGTCGATACGCAGTGAACCACTCTCAAATGCGACTTAAAGGTGTGAAAGAAGGTTTGGGGATTGGCATCTTCCATGACTTCGTGATTCAAGATGCGTTAGCAGAAGGCAGTGTTGTTCAAGTATTGAATGACTGGACCATCAAGAGTAACTATCACGGCGCCATCGCGATGCAGTTCGCACAAACCAAATACATGCCCGCCCGCCTTCGCGTGTTCATTGACTACGCGATGGAACACTTGGGTGACAAGTTAGCAGGGGAAATAAACTGATGCTAAAAGGAATCCACCACGCGGCAATCATCTGTTCCAATTACGAGCTATCGAAACGCTTTTACACTGAAGTTTTACAACTGGAAGTGATAGCTGAGAATTACCGAGAAGCGCGCCAGTCTTACAAACTTGATCTAGCACTGCCTAATGGTGCTCAAATAGAGTTGTTTAGCTTCCCTGATGCACCTGAAAGGCCTAGCTTTCCAGAAGCTCAAGGGTTAAGACATTTAGCCTTTTGCGTTGATGACGTTCAACAAGTAAAAAGTTATTTAGAAGGACATGGAATCGACGTCGAACCGATTCGAGTTGATGAGTTTACGGGGAAGTCATTCACGTTTTTCGCAGACCCAGACGGTCTGCCGCTAGAGCTTTATGAAATATAGAGCTTTATCAAAAATAGGCTGTATCAAAACTAAACTTTCCTGATCAGTCAACTTCCCGCCAGAATACAAAACGGACCTTCTCAGGCTGAAAAGGTCCGTTTTCAGTTCAATTAGCTCAACGCCGTTTTGAACTTCTCAACACGTGAGAAAAGTAGCCAGTCAAATATCATAGCTGTGACAATCGTTGCTCCCGCGAGAGGAAATAGCACTGAAATCACAACAACACTCACCAAACCAGCTTTCCATAGGCCAGCATCGCCAAACTTAGGTGGCGCGCCAAGCTTACGTTGACCTGATGGTCTACGCATCCACCACATCACACCGCCAGTTACTGATACCACGATGAAAGCCAAGCAGAACAAGGCGTTTAAAAGCTTGTTGATGATACTAATATCACCCTGATGCAGAGAAATACCGACCGCTAATGTCTTGGCGATAAAGTTGTAATCTTGCCAGGTCACTTCACCAAGGATACGACCTGAATATTGGTCTAGGTGCGTGGTACGATCTTGAGTTGGGTCGATGATATCGCCGCCCATGGTGTTCGCTGTCACCGTGTAGACACCGGTTTCTGAACGTGGGAAGTTTACCTTGTACTGAGTGAAGCCAAGAGCTCGTGCTTTCTCAATGACATCATCAATGGCAAAGCTACTCGCAGACATGACATGCATAGAGTGGTCATCGCCCATCTTAGAGTGATCATGAGGTTCGGACGCCTCTTCCACATGATGTACATGTTCGGCAGGTTTATCTTGGGACAACGGCAATGGTGTCTGTTCCAAGTTCCATGGAAGCTCCTCTTCCGAGCCATGGTTAAGCGATGCGTGTGTCTTATCAGACAGCGGAATATCGTCCCACATTTGAGCAGGAAAAGTGCTCCATGCTTGGACTAGCTTACCACCCCAGAAACCTGTCCACGCCAAACCAGAAAGGATAAATAGCAACAGAACAAGAGATAACGTGCCACCGATGTTCGCATGCAGATCACGCATCAGTACACGTGTCCCAGATGACACTCTCAACTTAAGAAAGCCTGCACGGCTCGCATTGTCGCGTGGCAACCATAGGTAAATTCCACTGACGAGCAACAGAATCGACAAGCTGATTGCGACTTCAATCAGATAATCACCCCAATCGCCAATCAATAACGTGCCGTGGATGTCGTTTGCCAACTGGTACAGGCTGTCGCTGCGTGGAACTTCACCGACGACTTCACCTGTATATTGATTCACAGTGGCAAAAACCGATGTGCCATCTTCCAGAGAGACTGAAAATCGGTTCGCCAAATCAGGCGCTTTGCTTGGTACAAACTGTGTCACCGAACTTTGTGGATATTGATTTTGCACTGCCGCTAACTGCTGCGAAACCTTGATCGGCTCACCGGATACTGCAATTTCAATCGCCTCTTGATGAAAAGCTAATTCGATCTCATCGTCAAACAACATCACTAAGCCAGTAATACTTAGCATCAACATAAATGGGATAACGAACAGCCCAGCATAGAAATGCCAGCGCCAGGTGAGAAAGTAGAGGGTTTTATTGCGCTCTTTGCTTTGAATATCGGTTTTCGAACTGCTTGTTGCACTGCTTGTAGACTGCGAAGTCGCTTGTGCCTTCACAGTAGTTTGAGATTCATTTCTCAACATTATTATTTCCTTTGACATGCGCAAACGAACCTTCTGAAAAATCAGAAAGTCACTAAGGCATGTTTAACTTTACTTAATACTATATTTTTTAATTATTTTAATGAGTGAGGTTTAAGCAGTAACAAAGGGAGGGCCACGTGGGGCTTGCCTCGAATAGCGTTCGCTTAGAGCCAAAAAAGCGTAGCTGTCTGAGACAATAAAACTCAGTCGAGTTGTGAGTAGTGTAGTTGGAAGTTCATCTTGGTGAAATGTGGAAAAATGGCTAAACGGACACGGCTTAGCTTTATGAGTATTCGGTTCACCCTCTTCGATTTGAACCAGTTCAAAGCCATTGACCGTACACAACGACGCCCATACTCCCGCACTGTTACCATGAGCATTGATAACAGGCATTAATGTCACTAAAGCCCAGCTTAACGCAGTGGCAAGTAACATAGAGAGGTTGAACGAGGTTCGGCGCATTATTCCAAATCTTTATAAATTCCCCTTATTATGAGGCACTTGTTATATAGGTAAACGTAAAGATTAACATCAGGTTAAAAAGTTGAAGCCAACGCACACTCTTTTTAGTTAAAAACTGGTTACGCGAATAGAACATACCCCATATTATTCATGTACGTGCACAGCTCCCGGTTAGAAAGCCACCAATAAAAAACGCCGCCTACATTTTCCAATAAAGGTAAATATAGGCGGCGTTTTAGAAATCGAATCTTGAGGTTTGGGCTTTGTTAACTATCTAACAAGCATATGCTCTTGATTAACCCATTAACCGAAGATCTTGCTCCAGATACTTGGGTTACGCTTCTCGTGGTACTCTTCACGAAGGCCGTCAATAGTACGAAGTTCTTGTTGTGCTGACTCTAAGTCGCCTTGGTCTAGCTTCTGTTCAATGCTATCCAGTGATGCACTGATCTTTTTGAAGCCTTCCATGAAGTTGTCTTCTTTCTCTACTGGGTACACACCCGTTTTCAGCTCTGCCACTAGCGTATCTAAACGAACGATAGGCTTTTGCATCTCTTCAATGCTTTGAGCTTCTGCCGCTTGTTTAAATGCAAGCTTCATTTCTTGCATGTTTTTCTTAAGGTCAACGTTAGCAAATGCGTTGCCAGACATTACTGCAGCAGCGATTAAGCCAGATAAAAGGATTGAGCGAGTTTTCATTGTTTCTCCAAGTGAAACTGTGACTTTGAAGATAGCGCCATCATTACTGCAGCGCTTCGACTTTATTATTTTCCGGCTAGTGTATACAAAAATCCGTCAGGCACAAAAATTGATTGTGTCGAAATGCAAACCCGCCGACATTCTCTTAAACAAGCGCTGAGTATTCTGGTATTTCATTACGACCACGTAACGCCAGAAACGACAAGAATTGCTTCGGTGAATGAGTAATCACCTTATTCGAGTCAATGCCAACCTCATCAAGCAGTGCAGCCACAAGATCCAAACCACCAACATCATTACAAAAATGAGCATCACTACCCGAAGTGATAAATGCTCCTTTTGTTTTTGCTATTCTCGCGATCTCGTAACAGCGATCAACACTGCCTACGCGGCTATTGCCTTTCAGTGTCGTGTTATTTATCTCGATGGCGACGTCGTGCTCTACCGCACATTGAATGACCGCTTCGAAGTCAAAATCAAAATTAGGATTGCCCAAATGGCCAAGTGCATCGACTCGACCACCTTTAATAACATTCAAGAGAGCCTCAGTGTGAGCTGCTAAATCTGACGGGCGGAAAACCGGCTCATGAAAGCTTGCAATCACCCAATCTAAGTTCTTATCAACACTTGGGTGTATATCGATTTCACCTTGAGTATTCATTATGTTTGATTCAACGCCGCGAATAATCGCAACGCCTTCGATAAAACGAGGAAGTACACGCTGATTGCTAAAAAACCAGTAGTGTGGCGCGCCCGGCATTGACTCTGAATGGTCAGTGGTACAGAACATAGCAAGGCCGTTTTGTTTTGCCGATTTAGCGTTTTCAATCAATGTACTGTAGGCATGGCCACTGGCGTATGTATGGGTGTGAGTGTCTACTTTGAGTTCCATGAATCAATACCCTCTTCGCTTGGTCTAAAACGTTTTTCAGAAAGGTACCCCTGCACCTTTTTCTGAAAAGAAATGCCTAGTGGCAACAATTCGACCAGTTTATCAGCTGAAAGTAACAATTAGCACCCAAACATAAAGGTTTATTGCTGGTTCACTTACACGATACAAAAATACGTGACTAACCTGAACCACCCAACTCTTAGTCTTATTTTAGTAGAGCTGCACAAACTCGGTAATTGCGCCAATTTTTTGCAACCTACCCAAGTTCGTCAATACTTAAACCAGTTCACACGCTGGAGTGTTAGATGAGACGAAGACGTTATCCGCTGAGTATCCACATCACTAGCCTTTTCCTAATTTTGACAACATTTGTCGGTACAGTATTGATATCAATAAGCTATCGGCATTCTCAAGAGTTGCTTTTGGGTACGGTACGTGAGGTAAGCAATGAGCACCGTGACAAGCTAGAATCGGTATTTAAACAAGCCATTGCCCCTGTTATCACAACTTTAAATGTGATGGCGGTGAGCCCGTTTGTTACTCAGCAGGGATCTTCCATCGAAAAGGAGTCTTGGCTAGCGTCGGTTGATATCATCTTCAAGCAGAATACCAATTTGGTCGCGCTGTTCTACGGCTCGGAAGATGGCGACTTCAGGATCTTTCGCCCCTTAAGCACTAACAAACAGAGGGCCGAAAACAATGCCCCTGCCAAAGCGACCATGATGGTCAGCAGTACTAATTTGGATGGTGAGAACTTTATTACCTACCTCGATGGTGCACATCAGGTCATCAGTACTGCTCAAAGCGAGAGCAAATTTAATCCAACGACTCGTACTTGGTATCGTAATGCCAAGCCGGATGGATCCATTCACCTTTCTGAGCCCTATCTTTTTTATTTTATGAAAACCAACGGCATTACGCTTTCTAGGCGTTCGGCCGATGGCAAGCATGTGGTGGGCGCTGACTTCACGCTGAGTTCACTCTCTTCTCAGATCAGTGAACTGGCATATTCCCCACAAACCAGACTGGCTCTATTTGATGAACACTTTAATCTTCTTGGCCAGCATCAACTTGATTTAACCACCTCTAACCTCACACTCGAAGCCAACAACGCCAATATCAATAATGGGCAAAGTACAAACAAACTCTCTGGTAGCGAGCAGGAACAAAGCTTCTTTAACATCCCCAAACGAGATCAAATGGAAGCGTTAAAATCATCCGTTTTGGGTCCGCTGATATCGGATGAAGAGAAATTTAACCTCAATCTAAAAAACGTGGAGTACAACCTGAACACATGGGCACTGACCTTAACTCCGGTTGAGCTCACCCAAAACGTGACCCTCTATTTGGCGGAAGCGACACCACACAATGAACTGCTTTCTGATCTTATTTCTATGCGTGACAAACAAGTCGCCGTCGCAATTGGGATGTTGTTTATCTGTTTTGGCATCGTGTGGCTGGTTGCTAATCGCCTATCCCAGCCGCTCAATACGTTGATGCAGCTTACAGATAACATCGCACGCTTTGATTTCCGTCGTACCCATTATCCAAAGAGCATGATTAAAGAGGTTGCGAACCTTGCTCACTCCATTGAACTGATGGAGCACACGCTTCACGACCTCATCAACTTACTTCGAGACACCGCAGGAAATCAGGAGTTTTCGATACTAGCCAAGAACATCGCCCATCAAAGCTATTTGATAACCAAAGCCGAAACCATTGTGCTGTTTACTCAATCAGAAGAAAAAGATGTATTTAATACAGCCGCTAACCTCGCGATTATTCCTTTTAAAGCTGACATCAATGACTTCATCAAACATACACCTTGGTTGCTGTGTCAGCTTAAGTCAGGTGAAACGATCCACTTAAACCGAGAAGATAATGTGCTCAACTATTATCAAGACTCAATCTTTAATTCAGACCTGTACCTTTTTCCTCTCTTGAACCGTGAAAAGCTCTTAGTGGGTATTGTGGCCATTGGCTATGAAAGGCCGATTACCAAGATGCAGGCTGATAAGCACGCCTTTTTACGAGAGCTGCTCAGCTTTGCTGAAATAGCGAAAGACAATATTGACCAAATGCAGCAACAGAAAGACATGCTTAATGCCTTTATCGAGTTAATTGCATCGGCGATCGATACTAAATCACCTTACACAGGTGGGCATTGCCAACGAGTACCTGAACTCACCAAATGGCTAACTCAAGCGACTATTGATGATGACCGCTATTATCCGCAGTTCTCACTCAATAGTAAGCAGTGGGAAGAGTTGATGCTCGCCGCTTGGCTTCACGATTGCGGCAAGGTCACCACGCCAGAATATGTAGTAGATAAAGCAACAAAATTAGAAACGATTTACGACCGAATCCACGAAATTCGCATGCGATTTGAATTGCTAAAACAACAAGCGGAAACCGACTATTGGAAGGCGATGGCGAACGGTGGACTTCAAGAGGAGCAGCTTAAAATACTCGAACAAAGCCTGTCCGAGCTGGATGAAGAGTTTGCCTTCGTTGCTGAGTGCAATCTCGGCGGCGAGTCCATGACAGAGGAGCAACTAGAACGCTTAGACCAAATAGCCAAACGCCAATGGAAACGGACACTGGATGATCAACTGGGGCTATCTTGGTCTGAGAAAGAGAGGTTCAACACCCAAAAAGATACTGTTGATAAAGATAAAACTGAGCCAACAAGTCCGGAGACGATTTTGCCGGTAATGGAGCCACTACTTGCTGACAAACCAGAACATAAAATACCGTGGGATAATGGCTTTAACCCGGCAGATGTATGGCAAGAAGCATTTGTACTCAAGCCCGGCGAAGTAAAATACAACCAAGGTGAGTTATACAATTTGAAAGTACGTCGTGGCACCTTAAACGATGAAGAACGTTTCATGATCAACGATCATATCATTCAAACTTTCACCATGCTCAACAAGCTCCCTTACCCGTCTTATCTCAAGAACATTCCCGATATTGCGAGCGGACATCACGAGCGTATTGATGGTAAAGGCTACCCAAGAGGCTTAAATGAAGACCAATTGCCTCTGCCTTCTAGAGCAATGGCGATAGCTGATGTCTTTGAAGCGCTTACCTCCAGTGACCGCCCTTATAAGAAAGGCAAACTCTTAAGCGAATCACTCAATATCATGACCGACATGGCCACTAGCGGTCATATCGATCCCAAACTCTATTTATTGTTTCTAGAAAACAAGATCTACGACAAATACGCCGAGCGATTCCTTGAGCCAAACCAACGATGCGAGGTTGATGAAACGAAACACATCGAAAAAGTAAAAGAGTACATCCGCTCACTCTTTTAAACGGTTAGCGCTTAACTATTGGCTGTAAACCCAACATCGAGCTTTCTTTGGAGCTGCTCGTCGGCTTGGCTGCTTGCCCAGCTTTACTGTGCTTTTTCGCTAACAAGGTGTTTGTGATGCTCGCAGCGACAATCAGATTAATACCGACTAACTGCTGAGTAGAAAATACATCATCAAAAAACACACCTTGCCACAGTGCACTAAACAACATGTTGGTGAAAATTAACGGAGCCAGTTGAGAACCACTTTCTGCAAGCTTGTAAGCCTTTGAACGGAATATCTGTGTATTAACAGTACATAACGCCAATCCAAATGCACCTATTCCAATCCAGCCGATTTGGTCAATCGTCTTTAAACTATTAAGAATGCTTGAGTCTGCTTGCACTCCAGAAACGCCTTGTATTGAGGTGAATACCAACATCGGGATAACCAGTATTGCCGCGACTAAGAATGTCCAAGCGTTAAGCTCTGCAGGCGTGAGACTGGTTTTAGAAGCGCGATACAAGCTCACTTGTGACGCTGAGTTGAATACTCCAGCCAACAAACCAAGCAGCAATTCAGGCCTCAAGAACTCAGAGCCAAATTTAAACTGCGACCAATCCCCTGCCATCATCAGAACACCAACAAAGGTTATCGCTAAGCAAAATATGGTTGTTGTATGAATTTTGGCACCAAACATAAACTTTTCTAACAAAGGAATAAATAGCGGCCCAGTACTAAACAGCACTACACCTTCCACCAGCGTTAAAGTTTGTAACGACGTAAGAAAACACCACTGACATGCCACCATGAATATCGCGCGCATGACCAATGGCTTCCACATACTTCCTGTCGGCTTGCTGATTTTAGAAAAGATAAGAAACAAGAATAAGAGCAAGCTGGGTAAGAAAAAACGCACAAAACTCAGCAATGAAATAGGCATCGCTTCCGATAGATACTTCGCCACTAAACCGCTTAAAGACAAACTGAACGTAGACAACAACATGAAAGTCGTTGCCTTGGTAATATCAGACATAATTATCACCTCCTATGCTGTCTATTTTAGAAGCGTGACGTAATTAAAAATAGCGAGTAATATTAACCATAACTGTAAGGAAAACTTACCAATGAAAAAGCTCGTTCCGCTTAAATCCGTTTACGCTTTCATTGCTGTTGCAGAAACAGGCAGCATGACCGATGCCGCTCGCGTGTTGTATGTCAGCCACTCTGCAGTAAGCCAGGCCATTAAGTCTTTAGAACAACAGGTCAATAAGCCTCTGTTTCAGCGAGTAGGTCGCCGTGTTGTCCTTAATGCCGCAGGTAAACGTTATTACCGCAAGGTAGCTCCAGCATTAGAACAGGTGATAGAAGCGACTGAAGAGCTAGCAAGGACGCCCAATGACCACCGCATCACCCTCAATATGGTGAATTCGCTCGCCATGCACTGGTGGATCCCTCGCGTCCCCGACTTTCAAGCTTTTGCCCCGTCACTTGATATTCGTATTTCGACATTAACGGGCCCTTTTGATATCGAGCAAGAGGGGGTTGATATTGCTCTTGTGCATGGCAAACCCAATGAATGGGAGCGGTACTACAGCGAAAAACTAGGCGATGATGATCTGGTTCTGGTGTGTAGCCCTACGCTACTAACGAACAATAAAGAGTTAAGCGTCAAAGAGTTTGTCGAACAGAACCCTACAATTGGTGTTTTTAACCCAAGGCGAAAACACGACTGGCAAGTATGGTGCGACCATTATCAAATCCCGCTGCCCAGTTTCCACAGCAATCTAACCTTTGATGTATCGATTCAAGCAGTACAAGCCGCAATTCGTTCACTTGGCGTATTAGTCACCCATCGCTTGTTTGTAAAAGATGACATCAGCCACGGCATGCTGGTTGAGCTAGGCGAGCCAGTCGCTAACCCACACCAAGATTTCTATTTTGTTTGCCCAAAAAACAAGTTAAAACAAGAAAGTGTGCTACAACTGAGAACATGGTTAAGACATGAATTTGCCAATTCAGACATGACGCTTAACGATAGAACACAAGAAGAGAATAACGATAACATTCAATAGAACCGTTACTTACAAGAGGCCATTATGATCATTACCACCACACAATCTGTCGAAGGTAAACGCATTGTCGACTACAAAGGGGTTATTGCCGGAGAAGCTATCTTAGGGGTGAACGTATTCAAGGATATGTTTTCTGGTATTCGTGATTTTGTTGGTGGACGTTCTGGCTCCTACGAAAAGGAACTCGAGAAAGCACGAAACTATGCATTCAAAGAGTTAGAGCAGAAAGCCATTGAAGCCGGAGCAAACGCCGTCGTGGGTGTCGACATCGATTATGAAGTGCTTGGCACAGGTAACGGCATGCTAATGGTGTCTGCAAGCGGTACTGCGGTGGTTGTTGCTTAATTGATTATTGGTTGATTCTGAGTCCAGCTAACCACCAAGCCTTGCAGTCTGGAAACCAATAATGTGATTCTCTATAAAAAAGCCCCTTGGCCAAATCGCTAGCTAAGGGGCATTTTTGTATGCATTGCCCAAGTTAGATTTGAATATATCTAGCTCGCGCGTTCAACTGGCGTAGAGAGCATGGCATCAAAAGAGGCCATTCGAGCCAAAAACTCTTTCCTATCTTTAGGCATAATCGAACTTGCCATCGGTAAGTTAGCCTTCATCGCATCGACCGCGCGACCACGAACCAACACTTCAAAATGCAAATGAGGGCCAGTAATACGACCAGTCGCACCCGATAGTGCAATTTTCTGACCTCGCTTGATTTGTTGCCCTTTCTTAACTAAGAAGCGGCTCAAGTGAAGATAACGGGTCTTATATACGCTGTTGTGTTCAATCACCAAGTATTTCCCGGCATAAGGGTGGTCACGAAGCGCGACAACACGGCCATCACCCGTTGAGTAAACCGGAGAACCAACAGGAGTAGCAAAGTCAGTACCATTATGTGGTGAGATTCGCCCAGTTACTGGGTGTCTTCGTGTCGGATTAAACGATGAAGTAATTCGTCGGAATTTTCTGTCGACAGGGTATCTATCAAAGGCTTGCTCTAGACTATTGCCCTCTCTGTCATAGAAAAGACCATCTGGCGCTAGAAAAGCTGCCACCTCACGGTTTCGTAACTGGATTGAGATACCTTGAACTTCTGTTTTGCCTGTTAGGTGATCATCTGTGTACTGCTCTTTGACCAATACATTGAAGCGGTCACCCGCTCTCAGCTCACGAGCGAAGTTAACTTTATCTTTCAACGTGCGCGTAATATTGGCTATCTGTGCTGTCGTCAGCCCTGCTTTGTATGCCGATGTTGAAAAACTCCCTTGGACACTACCCGTATAGAGTTTTTCTTTCCATTTGCCTGGGATCTCGTGGAATTTATAGGTGAAGCTACCATCATCGTTTCGAGTAAAGGTCGCTTGCTCAACCAGACTCTCGTGATAAATCAGCTCTACAAGCTGTTTGGAGTCACTATCCAGAAGCAACTCTAGATGATCACCAGGTTTTATTGTGTCGAGTTTCAAAGACTCAAGATCCGCTTCCATCACCTTTTGAACGGTTCCATAAGGCAGTTGCCATGACGAAAATATGTTGCTGAGGGTATCCCCTACCTTCACAAAGTAATGGACTTTAATCAAAGAGGGATTCAATTGAGAATCGACACCTTCTGCATCAGTCGCTGGAGGGCCTTGATAAGGTGTTATTTTTATAGATATTTCTTGTGCTGGTTTGGAATGAAAAGAGAGCAAAGCAGCAAAGGAAAAGGCACTGATAGCAGTAATGATCAGGCCAATACGGAGGAACTTCATAAAATACTTAGCGGTTATAACAAGGAACTTAGAAAGTGTTATAACATAACAATTAAAACAAAAAAATAAATGAAATGTAAGAAACCGCAGCGCAGTAAGTGTGAAAATATGGTGGGCGTGCGAAGCCCATCACCTTAGTTAACACCACTCTTTACCTAACGTTACTCTTCGCGAAGTGCTTCGAAGCGTTCTAAGCCGCGCAACATCTCAAAATCAGGTTCATCAGCTAATAGCTCTCGCATTGAGCCACTGGCTTCGACAGAACGTTCTAAATCATCAATAGCTTGCCCTTCTGCTCCTAGCCTAGCGTAAGCACAAGCACGTTGATACAAGGCGTGAGCATTTTGATCGTCCACTTCTAACACTCGATTACATAAGCTCATCGCCCAGTGGTATTCCTGAATATCCATTGCTGCGTCGGCTTTGTAAGTTAGCGCTTCTAAATCGCCCGGACGGACTTTTAAGATCTCATCATAGATTTCAATTTTCTGCTCAGCAGTTTGAGCATTTTGAGCTCTTAACCATAAGTTATGAATTTCGTTGATGATTTCGATTTCTCGATTGTTCTCTGAGATGATTCGAGTCTTACGCTTAAGGTCCCTTTCAAGAACGTTAAACTTCTTCTCGTACTCTTGAGCAATCGAATTGAGTCGCTGGTCGGCCATCTCTTTGGTGGTGTGTTTCAACTCTTTGAGCGATTGCCAACCCACCAATGCAATTAGAGAAGCAACACCGGCAATAATGTAGAAGAAGTAGGTAACGGTTACATTCGCATAGTTGAGAGATTTGTCCGCAACGGCTAATTCGCGGTCTGTCATCTGAATGGTTAAGCGTCTTTCAAGATCTTGCTGCTCCATTCGCAGTTGCTTCAACTCATCCAAGATATAGCGTTCCATCAGCGGTCTATCCAAATACTCTTGTTCCGAGTACTTAACCTGTTCGCTTGCAAAACTCATCGCGCTGAACACTGAGATAACTGCAATCAATAAGATTCGAAGCATTATACATTCCTTATATATTCATATTTATGCTAACTGTATCTCGTAATAGGCATACAAGCTAGGAAGTCGACAAGTTTGCCTTGTCCAGATTGGAATTAACACTCTAAAACATCATTGATAATTATAAAACACCTGAAGCAACATCATTAATTTCTAAATTATAAAAATACCGCGTAATACTGTTCTATATAATTAATTCGCGATGCGAATATACCAAAAATCGATTTATTGCATCGAGATGAATCTTATATTAATAACGATCAGAGCGAGGTTAATTTGAATAATCCACGATACGATTTAGTAAGCCGTGTACTGCACTGGGTGATGGCTTCTGTAATCATCTACGCAACAATCGCAGGGTATGTGATGCATTATGTCACCAGTCATCCAGAACTGTTTTCTTTTCTGTCAGTGCTCAACATGTCATTGGCGACCATTGCAACACCACTACTCGTGATTCGTTATATCTGGAGTCACTTTCGATCTTCACCAACTATGCCCACCTCGATACCAGAGGGGCAGAAATGCATTGCTAAGCTCGCACATTCCTTGATGTATCTTGTGATGTTTATGGTTTTCAGTACCGGTTACCTGATGCTAAAAGAGCCTTACTCTTTATTTTGGTTGGTGAACGTAAATAATCTAATTACCGACCCTGCGATCAACGACTTCTTTTTCTATTTACATCGTGCCAGTTGTATTGCCCTTACCTGTTTAATTATTCTGCATATTAGTGCTGCACTTAAACACCACTTTGTCTCTAGGAACTATGTATTGAAGATGATGCTCTAGATTCAAAGAACTCAGGACGGATTGCACAAACAAAAAAGCCATAGCATGTTCGCTATGGCTTTCTTATTTCAATTCGCTTACTTGGTTTGAGTATCAAGCATCACTTGCCAATATTCACACTTAGCCAAGAATTCTTTTAAATAAAGTTCTGGGTTAGCAAGCTTCTCGCCGCCCTTAACATCAGCCCCTGTCACACGCCAAAAGCCACGAGTTACCAAGTTTCGATGATAAATAAAATCATTGAGTTCATTTGTCTTCAAAGGAAGCTGCTCACCAAACGTTTGTTCGTATAAGCCCAACGTAGAGGCTTGATCATTTGGCTTCTCCCTTAAAAAGGTATCCAGCTCTAAGCCTAATGACTGTTGCTGCTCTTTTGATAGGGTTTTAGCTAATTTAGAGATCACACTGAACAGAGCTAATTCTACTTTTTGAGACGCTAGTAACGACGCTCCCAAGAGTGCATGTTCATTGGAGATATGTTGTTCTGTTGCTGAAGCGGTAGCTGTTGTCACTTTATTAACCTCAAATAATCATAACGGGTGTTACTGAACTGGATAGAGTCTTTTTATTAAGCTAAATCTTATTCTTGTACTTAAGAAGAGTCTTTTAGCTAAGCAGAGTCTTTTAGCAGAACGCGGTCAGCATCAATAATAGTGAAGCCCGATGCATCTTCATTCTTTTCGATTTGTACTAAACCTTTAAAACCAATCTGTGACAACTTCTGCGCAAGTTGATCTGGTGCTGTTTCAAAAACAACATTCATAAAAGGCAAAGACTCAGCATCAACAAAACCATGCTCGTTAAACAGTTCCATTGCTTGAGATAAATGGTCTGAGTCGGTTAATTCGATAATTTCTACAACTTCTTCCAACAACATTTTCGATTCCATATTCGCCAGAAAGTGACTGACACAAGCACTTACGTTTTGCTCGCATACATCCCGATGCCCAAAGGCACCCCTTTAGTAGTAAAGAGATCATAACATATTAATGATCGTAAAATATGTTTTATTTCCCTAACCTATTGGGAATATAAGGAAACAATAGAAACTGATGAAGCATAAGCAAGACCAATTCGTCTCATTAAAAACAACAGCTTGATTTGAGGTAATCAGACTACAGTAACTTGAGAATCGTTCGTTTCGACAATCGCTTCCTTCAACAACCCTGCGTAAATTCCATTGTGTGCCACCAGCTGTTGATGATTTCCTTGCTCAACAATTTCACCCTTTTCCAACACAAGAATCGCATCCGAGTGACGAACGGTACTCAAACGGTGTGCAATCGCAATAACGGTTTTCTCCTTGAAAAGGCGCTGCATTGCTTTTTGAATAAGGTCTTCGGTGATTGAATCTACCGAACTGGTCGCCTCATCAAGCATCATCAATTGACCACCCTGTGCAACCGCTCGTGCGAATGAAATAAGCTGCGTTTGCCCCACAGACAAGTTGGAGCCATTCTTTTCCAAATGGAAGTCATAACCCAGAGGGAGTTGTTCAATAAACCTATCGGCATAAACATATCTCGCCGCCTGTTCAACCTCAGTTCTAGATAAATGCGTTTTACCTAGCGCGATATTGAATTGGATTGTCTCTTCAAATAAGTGCACGTCTTGCATCATCATTGAGAACAAATGAGCTGAGTCTTCACTTGAGATCTGTGACAGCTCTATTCCATTCAATAAAATGCTGCCTTCATAGTCTTGGTAGGTTTTAGAGATCAGACGCAGAATCGTCGACTTCCCCGACCCCGTCGAACCCACAAGCGCGATTTGATGCCCTTTTTCCAATACAAAAGAGACATTCTTTAGAACGTACGGCGCGTCGTCTTTATAGCGGAAGCTCACGTTCTTAAACTCAAGGCTCACAAACTGTTCGAGCTGTTTTTCAACCTCGTTAGATGGCAGCAGGTTACGCCCTTCCTCTTCGGTCGGTTCAACAAACAACTCTTCAATATGGTCAAACGCTGCAAATGAACTCTGAATCGAGGCTATCTGCGAGGTAAAGTCACGGATAGGAACAAACACTTTCTCTAAGGTGTTGATGAACGCAATCAATACACCCAAAGTGAGTGCCCCTTCTATCACTTGCTCAGAGCCATACCAGATCATAATCGCGATAGTGATCGAGGTAATGCCAGAGATAAACGAGAATAAAATCGCATCGTATTTATTGATCTTCTTCTGCGCAGTTAGAAACTCATCGGTATAGCCTTGATAGCGTTGTTCTACTTGTTCTTCCGCTCGGTACATCTGAACGGTTTTCATGCCAAATAAGACTTCTTGTAGGAAGCCAATACCGCGAGCGAGCGAAGAACGGGTCACCTTATATAAAGCACGAAGTCGGTTTCTAACATACACCGTCAAGTACATCACTGGCGGCATGATTATCAACACAATCATAGTTAACTGCCAGTCAATAAAGAACATCATCACCAACAGAGCAATGGTATTAATACTGTCTTTAACTAGCCCTACTACCGACTGAACAAACGTCTCGCCGATAGTTTCCAAGTCACTGGTTAATCGTGAAAGCGTTACGCCTATCGGTGTGTTATCAAAATAACTACGTGGCAGTTGAAGCACGCGAGCAAACAACACTGAGCGCATGTCGGTTATCGTGTATTGCCCGGTTTTACGCAGGTTATAAGAATAGGTGGTATCCACCACATAGCTCGCCACCAGCACGGCAGCTAAATAGAAAACGTATTCGAGCAGTCCATCCATATCCCCTTGGCTCAGGTGAACATCGATCACTTGAATGATCAGCCAAGGGAACAACAAACTCGTGATGACAGAAAGAGGAAGCATAGCGATACCCAGAATCGCAGAGCCTTTGTATTTCTTAGCAAACTTAAAAAAGTGCTTGAGATACTTGAGATCAACACCTTTTAACATGCTGCTGCCTCCGTTTCATTCTGCTGTAGTTGCCATGTATCGTAATAGTAATCGCACGTTTTCAATAACGTGGCGTGGTCGCCCTTCGCGATCACTTTACCTTCGTTCAACACGATGATTTCATCCATATATTCAAGGGCATTAACGCGGTGTGAAACCACAAGAACCGATTGATTTTCCAATCGTTTAAACAGGCCTTCTAAGATCTTTCTTTCGGTTTCATAATCGACCGCAGACAGAACATTATCCATGATGATCAAATCGGTGGGTTGTAGTAAGGCCCGAGCAATACTCAGGCGCTGCTTCTGACCACCTGACAACATGATCCCTTTCTCACCAACTAAGGCTTGATCGCCATGCTCAAAACGCGTCACGTCACTGGCCAACTGGCTAAGCTCTAGCACTTCATCAACCTGACTCTTTGCCAAATCAGTATCTAAGCTACCAAAACGGATATTGTCTTCGACGGTTGCTGAAAACAGGTAAGGGTCTTGAGTCACGGTTTTAATATAACGGCGCAAGTCACTGCGTGAGAAGCTAGTGATGTCCTTTTCCCCAAGGAAAATCGCCCCCTCTGGAACGTCCAAATGATGGTTCAAGCAGTTCACTAATGTCGTTTTACCCGCCCCTATTCCACCAAGTACACCGACTTTCTTGCCGACTGGGATATCAAAACTGATGTCATCGAGAATTAGACGCTCTTCACCTGAATAACTAAAGCTGAGATTGCGAACGGAAAACGTTTTTCCTTTTAGCGATTCAACATCTAACTCAGTGAGCCTATCTTCATCCAGCTCTGGGACTTTGGCGTTAAGAATGGTTTGTGCACTTTGAATGCCTACCATGCCACGCTGATAAATGGTGGCGATTCTGCCAAGCTGCATCAATGGCATAGCGAGCAAAACCGAGTAAGTTAAGAAAGCGGTTATCTCACCAAGTGTGAGTTCCTGTCTCATCAACATGAAACCACCCAGACCAAGAATGATGATTTTCATCAGATCATTGGCGTAATCGAGCACCGGCATGAAGAAGACTTGAATACGAGTGATCTTAAGACGACATTCAAGCAACAGTTGATTGAGCTTTTCAGTTTCCGCCTTCACCCAAGGTGACATCTGTTGGCTCTTGATCAGATCAATCCCTGATAGGTAACTCATCAACTGAGCAGATAGATTTTGCAGCCGCTTCATGTGCTCTAAGTGCAGCGTTTTCATACGCTTGAAGCCCACTCGGAAAATCACAAAAGCGATTGAGATAGGAATAATCGAGTAAAGCGTTAATTCTGGTGAGATACGCCACATATAAAGGGGCGTAAGTGATAACGCTAGTAACGCATTGAAGAACTGCAAAAAGCCCACGCCGAACATCAATCGGATCCCGCCAAGGTCATTATTGATGATTGAAATTAAACGGCCTGAAGCGAAGCGTTCATGAAAGCTACTTGGTAAACGATTCAGCTTTTGTAACAGTGTCGTTTTGAGCGCTGCCTCAGTGATTCGCCCAGGGTTCAACGCATAGATCCGTGACAGGATCCGTACGACAACCATAGCGACCGACATACCCACCACAATCCAAACGTAGGTTTGAAGCTGTTGATGACCAGTTGAAGAGGCATCATCAATTAAATCTATGGCTAATTGAATATAACGAGGGATCTCTACTTGTAACCAGTTGACGAGAAAAATGAACACAATCGCTAGCAGGTACGAGGTGCGATTCATGCGCAAGTAATGGGCAATAAACTGTCTTTTAGTCATAGTATTCTTTGTTTAGGGCAGGTTCACAGCGAGATCTAGCGGTATGATAACCCTGCAATTAAGCTAGATAGGGTCATCACTGAGGTAAAGATACATCAAAATAACTTAGTTGACAATATCAACCATATTCAATAATTTGTTTCCGCTATTGGATTTTTGCATTGCTAGAAACAACTTTGCCGCCAAAAGTGGCGGCAAATAAATAACTTAACAGGCTTTTATTGAGTAGGACTAAAGCATTTCTTTCGCGATCAAATGCAACAAAAACGTTTCACGTTCAATACTCATGCCCTTTTTAGGACTTTCAGCCATCGTTTTTTCGTTATGAGCGATCGCTTCATGGATATTCATCCACACCGGTTTCATCCCATTTTTCACTTCATAGTCTTCGTAGGCCGTTTCACCAAGCTCACGATCGATCTTACATGAGTAGCAGTAGGAGATCATGTGCATCATATCCGCGTCGTCTTTATACCAAGGACGGAACTCTTCAAAAATACCGAACGGCTTGATGCTGTGAATATTCTTCGCACCCGTCTCTTCTTCCAGTTCACGAACCATGCCTGCAATAACATCTTCCCCTTCATCCAAACCACCACCAGGAATGGTGTAGTCGTGATAACGCTCTGTATAAAGCATCAGAATGTCTTCACCATCTAACACAATCGCACGGGCTGCGTTGCGCTTATAGACTGTTTTATTGTCTAGATGGTCGATATCAGGGTGGATGGTTGTTTTTAGGTGTCTCATGATTCTGACTGCTCTACTGAATTTGGCGGCATCATACCATAATCATCAATAGATTCGAGGTTCACAATCGACTTCCAGACCGCATTCCTACTCTACATCCCAGTTATAAGCGCATAGCCATCGAATCACAGTAAACCTCAAACGAGTACTCGGCAAACAAGAAAGATCCATTTATAACTTGGATCTAGTTAGCTTGATCTAGCACTCAAAAATTGTCGAAACCTAACGAAATATCAACCTATTTCAATATCTTGACCAAATTAGGACAACCTTTTCTGAAATCTAAAATATACTCATTTCATAGAGCTTCTCATTTGGTTCTGTAGAACTTAACGCATTCATTTGTAGACTTATCACGTAGGAGATAAACATGAAGAAAATTGGTTTGATGGCTGCATGTGTCGTTGTATTAGGCGGTTGTGCAAACGACTATGCGGAATATAGCGAAGGCCAACGTGTTTCAGTCGCTAACCCAGCAGCGGTTTATTGTGTTCAACAGGATGGTGAATTAGACACGGTTACTGAAAACAATCAACGCACAACTTACTGCGTATTCGATGACGGTCAACGTGTTGAGCAGTGGGAGTATTACAGAAATAATCACGAGCAAGAATCAGAAGCTAAAAGTGAATAACGCTCCCTCTGACATCACCTAACCTCTCCCCCCTTTTTATTTCAATCAATTACGTAAACTGGCTGCCAATTGGCAGCGGTTTACCGTACGAAAATACCAATTGAACACCGTTTTATTCCTGACATTTCTCTGACATTATCAAATTCCAAGACGATAGAATGCCGGCCTGTTACAAATATTTACAGGTTGAATTGAAATGAAAAACCATTCTAAAACGAAAGAGCAAACTCACATGTCTTTTGAACTCCCTGAGTTCACCCTTTCTCAATCGACCTCTCAAGTGATCTACAAGCGTTGTCAAACAGCACTGGTAGTATTAGCAATTGGTATAATGGTCAACCTAGCAATCCGCATTGATTTTGTTTTCTTGAATGGCAGTATCGGTGAGAATTCAGTCACTGAAATGCTACAGCAACTTCTTTTAGTCCTCTCCTCTGGCGCATTTACTTTCCTCGCAAAAAAACGTCCTGAGGTAAAACATGCCGCAATGTTAATCAGTGCATTCTTTGCCGTAATGTTTATTCGAGAACTAGATCATTGGTTTGACATGATCGTACATGGCGCTTGGGTTGTTCCTGCCCTATTGGTTGCTGGTAGCGCAATTTTCTATGCGATCAAAAATGGTAAACGAACCATTGACCAGCTTGCGCTTATTCTTGCTTCCCCACACATGAACTTACTAGTAACTGGTGTCATGCTACTGTTGGTGTTCTCTCGCCTATTTGGCATGGGTAGTTTTTGGCATGGCGTAATGGAAGAGCATTATATAAGGAATGTTAAGACCATCGCAGAAGAAGGCACAGAGCTTTTAGCTTACAGTCTGATTGCTTTTGCGAGTTTAAAGACCGTTACTGGCATCACGAGAAATAAATAATCACCTATCGCCACCAGCGATGTGTGTGATCCGATTCCGGGTCTAAATAACGATTCAATAAAGTCAGGTTAGTATCTAGTAGAGCTAGATATTCCCTGACTTTTTTTATGTCACAACCGACTGAAGTCTGTTTGATACAGCGCTCCAATACTGGAAGTAAGCTGTCCACAATTTCACAGTGAGATGCATGCCCGACTAACTCTTTTACGGCTATCAGTGCTTCCAGTGACAATCTTTCAGGCTCCCGCCTAACCGACTCCAAATCTCGCTCAAATACACCCGCACAAACACCTTCAAGATACACTCGATAGGTCGTCAGTACATCCATCAATAAAAATAATTGCCCTTGAGGACTTTGGTGAGGATATGGCACCGCGACATGAGCATCCAACTTCCGGTCTATCTGTAACTCGACGCCGAGTGCTGAGCACTTCTCGACTAGAACTTTAAGTAGCCCTTGCTCGTCCATTAACGATTGAATCTCGAATATACGCTGTAAGTGGTAGTCATTAGAAACGAATGTCACCTGCACACTCTGCCCATGAGTAAACAGCCCGCTTGCAATCATCTCAGAGGCCAAGTTCCGAATGTTCTCAACAGTGTTGGTCGAATACTGCTCGAGTAACATCGCCCCTAACGGAAACGAGTGTTCTCGCTGATTTTCAAGATTTCTAAAATATTGGTGCATCGCATCGGCTTCAGACAGTGTTTGCCCCTTTGTCACTCCACCACAAAATGCTACGGCGGTTTTCAGATTGGCTTTCACCGCCAGATACTCAACCAAAGCATCAACTCGACTGACTCCTTCATCAGTCAATTTATTCTCATTAAGTCGCTTACCCAGCACAATAAGGAGGTGATTAATGCTCATTTTATGTTCAAGTCTCGTTTTGGCGATTAGATGGAGTGAATTATGTATACAATACTTGTTAACAAAAGTATTTTGAAATTCTTATATGTTGCTCGCAATAATGCTCACTATTGATAGCGACATCTTAGCTAATACAAGAATAGACGTGTCGCTTTTAAAGCAAACATAGCACGCTCTTGTATTTCATCGCTCTATGCTTATTAGCATTAGTCGATAAAAGAGCCCTTTCAATCAATGAATACGCTCAATCAAGAATCGGTTCACTCAAAGAAGTGACACTAACTAAATACAAATTTTACACAGAGTTCGTTCATCGAACCGTCTTCACAGGAAGTTACTATGCTGTCTATTTTTGATATCTACAAAATTGGGGTTGGGCCGTCCAGTTCCCACACAAATGGACCAATGATCGCTGGGTTTAACTTTACCCAAAAAATTGATGCTCAGCTTAAGCAAGTGAAACGTATTCAAATCGACTTATACGGATCGTTATCATTGACGGGTATTGGTCACCACACAGACAGAGCAACCTTATTAGGTTTGCTAGGTAACCGCCCCGACACCATCAAAATTTCCAGTGCTAACCAAGCAATGCGTAAGGCGATTGAAGGTAAATCTCTATTGGTTAGCGGTAACCATGAAATTCATTTCGATGTAGAAAGCGACCTGCTCTTCCACAAAACGAACCTTCCACTGCATGAGAATGGCATGACTATCTCAGCCTTTGATGCAAGTGACAATCTTCTGGATATGGAAACCTACTACTCGATTGGTGGTGGCTTTATCGCGACCGCTGATGAACTACAAAATGGGAAGCAAGAAGCAGAAACACAAGTTGAGTTCCCCTTCTCTTCTGCTGACCAGTTACTTGAACTATCGGAGCAACAAGGGCTTAGCCTTGGTGGTTTAATCCTGCGCAACGAAGTTTCATTCCAAGATATGGATGTAATTGACCAGAAAGCCGACCAAATTTGGAAGGTGATGTCTCTGTGTATGCAACGTGGCTTTGACACTGAAGGCATTCTTGATGGCGGCCTAGAAGTAACGCGTCGAGCTCCTGCGCTTTTGAAAAAACTGGAAGCGAATGCCTCGATTGAAAACGATCCAATGGAGATCATGGATTGGATTAACCTGTTTGCCTTTGCTGTAAGTGAAGAAAATGCAGCAGGTGGTCAGGTCGTGACATCACCAACCAATGGTGCTGCCGGCGTAATCCCTGCAGTATTGATGTACTACCACCGTTTCATCAAAGAACTAGACACTAAGCAGCTTAAAGACTTCTTGGCAGTCTCTGGCGCTATCGGCATCCTTTACAAAACCAATGCTTCTATTTCTGGCGCTGAAGTGGGTTGTCAAGGTGAGGTTGGTGTATCTTCCTCAATGGCAGCTGCAGGCTTAACTGCCCTACGTGGTGGCAGTAACGAGCAGATCTGTATTGCAGCTGAGATCGCTATGGAACACTCACTGGGCATGACATGTGACCCTATCGGTGGTCTTGTACAAGTACCATGTATTGAACGTAATGCTATGGGCGCAATGAAAGCTATTAATGCATCGCGCATGGCGTTGAAACGTACAAGCAAGTGTCTTATCTCGTTAGACAAGGTTATCGAAACCATGTATCAAACTGGTAAAGATATGAACAAGAAATACCGTGAAACGTCTTTAGGTGGCTTGGCGGTGATTCACATGGCACCACCGTGTGAATAACAGACGAGCACACGAGTGGAGAAAGCCTCTTTAGAGATGGCATTCTTGTAAACTTAGTTTTCAATATCAAAATACAGCCAGCTGCCAAGCTGGCTTTTTTATTGGCGAGAACCCAACCGTTAACTAAAAGTGATACCCACTTAAAAGTTATTACCAGATGGCTTTCGCTAAATTTCTCTTTAATAGTTCATTACTTAACCACAAATGAAGGTGGCTAATTTTCACGCAGCCAAGCATCCACTAGCAAAATCTAACATTGCAAATTTCATTCATGAGAAATATGAATGTACTCATAAGAAAAGATATATCGCGCAAAGTCCGGTTTGGGATAGATGTTTCAGTTTATGTATTACTAGCAATGGTATTATAATTGGGTAATTACACTACATATTAATACTAATGTGAGAATAAAATAATGTGGAATAGATTAAACAAATCAATGATGTTCTGCCAAATGATGTTTGGACTTTCGTTCTATGGCGTCATGGTGATCTTGACTCGTTTCTTCCTTGAAGACCTGAACTACAATGAAGCTGACACCATGATGGTCGTTGGTGCTTTCTCTGCAATCGGACCACTGTTTGCTATCGCAGGTGGCTTCATCGCCGACAAATTTTTAGGTGCTTACCGTTCTTTAACCATTGCCTTTTTAGGCTTCGCAAGTGGTTATGTTTTACTGGTACTCGGTGCAGCGGCAACCAATGTTCCTATGGCATTATGCGGTATCGCTTTAGCAAGTTATGCACGTGGTTTGATGTCTCCTTCTTACCCAAGTCTTTACAAACGCACGTTCAAAACTCAAGAAGATTTTGAAAACTGCTACCCTATCAACTACTCAGTAAACAACATTGGTGCTCTGCTAGGTCAATACCTGTTCCCAATGCTAGTGCTTGTTGTTGGTTTCCACGGCGGTTTCCTTCTTTCAGCTGTTCTAGCAGGCGCTGCGCTTCTAATGATGATCTTTGTTCGCAAGGGCCTTGTTGAAGCAAGTGCAGAGATCGATCAACAACCAGTAAGCGCGAAAAACTGGGCAGCGTTCCTTGGTCTTTCTACCGCTATGATTGGCTTGGTATTCTTCATGTTCTCTAACATGGATATTGGCCAAAACATCGTATACGCAATTGGCGGTGCAGCAATCGTCTACTTTGTTTCTTTGATGTTGAAATCGAAGAAATCAGACATGCTGAAAATGGGCACTATCTTAATCATCACATTCCTTACCACCTGTTTCTTCGTCTACTACGGTCAAATGATGACTTCGATGACAATGGTAGCGATTAACACAATGCGTGGCGATCTGTTTGGCTTCATTCCTGTCGCACCTGAAGCTTCAATGGCAATGAACCCACTATGGTGTATGGTTGCCGGCCCTATCATCGCGGGTATCTTCTCAAACCTAGAAAAGAAAAACATCAACTTCTCTACCGCAACCAAAGTAGGTTTCTCTTTCATCCTAACGGCTATCGCTTTCGGTATCCTTACGATGGCAGTGACCACAGTTGGTGATGATGTTCTGATCCGCCCAGAAATATTCTTAGCGATTCACTTCTTCCTAGCGTTTGGTGAAGTGATTGTAGGCTCCATGGTTGTAGCCTTCATCCTGTCTGTGGCACCTAAGCACATCGAGAACTTCTCTGTAAGTTTGTTCTCTGTTGCTATCGCACTATCAGGCATTGTTGGTGCCGTATTCTCAACGTCTATTGCACTAGAAAAAGGTCAGGAAATCACACAAGAGATCGTACAAACGGTTTACGGTGACTACTTCCAAATGCTAACTGTTCTTGCAGTGGTGATGGTAGGTATCGCAATGGCTGCATCTTTCATTATTCGTAAGATGCTAGAAGCAGCAAAAGCCGCTGATGAAACCATTCAACTAGAAGAAGCAAACAGCTAAAAGCACTGTTATTCAGCAAGCTATTCATCAAGCCCTTTAGTTTACTAAAGGGCTTTTTTGTTGATAAGAGTTAGCGATATAAGCGGAACAGTTTTGATTAAATTGCACTTGTGTAAATTACAGTAAATGATAATTATTAGTATTGAGTGTTTTCTGGTTCGGGATTATTATGTGGGCATCAAAATCTAAGAGAGCCTTATATGAGCAAGCCTAGTCCTATCACATTAACCGTTACTCAAACCTCAACCATTACTCCAAACATGCAGCGTATTACGTTTAGCGGTGAGGGATTAAGTAAGTACCCAGCTGAATGTGTAGGCGGCTATATCAAGCTTCTATTCTCACCGCTCGGCACCACCGACTTGAGCCAGCTGAACGAAGGCGAGCGGCCAACCATGCGCACCTACACCATTCGTCACTACAACCCTGTAGAAAAATTTATCGAAGTCGATTTCGTTCGCCATATCACTAAAGATTTGCAATGTGGCTTTGCTGCGAGATGGGCAATGAACGCACAAGTAGGTGACACGATTTCAGTGGCTGGTCCTGGTTTAATTCAAGGACTGAACCTTGAGTCGGATTGGTTCTTCTTAGTGGCAGATATGACCTCACTTCCTGCACTTTCCGCAAAGGTAAAAACACTTCCAGAAGACGCAGCAGGTCACGCTGTTATTCAGATCAATTCAGCGGCAGACAAGCAAATACTTGAAGCCCCTGAAGGCATCAAGATCACTTGGTTAATTGAAGATCAAACGTCAGAAACTCTATCCCAAACGGTTCGCAGCTTAACGTGGTTAGACGGGCAGGTTTCAGTATGGACGGCGTGTGAATTTGAAAGCATGCGCGAACTGAGACAATACTTCCGCAACGAAAAAGAAGTGGCGAAAGAGAACATCTACATCAGCAGCTACTGGAAACGTGGTGTCAGTGAAGATGGGCATAAGGTTATCAAACAACAAGATGCTCAATCAC
This sequence comes from Vibrio gigantis, assembly GCF_024347515.1. NCBI lineage: Bacteria > Pseudomonadati > Pseudomonadota > Gammaproteobacteria > Vibrionales > Vibrionaceae > Vibrio > Vibrio gigantis. The sequence goes on from NZ_AP025493.1 coordinate 717,591, forward strand.
TAGCAGACTAAACCTGCCACCACATAGCCCGTCTTGAGACCAAATATGAAAACACCCTTAACGATCAATACATCGCTAAGGGTGTTTTTTAATCTGATGAGAGCAAACCAAGGAGTGGGACTAAATACTCTCACCCACTTCAATCTCGTAACCAAGATCAAGCTTGGCAATCCAGTCTTTGTTCCCTTTTAAACGCGCCACAACTTGCTGTGCAGCGACTTTACCAATTTGCTCCCTAGGTGTAACCACAGTCGCTAAGCGAGGTGTCATCGCCACTGTGATGTCGTGCCCGTGGAAACCTGCAATCGCCATCTGTTCTGGTACTTGAATACCACGGCGTACACATTCATAGAAAGCACCGATTGCCAAGTCATCGTTCGTGCAGAAAATGCCATTCACTTCAGGGTGCTTCTCAAGTAACTCACCAATCAGTTTAGCGCCGAGAGTAAATGAGGAAGCGTCTTCCGTTTGCAGTGTTACAGGCGTTTTGTCAGCTTCCTGCATCGCATGTTCGTAGCCGGCCATTTTTAAGCGAGTTCGTTCATCCATACGTGCTGCTAAGTAAGCGATATTGGTGCGTTCTCTGTCGAGCATGGTTTTGGTCATCGCTCTAGCCGCCTCGAAGTTATCAAAGCCGACAGCTTGTTCAATTCTTGGTGATACCGAGTCCATAATCTCAATCACAGGAATCGAAGCGGTCTGTAGCATCTTACGCGCTCTATCAGTATGGACATTCTCAGACAGAATAATCGCATCAACATTGTACGAGAGCAGCGAAGCAATACTTTGCTCTTCCAGTTCTGCGCTATAACCATAGTGGGCAATCATGGTTTGATAGCCCGCAGGCGCCGTAACTTGCTCAATGCCACGGATAACTTCGGCAAAAACTTGGTTAGTTAACGAGGGAACGAGAACACCGATAGCATTACTTTTAGCATTGGAAAGGATATCCGGCGCACGATTAGGGATATAACCGAGCTCGTCGACTGCGGCGTTGATCTTGTCTCGTAGCGCTTCTGATACTTGAGAAGAATCTCTAAGACAGCGACTAACGGTCATCTTGGTGACACCAACTAAGTTGGCAACATCTTGTAATGTAGGACGTTTTTTCTTATTCGACATAGTATTTAATTGTTATAGTTATGAATTATGTTACTGGTAACAGTGTATCCGACTGGCGTGGAATTTGAAGTCTAATTTAGTAAAATGTTGATATCGAATCATAATTACAAACGCCCTCAATATGAGGGCGTTTAGCATTATTTAGGCGTTAACTTTAACTTCAGCTCTAGGTGATTGACTCCAAGTGACATGAAACTTTTCCGCTTCATCTCGATCGACTCTAGAGTATGTGTGAGAACCAAAATAGTCCCGTTGCGCTTGCAGTAAATTCGCAGGCAACACTTCACATCGCAGAGAATCAAAGTAGCTCAGTGCAGAGCTAATTCCTGGCATCGGCACACCATACAAAGCTGAGTTAGCAACTGCGATACGCCAAGCAAGCTCACGCTCTTCCACTTGTTTGATGAAAGCCTCATCAAACAACAGGTTCGCTAGCTTACTATTTTGTTGGTAAGCCGATGTGATGCTTTGTAAGAAGGCCGCACGAATGATACAACCCGCTCGCCAAATCTTAGCAATTTGTGTGAAGTCGAGATTCCAGCCTTCTTTGTCGGACGCCGTTTTTAGTAAATCAAAGCCCTGTGCATAAACAGACAGTTTGGCGCAGTAGAGTGCATCATGAAGCTCAGAGATAACCTCCGCTTTATCCAACTGGCTTGTATCAGCAATATTGCCTTTTAGCAGCTGACTACCTTGGACACGTTGTGATTTTTGACCGCTCATCGCACGAGCATAGACCGCCTGCGCTATCGTTGGCGTTGGGCAACCTTCTTGCAAGCTGTTCACCGCAGTCCACAACCCTGTACCTTTTTGCCCTGCTTTATCCAGCACCACATCAACAAATGGCTTTCCGGTAACCGCATCATCTTGCTGAAGAATGTCGGCGCTGATCTCCATTAGGTAACTATTAAGAACCCCCTGATTCCACCGTTCGAAAACCTGACCAATCTCTTGAGCTGGCATTTCCAGAACATCACGCATGAAATGATACACTTCGCAGATGAGCTGCATATCGGCGTACTCAATGCCGTTGTGTACCATCTTAACGTAGTGGCCCGTGCCAGAAGGCCCAACATACGCAGCACACGCCTCGCCCGTTTCAAATTGAGCAACAGGCAAACCGTTCGCGTCGACTTTTGCGGCAATGGCTTCCCACATTGGCTTTACATATTGCCAAGCCGACTGGTCACCACTTGCCATCAGCGCAGGGCCAACACGAGCGCCCTCTTCACCGCCGGAAACTGCGGTACTAAAGAACCGAAGTTTACCTTTGTAATTCTGCTCACGCGTCTCGGTATCTGTCCACAAGCTGTTACCCGTGTCGATAACAATATCGTCGTGATCTAAGCCTGCTTCTAGCAAGTTACTTACCACGATATCAACCGGTTTTCCTGCGGGAACCGACAATGCAATCACACGTGGTTTTGCTAATCCTTGTAGAACATCTTTAAGATTAACACCGCTAGTAAATAGCCCCTTACCTTCAAAGATCTCATTGAGTTTCTTTGCTTCAGCGCTAGCACGCTCAATGTTATCTGTATTGAGGTCAAAGCCTACGACATTAAAGCCATTATCAAGAAGGTTGAGTGCGAGGCTTTTACCCATCACTCCTAAACCAATCATCGCAATGTCATTTTTTATCTGAGTCATGGTTTAGCCTATTTGTTTAATTTGGTTCAGTGCACTTTCGACGACCTGTTCGACATCTTGAGAGATATCAATAAACAACGCTTCGCCTTCATGCGGCTCAACCAAGGTTGCGAATTGGCTTTTCAACATTTCTTGACCATTGAAGTAATGGTTCTCACGCGCTTTATGGCGATTCCAAATGGTGTCAAAGCTACCCTGAAGGTACACAATCACTAAGCCTTCATTGTTCTTTCGTAGAATGTCGCGGTATTGAGGTTTCAATGCAGAACAGGCAATCACAGCACTTGGTTGCTCGATATATTGCTTATTCAGTGTTTCCAGCCATCCTTGACGATCTTCATCAGTTAGCGGAATACCTTGGCGCATTTTTTCTACATTGCTTTGCGGATGGAAGTCATCACCATCAAAGAATTGAAGTTCTAATGCCTGTGCGATGCGGCTACCAATCAGGCTTTTTCCACATCCAGATACGCCCATCACGAGTATTTTTTTGCTTTTCATAAGGCAAGCCTTCCCTAAGCCCCAACCAAAACTGGAGCTGACAATCGAATCTAATAGTTAAACGGGTGTTGCTGTACTTCGGTTCCTGACACTGAATTCGATCAGGAACCTTTACTGTTATTGCCACCAAAGCGCGAGTTGCGGGAAGACGATAACCAAGCCTAAAACCAGTACTTGAAGTGCAATGAACGGCAGTAGTGAAGAGAAAATCTCACCTAAGCTGATGTCTTTTGGTGCTACTGATTTTAAGTAGAACGCCGCAGGACCAAATGGCGGTGACAAGAAAGACACCTGCATGTTCAGACAGAACACAACACCAAACCAAACAGGGTCAAAACCAAGGCCAGTGATGATTGGAACAAAGATCGGCATTGTGAGAAGTGCCACACCTACCCAGTCAAGGAACATGCCTAGTACTAGCAAGATAGCCATCATGATTAACAACGTTACTGTCGCGTTGCCACCACTTAGCGCAAGGATAGTTTCTTCAACAAAATCAATACCGCCCATTAGGTTGTAGATACCAACCAAAGCACTTGCACCGATACCAATCCACATGATCATGCCACAGGTACGCATTGTCGCGATGGCACTATCTTTCAACATGTTGTAGTTCAGCTCGCCACGGATTAGTGCACTGATCATGATGCCAACGACACCCAATGCAGACGCTTCTGTTACTGAAGCGATACCTGTGTAGATACTGCCAAGAACCGTTGCTACAGAAAGCAGTGGGAAGAATAGAGCCTTAAAGTAGCTAGGTTGGTTTGCGATATCTTCTTCTGTTTCATCATCACTTGGAATAGGAGCAAGAGACGGATTTAGCTTACAACGAATCAATACATAGCCGATGTAACAACCCGCTAGGATAAACGCCGGTAAGAACGATGCTTTAAATAAGTCGCCAATTGAAACACTGGCTGTCATACCGTAGATGATCAGTACGATACTTGGTGGAAGCATGGTTCCAAGCGCGCCACCCGCACAGGTTGTACCGATAGCAAGCTTACGGTCATAACCCAAACGAAGCATTTGAGGTAGAGCAAGAATACCAAGCAGTACGGTTTCACCACCGATAACGCCTGACATTGAAGCTAATAGAACAGCCACCAATAAGGTTTGTACCGCAACGCCACCGCGAACCTTACGTCCGACAGATTTCATGGCATCAAACAAATCTCGAGCAATACCAGAACGGTCAAGCAAAGCCGCCATCAATACGAACATTGGAACAGCGAGGAACACATAACCAGAAGCAAAGCTGTAAGTTCGGCTCGCGATCAAAGGCAAGGCATCAGGGCCAAACCAACACAGAGTGAAGAAAATCGCGACAAAACCTGTTACGAAGGCCAACTGCATACCTGTGAGTAGCAAGCCAATCATCATAACCAGCATGAGTAAACTACCCCATGCGATACCAATAGAAGATAAATCAAACATCGTCATTCTTCCTTAGACCCATCAACTCTTGGATTAGGTGCAATACAAACTGGACAACAAGAACACATAAAACGACAAAGATCAGACCTTTTAGCAGCGCAGGATAAGGCGCGTTTAACACTGAGCCCGATGTTTCAAGGCGGAATTCGCCCCATGGTGCAAACCACGCTTCTTCAGCAGTGAAATAAGCCGCGTAAGCAAGCATGCCAGCAAAGGCCAAACCAACAATATGGTGAACAAGATTAAGATATTTACGCGCTTGGTTAGAGACTGAATCGTAGATAAGAACCACACGTACGTGCTTATTTGCAGCAAAAGCGTAAATGCCACCAATAATGAATAAAGAACCACCGATGAAAGAAGCTGTTTCATGTACCCATGTGGTCGGGGCATCAAATGCATAACGCATCACAACTTCGTAAAATGAAATCAATACAGTAAATATAAACAACCAGCTAACGAGATTACTGAACTTTATAATAAGACGGTCAAGTATGTTTCTTGGTTGTTCGTCGTTTTCAGCTGGGGCGTGGGGGATTTTGTCTGTCATGGGCCAAATTTCCTGGGAGAATACGGGAGAGCAATGCCCTCCCCCGTCAGTAAGCTAAGTTTAAGTTACAGTAAGCCGTTTTCTTCTAGGAACACAGTTACTGAATCATAAACTTTCTGTGCGTTCTCAGAACGCTCTGCAAATACTTTCCACTGACCTTTAGCGATTTCACGGAACTTCTTACGTTCTTCTTGAGACCAGTCATGGATAGTAATTTCTGGGTTCGCTTGTGCTTCTTTAACTGCTGCTTGATCAGCCATCTTCAACTGAGTCGTCATGTCATAAGAGAAGTCACGAACTGATGTTTGTAAAATTGTTTGTAGATCAGCAGGCATCTTGTCCCACTTCTTCTGAGAAACAGAGATATCGATCAACGGTAGCGAGTGGAAGCCAGGTTGAACTGGGTGTGTCGCAATGTCGTTCATGCCCGCTTTTTGGTTAGTAGAGAACACTGTGTAGTCTGCAGCATCGATTACGCCTTTGCTTAGACCCGTAAAGACTTCAGAACCCGGCAAGTTAACAGGCGTCGCACCTGCGGCCGCAAACACTTGTTGTACTAGACCTTCAGGCGCACGCAGTTTAAGACCTTTAAGATCCGCTACGCCGTCGATTGGCTTTTTAGAGATAAAAGATTCTACGCCTGTAGTTGAAGCGCCAACGAACTGAACACCGTAAGGCTTGTACAGCTCAGTCATTAACTCGTTACCGCCACCGTAGTTCATGTACTGAAGCAGTTGTGTTGTATCAGACCACGCACCAACCATGTTACCAATAAGGCCAAATGCTGGATCTTTACCAGAGAAGTAACCCGTTGCTGTGATGTGACCATCTAGGATGCCCATTTTGATCGCGCCAAGCGTTTCTGTGTGTTTAACCACAGCGCCTACAGGCAGAAGGTCGATGTCGATGCGTCCGTTAGACATCGTCTCTACACGCTCAGCCCACTTTTGCTGAACCTTGAAGTTCAAATCACCAGATGGATCTGAAGATTGAATCTTAAGTTTAAAGTCTGCAGCCATTGCTGATGTAGCAAATAGGCCAGTGAGGGAAGCAGCAATCAGCGTTTTAGTCAAAGCTTTCATTTGGGTATCCTTATGAGTTTCACAGAGTCCGGTTTGTTGTTATATGTTACCGGTAACGTTAGGATGAATGTTACCGGTAACTTTGCAGCCTTGTCTATGAGAAGGATCACATCTTTAACATTGGTAAAACGTTTGCTATCAATAAGAAAAATGTGGCTGAAAAGTCACATTATAGGTTGGAAGCATGATTTAATTTATTTTTAAATCAGTGAGATAACTAGACCAGCAATGATAAAAACAACGCCTACACCGCGAGTGGCGTGCCACTTTTCCTTTAAAAAGTAGATCCCCATCACAACACCGAAGATGATGCTTACTTGCCGAAGTGCGACAACCAAGCTGACGTTCTCTGTCATAGTCATTGCAAACAATACCAATCCATAAGTCGACGCCATCATGATGCCAGCAAGTGTTGCTCTTTTACGCAATAACCAAGCGTTATAAAACTCGATTCGTTGATTTGAAACGAGCAACCACAGGCTCAGTGGAAGCACAATCGCCCAGAACTGGATACCCAAGTAGAAAATCGCCGTGTGTTTATTAGTAATACTAGGCGTGCTTAAAGGCTCCAATAATAGAAGCGCCTCTTTATCAATAATGGAGTAACCCGTGGTGCCTATTGCAGCTATTAACGCCCATAACACGCCAAGGTTAAGATAGGCCTTGAGCGTTAGTTCAGAAAATTGCTTAAGCGGGACGAACAAACAGCCCAATGTAATCAGTGCAAATCCTACCCATTGATTCAGTGACAACTCATAGCCAATCAACACCGTGCCTAAACCAACCATTAACACTGGCAGCGCTCGTGCCATTGGGTAAATCACACCAATATCAGCCTGTTTATAGGCAATGCCTAAGCCGATTAAATAGATAATTTGGCAAATGCCACTCAAGAAGAGCAACTGCCAAAATGGAATCGTAATGTTTGCATAGCCGACGCTGTAGCCATACCAAATCAAATAGGGAGTCAGAATCACGGCAGCGGCAAAACCAGACGCTAGGAAGAAAGACGAGCCCGAACCTTGATTAGATTTACCTAGAACATTCCACCCCGCATGCAGCAGAGCCGAAATTATCACAATGATGATGGCAGAGAATTCCATTTCATTCCTAACTTATTGACTAATAAAAGCAGTCGCTGAAAACAGGGGATAAAAAAGGCCTCCAAGTAAGAGACCTTTGATCGTTTCAATTGGGCAAGACTAACAAGTTGTATGTGTGCCAGCTTTTTAACGTACGACTAGCGCTCTAGTTGGGCTATCGACTCAATACTGATCGCGTCGTGGCGCCAATACTCAATATCGCAGTCAATCAAATCGCCGTTTTGGTTGTAGTTAACACGTTCGACAACCATAGCTGGGGAGCCAGACGTGGCACGTAGAGCTTGCGCTGTTTCGCCAAGCAAAGACGTTGTGCTCACTCGGTAACGGATCTTCTGATAGACCACACCAAAATGTTCACGGTAAATGTCCGTCAGTGATTTCGATAAATCATGTTCAAGTAAGTTAGGGAACAACTCTGGTCGAATGTAATTTGTCACATACACAACGGGCCTATCTTCAAGGTACCGAACTCTGTCTACTCGATAAACATCTGAGAAAGGTTGCAACTCAAGAAGCTTAGTCGCTTCCTTGGTCGCTAACATGCCTTTCGCGGCCACCAACTCTGTTTTCGGCTTACGATTTTGCGACAACGCCATATTGGTGAAGTTTAGTGTTTGTGTTGGATCATAGCGAAGCGGCTCTGGAGAGATAAACCAACCACGTCGGTCTTCTCGAAAAATGCGCCCTTCCGCTTCAAGTGAAGACAAAGCTTCACGTAAGGTAACTCGAGTCGTATCAAACGACTCGGCCAGCTTACGTTCCGCAGGCAACTTCTGTCGTGGCGTTAACATCCCCGACTCTATCTGCTCTACGATGACATCTTTGATTTTTACGTACTGCACTTCATTTCCTTTCATTCTTGTTCTTGTCGTCAGCCACTCCTTGGCCAACTGCACTATAAATGGTTCGCTAGCGTTTACGCCAAGCTTGGGTGCGCTTCTCGAATAACTTGTTGATTAGCATATGAATCAACTTAGCGCTCGCCGCGGATATCATGATCATTACCGCCATGGCTGCTGCTGCACCAGTTTGACCTGCATCATCCATATTCAATACTGAAACTGATGCTGGGATCGTATTGGTAGAATACAAGAATACTACCGCAGATGTGGTGGTAAGTGCATTAATAAACAGGTATGTCGCAATATCTAAAATCGCCGGCAGACAAACAGGCACCGTCACCTTAAAGAACAACTTGTATTGAGGTAGGTTTACCGAAGCCGCCGTTGCTTCAATTTCTGAAGGCAGCTGTTTTAATGCGGTTAACGCTGTCATGTGCCCTACCGTGTAGTAGTGAACCACGGTGTTTATCACCAAGAACGCCATCGTTCCATACAAGAAGTTAAGTGGATTGCTCAAGTCATTGAAGTAGAAGATATAGCCCAAACCCAACACCATGCCCGGAACAGCCATTGGCACAACACTAAGCATCTGCATTGCCTGACGAACCGGTCCAAATGCTCTGCCCTTCTCAATGCAATACGCACCAAGGAAAATCAAAACAGTGCCAATAACCGCAGTCCAGCCACCAAGGGTTAAAGAGTTGAAAAATGGCGTCCAACCATAGGTACTCATTTCTGCGAAGTTATAATTGTTTAGCGTTAACGCCTTGTTCCAAGGCCAAAACGTGACCATAGAACCGTATATCGCCATGCCCAGCACGATAACCACAGCAGCAGAGATGACAGTGCAATAAAGGAAACATGCACCATCACGCAGGGTGTTTGGTTCTGGTTGGTAAGCCACAGAGCGGGTATCAAACAAGCTCTTTTGCTTCTTTTGCACCCAGCGATCAACGGTAAAGGCTAACAATGCAGGCAACAGCAGTAAGATACTGGTCACCGCACCCATAGAAAAATTCTGCTGTCCTACCACCTGTTTAAAAATATCCGTCGACAAAACATTGTAGCTACCACCAATCACCTTCGGGACACCAAAATCACAAACCACCAGCGTAAACACAACGATCAAGGTGCTGATCAAGCCGTATTTTGCCGCAGGTAACGTTACCATAAAGAAGGTTTTTAACGATGAAGTATTGAGTGCACGTGCTGCCTCATACAAACGAGCATCCGAGGTCCTTAACGAGGTGGTCAGAATCATCAAGGCGTGTGGAAACGTCCAGAATATCAAGCCAAGTGAGATACCAATCAAGCCATATACCGAGTTGCCACCTAGGACTTCTTTCGCGATACCTTGATTACCGAACAAAAAGATCAAACTAATAGCAGGAAGCAGTGACGGAGCAAGAATTGGTGCCGAACCCAGCACCTGAAATAACCCTTTAAAGGGCATGCACGAACGAGTCAAAGCATAGGCATAGCCGAATGCTAATACGCCAACAACAACAGTTACTAGCAACCCGAGCGTGAACGTATTGCCTACCGACTGCCACAGACTTTGAGACGCAAAATACGTTGCGAAATTCTGTAAACCTACAAATTGCCCATCTGCGTTCTGAACACTCTTTTTCAACATTGCCCACAGTGGCATCAGGATAAACAACGTCATGACCACAGACAAAAAGGCCAACAGCCCAAATAGAATTACGTTGTCTTTGCTTAACCGAGCTAGAAAAGGCTGTACTCGTCGTTGAATTAGCAGCTTAGATTGCATCATTTGAGTCGATTCCATGATTGTTTACGCCGCCTCGTCTTTCATCACTTGCAAGCTTTTCGAGGAATAAGCTCTAAGGCCTTCTTGATCAAACGCCACGTAACGAATATCACTACGACGCAGCTTCAATCGGTTAAATTCTTTGACTGGGACATCGACGATGATCTCCTTCGCCGTTGAATCATGCTGCAGTTCACACTCAACACGATAAAACGCCCCTAGAAATTCACTAGATACAATTCTCACGGGTAATGACTCACTAAAACGATCAACAAACTGAATTTGTTCTGGACGCACTGCAATATCAAACACGTCCCCCTGCTTTGGTGTCAGGTTGTCTAAGCCAGGAAGTGGCAACATAGACTCAGCAATACGCATCTTGCCTTGAGCCGCAACAGAAGCTTGAATAAAGTTCATGCTGCCAACAAACTCAGCCACAAAACGGCTGACTGGTTTTTGGTAAATCTCTTGGGGAGCACCTACTTGCTCGATAACACCATGATTCATAACCACAATGCGGTCGGCCATCGTTAAGGCTTCATCTTGGTCGTGCGTCACCATGATAGTGGTGATACCCAACTTGCGTTGCAGTTGACAGATCTCATCGCGCAGGTGTGTTCGTACTTTTGCATCAAGTGCAGACAGCGGTTCATCGAGTAATAATAAGCCTGGAGACAGCGCTAACGCGCGAGCCAAAGCCACACGCTGCTGTTGCCCACCAGACAGTTGATTTGGGAATTTCTGCCCCGACGTTGGTAAGCCGATGGTTTCTAACCAAGATTCCACCGTTTCAAGGGCTTCTTTGGTCGACATACCTTGGTTTTTAAGGCCAATCGCGATGTTTTCTTCCACAGTGAGATTCGGAAATAAAGCGTAGGATTGGAACACAATGCCAAAGTCGCGCTTTTCTGGTGGCAAGAAGGTCGTGTCATTACCATTTTGCTCAATAGAGCCTGAAGTTGGTAAATCTAAACCTGCAATCGCACGCAATAAGGTGGTTTTTCCACAGCCAGACGGGCCAAGGAAACAGACGAACTCGCCTTTATCTATGGATAAGGAAATGTCTTTTAGCGCTGTAAATTGGCCAAATTGCTTTACAACGTTTTCAATATTCAAATAAGTTTGGTTGCTCATACTACAGCACTCTCTATATGGTATACACCAAATTTAAACTGAGAATATTGCATTTGAGTGACAAATTTATAGAAGCTAAATGACAGTTATATTGCAGATATAATAAGCATTAAAGATTATTATTTGTTCAGCATTGAAAGTTAACTCGATGCTGAAAGCCCTCAATGACTAACCAAAAAAGTCACTGAGAGCCTTGGTATGTGTTTCAAATTTGAGTCATAGATTAATCTATGATTCAACCTTGTCGGCTTTACCCGCCGCACCTGCGAGCTTTGATAGTTGTTTATCAAGCCACAATGGCGTCTTACCTGAATCTTCCGCGTTCTCTTTTCTTCGTACTGCATCACGAACCATCATAGCACCTACCCAACGGAATGGCTCTGGCGGGAAGTGTCCTAATGGGCCTTTAGTTAAACCACTTCGTGTCCAAGCATTATCGATATCGAGTACCATTGCTGACAAGATCTTCCCGCCCATACGGGTTTGAGCAACGCCGTTGCCTGAATAACCAAGTCCATAAAAAATGTTTCTTTGGCCTTTTAAATTACCAAAGAATGGTAAACCTGTGACCGAACGATCTGAGCCACCCGACCAGTTGTAATCGAATTCACGTTGCTCTAACTTGGGGAACAGCTTTTGGAAAGATTGATTGAGAATTGGTAAGTAGTTACTGGTTTGGTTAAACATGCTTTCAACTTGATTAGCAAATGAGAATTTATTACCACCTTTACCTAGCATGAGTCGTCCATCTTGGGTATCTCGGTAGTAGTGGACAAAGATACGCGAGTCCACCACCGCTGTCCCTTTCTCTGGACCAAACTGCTTGAGCTTTTCAGGGATAGGCTTGGTCACCACCATATCTGAAGAGACAACCACAATGCTGCGTTTGAACTCTTTAAAATGATCGAGCATCCACGCATTGAGTGCCAAAATCACTTTGTCGGCATAGATCGTCCCGCCTTTGGTTTGAATTCGAGCCGGAGAGCCATAGTCTAGCGAAGTCATCTCCGTGTTTTCGTGAATTTCTACACCCAGTTCGAGAGCAACCCGACGTAAACCTCTCGCTAATAGAGCAGGTTGCACACTGCCTGCGGCTTCCGAGTAATAACCTTCAATATGACGATCTGAACCGGCTTTATCAGGCAATGACTGATCGCACTTCTTCCAGCTATTGATACCCTGCTTGACCAATTCATTCACAACTGGCTGCATTCCACCTTTTTGCGCTTGATTAGTCGCCGTGTAATAAGTTCCGCTTCGATAAAGGTGTGCATCAATGTTGTGTTCATTACAAAAAGCCTCTATCTCGTAAATAACCTTTTCAGACTCCTTAACCAGCCATTTCGCTTGTTCGTTTCCATAGAGCTTTTTCAACGTTGGGTACTTAGTCGACCACGTCAGCATACAGCCGCCGTTTGCGCCAGATGCGCCGCTACCACACAAACCTTTTTCAATCACCACGACGTGCTTTTGAGGCTGTTGCTGTTTGATTAAAATCGCCGTCCATAAACCAGTGTAACCACCGCCGACAATGGCAATATCACTGTTAACGTCTTTTTGCAGCGGCTTAGCCGATATTAGCCCTACATCGATGCTGCCAAATTCTTGTTCCAATGCTTGCTTGAACCAATATGAATCGTGTTTTGTCATTTGTTGTACCTTACTTAAAACCTAAAGGCGTAAACTAAAAAAGGAAGACCGAAGCCTTCCTTTACTGATTGCTAACTTCTAATGAACTGAATAGTTCGTCAGATTAGGATTTTGGCTCTGATTTAGCGTCAAACTTCTCAGACCATGTTTTAAGAACGTCGGCGCGTTCGCTACCCATTCGAGCGAAGTCCATTTTTGCCATATTCTTTTCTACATTAGGGAAGTTCTTTGCTTTGCCTGTCACATCTTGGTGACCAACAACTGGGTACATTTCGATGTAAAGCTCATTTGCCGCTTTCGAAATAGACCAATCAACAACACGTTGCGCTGCATCCGAAGGCTTAACAAGACCTACCGCTTCAGATTCCCAACCGATTCCTTCAGGCGTAATCACTGACAGTGGAGCGCCTTGAGTTTTCAGCTTAGCGCCGCGGCTCGCCATAGAAATGCCGATAGCAACTTCACCCATGCCCGCTTGAACACATGGCTTAGAACCAGAGTGCGTGTAGTGAGCAATGTTTTGGTCTAGCTTCTGCATGTAGTTCCAACCTTGGTCTTCACCCATATTTTGTAACCAAGCCGACACTTGCATGTAGCCCGTACCAGAAGATGCTGGATTTGGCATAGCAATGTGGCCCTTGTAGATAGGCTTCGTTAGGTCATCCCAAGACTTCGGTGCAGGTAGGTTCAATTGCTTAGCAACTACTTCGTTAAAGCAAACTGCATTGAAGAATGCATCGTTGCCATACCAAGCTTGAGTAGATTGCGGATCGTTGAGATTTGAACGCAGCGCTTCTACACCTTGAGGAGTGTAAGGCTTAAGAATGCCCTCTTCTTTAAGCAGTGCCATTGAAGAACCCGCAAGGCCCCACACCACTTCTGCACGAGGGTTGTTTTTCTCAGCCAATAATTTTGCCGTCATGATCCCAGTTGAATCACGAACCCATTTGATGTTGATGTCTGGGTTTTCACTTTCAAATGCGTTTTTGTATTTCGCTAAAATGTCAGTTTCAAAAGCGGTGTAAACCGTCACTTCCTGTGCTGCATAAGCATTACCAGCGAGTAGAGTGACTAACGCTGCAAGTGATCCTTTCATAAAACGGTTTTTCATCATTTTCTCCAGTCAGGCCCGATGCCAAGGTTAGAAATTAGAAGCTCCATCTAGAGGCTTCTATATCCATAAATTCATTTAGGTTGTTAGTACACCCTTAATTGGTATGTACCAGATAACGAGTATTAACCTAATCGACTTTTATGACGGTTAAATGAACAAAAAATGGCAATTTAAAGATCGACAAATTCCTCAACACAAGTGGCTAATTTGAATATTAAGCTTTTGTGAAAATAGCGTTTGAGCTATTTACGACCGTTTAAATTGGTTGTTAAAGTAACTGTAAATACTGGTATAGTCCAAAATATAAATCACGAGAATTGAACATGAGAAACGAATACCTACTACTGACACCGGGTCCTCTATCTACTTCTGAAACCGTTCGCCAAGCGATGCTAAAAGATTGGTGTACATGGGATGATGAATACAACAAAGACGTTGTAGAAGTGATTCGTAGCAAGCTAGTGACTTTAGCCACGAAGCAACCGGGATACACAAGCGTATTAATGCAAGGTAGCGGCACCGCTTCCGTTGAAGCAACAATCGGTAGCGTTATCTCTAAAAGCGGCAAGCTTCTTGTTGTTGATAACGGTGCGTATGGCGCTCGTATTGCTCAAATCGCAGAATATTTAAACATTCCATGCCATGTCGTTTCCCCTGGCGAAACATCACAGCCTGACTTGAACGAAATGGAAGCGGTATTGGCCATGGATTCAGACATTACTCATGTTGCAATTGTGCATTGTGAAACCACCACTGGTATGTTGAATCCGATTAAAGACATCGCAAAATTGGCAAAGCAGCATAACAAAACCGTCATCCTTGATGCGATGTCGAGCTTTGGTGGTATCCCTATGGATATTGCTGACTTAGGTATCGATTACATGATCAGCTCAGCCAACAAATGCATTCAAGGTGTACCGGGCTTCGGCTTTGTTATTGCTAAGCAGTCAGAGCTAGAGAAGTGTAAAGGCCAAGCTCGCTCATTAAGCCTTGACCTGTTTGACCAATGGCACTGCATGGAAAGCAACCATGGTAAATGGCGTTTCACGTCTCCGACTCATACGGTGCGCGCTTTCTACCAAGCTCTACTTGAATTGGAGGAAGAAGGTGGTATCGAAGCTCGTCACAATCGCTACCAAACCAACCAAAACACATTGGTTACAGGTATGCGCTCTCTTGGCTTTGAACCACTGCTTAATGATGATCTTCATTCACCTATCATCACCTCTTTCTATTCTCCAACTCATAGTGATTACCAATTCAAGGAATTCTATGACCGTTTGAAACAACAAGGTTTTGTAATTTATCCGGGCAAGGTTTCAAACGCAGACTGTTTCCGTATCGGCAACATCGGCGAAGTTTACCCTTCCGACATTGAAGCCCTAATTGGCGCAGTTAAAAACGCAATATACTGGAACATCAAATAATGACGACGACCAATCAAGAGCCAACTCTAAAGGCGACACACTTTCGAAGCGAAGGTGATGTGAACACCACACCCGCTCGTGAAAAGTGGAATGAGTCGCTAAACGATGATGCGACTCAAGCTATGTTAAAACGTGACTCTGACGTGTTTCTTCATCAAGCGATGTCAACACCTTGCCTAGACACACTTGAAGCCGCAGAAGGCATCTACATTCAAGATGCAACTGGTAAGAAGTACATGGACTTTCATGGTAATAATGTCCACCAACTAGGTTATGGTCACCCCCACATTATCAATAAAGTGACTCAACAAATGGCCTCATTGCCATTCTCACCACGTCGCTTTACTAATGAAACAGCCGTGCAGTGCGCTGAAAAGCTAACACAGGTCTGCGGTGGTGATTTAAATCGCGTGTTGTTTGCTCCCGGTGGTACATCAGTTATTGGTATGGCACTCAAACTGGCTCGGCATGTCACCAACAACTTCAAGGTCGTTTCATTGTGGGACTCCTTCCATGGCGCGTCACTGGATGCGATCTCTGTCGGTGGCGAAGCTTGTTTTCGAGAAGGTATGGGCCCGTTAATGGCCGGCGTAGAACGTATCCCACCAGCGGTCTCTTATCGTGGTGCTTTCCCTCTTAATGACTCTTTTTCGCTTCAAGGGCAAAGCTCAAGCGATAACAATGAGACTGCATGCGATGTGCATTATGCGGATTACCTTGAGTACGTGATTGAAAAAGAAGGTGGCATTGGTGCCTTCATTGCGGAAGCAGTGCGTAACACCGATGTTCAAGTACCAAGTAAGGCTTATTGGAAACGCATCCGTGAGATCTGTGATAAACACAATGTCATGCTAATCATTGATGATATTCCAAATGGTATGGGTCGAAGCGGCAAATGGTTTACGCACCAAGCGTTTGCTATTGAACCTGACATCCTATGTATTGGTAAAGGGTTTGGCGGTGGTTTGGTGCCAATTGCCGCCATGGTCACCAAAGACAAATACAACACGGCAGCACAAGTATCGCTTGGGCATTACACCCACGAGAAAAGCCCTATTGGCTGTGCGGCAGCACTGGCCACCATGGAAGTGATTGAACAAGAAAATTTGCTTGAAAAAGTACAAGCGGACAGTGCATTCATACGTGAGCAGCTGCTTCAAATGAAAGAGAAATACCCAGTCATTGGCGACGTTCGCGGCATCGGACTGCTTTGGGGCGTCGAGTTGGTCACCGACCATATCACCCAAACCCGAGCGTTCGATGAAGCGGAAGCTGTACTTTATCAATGTCTGAACGATGGTCTGAGCTTTAAGGTGTCACAAGGTAATGTGATTCAGTTAAGCCCACCATTGATCATCAGCCGTAGCGAACTAGAAGCCGCTCTGTCTGTATTTGAAAACGCGATAGCAAAAGTCTGTAAAGACTTTGAATACCTTTAAACCAACACTAAACCAATAACCTAAAACATCATTCGTCCCTCCAGTGCTTTTAAATGGAGAGTGGCAAAAAAGGACACCACTATGAACACAACATCACCTATCCAAGCGGTTATCTTTGACTGGGCCGGCACTATCGTTGATTTTGGATCGTTTGCTCCAACCAGCATCTTCGTAGAAGCATTCAAACAAGGTTTCGACTTTGATATCGACTTAGCAGAAGCGCGCGAACCTATGGGGATTGGCAAATGGGACCACATCCAAGCGGTTGGTCGAATTCCAGCTGTTGATGCTCGTTGGAAGGCTCAGTTCGGACGCTCAATGACCAGTGAAGACGTTGACGCTATCTACGCGGCATTTATGCCTCTTCAGAAAGCGAAAGTAGCAGACCACGCAGCACCCATTTTAAACGCGATTGAAGTGGTGAATAACCTAAAAGAGAAGAACGTAAAAATTGGCTCTTGTTCAGGTTACCCACGTGAAGTAATGGATGTGCTAATTCCTGCAGCAGCAGATTACGGCTATCGTCCAGACAACGTGGTTGCAACCGATGATTTACCTCAAGGTGGTCGCCCTGCACCATTCATGGCGCTTAAAAACGTCATTGACCTAGGTGTTACAAACGTTGCTGCTTGTGTGAAAGTAGATGATGCAGCACCGGGGATTGATGAAGGCCACAACGCAGGCATGTGGACAGTCGGCCTTGTACTATCAGGTAACGAAGCAGGCTTAACCTACCAAGAATATGTGGATGCAGATGAAGCGACACTTGCAACTGCGCGTGAAAAAGCAAGCGTGAAGCTAAACAAATCTAACCCGCACTACCTAATTGATACCATTGCTGATTTGCCAGAAGTAATTGCCGACATCGAAAACCGTTTATTAGCCGGTGAACGGCCATAACGGGAGTGACTCAGGTTATTCAACCAAGCATTCAGCACACATGAAAATGAAACCTCGTATCAGCTAAAATGATACGAGGTTTCTTCGTTTCCAACATTTAAGACAACATATTATTGACAAACAACACAGTAAATAGCACTTTAAATGTATAATTTTTAACAATTTCATTGACTGCGATACGCAATCAGATTAACAATATAAATAGTGATACAAGATAAGTTCAACCTGAACCAACTCCTTGATTTACTTATTATCAGCAGTGTCGAAACCCAAATAAGTGATCGTTTTACAGGTAAGTTCAGATAACAATAATAGTTAATCCAAGGATAAGATTATGAAAAGACTGTCAAAAATCATGTATGCCGTTGTTGCCGCTTCAGGCTTAGCAGCAGCTCCCTCAATTGCTGCTACAACTTATGTGGGTGCCAAACTGGGCATGGGCTGGTTAGATAGCGCATGTGTAAGCGGTACAAAGTGTGATGATGATGCAATTGGTGTTGGCATCTACTCCGGTTATAGATTTACTGAAAGACTCGGTGTTGAACTTAGTTCTGATTTCTTAGGTGACTATAAGACAAGCTTTTCTAAGAATGGTACAACCGCAGCATTCAGTGACCCACTAATCGCAATCTCGCTAACACCAATGTACCGCCTACCTGTACAACAAGAGTTTGACGTATTCTTCAAAGCTGGCCCTGCTTACATTTCACACGGTGGTGAAGATGATGTAGTTCTTTCGGCTGGTATCGGTGTAGAGAAGCAACTGTCTTCAGACTGGGCACTGCGAGCTGAATACCAATATTTTGATGATTTCGACGACAAATATGTTCAAGACCTAAACTCAAATTTTCTATCTGTAGGTATTAGCTACAGCTTTGGTACGGGTACTGCGACAGCAGCGGCTGCAGCTTCTTCGGCAGCAGTGACACAAGCTCCATCTGAGCCAATCACAGAGCCAGTCGTAGTCGTTGAAGAGAAAACAACGGTTGTCGTAACTAAAGCGCAAACAGAGAGCTACTCTCAAGAGATGTTTGCGACAAACAGTACTGAACTGTCTACAGACGGTAAGATTGCACTACAGCCTCTAGTTGAAGTTCTTAAAGCTCACCCTCAATCGACTGTTGTTGTTGTTGGTCACACTGACTCAACAGGCGCTGCTGAATACAACATGATGATCTCTAAGAAACGTGCTGCTGCAGTTGCTGCACACATCGAAGAGCAAGGTATCGAAGCTGAGCGTATCACTGCTACAGGTGAAGGTGAAGAGAACCCAGTTGCATCAAACGATACCGCTGAAGGTCGTGCTCAAAACCGTCGTGTTGACGCAACGATCCCTGGTTTCGAATACCAAGAAGAAGTACAAGTTGAAGAAGTTATCGTAGAAACTGCTGAATAATAGCACTCTACCTTAGCCGAAATAATAAGGGCGGAGCACTCAAAGTGCTCCGCCCTTGTCTTTATCTGTTTTTGCTCATAAGCCGTAAAGTAACGGCCAAAGCCAAGCTGTGCAATCAAATAACTAAACGATTTCCCAACTGTGTGTCATTTCAACGCCAGCACCCAGCATTAAGCAAACAGAGCAGTACTTTTCTAAAGAGTCAGCACATACTTTAGCCACTAACTCTGGATCAAGGCTGTCACCCGACACTTCAAAGTGAATGTTAATCACAGTAAAGATTTTTGGCGCTGTTTCACGACGTGTGGTTTCAAGCTTTGCATTACAGCCTGTGATGTTCTGACCCGCAGACTTCAAACCATCTACCACATCAACAGAACTACAGCCACCTGCGGCCATAAGGACCATCTCCATAGGGCTTGGGGCGGTAGCACCGCCACTTCCATCCATAACGATAGAGTGACCTGATTGAGATTGACCTAGGAATTTAAAGCCTTCGACCCATTTAACTTCTGCTTGCATGTTGTTCCTTAGATGACCGATAACCGTCATCACTATCTATTATTGGATATTAATACCGACACCCTACTACTGGCAGCATTCATGAGCAAGATTTTCTAGGCGACATATTTTTTTTGTGAATGATGCAATTTTTTCCATCTAAAACCTGTCTCTATTCGTACATTCAAAATCGAATGAGAAGAACGTCAAGATGAGGTATCTATGAATAAATTATCTAAAATATTGGTATCACTCGTGGTTGCGCTACCACTGATTTCACTATTTGTGAGCCAGACTGGCACTGCCAATACAATGGATAAAACGGCTAATTCAGGTAAAAGTGAAATCGCGACACTGGCTGGTGGTTGTTTTTGGTGTACGGAGTCCGATCTAGAGAAGCTAAAAGGTGTAACCGACGTTATCTCTGGATATTCTGGTGGCAAGTTAGAAAACCCAACCTATAAACAAGTTTCTTCAGGTAAGTCTGGTCACATCGAAGTGATCAACGTGACCTATAACCCTGATGTGGTTAGCTATGAACAGGTTCTTGACCAATTCTTCCGACATATCGACCCGACTGATGACAAAGGGTCATTCGTAGACCGTGGACCGCAATATCGACCTGCCATTTTCTATCATAACCAAGAGCAAAAAGACGTTGCTCAAAACTTTATGATGGAGATAGACAAGGCTCAGATCTTTGGTGCCCCACTAAAAACAGAACTGATCAAATTTGAGAAATTCTGGCCAGCAGAGGATTACCACCAAGATTACTATAAGAAGAGTAAGGTTCGTTACAATTACTACCGTTACGCTTCAGGTCGTGATCAATATTTAGATAAAATCTTCGGTGATGATAGAAAGGATAACCCTAAAACAATCCGCCAGATCATCGACAGTAAGAATGCTAAAACATACGTAAAACCGTCTGATGCAGAGATCAAAGCCAAGCTTACCGCACTTCAATACGATGTAACGCAAGAAGACGCGACTGAGCGCCCGTTTGACAACAAATACTGGGATAACAAGCAAGAAGGTATTTACGTTGATATCGTAACGGGTGAGCCATTGTTCTCTTCAAAAGACAAATACAAGTCAGGTACAGGCTGGCCGAGCTTTACACAGCCAATCAACGAGGCTTATGTAGTAACAACTACTGACTACAAACTCCTTTATCCGAGAACAGAGGTTCGTAGTAAGTTTGGTGATTCTCACCTAGGGCATGTATTTAAAGATGGTCCAAAACCAACAGGCTTACGTTACTGCATGAACTCAGCAGCAATGCGCTTTATCCCAGCAGATAAGCTGGCTGAAGAAGGGTATGAAGAATACGTTGAGATGTTTGAAGGCTAAGCATTCAATAATTAACGCTACACCTATAACAAGCAAAGCCAGCATAACGCTGGCTTTGCTTTTTTTAACTCAAAAACAAGAACACTAGCTTCTAGCCTGTTAGAACCGTGTCTTCTGGATACTTGAGCAGTGAAGGCTCTGGTCGAGCTAACATATACGCCAACGTCAAAGGACCGATACGACCAATAACCATCACAACAATCATGATGTATTTGCCAGGTTCGGTTAGATTTGCGGTTAACCCAGCCGTCAACCCTACCGTTGCAAAAGCAGAAATGACCTCGAACATAACTCGATCAAACGCAGCTTTTTCAGTAAGCATTAACAGAAACATCGCCGTCGTTAATAACGCCCCACTGACCACGATAATGGCCAATGACTTGGTTACCGCCTGCCATGTGACAGTACGTTTAAACATCACGACGTGCTTTTTCTGACGTAGGAATGTCCAAGTCGCGACAAAAGCAACTGCAAAGGTCGATACCTTAATACCGCCACCGGTTGAAGTAGAGCCTGCACCAATCAGCATCAATACAATCATCACCAACAAAGCAGGCTGCGTGTACTGAGACAAATCCACGCTGTTAAAACCAGCGGTACGAGCACTTGCTGATTGGAAAAACGCCGCCAGCCATTGCCCTTGAGTTGATAGCCCTTCCATAGTCGCGGAGTTATTTCTCTCCAACAGCCAAAACAATACCGTACCCACCAACAATAGAGTCGGCGTTGCAGTCAACATAATTTTGGTATGTAAATGCAAATGCTGAAAGCCTTTACGCCAGTTACTCGACAAGTCACCGACAACCGTAAAGCCTAAGCCGCCAAAAATGAACAGAGCCGCTAGAGTAAAGATCACTAATGGGTCGTCAACAAAGCTCATCATACTGTCTGAAAACAACGCAAAACCCGCGTTATTGAATGCTGATATCGCATGAAAAAGGGCGTAGAAGCTGCCTGTTGCCCAGCCCATTTCAGGAACCCACCGGAAACAGAGCAATACAAAGCCAATAAATTCAGCCACTAGCGCAAAGATGATGATTTTCTTTACTAGCTTGCGCAGGTTAATCTTACGATCTTGCCCTAATGCTTCTTTAGCTAATGCCTGCTGCTTCAAGCTTAACCGAACACCAAACATATAGAGAAGAACCGCAGACAAGGTCATCTGCCCCAACCCGCCCACTTGCATCAAGAACATCAGCAAGATTTTCCCGGCCAGAGTAAAGTGTTCGCCCGTATCAACGACCCCTAAACCTGTTACGCTGATTGCAGAGGTCGCGGTAAACAACGCATCTGTAAAACTGAGCCCTGTGACAGAAAATACGGGCATCGTGAGTAAGATGGCCGAAGGAATAAGAACCGCCAAAAAACTGGTCAGGATTATCTTAGGTTCAGAGCCTTTACGTGGCTTTTCATCTCTCTTAAGCGTGTAGAAAGTACCTTTTCGTTTTAACGAATTCATACTAATACCTTATGACCCATTGCCAGTTACCAATTACGTAGTTTTCTAGATAAGGTCTCTTTAGGCCCAGCGATGATCACCACATCTCCGATTTCTAAACTAATATCCAGTTCAGGTGCTTTAGTGAGATTAGGACCACGCTTAAATCCAAGAACCTCGACGCCTACTTCTTTGCAAAGCTTCAAATCACGAAGTTGCTTACCTAAGAGTTTTGAACCAATAACAATTTCAGTCATTGCTAAATCACTGCCAAGGTCAATAAATTCAAGAACGCGCCTATCCAACATTTTACGCGCAACACGAATACCCATGTCTCGTTCCGGCATAATGATATGGTCAGCGCCAATTTTAGAAAGGATCTTGCCGTGGAACTTATCGTTCGCCTTAACCCAAACGGTTTTAGCTCCCGATTCTTTTACGACGAGAGTAGTCAAAATGCTCGAGTTCACATCAGAACCAATCGAAACCATCACCATATCGTACTCGTCGAGCCTTAACTCTTTAACCGTTTCTTCACTCGTACAGTTAGCAACAATCGCTTGTGAAACAAAAGCCGCGGCTTCTTTCACTCGCTCTTCATCAATATCGACGGCTAATACCTGCGCGCCTGAACTTTGCAGTTCTTTGCAAACAGATAAACCAAAACGCCCTAAACCGATAACTGCATATTGTTTGTCGCTCATTTGAAATCCTGTTTAGAAATTTTAATTACACGGGATAGCCAAACCTACATTAGTTTCTATCTCAAAAAAAGTTAGTTCTGCAATAATAAGGTTATACTATTGTCATAATCGCTTGATTTATAAAGGTAGAGAACAACTCGAGTTTCTGCTAATTTCCAATTCATAATTTCTGCGGCAGCACACACAATGAATGAATTCTTAACCCAAGTACAAACCTACATTAACCAGAGCCATAGTGATTGGGCGAACAGTGTCCTATTCATCACTATTGCGAGCTTTCTCGCTTGGGTAGCTTGGCGAATTATCCATAATCGCTTAGAAATTCTGGTACAAAAAACCCCTTTCCACTGGGATGATCTGCTACTAGAGGCACTGAAAACCCCAGTCAGTACGCTACTTTGGTGCTGGCCTGCTACAGTATCTGTTGGATTAATCCTTCAAGATCAGTTCGGAAATGAAATCAACTGGTTAAAAACGCTTAAGCATATATTGATTATCTGTACCTTCGTTTGGTTTACCTTACGAATGATCACTAACACTGAAGCATATGTCTTAGAACAAAAAAACAGAGATGAAACGACAGTACAGGCAATTGCGAAAGTCGCTCGCCTGTTCTTTATGGTGATGGGCGGCCTGACGATCATGCAGGCGTTTGGACTCAGCCTATCAGGCTTGCTGACCTTTGGTGGTGTGGGTGGTTTGATTGTCGGTTTGGCAGCAAAAGATCTACTCTCGAACTTCTTTGGTGGCATGATGATCTACTTCGACCGACCTTTTAAAGTCGGTGATTGGATTCGCTCACCTGATCGTCAAATCGAAGGTACCGTCGAACGTATTGGCTGGCGCATGACCATTATTCGCACCTTCGATAAACGCCCGTTGTACGTGCCAAACTCAGTATTCAGTAACATTGTGGTGGAAAACCCATCGCGAATGCTGAACCGCCGAATTAATGAAACCTTTGGACTTCGTTACGAAGACGCAAACAAGTTGGCTGCTATTGTGGATGACGTAAAAGCCATGCTTGAAACGCACCCAGACATTGACGCTAAGCAAACGCTCATCGTGAACTTCGATAAGTTTGGCCCATCAACGCTGAACTTCTTTATCTACACCTTCACCAAAACGGTCAACTGGGTGAGGTATCACGAAGTTAAGCAAGATGTTCTATTACAAGTATTAGCGATTATTCATAAGCACAATGCGGATATCGCGTTCCCAACTCAAACACTTAAAATCGACCCACAAGGTTTGAGTGAAGCTCAAGACATAGTCACTTCCAATCTAGAAGGTCATCGATAAGTAAATTTCTTATCGATAAATAATAACGGTGAAGCGTGGTAACATGGCGCCAGTATTTTAAGGCACTCAATTACCTCGATATGATTTTACCTGTAATTCTAGCTGGCGGCTCTGGTAGCCGCCTCTGGCCACTATCTCGCGAGCTTTACCCTAAGCAATTCCTCAACATCGCAGGTGAGCAATCTATGCTTCAGCAAACCCTTTTGCGTTTGCAAGGCCTTGAAGCGTACTTAAGTAATACCGAGTGTGCAGCTCCCTTCATTATCTGTAACGAAGAACACCGCTTTATTACTGCGGAACAAGCTCGATCGGCTCACATCCAACACAGTGGTATTCTACTAGAGCCTGTCGGCCGAAATACGGCTCCAGCCATCGCATTAGCTGCATTACAGGCTTTAAATCACTCGAACAGCAGTCAACAACATGAATCTGACCCAATACTATTAGTACTGGCCGCTGATCACCACATCGACAAAACGACCGAATTTCAGCAAACGGTGAGCCGCGGTATTGAGCAAGCGAAACAAGGCAAACTCGTCACATTTGGCATTACTCCGAACGCACCAGAAACTGGGTATGGTTATATCAAACAAGGAGAGCCTCTCTCCCATCATGCTTACGCAATTGAGTGTTTCGTTGAAAAGCCCGACAGAGCGACTGCAGAGCAGTACATTGATTCGGGACAATACCTATGGAACAGCGGTATGTTCATGTTTAGAGCATCACGCTACCTTGAAGAACTTGCTGAACATCGTCCAGAGATCTTAACGGCCTGTAAACTCGCTCTCACAACGCAAAACACCGACCTCGACTTTATCCGTATTGACGCCGAAGCATTCAAAAGAAGCCCAAGCGACTCCATCGACTATGCCGTGATGGAAAAAACGTCGGATGCTGCGGTGCTCCCGATGGATGTTGGTTGGAACGATATTGGTTCGTGGTCTGCAATCTGGGATGTCAGTGATAAAGATGAACACAACAATGTGATTGAAGGCGATGTGTTAACTGTCGACTCTCAGCACAACTACATCCACTCTGAAAATAAACTGGTTGCGACTGTGGGTGTCGAAAACCTGATTATTGTCGAAACCAAAGACGCTATATTGGTTGCAAATAAAGACAAGGTTCAAGGAGTGAAATCGATTGTCAGCCAGTTGAATCAAGCTGAACGAACAGAGCATGTTCATCACCGAGAAGTGTTTAGACCTTGGGGTAAATACGATTTAATCGACCTAGGTAAACGCGACAAAGTAAAACGTATCACCGTAAAACCCGGTCATAAGTTATCGCTACAAATGCATCACCATAGAGCGGAACACTGGGTTGTCGTCGCGGGCATCGCGAAGGTGACCAATGATGAGAAAACTTACCTAGTCGAAGAAGACCAATCCACCTACATTCCGCTAGGACACGTACATAGCCTAGAAAACCCAGGTGACTCCCCATTGGAAATGATTGAAGTACAAACCGGCAGCCATTTGAGCGAAGACGACATCATCCGATATCAAGATAGCTATGGGCGAAGCGAACAATCTAGCTCACCTCAAATCAACAAATCGAACTAAAGCAGCGACGATAGAATGAAACAGAATTTAGAACTCAGCTGCTTTAAAAATAACGATGTCCGAGGAGTCATTGGTAAACAAATCAATGAGCACCTTGCTTACCTGCTTGGTAGAGCATTTGGCGAATATGTCCTTTCAAAGGCATCTAAAACGTCATTCGGTGAGCTGGCTCAAGTAGTCATTGGTCGTGATAATCGCGAAACCTCACTACCACTGCAGAAAGCGATGACCAAGGGCTTGATTGAATCAGGGATCAACGTGGTAGATCTCGGTATGACAGGCACAGAAGAAGTCTACTTTGCAACTCCCCACCTACAAGCCATTGGCGGAGTCCAGATTACGGCAAGCCACAATCCAATCAATTACAACGGCATGAAGTTAGTCGGTCTAGATGCTAATCCAATCAGTAAAAGCAATGGGTTAGATGTAATTAAACAGCGCATGGAAGCTCTAGAGCATGAGAGAATCAGCGAACAACCGATCAGCCATGATCAAGCCGATAATTTCATTAGAACGGCCAGTATTCTCGCTCCTTATGTGGATCACCTACTCTCATACGTAACCCCGTCAAAGCTATCACCGATGAAGATTGTGGTTAACGCGGGAAACGGCGTTGCTGGGCATGTCATTGATGCTCTAGAGACTAAGTTCAACGAATTTAATGTTCCAATCGTCTTCATCAAGGTTCATCACATTCCTGATGGGATGTTCCCAAATGGCATTCCTAACCCTTTACTCAAAGAAAACCAAGCAGCCACTCGCGATGCCGTTTTAGAGCACTCCGCAAACCTTGGCATCGCATGGGATGGTGATTTTGATCGTTGTTTCTTCTTTGATGAAAAAGGCAATTACATTGAGGGTTACTACATCGTAGGTCTGCTAACCGAAGCCTTCTTGCTGAAAGACTCCAATGCAACTGTACTACACGACATGCGTATGACATGGAATACGATAGAGATTGCAGATAGACTCGGTGGAAACGCTGTTGGAGTCAAAGCTGGGCATGCTTTGATCAAAGAGAAAATGCGAGAGCTCAACGCAGTGTACGGTGGAGAAATGAGCGCACATCACTACTTCCGTGACTTTGGGTATTGCGACTCAGGGATGATTCCTTGGCTACTAGTCATTGAACTGCTCAGTAAGACTCAACAATCTCTCCACCAACTCATCAGATCAAGCATGAACAAATTCCCTTCTTCAGGCGAGATAAATCGCGAGGTAGCAGACTCTGAAAAGGTTATGGCTCGTGTACTATCACGCTACCAAAAGAGTGCTGTACACATCGATCATACCGATGGAATCAGCATCAACATGGGCGAGTGGCGTTTCAACTTGAGAAAGTCCAATACCGAACCATTAATCCGCCTTAACGTAGAAACCAGACAAAATAGAACTTTGTTAACAGAAAAAGTGGAAGAGCTACTCAACCTAATCAGGTAGGCTTATCTTGTCATTGTCTAGTTCAAAAAAGCCGCAAATAGTTGCGGCTTTCTCATGTAAGAAAACTGTACTATTTAAGCTGGCGCGACGTATAAGTTTCGCTGATCACGCCAGAGCCTTTGCGCTTTTTCATTGTTACTTTTACTGAGCGCTTCGCGTCAGCAACATCATAACGAATCGCTTGGCCCAAGAACTTATCGTTACGCTTGAGCTCTCTAGCTTCCAACTTGATCGTTTTGTTACCGCGGTTTACGTCGCAACGGTAATCCCAATCGTTCTGCCCATCTTTCAAGCTAAGCAAGATACGCTGATTGCTTTTTCCTGACGTCGCTTTAATACCACGAGGTTGCTTGTCAATCGCTAGTGCAAGGCCAGCTTTACATAGTTGCTCTGCGTTGAGCCCTGTTGCAGCTTGTACATTTGATATAGAAAACGTGTTTAGCGCAATTAATACTACACTCGCCAATACTACTTTCATTGGTACGACTCTTCAGTTTATGGAACACCACACTATTTAACCATTCAGCATACAATAAGTAAATATCTTTATGGGATAGCAAACCTTAAAATGAGAGGCGTATAAAAAAGCCCTTACTCACAAAAGCGAGTAAGGGCCTTAAATAATCTAAGTCGTTTTAAAAGCTAATTAAAGCAAACCAACTTACTTGTTGCGACGAGCTTCAACTGCGTCTGCTAGCTGGCGCAGCACTGTTTCAGTATCTTCCCAACCAATACAAGCATCAGTAACAGATTGGCCGTAAGTTGCAGCTTTACCATCAACCAAGTCTTGGCGACCTTCAACAAGGTGAGATTCAATCATCACACCGAAGATAGCTTTGTCACCACCAGAAATTTGTGCGCTCACGTCATCAGACACGTTCATTTGACGTTTGAACTGCTTAGAGCTGTTCGCGTGACTGAAATCGATCATCACTTTTTGTGGAAGACCTGAAGCTGCTAGCTCTTCTTTAATCTTACCAACGTGCTCTGCACTATAATTTGGCTCTTTACCACCGCGTAGGATGATATGACAATCAGGGTTACCTGCTGTTTCAACAATAGCTGAATGACCGTACTTAGTTACCGATAAGAAGTGGTGAGAAGCGCTAGCAGAGCGAATAGCATCTGTTGCGATCTTGATGTTGCCATCAGTACCATTCTTAAAACCAACTGGGCAAGATAGGCCTGAAGCCAGCTCACGGTGAACTTGAGATTCTGTCGTACGTGCGCCAATTGCACCCCAACTGATTAGGTCAGCAACGTATTGAGGCGTGATCATATCTAGGAATTCACTTGCCGTTGGCATGCCCATGTCAGTTAGGTCAAGCAGTAGCTTACGTCCTAAACGAAGGCCATCATTTAGTTTGAACGTATCGTTCATGTACGGGTCGTTGATTAGACCTTTCCAACCTACCGTTGTGCGTGGTTTTTCAAAGTAAACACGCATTACGATTTCAAGCTTATCGCCGAGTTCGTCACGCAGCACTTTTAAACGCTTGCCGTACTCAAGAGCAGCTTCTGTGTCATGAATAGAACATGGACCAACAATTACAAGCAAGCGATCGTCACTATCTTCTAAAATATTGTGAATCGCTTTACGGCTTTCAAAGGTTGTAGAAGAAGCAATTTCTGTCGCTGCAAACTTTTCTAAAACAGCAACAGGTGGTAATAACTCTTTTACTTTGTTAATTCTTACATCATCAGTCTGGAACATTGCTTACTTCTTCCTTTTTTCTATCCTTGAGCTGAATGTACGTTGTCTCACGTCACTTTCTATCAGCACTAATCTTCTTGTTCCCTGTAACTTAACTAGTAAAAACTCTAGTTTCAATCACTAATTGAAAATAAACGCAATTTTTTTGTGTTTTATATTTAAAACACCCCGTATAACATTATTTACACGTTATCGATTGCGTAATTTATAGGAAAGCAAGAGTAGTAATTATTCAAGCTTCAGCATTCCTGTGAAATTGTGTAGAACTGAAAAACAAAAAAGCTCACGTTATCAGCGTGAGCTTTTGTTTAATTACATTCTTTTCAATGGCTTGACGACACTATCAAGCCCTTCAATTTTGAGAGCAAGGCACAATTTTAATAAGTCGCCTAGTTCGCCTGACGGGAATCCCTTTTTGTCGAACCACAGCAAATATTCTTCAGGTAAGTCAATCAGTGTACGACCCGCGTACTTTCCAAATGGCATCTGCATTCGAGCCAACTTAATCAGGTTCTCTTTCTCTAGCATTATTCGGTCTTTCTAAGCGTCATCTATGTTCTGTAGAGTATCACCTAAACGTTCAACCCAATAGTTGATCGCGTCTTTGGCATCATCTAGCGAATCAATCATGGTTGAAAAATCTTTATTCCCCGCTTCTCGGTCGATTGCAGCAAACAATGGCGTCCCCTCTTGAGCATCACTGACCAATAACTCTACACTCGCACTCCCAACATTGCTGTGTTCGCCTATTGTCACCTTAGATATGGTTGACATCGCAAGACCAAACGGCAGAACACTGCTCGTTACAGCTAAGATCGGGTTGGGCGTTTCAACGTTACTTAGAGCGATACTCAAGCGCAGCGTCTTTCCTGTAGGTTCATCGACAATCGTTTTATGAGGCGATATTTTCTCTTCCAAACGCGCAACCATGTGGGTAGTGAGCACCTGAATTTCGTCCTGCTCTAACGAACCTTCTTCTGCCAAAACAAAAATTTGGTCGATCACTACAGAATCGTAATCATCTAACTTGGATTTCAAACGCTGTGCGTCACGCAGACCGATTCTGGCCCAAACTAAGTCAACACCACCGTCAGGACCTGGCTGAAAATCTTCATAACTGGTGAACTTGGTTGCGGTTTTAATTGGACCGCCTGCACAACCAAACAAAAAAATGCTGGTTGCAACAAGCAAGAGAAGTTTTAAAGGTTTCATAGCGCACTTACATTAAATAGAAAAATCCAACTAAGTATGCCATACCCTATGTGAGAAGATTGTAGAAAAAGGGGTTAAAACTCAGAGCTAGCTCTAAAATTAGTCATGCTGCACGGTATGAGCATACTCTACAATCACCTGATTTCCTTCGATATAAGCGTTTTGAATCTCGCCATCAACACTCATTCTACTTTTCAAATACACCACTTTAGGTCCAGACTCATTACCTTCTTTAAGTGAAGGGAACACATTTCTAGGTTCTAAATGAAGTAAACGGCAAAAGTGACTGATGAAAGACATGGTCAATGGCGTCTCCCCTCGCAGTACATTTGAGAAATCAAGCTGGTTCATCCCTAGCTTTTTTGAAAACTCCATCTGCGTAATTCGCATTCTCGATTTTTGTGACATCCACGTTTGATACAACGCATCTCTGTCTTGTTCTGTGAATTCCATACCGACTCCTTTATATAATTCATACCAATCAATTGTCCGTTTTTTCATACATGACATGTCAGAGTTCGGTTAGTGGAAACCAAAGGTTTGGTTTTGATATGAGCACAATTGTTCTACAGAACGAAGCACAAAGACTCAAAGCATTCACAAAAACGATTAGAGCAAATGCTTTCTTTATTTATATCAATATTTTATACATTAACTTAAGAAATATATAGCAAGTTAATTTGTATTAAGAATTAAAAGTTCGAGATTGGCATTCCACATTTCAATCGATTGATTCGCATTTATAAAACTGGTTGGCTACATTTCGTTTGCTCAAACGCACTTCTGGCAAACTATTTGAAAGAATAGGACGCAAAGCCACCGGTCTGTCGACAAATATTCTGTCTATGATAGCGGGGCCGCCACTTAATAGGATTTAAGTGTAAATGCATGCCGGAGTGTTCTCTTTTTTGTCGGCCAAATACAGTAAGGACAAATAATGAAACAACTCCCAAAAAAATCGCTCATCGCACTATCGCTACTTAGCGTAAGCGGTGCAAGCTTCGGTCACGGTTATGTCTCTGCATACAACAATGGCGTTGCTGAGAGCCGTGTTGCCCTATGTAAGTTCCCCGCGAGTGATACGCAAGAGAAAAACACCAACTGTGGTGGTATCCAATACGAGCCACAAAGTGTGGAAGGCCCTGAAGGCTTTCCTGAAGTCGGCCCTGCTGATGGGAAAATCGCCAGTGCGCAATCTTCTTTAGCAGCAGCACTAGACGAGCAAAAAGCAGATCGCTGGGTTAAACGCCCTATCAAGTCTGGTTCTCAGTACTTTGAATGGACGTTCACAGCTAACCACAAGACTCGCGATTGGAAATATTACATTACTCAACCAGACTGGAACCCAAACCAGCCTTTGGCACGCAGCTCCTTTGACTTAACGCCATTCTGTGTTGTTGAAGGCAATATGAAACAGCCACCGATGCAAGTAAGCCACTTGTGTAATGTGCCAGAACGCGAAGGTTATCAAGTGATCCTTGCGGTATGGGATGTAGGTGACACTGCTGCGGCTTTCTACAACGTTATCGACGTGAAGTTTGATGGCGACGGTCCTATCATTCCTGATTGGGATCAAGGCGGTCAAATCAACCCAACACAAGACCTGAATGTAGGTGACGCTGTTTACACTCGCGTATTCGATCAATCCGGTGAGAACGCTTCATACAGCACTGAGCTTGTGATTGAAAGTTCTGAGCAAGGCAAAGCCAATAATTGGTCTTACGCTCTTTCTTCTAAAATCAACCAAGAGCAGACGCAAATCAAAGCAGGTCAATTGAACGACCAAGGTGATTTCGCCCCCGTTTACGGCACTAACCCTGTTTATCTAAAAGCAGGCTCTGGCTTTAACAGTGTAGAAATCGGCTACAAGATTGATACTCCAGAGCCAGAGCATGAGCTAGAAGTAACAGGTCTAGAGTCAGAGTACATTATCGATGAGAGCCAACCTACCCAGCTAGATCTTACGTTAGCGGCAACAGGCGATATCCAAGCTGAGCTTACCGTGTACAACCATCACCGTGAAGCGCTTGCATCTCAGAAATCGGACCTAACAGACGGACAAGTTGAAGGTGTTCAGCTGACTCTTTCTAAGTCTGAAGCTGGCCACCACATGCTTGTGGTTGTGACGAAAGATGACCAAGGTAACTTAGTGGATCAGAACACGCTTGATTTCCACCTAATGGACGAGCAAACACCGCCACCAGCAGGCGACTACGACTTCGTGTTCCCAGAAAGCATTGAGTCTTACACAGCAGGAACAAAGGTTCTGAGCAGCGACGGCGGCGTTTATCAGTGTAAAGAGTTCCCATACTCTGGTTACTGTGTTCAATGGGCTCCAACAGCAACTCAGTACGAACCAGGTGTCGGTTCACACTGGCAAAGTGCTTGGAACAAAGTGGACTAAGTACTCGCTAGATACTTACTTTGTATTAAGTGCGTTTTAGTCATCAACCAAACAAAAACGGATGCCCAAAGCATCCGTTTTCTTGTTCAGTAAAAGTAAAAACGCCAGTTGTTAAAGTAGATAGTGGTCTGCCAACAGAGCAACAAACAAGATCATGAGATGATAGATGGAGAACTTAAAGGTCTTCATCGCCATATTAGGCTCATCACGATACTTAAGTACCCAAGCGTGGTAAACAAACCCACCGTTGAGCACCAATGAAGCGCTCAAATATATCCAGCTGCTCATGCCGACTAACACCGGCAATATACACACGATGCTCAACAACAAGGTATAGAGCAAAATAGAAGTCTTAGTGTATTCGATTCCGTGGGTCACAGGCAGCATGGGGATATTCACTTTGGCATACTCATCACGACGATGAATTGCCAACGCCCAGAAGTGCGGAGGCGTCCAAATAAAGATGATCATCACCAACAACCAAGCATTTGAGTGCAACTCATTGGTAACCGCCGTCCAACCCAATAGCGGAGGCATTGCACCTGCGATCCCAGCAATCACGATGTTTTGTGGCGTCGCTCGCTTTAAGTACATGGTATAAATCACTGCATAACCCAACAAGCTTGCAAAAGTTAGCCAAGCGGTGAGTTGATTGACCCACACGACAAGCGTGACGAATCCAAGTAAGCCGATACCCGCTGCAAAGCTGAATACACGCACACTACTCAGCTCACCTGACGGTAAAGGTCGTCGGTTTGTTCGAGTCATCTGACCGTCGATCTTTTTATCGATCAAGTGGTTAAATGCAGCTGCTGAACCCGCCATTAGTCCTATCCCAATCATTCCGCACAGTGCTTGCTGTAAAGGTAAGCCATTAGGCACAGCCAGACACATCCCGACCAATGTCGTCAGCAACATCAAAGCAACCACTTTAGGCTTGGTCAGCGTTAAGTAAACTTTCCAAGTGGCTTTGTTCTTTGCAGCCATTTCGTTACTTAAAGCTATGTCGTTGTTGGCTGTTATCTTATGACTTAAGGTTGCGTCTTGAACCACTACTTCATGTTGTGTTGACGTTCTACTTACCATGATTACCTCCTTGTAATACACTGTTCTTCACCAAGCTCTCACTCGGTTTGCGTTGCCACACCACAAAATTGGTTACAACCATGCTGATGAGCAACATCGCTGCGACTAGGTTATGCAAAACCGCAACTGAGATTGGCAGGTGAAACCATACATTGCTGACCCCAAGACTGATTTGAGTGAACAACACGATTGCGACAATCACGCTTAGCTTTTGATGGGGCGCTTGGCCAAACTTCCATAACTGGTACACGACCATCAGCACCGTTAACGTCGCCACAATAGCCCCAAACCTGTGCATGACATGGATGGTGAGCCTTGCAGGATACTCCAACACACCAAACTCATAATTATCATGTCCGCGTTGAGCAAAATCGAACGCATTTTTGAAATCGAGGTAGCTCATCCAGTTACCTTCACAAATAGGCAGTTGGGTACACACCAAAGCGGCATAGTTTGACGATGTCCAGCCACCAAGTAGTATCTGCCCAATCACAATGAGTAATCCAAAGAGCGCCCAAACTTTAAGTGATGGAGAATAAAAAGCCTCGCCAAAACGGCTTTGGAATTGAGACAAACGACAGTAGAGCAGACACAACAGTGACAACAGTGTGAAGCCCCCCATCAAATGCGCCATAACCACAACGGGCATCAACTTGAGAGTCACCGTCCACATTCCAAGCAAAGCCTGAAAAATCACAGTGGCTGAAATAAGCAAAGGAAGCCCAATCGAAGTAATATTCTTTTTAATACACCAAGCTACAACGACAAAGATAAGCAGCCCTAATGTTCCTGCAAAGTAGCGATGTATCATCTCAATCCACGCTTTCTCTGCTTCGAGTGCTCGCTCGGGAAATTGCAGATTGGCTTGATTCACCGCTTGGGCATCAGAGGGCACGGTGATCTTACCGTAGCACCCCGGCCAATCAGGACAACCAAGACCAGCATCAGACAAACGTGTATAAGCTCCAAGAACGATCACGGTAAGGGTTAACAAGATGGTTAATCTCATCACAAGCATCAGTAAATCGGGGGCTTTATTCTGCATCACTTATCTCCCTATACTTATTCCCTTCGCTAACAACACTCAAGCATTAACGTCATCTACCTGTACTTTCAACTACCCAACACGTGACAACTTAAGTAACTTTCTTAAATCATGAATCATGCCTTTAGACTGCCCGACTAACTGCGACGGTTCTGAAACACTTTTGTATTCCATAACCAACTGCCCTAGTGGGTCAATAATGACAATGGAAGCCGGTGAAAACTCGGTACTTAACTGATCGCCACCAGCTAACAGAGATAGAGCAGGCTTATCGAGCGAACCCGATAACAAGTTACCCTCCGATACAAAAACAACGGGGGTCACCCGCTCTTTGTTTTTACCTAACGCCAAATAGCTTTGATTCAAATAATGGAGCTGTTGCTCACACAAGCTTTCACATTCTATGGGAGCAATATAACCGACTAACCACCCCTCTCCTGCGATTGGTACCGTTACGCCGAAATCCGATAGTGTGGTTCTAGGTTCTATCAATTCACCCGAGTTAGTGACTCCTGAGGTATACCAATTCTGGTCCAACACGGTTTTGGCAATAATCGCAGGTAAAGCGAAAATCAAAACTAATCCGATTAATACTAGACGTCCCTTAGTACGCCGGCTTTTAAGCTCAGCCATATTTGCATCAGTACTTTCCCGGTTCATTTGTGCTTGAGATTTATCCATCTTTCTTCCTTGTGGTAGGCACTGCCTTTAAGACACTGTTTCAATCTCGAGTGCCTAGTCCTTATTTATGGGGCTATTTTTCTTAAAATGTCGGAACCCTATCAACAACATCAAAAACAAAAGTACGGCAGCCATTACAAACCATTGAAACGAGTAACCAAAGTGCTTCTCAGATTTCATAGCCGTCGGTCGCCATAACAACTCATAAGGCCAGGAATCTAAGCTCTGAGGTTGGAATACAAAGGGCAGCACCTCCTGCCCGGTGTACTCTGATAACGCAGCTATGTTTAGGTTTTGGATTCTATTCGGTGTCGTATTTTCTAAACCCAACTCATGACTTAAAGGATTAACTGAACGTGTATACAAGCGCCCTGACATTGTGGCCGGTACATTGATACTTGCTAATTGAGGAAGCTCTCTTCTGTCATTACTTGCCGCAACAAACCCAAGATCGATCAATAATTGTTTTTCAGTCACTAAGAGCTTGTTTTCATCCTCAAATTGAACCTCACCCAACATGTAAATCACATACCCTACCGTTCCTTGGTTAATCTGGTTATCTAACAAGAGTATCAAGCCACTCGTATCGACTAATTCAACATCAACTTTTAATCCGTTTAGGGTTTTAGGGGGTAATGACTCTTGCCCAGATAAACTCATGTCTCGCAACTCAGAAATAACGACACCCAAACGTTGTGGCAATAGTTGTGCTCTCTCTGTTAATTGCTGTTCATAACGCAGTTTCTCGTTACCTCGATCCAGTTGCCATAAGCCCAACTTGATTAAAGCGCTGACTGAAACCACAGTTAAAATAACCGCTATCCAAAAACCTTTACTGCGGAACTTGTGTTCATCATCAATCAATCGGTTTGGAGTTATCACTATGGCGTCATCTACCTTTGTGTTGTTATTTAAAATTGTATTGGTCGCTTTGCTGTTTTTTATCGCTTTCAATTTGATGAAAGGTCTCATCCAAATCGCCTCGGGCAAACACAATGGCAAAAGACTGAGCCACTTCTTGGGTCGTCGTGTGATGTGGTCAGCTGTTGTCGTGTTACTGTTATTACTGGCTTTAGGTTCAGGAGTGATAACTCCCAACCCTCGCCCCTATTAATTCCCAATAGGCTCAGCAGTTAGAGCACATACACAAACACAAACAGACCTAACCAAACCACATCGACAAAGTGCCAATACCAACTGCCCGCTTGGAACGCAAAATGGTCTTTCGGAGTGAAGTGGTCTTTCGCAACCCTTGCTAGCAACACAATCAAAAAGAGGGTTCCTAAACAGACATGCAAGCCATGGAATCCAGTCAGTAAGAAGAATGTGTTGCCATAGATGCCAGATTGAAGTGTCAGCCCCATCTCTTGATAAGCGTGAAGATACTCTTCAACTTGGAAAAATAGGAAGAAGCCAGCTAGAACAATCGTGATCTCCAACCAGACGATTAACGCCATGCGCTTATTTTGTTCGAGGCTTAGGTGCGCCATGTGCAACGTCACGGATGAAAGCAGTAGAATAATGGTGTTCTTAAGAGGGATACCCTGCCAAGGCATAGCTTGTGTCGTCACGCCATCAGGTGTGGTTGTTAGCGGCCACATCGATTGGAACATCGGCCACAACACTTCGTGAGTCATTTCATTATTGCCCGCCCCACCAATCCAAGGCACAGAAATCATTCGAGCATAGAAAAGCGCACCAAAGAAAGCACCGAAGAACATGATTTCGGAAAAGATAAACCAACTCATGCCTTGTCGAAACGAACGAGATATCTGCTCAGAGTAGAGACCACTTAATGATTCCGTGATCACATTGCTAAACCAACCTGCAAGCATGTAAAGCAACACACAAAATCCGACTAACAGCACTGCTTTTCCAAACACACCACCAGCGGCATCAGTACCCATGTTTTGTACCGTCAAGCCAGCGCCAACCGCGACCAAAAACAGTGCTACAGCACCCACCAATGGCCAGTGGCTTTGATGTGGAACGAAATAAACTTCCTTTTTAGAACTCATCGCTCAACTCCTTATGTTGATACTGGTTCTGTAAATCCCTAGGGCGTATTGGCCTTTCGCGGTTAAATTTTGTTCGAGATAAAAGCATTTTAATCGCGGCGAGGGAGAAGTAGCCTAGTCTTTCTAAGCAAATCTTCCTCAACAAAGAGTAAAATACTTTTAGCCGAACCCTTCGGGCAGCGTTTGCTGGTCATTTCTACTACGTTATCGGCTTCTCATGTAGGCTAGCTACACATCGATGCCTCTGTCTTGTACAAATACCCAGCAACTCGCCGCAAAAATCAGCTCGAAAGATCAACACGCCCTAGTTACTTGCGAGTACGTTAGGCTCAGATTTATTGGCTGCAGCACCCACCTCATTCGTGATATTGAATAATGTATAAGAGAGCGTAAGCGTATGTATCGATTCTGGAATATCTGGCTCAATGTAAAATATCAAACCCATTTCTGCGCTTTTGTGCCCGTCCAATGGCTGCTGATTAAAACAAAAGCACTCCATCTTATTAAAATAGGTGGCCCCCATACCTGGAGAAACCGACGGCACGGCTTGACCAACTAACGAGGCTCCAGATAGGTTTTTGGCAATGTAGTTAGTTTGAACGACCTCACCAGGATGAACCTCTAGCACTCGAACTTCAGGCGAAAACTGCCATGGCATATCTGGCTTGATGTGTGACATGAATTCAACGCGGACCGTACGAGAGTAATCGGGTTGCATTCCCTGAGGCTGAACGGCAGAAACAGTGTTAGTTTTGCCATTAATGCCTAAAGCCTCACACATCACATCGTAGAGCGGCACCAAAGCAAACCCGAAGCCAAACATCGCAACGACGCTCAACACCAGGTAGCCCGTCAGCTTTTTAGTTGATCGCTTCTTGGTTGACCGCTTGGGTTGTTTATCATCATGATTTGAATCGCTTTGCTTATCGCTCATAGCTCATCCCTCTAATCGATTTTAGGTGGGTGAGTAAAGGTATGGTGAGGCGCCGGGCTTGGTACAGTCCACTCAAGACCTTCAGCCCTATCCCAAGGCTTGCTTGGTGCAGGCTCTCCGCCTCTTACGCACTTAATAGCCAACCACAAGAAGATCAGCTGGGATAATCCAAAGGCAAAACCACCGATCGACACGACTTGGTTAACATCAGCAAACTGAATAGCGTAATCAGGAATACGACGCGGCATGCCTGCTAACCCTAAAAAGTGCATTGGAAAGAACAGTACATTGACTGAAATCACCGACGTCCAGAAATGCCAAAGGCTGAGCTTGTGATCGTACATATGCCCTGTCCACTTCGGCAGCCAATAATAGGCGGCAGCCATAATCGAGAACACGGCACCTGTTACCAGAACATAGTGGAAGTGAGCCACTACAAAATAGGTGTCATGATATTGAAAATCAGCAGGTACGATAGCGAGCATCAATCCAGATAACCCACCAATCGTAAATAGGACAATAAACGCGATAGCGAACAGCATTGGTGTTTCAAAGGTCAAAGCCCCTCGCCACATGGTCGCCACCCAGTTGAACACTTTCACACCGGTCGGCACCGCAATCAGCATAGTGCAATACATGAAGAACAATTCAGCAAATACTGGCATACCCGTGGTGAACATGTGGTGCGCCCAAACCAAGAATGACAGCAATGCGATACTGCAAGTCGCGTACACCATCGAGTGGTAGCCAAACAAACGCTTACCACTGAATGCAGGGATGATGGCTGAGACAATACCAAAAGACGGCAAGATCATGATGTACACTTCGGGGTGACCAAAGAACCAGAATATGTGCTGGAACATCACCGGATCACCACCACCAGCGGCATCAAAGAAGCTTGTCCCAAAGTATTTGTCGGTCAGTACCATGGTGACCGCACCGGCCAGTACCGGCATAACGGCTATCAGTAGGAAAGCGGTAATTAACCAAGTCCATACGAACATCGGTAACTTGAACCAAGTCATGCCCGGCGCTCTCATATTGACAATGGTTACGATCACGTTAATCGCCCCCATTATCGAACTGATCCCCATAATATGTACTGAGAATACGAATAGTGCTGTGCTGTCTGGGCCATAAGTTGTCGAGAGTGGCGCATAAAAAGTCCACCCAAAGCTAGGGCCACCACCCTCTGTAAACAAAGACCCTATTAAGATTAGAAAAGCAAACGGTAAGATCCAGAAGCTGAGGTTATTCATTCTCGGCAAAGCCATATCTGGAGCACCGATCATCATTGGGATCATCCAGTTAGCTAACCCCGTAAATGCTGGCATCACCGCACCAAACACCATAATCAAGCCGTGGACTGTGGTCATCTGGTTGAAGAAATCTGGCTCAACGAGTTGTAACCCCGGTTGGAATAGCTCCGCGCGGATCACCATTGCCATGGCTCCACCCGTTAAGAACATCGCAAAGCTGAACCACAAATAAAGTGTCCCAATGTCTTTATGATTGGTTGAATATAGCCAACGAGCCCAGCCTTTAGGTGCCGCATGTGAGTCGTGATCATCAGCAGGCAAATCACTATTGCCCAGTGTACCTTCCACAGAATGGCTTAGCGCTTGGTCTTCTGCTGGAGCCGATTTCACCGGCTTATTGATTGGTGAACTCATAGCTGCTCCTTAGCATCACTTTGTGCTTCGTCCGATGAGCCCTGTTCGTCAGGTGCTTGGGCTCCGCCTTCTTGTTTAACTTTGTAAGCGTTAATATCTGAAGCCTGAACAATATCACCTGTATCATTGCCCCAAGCGTTTCGTTGATAAGTCACTACCGCTGCGATCTCTTTCTCGGTTAGCTGATTATCGAATGCCTGCATCGCCGTGCCGCCACGACCATAAACAATGGTGTCGATATGAACATCAACATCACCAAGAGCGATAGGGCTCCCTTTAATGGCTGGGAACGCCCCAGGAATACCCTCACCGTTTGCTTGATGACAAACTGCACATCGAGTTTTGTAAACCTCTTCACCGATCATATTCAACTCTTCCAAAGAAAGTGACGCATCTAATGCATCTTTCGCTGCTTGTTGCTCGGCTATCGCTAACTCTTTCTGCTCCGCTAACCATGTGTCAAAGTCAGCTTCTTCCATGGCATGCACCACTATTGGCATGAAACCATGAGCACGACCACACAACTCTGCACACTGCCCGCGGTAAACACCGGGTTCATCTATCTTTGTCCAAGCCTCATTGATAAAACCCGGAATGGTATCTTTCTTAACAGCAAATGCTGGCACCCACCATGAATGAATCACATCGTCCGAAGTCATCAAGAAACGGACTTTACGATCAACAGGCAAAACAAGCGGCTTATCAACTTCTAGTAGGTAATGCGCGCCTTTCACTTCGACGCCTTCAATCTCTTTGTCGCTGGTCGCTAAGAGGCTGAAAAACTCGACGTCTTCTCCAAAATAGCTGTAATGCCATTTCCATTGTGAGCCAGTGATTTTAACAGTCAGGTCTGATTGGGAGGTATCTTCCATCGCTATCAAGGTTTTGGTGGCTGGGATCGCCATAGCGATGAGGATGATAATAGGGATAATGGTCCAAAGAATTTCGACTTTCGTGCTTTCGTGAAAATGAGCAGCAACTGCCCCCTTCGATTTCCTGTGCCTCAAAATCGAATAAAACATCACACCAAAAACAACAAAAGCAATCGCACAGCAAATGTAGAAGATCAGCATATGAAGTTCATACACCTTACCACTGATCTCAGTGACGCCTTGAGTCATGTTGTAATCACTACTTGCTGCGTGCACTAAAGGCGAAACTAAAAGCACAACAAAACTCTTCAAAAGCCACGCTAGCCTAACCGGTAATCTTTTCAAAAGATCTCTCCTTATCCTTCCAAATTGGATACTTGCGACCTAAATGTCGTTACGAGCTATGTTTCATTACGAACTACATGTCATTAAAAGCTGGACAACATTCATTGTTATTCCGGCTACACATGAAAAGGCTGAATCTCAATCTACAACTCACATGGAGATAGCCTTAAAGTACTATCAGTGCCCATATCTCCCCATGAACCGATACGGTTCACAAGCGTTGAAGGTTTCCATGAAAGATTCAAAAACGGCGAATCTGTTAAGTTTTGTTATATTTATGTAAAAGGCTAGTTAGTGATATCCAATTGTTCAAGGTAAGTTTACTTACTAAACAGTCAATTATTTGAAGTGACTAAGCTACATGCCCTCTTGCCGTTGGAATTTATTTTATATCGAGTTTTACGATTGCTTTCATGGAAATGATAATCAATATCACTTAAATTAAATCAACAGTAAGTCATACAGACATTAAAAGGTTTAGTGATTATGCAAGACGCAATGAATTGGTTAGCGAGAGACCCAGACCCAAGAACTCGTGAAGAACTTCAACACCTCATCGATGAGGGAATGCACGACGAATTAGAAGACCGATTTATTCAACGATTAGAGTTCGGAACGGCAGGACTTCGAGGCAAAGTGGGATGCGGCCCAAATCGAATGAACCGTTTAGTCATACAGGAAACAGCAACCGGACTCGGCCACTATTTAATCGAACATGTTGCTAATGCCACCATTCGCGGTGTGGTCGTGGGTTATGACGGCCGTTTAGATTCAAAGCAGTTCGCTATTGATACTGCTTCCGTGCTCACTGCTTTAGGCATTAAGGTTTATTTAACGTCGAATGTCGCAGCAACCCCTATTGTGGCCTTTGGTATTGAGCACTTCAATGCAGCTGCGGCTGTTGTGGTGACAGCCAGCCACAACCCACCGGAATACAA
The DNA here is from genome assembly GCF_024347515.1 of Vibrio gigantis. NCBI lineage: Bacteria > Pseudomonadati > Pseudomonadota > Gammaproteobacteria > Vibrionales > Vibrionaceae > Vibrio > Vibrio gigantis. The sequence goes on from NZ_AP025493.1 coordinate 759,940, forward strand.
TGGTTTCAAAGTGTACTGGGAGAATGGCGCTCAGATCATTCCTCCTCACGATGCTGGCATTGCCGCTGAAATCGATATCGCATCAACCAAACCTATTCCTTTAATGAGCCTGAGTGATGCTGAAGCACAAGGCAAATTAGTGTGGTTGACTGGAGGCTATTACCAAACGTATCGCGCTGCGATCAACCAGAGCCCATATGTGAGTAAAGATATTGAGTCGGCGAACACTACAATCACCTACACCGCAATGCATGGTGTCGGCGCACAAATGGCTGAGGATCTTCTTCATGATTCTGGTTTCCACAAAGTATTCAGTGTGGCCGAGCAAAGAGAGCCAGATGGTAACTTCCCAACAGTCAACTTCCCTAACCCGGAAGAAAAAGGCGCGATGGATCTGGTGGTCAACCTAGCGAAAAGTGTCGATGCCGATATTGCTTGTGCCAATGACCCTGATGCGGACCGATTTGCGGTTGCTGTGAGGACAGATGATGGCTCATACAAAATGCTAACAGGTGACCAAGTGGGTGTGCTATTCGCGCATTACTTGTTATCAAAACCACACACCAAAAATCAATTGGTAGGTAACAGTATCGTATCTTCAACCTTGCTTGAAAAAGTAGCTCAATCTCATGGTGCGACTTATTTCCAAACGCTGACCGGGTTTAAATGGTTGGCTAATATTGGCATGCAGTTGGAAGATGATCAGAACGAGTTCTTGTTCGCTTATGAAGAAGCGTTAGGATACACGATTGGTACTCAGGTAAGGGACAAGGATGGACTGTCTGCGATTGTCGTGTTTGCCCAATTGGTTGAAGAGTTGAAAGCTCAAGGTCGAACGGTTTGGGATCTTCTGGCTCAAATTTCCTTTGAGCATGGGGTTCACACCAATGCCCAGCGAAGTATTGCCCTTGACCCAGATTCACCGTCGATTGGTTCTAAACTCCGCTCGGCTCAGCCTAAAGCCATAAACGGTGTCGCTATCTCTGTGATAGAAGACCTACAGTCTTCTCTGCGCTTTGTTATTGGCGGGAATACTGAAGCCATTAACCTGCCCGCGAGTGATGTACTCATCTATCATCTCGAAGATGGTTCACGCATTATCGTAAGACCTTCGGGCACAGAGCCAAAAGTGAAAGTCTATTATGAGACGGTAACAAGATTTGAAGGGACAGAAACGTACGAAGACACTCGCCTGCGCGGTGAGCAGTACATGGAGAACCTAATTGAGCAACACCAGCAGGAACTGAATTCTTAACGATTGATATGTTCAACGTATAACAGTTAAAAACAAAAATGGACGCTTAGAGCGTCCATTTTTTTTCGGCGGCTAACCCCGGAAGTATATTTTGGTTGTGAGCTTACGACGTAAAGAAAGAAGACAGCATCCACACCGCCAAGACGATGAAAACTCCACCCATAACTTTCTGTTGGTAGGTGCGAAACTTAGCATTTTCTACCAAAGACTTGCCTATCGTACCCACTAAAGCGACTAGCAAAAAATTGAACGTTAGGCCGAGAACATTCAGTAATAAACCCAAAACGAGCATTTGCTCGCCCGAAGTCGCTTCAATATTCGTCGACACGAACTGAGGCAAAAACATCACAAAGAAAACCAACGCTTTAGGATTAAGCAGGTTACTAATGAGCGCTCTTTGGTAATAAGCTTTTGCTGCAAAGTTATCACTTAACTCAGGCGCGTTACCCTGTTCTGTTCGAAGGCAATCCCCCCCCATCTTCAACAAGTACGCACCGCCTAACAAGTGGAGAGCTTTAAGCGCTATTGGGCTCATTGCGATCAACGCTGATACACCCATAGCCGCTAACACTGTCAGAATGATTCCAGAAGTCGCGTTGCCTAAACTTGCGAACACACCAACCTTGCGGCCATAGCTCATACTTGAGCTCGCGATCAGTAACATATCAGGGCCAGGTAAAAGGAGAAGTGCAACAACAGCAGTCAGGTAAACAGGTAAAATGGTTAAGTCGATCATGGGTTTCAGCATTGATAAAAACGGAGGCGGATTTTATATCAATTACCAACACCCTTCCAGATGCAATCAGTTGTTCGACGTTTATTTATTCGAATTAAAAACCAGAATTAAGCGATAATTCCAATTTATTAACTAAATAGAAAGAACTGATTAACTTGCTACCCACTCGATCTCAATCAGTGTCGTTTCACCACACTTTAGACGACCAAGGAATATATCACCTCGATGCACCTCACCAACGCCTTTGGGGGTTCCTGTCATTACAACATCGCCATCAAGCAAAGTCGTGTAAGAGGTTAACTCTTCGAGGATAGTTTGTGGAGAATATAGCATCTGTTCTACGTGCCCTTTTTGAACGCGAACACAGTTAATAAACAGCTCTAGATTCAAGTCTGCAAGGTCTAAGTTATCAGTTGGAACAAAGCGACTAAATACCGCTGAACCATCAAACGCTTTGGCCCGCTCCCAAGGTAAGCCTTTCGCTTTTAAGCTACTTTGTAATTTACGTTTGGTAAGATCTAACCCTAAACCTACAGCCGAGTACTGACCATTTTCAACGATAAAGCAGATTTCAGCTTCATAGTGTAGTGCTTCTTGGTGAAAAGAAGACAGAGATGACGTAACACTGGTGTTCGGTTTATTGAAAACCACCATAGAGTCTGGGATTGCATTGTTTAGTTCTTCGATGTGATCGACATAGTTACGCCCAACACACAGCACCTTGGTTGGAGTTGCTGTTCGTTTCGAATTCATCAGCTGTTCCTGATCGACAACACTGCTCATAGTTTATCCCTGAACTATTTTTTGAAGTGCAGAGTTTAACGCATCATCAAAAGAGAGTCTTCGACAAGATGGTAACCAATATCTAAATTCTGATCTTTAGCTCAATTCGATGATTTGAAAGCTTTTAGATGAAGATCTCTGCGTACAGGAACTGATAACAAGACCTATAACTACGTAGATAAAATGAATAGCCGGGGACATGAAGGAAAAGCCAGAATTGCTCAGTCTAGAACGAAAGATGCCCTCTCTAACAAAAAGTCAGAGAGGGCTTAGCATGGTGTCTAGGACAGTATCCAAAAAGGTAAACCTAAGGAGTAAACACTATGCTAAATTAGTTAGCGGCTTACAGGTAGTAACGAGCACCAAGTAGCCATTGGTCGTCTGCTTTTTCTTTGTAAGTAGCACCAGAACCTTGTAGATCGAACTGGTAACCAGCAAAGCCTACAAACTGAGACGTGAAGTTGTATTCAGCTTGTACTGCTGTAGTGCTAAATACTGTTTCGCTCATCTTTTCGTCTTCTACTGCTTCGTAGTTCACGCTTAGGTTCAGGCTGTTAGAAAGAGCGTAAGACGCTAGTAATTCAATCGCAACTGTCTCTTCAAGAACATCACCTTTGTGTGAGTTCATGTAGTTGTTCATTGCGTACACACCTGCAAGGTAAAGACCTTCAGCACCGTATGAACCGTAAGTTGCACTTAATACGTGTGAATCGGCAGTTTTTGAACCAGAAACACCAACGTAATCAACATCACCTGTATTGTATGCGTAGTTCGCAGTGACATCAGCAATAGCGTAGTTTAAAGCGATTTGACCACGGTTACCGTATTCGTTTTGAGTATTTGCAGTAACTTTATCAGCTTTACGACCTTGCCATGCAACAGCTGCACTTAGAGAACCCGCATTACCGAAATCTAGAGCGTTTGAGTAGCTCACCATCTCTTCACCACGACCAGTACCTAGGTTACCGTGGTCGTCGTAGATGAAGTCATTCGCGAATGCGATTGGCATATCTGCAACACCAGCAACGTTGTAGTAAGGTGCCCATTGAGTACCAACTGCTGCGCGGCCTAAGTCATCATGAGAAAGACCTACGTAGCCAAGACGAGTTGTGAATGACTCATCACCACCGTCAAGCATGTTTAGCGCCCATTCACCTTTAGCATCAGCAGTAAAGCCGTTACCTAGTTCGTGAGTTGCACCGAAATTAATACGTGGAGAAACAGTCTCTACACCGATGTCATCGCTGTTAAGGCGGTCATCGCTGTTTACGTCACCAACTGCAACTGAAACATGGCCGCCAACTGAGAATGTTGTGCCGTCTTCGTTATAAAGTTCTACTGCAACTGCCTGTGTACCAAATACTGCACCAGAAATTGCTAGCGCTAAAAGTTTCTTATTCATTGTCATATCCATTTGTAACTGGGTGAGTTATTCACTAACAACCTCGTGCTTACGGAGAAGTTGTTACCTGCATTTAACAAGTAGGAAAACACTAATATACGAATGACAAAAAAGTTGCATTAAAATATATAAAATAAAAAAAATTGCACTATAAAAAACAAAAAACCATTATAAATCAAAGCAATGCAAAAGAAAAATACTCGAGATTTTTTATATTTTGAGAACGACACCTCATCGAGTTTTGATTTTTCAGTCGTGAAAGTAGCATTGAAATTCAAAGTGATACATTACTCATTAGACCATTGAGTGGCACACTTCTGATTTTGAAACATTTTGTAACACAGTGAACCCTACTGAAATATTTAACTCTGTAAAACAATTCCCAATTTGATCTAGGAAAAATCACTCAATTGAAAGTTCACTAGAGAAAATACAAAAAAAGGGCAACCAATCAGCGATTGGTTGCCCTTAATAACTCATCATTGCACTATTATTTGAAGTAAACCTCAGCCCAACGAGCTAAACCTGCAGTTACTGAACCGAAGTAATTACCACTCACGATAGGCACATTCGGGACAGCTTTTTGTACGGCTTCACGAAGTATAGGTGAGCGAGCTGAACCACCCGTCATGTAGATTACGTCTGGCTTTTTCTGACCTTGTTGAATCGCTTCTTTAACCAACTCAATCATCTTAGACTTTGGCGTTTCAATCGCTTCAACCATCTGTTCTATTGAGATGTCAACCTCGACCAGTTCAGAGGCAACATTAATCGCAGCACGATATTGAGAAGATTCTGCCAGCGCGATCTTAGCTTCTTCAGCTCTGCGCACAATGCCGTAACCTAAAGTATCATGATAAACCTTCATCAAACGTTCTAGCTTTTGAGGTTCTGACGCTTCTTTACGAAGTAATTTCAATGCTGCTAGGTTTTCTCTTGAATAGAAATTCTTCTGAGCTTCTACATTGTTGATCGCAATCGGATTCCAAAATTGAGTCAGTGGCATATCAATACCCGAAATACCTTTACTGCCCATACCAAAAGGTGACATCAGTTGTTTGAACGCAAGATAGATATCGAGGTCGTTACCCCCAACCCTCTGTCCACTGTGTGCTAGCAAACTCTGTGTACGATCCGCTTTACCAGACCAAGTGGGGCCCATTTCTAATAATGAGCAATCGGTGGTACCACCACCAATATCCACGACCAATACTGTTTGGTTTTCAGTTAAAGTGCTTTCGTAATCAAGACCTGCGGCTACTGGCTCAAATTGAAAAGCGATATCAAGGAAGCCTGCACGCTTAGCTGCGCGAGACAGTATGTCTTCAGCTTGTCTGTTTGCTTCTTCACCACCTCGACCATGAAAGTTAATTGGTCGGCCGATGACGGCTTGTTTGATCTGCTGTTGAGTCGTACGCTCAGCTTGGTGTTTAATATTTGCCATCATGGCGCACACTAAATCTTCAAAGAAACTCACCTGTACATCATGCAGTCCACTCGCGCCAAGGAAAGACTTAGGAGACTTAACATAATAAACGTCGCGAGGGTCTTCTAAATAGAGATCCAACGCAGCCTGACCAAATGCCATGTCTTCAGGCACTAGGTCGATACTCTCTTCTCTGTTCAGTGTAATAGCACGTCGGAGCACTTGCTCACCAATCGCATCACTCGGTTTGATATTCAAGTGACGGAATAGGTGTTCAGAGACACTCTCACGAGTAGGAGCAAACACGGTTGAGGGAATATAGTGGTTGTTACCTTCTAGAGGTAACAGGCTTGGCTCTCCATTAACCATAGCCGCGACAGAACAGTTTGCAGTTCCATAATCAAATCCAATAAACATAATATCCCCCACTCAACAAAAGGGGCGAGATGCTACATGAAAAGCCTTGAAATTACGAGGTCATTTACTTCTTTTACTTAGTCATTTTTTAGCTTGCCGACTCTTAATAGGCAAACAAATATGCTACATTTCAGCCCAAATGGATCACAGGTTAGATAAATGAAAACACCTTGCCGAGCGGCTTGCAAAAATAATGGCGGAATGTGTAGCGGTTGCTTTCGAACAATGAATGAAATTATAGGCTGGAAAGGCTTATCTGAAGATGAACGAGTATCGGTAATGGATAACCTTAGTGGTGCGAGTTCGACCCACCAATGCCCGCAGTGTAGTGAGCCAGCTCAATGTGATATCAGTGCGGGCAAAGAGACGTGTTGGTGTTTTGAGCTAGAAAAACGAGATACTAGCAATATTCCAAAGGCTGGAGTTTGTATGTGCCGTAAATGCTTGTCTGCTTTGCCTATTCAGTAGTTTGAAACCTATTCAGCAAGTTACGAGCCGGTTCAATATAGACAAAAAGCGAGAGGTTATTTTCTCGCTTCAAAATACGGCACTACGCTTCGACCTAATAGTTACCTAGTGCGCATCTACTTCGCTTTTGCAATCAGCGCAGGCTGAGAAAACTGTATACCGTTCCAGCCATGAACCATGAAGTTGCGAATATTCTGATGGTCGGTGTTCTCAGGAAAACCCAGCACGTCGTTACGATAAAATTGACCAAAACAAGCAAGTGTTTGCTCTGCTGATAGGCCTTGCTCTAAACCAAAAGCAAAAATCTTACACGAGCCATTATTCTGCCCTGCAGCATTCACTACCTCACCATTGCGAAATTCGCTCTCAGAAAAATCATAATGAGCTTCAATCACTTGCATTGTATCTTCAAATTGCACGGTTTCTGGGGTTTCAGCCAGAGTATTCAATAAGGTGTTCAGTTCCATTTACTATTTCTCCATCAAGTATATATCTGTCAGCAGTGTATCTTGTTTTACAGTAAGAGTAAGCCGTTGTTTACTTTGATCAGCGATTCACTTTTTTGTCGTAGACTGCTAATTACTTTAATGAAACTAATGACATAGTTTTATCAGGACGTTATATTATTTTATCAAGCGATTAACATTGTTCAGTAACGAATATGCATAAAGATAAAAACTTAGAACTGTTCAGATACCTAAAGCCGGGTACAAAAACAGCAGGTGTATTGGAATTTGGTCCAGACGACTCAATCCAAATCAATACACTTTATATCGGACACAAAGAAGATCAGTACCTTATCCTTGAACTTTCACAAAAAGCGACAGAAGCACTGACACTGAGAAAGCTAACAAACGTTGATATTATTGTTCGTGCGATTACCGACACCGAACTTGGGCATATTATCGCGTTCAAAACCAATGTACTTGCTCATATTAGCTCACCGGCACATCTTATCTTCCTTCGCCCACCTTCAAACTTTGCCACCAAGCCTATCCGTGAACACGAAAGGTATAAGGTACGCCTTAATTGTGAAGTCATTTTCGATACTTTGTCACTAGATGCCACTCTGGTCGATTTTTCAGCGTCAGGATGCGGTATCTATCTTACGCAGCAGTCAGATATCGACGTGGGTTGGAAGATACAAGTTAACTCCGACTTGAATGAGTACTTAGATGACGATCTGGTTTACAAAGTGGTGAGTAAGAAAAGGCAAAGACAAGGCTGGTTGTTAGGTATCCAATTTCCTGAACACCTAGATATGAGTGATGAATTAAAAACACTGCTGTTGGAACAAGCCTTTGTCGCAGGTTCAATATAAAGACAAGCTCAACAGGATTTGTACCGCGACACCAAATTAGTCGCGCCTCTTCAACCAAATGAATTAAAGAGCACTAAGCTTAACCTTAGTGCTCTGTGTCATTCCAGTATGAGTTTTTAAAATGAACAAACGCTTGGTGTAGCGACTCTTCTTTAATCGGTTTTACAATTACATAATTCGCCCCAGCGGCCAAAAAACTGTCTCTTGTTGACTCTTGAGCATCAGCGGTACAAGCATAAATTGGGGCTGACACATCAATCTCATCTCTTAGTTGCTGAGTGGTCTCAACACCACCAAGATTTGGAAGCTGGTTATCCATCAAGATCAGGTCATAGGTTATCGTCTTAGCCATCTCTATCGCTTCTAAGCCATCTTTAGCCCAAGTGACAACCATGCCATATTTCTTACAGAAAGCCTGTGCAATAAAGGCGTTGGTGTGATTATCTTCCACCAGCAACACATTCAAAGGCCCACTAAACAACGCTTCTGGTTCAACTTCAGCTTGTTGCTTAGCATCAACTAATAGCGGTTTGGCGCGCACAATCACTGGAATTTCTATCATGAATTCTGAGCCTTGACCTATCACGCTGCGGACTTGAATGTCCCCTTCTAGCATGTCGACCAGATTTTTTACAATCGTAAGTCCTAATCCGGTACCGCCATACTCACGAGTAGTGGTCTCTTCTGCTTGAACAAAGGCTTCAAAAACAGCATCAATTTTGCTTTCATCAATACCAATACCTGAATCTTTCACTCGAACGATTAAGCTGGCGTGATCAGAGTTAAAGATACTCTCAAGCTCAAAGTTGACAGATATACCGCCTTGATGAGTGAATTTAAGGGCGTTGCTCAACAGGTTAAACATGATCTGGTTGAGACGTACTTGGTCGGTGTTGATTTCGATGTCATCAACCAAGTGATTCACAATGGTAAATTCGACGGATTTATCTTCACACAAAGGACGATAGATGCTGTCTAAGGTATTAACCAACTCCTCCAAGCGGAAGTCTTTCTTTTGAATATTGAATTGCCCTTGCTCAATCTTTGAGAAGTCCAAGATATCGTTAAGTACCGCCAGTAAATGTTCTGCACTATTACAAAGTACATCTACCTGTTCCCGGTTGTCTTCACTGTGTATAGAGCGCTTCAGCAACTGAGACACACCGAGAATACCGTTGAGCGGTGTGCGAATTTCATGACTCATCTTAGCTAAGAAGTCTGCACGTACATTCGCAAGGTGCTCTGCTTCCTCTCTTGCTCTATCTGCCTGTCGTTCAGCCTCGATAAGCTTAGTAATATCTTGTCCTTGCACTACCACACCTGTGATGCCGTGTTCTACGCGAATAGCAGACATATTCCAGCGAAACACCTTTTCACCAATGGGGACATTAATACCCGTTAGCTTAGAACCTTGAACCACCATTTGAATGTTAGGCAACATACGATGCTCAAATTCTTGAGCGATTGGGCCATAGTTATCATCGGCGTCAAATAGCGCCATACGAGCCGCGGGGTTCATCTGAATCAAATCACCTTTATCAGACCAAACCAAGATAGGAGAATGAGCAAAGTTAAAGAGGTCTTGAAATTTTTGATTCTGTTCTGATAAGCGCTCAAAGGTGTCTTCAAGGGTACAACCAATATGATGAAATTCGAAAATATTAGAACCATCGAACTTGTTGTACTCCTCACCATCACTTGCTGAACGAGTGAAATCCATCAGCTTATCTAGCTCAGCGGCAACCCTTCTTTGAATCCAAGTTCGCGCAAAGAATGACATCAATATGATCACCACAACTACTACGATGATCGCTCGCTCATAATTCTCTTCTAATGCAATAAAATTGGTGTTCTTCTGGACAGCACGAATGATTAGGGGCGTCTCTACGGAATTAATCTTAATCGTTGCGATAGTGACAAAATGACGAGGTAATTGCTCGTACATTTGATAATTGAGGACTTCTTTTATTGTATAGGTTTCATCACCACTGAATGTCGACGTAACCGGTGTACCATGAGCTTCAATAACAATATTCTCACAGTTACTGCCCTGCTGAATAGATTCTGCAAGAGAGAAATTATTGTCGAGTACGATAGCGATATAGAGCTGGCCAAGAACTTCACCTGTTTTATGATCAACAACAGGAGTTCGACGAGCCAATAAATGTCGGTCACCAATATTGGTGGAGATCTTCAAAAAGTGCCAATTACTACTGAACGATACCTCATCAGAAATGCGTTTTAAGTTAGCCTCATCCAACCCATAAAATTGGCTATTTCCATCCTCCCAAACCAAGCCGTCATGAGTAGAAACGAAACGTAAGTCTGGGGCATGATCTGGCTCACGTTGATCAACACCAAAGAAAAAGTAGCTCAGAGCCTCTTCATTGCTAGTGTCAAAATACTCTCTCAGTGTTTCACTGTGCGAACTGCTGTCTTGATGGATTTGTAATACCGACAAACGATAATCAAACATATTCTGGATTAAACTAGAGGTCTGCTGGACAGTTCGATTCGTCTCTTGTTTGACAATGTTACTGCTGGTTTCGTAGTTATGAATAAGCACGCCAAGTGCCATCACGCCTATCACTAAAATAATGATACGCGTAAGTAATTTGGCTAAGGTGTTCCTTGGTGTACTGGCGTAGCTTTTCTTCATTATTGACCTGAGTACCTAAATGCTCTCTGCTTAAGTTCTGAAATGCGTTCTGGGGAATCATCTTTGGTCACAATTTCAAATTCGCCTGAGTAAACAGTCGGAACTTGCTCCCCGGCCAGATCCCACTTAATTGCTTCTGCCATCGCGATACCCGTGTCGTCATTCATACGCATAACCGTCACATCTAAGTCTCCTCTTGCAATAGCTTCAAGCTCAGCAGAACCGCCGCCCCAACCATTGACTAAGATATCTCTTCCCGATTCACGAATGGCTTCCGCAGCGCCCAAAGCGACATCAGTTGCACATGCGTAAATAAAGTCTAGGTCTTTATCTTTCTCTATGCTGATTTTAGCAGCCTGATAACTACTCTCTTTATCTGATTTTGTGTAAAAAGAAGATCTTAAGGCAAAATTACTATCACTATTTACTTCATGAATGAACGTATCACCACGAGCGTCACTGATATAACCTTCTGAACGATATAACACAGAATATTTACTGTCTGGCTGGCTGACCTCTTTAAAGTAGTCTGCCAGTTTCAAGCTGCCGGTGGCATGGTCAAACCCCACATACATAAACGGCTGTCTATCTGCCCAGGCACGAACTGGAGTTGTGATGTTTTGAAGAATCAACTTCGTATCTGTCGAGATCAACACATGCTCAATAAACTTGCGATGGCGCGTGGTGTCTAACGTAAAGATCAAGTAATCCGTTTTGTTTTCAATGGCTTCTTGTAACGAGATACTTTGTTGAGCGAGATCCGCATTCACTCGCGTAAACACTTGATTGATCTGATAGTTAATTCTGAGTTTATCAAGTCGCTTTTCAAAGGCCTGAATATTACGAACCCAATAGTCGGAAATCTGTTGACCCGGATACACAACTGAAATCGTGATCGGTTCATCTTGAACTTGTTTCAATGGAACTGGGTGACTTTGCACGGCCTGAACCATTTTATCGGTTAAGGCTTTTTGTTCAGGAAAGTTAGAAAGGTAATCTTGGTACTCCCAATACCCGTTAAGGACATGGGTTCCATGGGAGAGAGCGGACGCAGAAAATACGGCAAGTCCAAACAACATCAGTAAGCGTTTCATATTTTTCTCGTTTTATATGAGCTACTTTGGCTCATTTTTTAACCTAGCATGACACCATCTCTTTGTATGGCTGATGGATATTATGTAGGACAACGATGATAAATGATAGCGCCTAACAATAATTAGAACGACATTCCAAATGAGCAATATGTTAATTTGGAATAGAGATTAAGCACAAGGAGTTCAATGGGGATTTTAGGCGAATCACAACAATAACAATTATCCTTTAAGTTCATATACTTAAATAATTTTATTGTAGGCTCTTATGTTATTAAGGTTTAATCAATAACAAATATTTTGGCTATGTATTATGAGACTTCGATATATTGAATTTTGTCCTTTTCCCACCGAACAATCAATTTGAGTGATACCAGTTTTTCTTTACGGTATTTGGGTAATTGTTTAATCGCGTATTCGGTTTTCAATGCCTCACTTTTGGAGCCCACACCAAAACTCCAAACCAGTTTAAGTGGACCTTTACCTTTTAAAGCCTTAGCGCCTTTACCGGTTTGATGCTGTTCAAATCGACGTTCTAAGTTATTCGTCACACCACAATAAAGGGCGTTGTGACGATTACGGATCAAGTACACGACCCAATCCGCATTTTTATCAGACTCAGACATCTAAAGCAGTGATTCAACCAAAGCTTTAAGTTCTGCCACTTCTGCTCGTAGGCTTGCTACTTCAGACTCGAGTTCTTCAAACTTTTCACTCGTTGCAGAGGGTACAGCCGCACTTACTGATGCCGTCGCAAACGCTTCAACATCCACTTCACCACTCAATAAGTGCTGATAGCGTGATTCACGTTTACCCGCTTCACGTGGTAGCTTTACCACTAACGCACCGGCTTCTCGTGCAGCAAGCTTATCTAGTGTTGCTTCAACTTCTTTCACATCACTAAAGTTTGCAAGGCGACCCGTTCGAGTTCGAAGTTCACCGGGTGTTTGCGCGCCGCGAAGCAGCATGCAACAGATGATTGCACGCTCTTGCTCTGTAAATTGCAGATCACCGAATTCAGTGTTGCAGAAACGATGCTGATACTTATTAACACGGCTATTGAAGCTACTTTCATCGCTCACCATGCGACGTCCGATTAAACCATCAACCGCATCTAAAACGTCTGATTCAGAAAGAGAGAGAACAGGTTCACGGTTGCTCTTTTGATTACATGCCGTTGTTAAGCTATTCAGTGTCAGTGGGTAATGATCAGGAGTAGTGACTTCTTTCTCGATCAAGCAACCGATAATTCTCGCTTCAATTGGGGAAAGTACTGTGTTCATCGTTTTTCCTTTTTATTATTTTAATAATTCCGTCTCAGCGCCTAACAATGCAGTGACTAGTGCTCAGACAAAATTGGTACTCGTTTCTTTCTGCCCTGTTCATCAATCATTATGATCTTAGAACGGTTTAGCTCTATTTCCACGACTTCCAAATAAGTACGCTCTTGTACATATGCATCACGAAGCTTACTTTGTTCTGCTGAAGATTCAGTGACGTTATCGTCCAAATCTTCGGTTTCTAATTGTTGTTGATTCATTTCACATTTCGTATCAATGCAGTATCTACATAGGATACTAACTTGAACGGTGAGATAAAAACAATCACACATCAGCGAGAGTGACGAATAATTAAACAACCTTACTTTTGCTTTGATCTAAAGACTGTTACATCATCAATTGATGTGCTTTAATCAGAACCAGATAACGTATTTGACGAATAGGAAAAGGAATCTATGAGCAGCGTATTTGAAATTGTTAACCAAGCACGACGTAAGAACAAACTTAAGCGTGAACTTTTAGACAACGAAAAGAAAGTTCGTGACAACCGTAAGCGTGTCGACCTTCTTGATAACCTACTTGATTACATCAAGCCAGAGATGACTCACGACGAGATTCTGAGCATTATCAAAAACATGAAAGCTGACTACGAAGATCGTGTTGATGATCACATCATCAAGAGCGCTGAGATTTCTAAAGCTCGCCGTGACATCAGCCGTCGCATTCGTGAACTAACAGAAGAAGACAAGCAAATCCAAGGTAAAAAGTAATCTAACCTAGCGAATTTACTTGCAATAATGTTACTAACCCACTCTTTGTAGTGGGTTTTTTTGTACATAAATTTCAGTGTCTATACTTAGGTTTACTCATTGACTGATTCAAATGTCATTAGCCAAGTCAACGTAAGCAATGGAGTCATCTTATGTACTCAACCATTCTGATTACCTTAGCACTGTCATCGACTCAACCCTATCCACAAGAGTTTGAGAGACTGTATATCGAAGAGAACGAAATCACTTATGACGATCTCGTGGTCGACGTTCATGGTTACAAGGTTCCGACTCGTTCAGCATTTCGTGGCTGGATGCTGCTCAACCGCGCAGAAGAGAGAGTAAGAGAGATAGGACAGCAACTAAAAGATGCGGGCATAACCCAGAGCATGCCCTTACATCTGGTGCTGTTGCAAGGAACGGACTGGGCAATGAGTAACACAACTTTATTTACCCTTCCGGACAAAAAGAATGTATCGAATATGATCAACACCTTGAAATACATTCAACAATACATTGAGCCTGAAATCGGAGTCGTGATTCCTGTATCAGGTGAAAGAACTCAGATTTATAACCAACAAGCTGGCGGTGCACTGCAAAGCAAGCACTTGGAGTTTTGCGCTTTGGATTTAGTACCCGCAAATGACATTACTCGCGAACAACTGCATGTAAAGCTCAAAAAGATTCATGCTGAGTTTGGTCAGAAAAATAACGTTGGTCTAGGTTTGTATTCTGGTGTTCGGTTCCATATTGATACCTGTGGCTTTAGGCAATGGTAAAAACACACATAAAAGTCAAAAAGACACGACAAAACAACATGTCTTTTTGACTTCAATGAGAAACACACAAAACCAAACCACTGATAAATAACAACTTTAAAGTTGGATCGCTAATTGCTATTAGTTAAGTATCAAAAGAACTATTAGTAACTAGGAATTCAATATGAAGACGATGACTCAACGCTTTCAAACTCTACTTTCTGTATCTAACTTCAGCCTAGCGATTACCACCTTGCTTATGCTACTCAGTATTATCATCGCTTACCCAATGGCTGATCATTTCTCATTACCGGTTCAGATCGTTGCACACATCAGCACTATCATTGTGGCGGCTTTCGTCAAAATCAGTTATGTCGGGCGCTGCCTTGCTCAATACAGTTTAGGCATGGAAGTGCGTTAAACTTTGTTCCAACGATGGAAATAAAAAAGCTATCCATCAGACAATATCAAGACTGCTGAATAGATCGTAGAGTTGGTGAGATTTATAAGGTTTGGGTAAATACGCATTCATGCCTGCATCAAAGCAATCTTTGATGTCTTCTTCTAACACACTCGCGGTTAAGGCAATAATAGGCAGTGGTGTAGCTTGTTGGTCAAACTCCCACTGCCGGATTGCTCTGGTCGCTGTTATCCCATCCATTACTGGCATCATGCAATCCATCAACACGGCATCAAATTGAGCGCCCTGAGTGATCACATCAACCGCTTCTTGACCATTGCTAGCAATCAAATATTCATATCCCGCTTGCTCTAAAAAGAAACTCGCTATTTTCTGATTCATCAGGTTATCTTCAACAATCAAAATTCGTCGATTCAGAGAGCGAACCTCTTCACCTTTTTCTTCCACTTGAGGCGCTTGCTCTTCGCCTATATCGAGAGATTGTAAGCTGGTCAAGAAACGTCGGCCCAAGAAAGGCAAGGTATGAGTAGAGTGAACCGTTTCTGTGATTAGGTTGGTTTTAAATAGGTGATGCTGACACACGATGACGCGGGCAAGAGGGTATAGCGTCTTCAACGTCGCAAGATCTTTCTCCATAGAATGATGCAAGGTATGGCAATAAAGTATGAAATCGCTCTCTTCTAAACTGTCATCAAGAGTAGAAACAGATGAAACAACATTAGGACTCACGTTCAAACGCTCACACTCTTTAACAAGCTGGTCGAGGTAATTGAAAGAGTTCGAGATGATGGTCGCTCTGCTCAGATTATCGAACGTTTGAACAGGAGCTTCTACAACATCGACATATAAACAAAAAGTGAATTCAGAACCCTCTCCTTTCACTGAACGAGCGGTAATGTAACCCCCCATTAAATCAACAAGCTGTCGTGAAATCGCAAGCCCTAGCCCTGTACCACCAAATTGGCGGGTAATACTCCCATCTTCTTGAGTGAAAGGTTCAAATATGGACTCTAGCTTCTCGGGTTCAATACCAATCCCGGTATCAGATACACTGAATTCAAGCTTGCCTCTGCCCATAGACATCGGTGTATAAGCAATGTCCGTTGTAATCGTGCCCTTAGACGTAAACTTGATGGCATTAGAAAGCAGATTGGTCAGCACCTGTCTCACGCGGTACTCATCGAAAAACAGTTGTGACGGCGTTTGATAGTCGATATTAATGTCGAGTTCGATATCTTTACTTATCGCTTTCGATAAAATCACACTCACTGAGTCATAAACCGCTTCTCGTAGATCGGCATTGTGAGGCGACAGCATTAAGTTACCCGACTCTATTTTAGACAAGTCAAGAATGTCATTCAGTAGAACCAATAACGAATGAGAAGACGATTCGATATCTCCAAGTATTTCTTGCTGATTTGGACTCAGTTGGCTTTGAGACAAGATCTCCGCCATACCGATAATCCCATTGAGCGGGGTGCGTATTTCATGTGACATATTGGCTAAGAATGCGCTTTTCGCCTTATTAGCTGATACCGCATCTTCTTTCGCTTCAATAAGTTCTTGATTACGTTGGTAGTTACGCTCCATTACCCTATTTAAGGTTTCAGTAAACTCAACCACCTCATCATTACCCGAAATTTTTATGGTATTGGGCTTGCCATCGTTATCAGCGCACTCAGAGACCCCTTTCAAGATCAGTGATAAATTTCTATTCAAGCGTATAGAGATCATGGATCCCAACCACAATAACACACCAGAAACAGCAAGAATCAAGAACGAGATCACCAAGGTTTGCCTTTTTTGCAACGCAATATTGTTTGTTAAATCAAACTGCAATTGCTTGGTGTAAGCACTGATTGCTTGGGAAATAGCCCGCTTTTTAACCTCTAGACTTTTTAAGTGTTCATATATTTCAGGTGACGAGAGCTCTCCCTCGAGGATTCGCGATGCAAACTTATCTTGAAACTCGTCTTGGGAGACAGTATTCAGCAGTTGTCTAATACTCGGAGAGCTCGTATCCGATTGGAAAAAAGTCTCTAGTAACTGCTGCTGTCTATCTAAGGCACTAATATAGCTAAGTAGATATTGATTTTTACGCTCAGGCGAACGATATAAACTGTAACTCAACCACGCTTCTCTCTGGCTCCAAAACACGTAATTAGTAAGGTGGACGAACATCGAGTCAGCTCGACTGATATCCTCGTCCAATAAAGTCACACGATACTCAGATAACTGAAGTAATACGCCTTTTAATAATCCAAGCCCCCTCTCTATCAACTCCTGATTGCCCGAGCCTTGCGTCAAACTAGTCAGGCTCATTAACACGCTTTTAAATTCGGCTAATAGAGGCTCAATATTCAGATTTGCGTCAGACTGTTTCAATCGAGCCCCATACTGAGTAAGCCTATCCAACTCTGATTGCAGCGTTAAAAGCAACTGACCTTTCTCAGAAGAGTCATTAGACAGAACTAACCATCGATGCGCATAGCTTGAAACCGTATTAAAAGATTGAAGAGCCTCAACCTTAATTCGTGTGGTTTCAAGATTCTTTATCTTCGTATGATTCTTGAACACTTGGTTGACTGTAAACCCAAACATGATGATTACAGACACTGTGGTAAGAAAAATTAGACGCCATCTAATTGACATGTTTATCATTTTTATAACTACTCCCTTCCCGAAAGTAATTTAACCTAGTCCAACTAAAGAATAGGACATTAACAGAGGTTATTGATCAAATTGGATATGAACAAACGATACTCTGAGTCCAGAAAGGCAAATAATGTGCAACGTATAAAGTAACAAGATAGAAAGTAAATGAAGAGTTTCATGTTGAAGCACGAGTTATTATCGCTCGTATAACAAGTAAAGAGAGTAATCTGCCAGTACAGAAAGGCAGCGAGTTACAGCGATAGGTACTAACAAATTCACAAATTAAGGTTAAATTTGTGAGATCCAATCGTTTGCGTCTTGCTGTTTTTCCACTCAACCTAGGCCTATTCGAAAGTCGAACAGCAAAACCCATTGAACAGCTCATCTATTGTTTACCGATTCCGTGTAACTTGAGTTAACGATCACACCTTGAACGATCGGTATGACTTTCATTACATATCATATTTTGATTTGAGTATTTTTTGGCGAAAATTAAGTGCTACAGATTGTTAAAGTCAATAGTCTTTCTCGATACTGAAATCTTGATTTATGGCTATTATCACGCCAACTTGCAGATAATTTATCTACATTTATTTTTCCTAGCAGAATAACCAGTCGTACCTTACAATCCTGCCACATAAAAATTACAAGTTACACACAAGGCATA
This sequence comes from Vibrio gigantis, assembly GCF_024347515.1. Classification (NCBI taxonomy): domain Bacteria; kingdom Pseudomonadati; phylum Pseudomonadota; class Gammaproteobacteria; order Vibrionales; family Vibrionaceae; genus Vibrio; species Vibrio gigantis. The sequence goes on from NZ_AP025493.1 coordinate 778,049, forward strand.
TCAAGCAAATTTAAGTGGCAATAAAGACCACAGCCTGATGCCTCAAATCCCCTATGCTGATTGGCTTCCCTACAACCGCCATGAATGCAGAAACTTAACGTGAAAGGTCCCGAGTAAAGATGAGTCCCGAAAAGCACCTCCTAGATTGGCAAACTAGTCAAACCATTGCTGAATCCATCGCTCCAACTTTAGGTCAGTTATACCGTCAAAAAGGCGTAGAAGTTATCCTCTTCGGTAAGACCTTAGTTAACGCGACAACTATCGACATCATCAAAGCTCACCGCATCGCAAAACGTTACACTGGTTCTCCTCTTACAGCAGAACAGACTCAACCCATCATTCAACACCTTCTTTCTATGGACTTGTCTCCATGTCGTATCGATGTTGGCCGCCTTGCTCATTCATTCTGGCAAGATCGCGAAGACACACACGGGTTGGATGATTTCCTAAAAACTGCACTTATCGAATCGCTTGAAGGCGATGCGATGACAGAACCTCGTGACGTTGTATTGTACGGCTTTGGCCGTATCGGCCGTCTGCTAACTCGTCTGTTGATCGAGAAAAGCGGCCCAGGCTACCCACTTCGTTTACGTGCAATCGTTGTACGTGGTGGTAAAGATGGCGACTTAGAAAAACGTGCTAGCCTACTTCGTCGTGACTCTGTACACGGCCAGTTCAACGGCAGCATCGTCGTTGATCAAGAACGTAAAGCAATCATCGTAAACGGCAACTTTATTCAAGTTATCTACGCCAACAAACCTGAAGAAGTGGATTACACAGCTTACGGTATTGAAAACGCACTTGTGGTTGATAACACAGGCGTATGGCGTGACGCGGAAGGCCTAAGCCAACACGTCGCGTGTAACGGTGCGAAGAAAGTTCTACTGACTGCGCCAGGTAAGGGCGACATCAAGAACGTGGTATTTGGTGTGAATGAAAATGTTATTCAACCAGAAGACACAATCATCTCAGCAGCAAGCTGTACCACCAACGCAATCACACCAGTGTTGAAAGCGGTTCACGACAAATTTGGCGTACTGTCTGGTCACATCGAAACGGTTCACTCATTTACGAATGATCAAAACCTAATCGATAACTTCCACTCAGGTGACCGCCGTGGTCGTGCGGCTTCATTGAACATGGTACTAACATCAACTGGTGCTGCAAAAGCGGTATCAAAAGCGATGCCAGAAATGGAAGGTAAGCTAACAGGTAATGCGATTCGTGTACCAACACCAAACGTTTCAATGGCAGTGGCCAACCTAAACCTTGAAAAAGGCACAAACAAAGAAGAGTTGAACGAGTACCTACGTGAAATGGCGCTGTCTTCTGCTTTGTCTGCGCAAATCGATTACACAGACTCGACTGAGATTGTATCGACTGACTTGGTTGGTTCTCGTCACCCTGGTGTGGTTGACGGTGTTGCGACTATCGCACAAGACAACCGCGCCGTGTTGTACATTTGGTACGATAACGAGTTTGGCTACAGCTGCCAAGTTGTTCACTGTATGGAACAGATGATGGGTGTACGCTACAAGACATACCCTGAAGTTTAATCAACTTCGCTCTTGTAGATACGTCCAACGCAAAAAGCTCCACAACATAATAACTATATCTGCGAAGTCTGTTATGGGCTTCGCAACACCTTTTGTTTTACTCCCCCGTATAAACAAAAGGGTTGCCACTTAGATCTGCTCTCTCTAACTGATCTAGGTGGCCTTTTTACATCTAGTACTCTAACTTTTATCTCGATGACAAGAGCCTTGTCTTAATCACTCTTATAAAACTTCTCTTCACGCCTGTTATAACTCAACCTCCACATCTGACTGAATCGAGCTCGAACATGCGAGTACATAACCCTGCTCAATCTGTTCTGGCGTCAATGTGTCTTGGCTGCTTGATTCCACTGAACCTTTGGTCACTTTACACTTACATGAACCGCAGATTCCGCTACGACACGCAATAATGATTGGAACACCTGCTTTTTCTAATGAATCAGCTAGCGGTGTGCCCGCTTCTGCTTCAACTTCTGCACCAAATGCAGGAACAAAAACCTTAACCGCGCCATTTGAATCCGCAGACGCTTCTGGCTGTGATTCTTCTGAGGTGCTATTGGCTAATGAATTATTGCTCTGAGTAGCAGGCGTAAAGCTTTCCTGATAGAAATTGTCCATGTTGAACTCTAGTTCTTTCAAGTAACTTTCTATGTCTTGCATGAAACCCACCGGGCCGCAAAGATAAACCGTTCTGTCTAAGATATCTGGGCTCAATTTCACCAACCAGTTTTTATCTAAACGTCCTTGAGGGCTGGTTGTTCCTTCGTTGTCTTTCAGAAGCAGTTTTAAGTTGAAATTAGCATGTGTTTCATCGAGCTGATGAAGCTCTTGAAAGTAGATTGTCTCAAGTTTGTTACGTGCCATGTGGACGAAATCTATCTCAATATCGCTGCCTTGGGCGAGCCAATACTTTGCCATCGCCATCACAGGAGTGATGCCACAACCCGCACTCACTAGCGTTACTTTTTTAGTTGCCGTTGGCATGCAATCAATACAGTTAAACGCACCGGCTGGCTTCAATACAGAAACCTCATCGCCTTCATCAAGCTCATCAACAATAAAGTTCGACACCAAACCACCTTCCACGCGCTTTACCGTCAGCTTCAGGCGATTATCTTCCGGGCAAGAAGCCACAGAATACGCACGGTAGTCCGTTTTCGTCGGCATATCCAAACCCAGAGTAATAAACTGCCCAGGCTTAAAATTGAAATGTAAATCTTGTGGAATATTGCCGAGTTCGAAACTGACCGTATCTGGGGTTTCGTGCCATTTCTTTAAACACACTAAATTAATTGAATCGCTATCCGACCATGCATACATAGTTCACGCACCTTACTGATACTAAAGAATGAAATCTAAAAAGCCCCGCCGCTGCACGTTCGAAGAGAACAGCAACAACGGGGCTTGGGAGTTGGCTTAGATTAAGCCGCTAAGATTGTTTTAAGATCTTGTTCTGGCGTTGAGATAGAACGCATGTCGAACTCGTCTTGAATTATCTTTAGTAGGTTCTCTGTTAGGAAAGCTGGTGCTGTTGGGCCTGTGTAGATGCCTTTCACGCCAAGAGCGAACAGAGTCAGTAGGATAACAATCGCTTTTTGCTCAAACCAAGAAAGAACAAGTGTTAGCGGTAGTTCGTTGATGCCACAATCAAACTCTTGAGACAGAGCAATAGCAAGCTGAATCGCAGAGTACGCATCGTTACATTGACCAACATCGAGCAGACGTGGAATACCGTTAATGTCGCCGAATTGGTTCTTATTGAAACGGAATTTACCACATGCCAGCGTTAGGATTACTGAATCTTCTGGCGCTTGAGCTGTGAAGTCTGTGTAGTAACTACGCTCAGATTTATCACCGTCACAGCCACCGACTAGGAAGAAGTGCTTGATGTTGCCTTCTTTCACTTGTTCAACTACCGCTGGTGCTGCTTCCATCAGGGCATTACGACCAAATCCGACCGTGATCATTTGCTCGATCTCGTCGTGCTTGAAACCTTCTTGCGCAAGAGCACAATCGATAACTGCGCTAAAATCATCACCTTCAAGATGAGCAACACCCGGCCAGCCTACGATGCTACGCGTAAATAGACGGTCAGCATACGCGCCAACATCTGGGTTAAGCAGACAGTTAGACGTCATTACGATCGCACCTGGGAAGTTTGCAAATTCTTTTTGCTGATTCTGCCAAGCACTGCCGTAGTTACCCGCAAGGTGTGGGTACTTGTTCAATTCTGGGTAACCGTGCGCAGGTAGCATCTCACCGTTGGTGTAAACGTTGATGCCCTTGCCTTCCGTTTGTTGAAGGATCTTCTCGAGATCATGCAGGTCATGGCCAGAAACAAGAATACAGTGGCCTGCCTTAGTCTTCACATTCACGGTTGTTGGTTGAGGGTGACCAAATGTATCGGTCTCGCCTTTATCCAACATTTCCATTACTTTGTAGTTCATCAAGCCAATCTGCATTGATGTATCAAGTAACTGTTTTAGGTCTGTTGGATCAGTGCCTAAGAACGCCATGATTTCATGGTATTCAGCAAAAATGGCATTGTCCGTTTGACCAAGAACACGAGCGTGCTCCATATAAGCTGCCGCACCTTTTAGCCCATATAGACAAAGAAGGCGAAGACCAATCACGTCTTCGTGTTGAGAGTCATGACCACGGTTCACCGCAGCTTGAGGTGCAAGTGCTAATAGCTCTGAAGAATCTGTTGGAAGATCGAACTGCGCAGCAGCAGAAAGCGCAGGGATCTCAAAACCGATCAGCGTTGCTGCCGCTCGAACCTGCAGCTCTAAACGTTGCTTAAACTCGTGAGATTGCTGTGCAAATTCGATGATACGAGCAGGGTCGAAGTTAACGTTGGTTAATGTTGCAAAAAATGCTTTTGGCGCCCACTCATCAATTTCAGTATCAATAACATCACAAGCACGGCCCAAATTGGCCCAAAAAGAAACACCTTGAAGAGAATGCACCAACACGTCTTGTAGGTCGGATACTTCCGAAGTTTTACCACACATACCTTGTGCGAAAGAACAGCCTTTTACGGTTGGGGTTTGAATTGTTTGTTCACATTGAATACAGAACATATAAGGGCTCCAATAATTTTATTAACTGTAAGTACTTTGCTTACAGTGACTTATTCCAAACCCTATAGAGCATCAACCGTGCCAACTTTTAACTAACTGATTTTATTGAATTTAACTTTATTCCATATTTTTAGTGCGTGATTATGACTACATATAAACTCCTTAAGGGCACACATGCGTGTCATAGTGACTCTCGAAGATTAATTAACGACGTTCATGTTTCGTTCAGAATAGAAGCGATAAAGTAACAACATAGAAAAAGAGGAATGAATATGAAAAATATATTAGTTACGATTGTTGCGTTGTTTACTGGCCTTTTGGCGTTATTCACAAGCTTGATCCTTGCTATTCCTTTGGCTATTGCAGCTTTAATTACTGGCAAGCGCATTCAGAATCAAATGAAAAAACAAGGTTTCACCGCTCATATGAATACTCATCACTCATCAACCAATGACGCAGGTGTTATTGAAGGTGAGTACGAAGACCTTTCAAGTAAAAAATAACCTAAACTTTAGTTTCAGACATAGTAAAAGTACAACAGAGACAACATTACATAATGCAAAGAAAGCCCCTCCTAGCACTGCTGACCATAACGACTTTAAGTCTCGTTGGTTGTTCCAACGAGACATCTATACCCGCTTACGAAACTTCTCCAGAGTTGCCTAGCTATAAGCAAGACAGCTTTGATGCCTACGTCAATGACACCCAAGATTGGTTATTGAAAAACCGTGTGTTCATGACGGAAGACAAGCAACTAGAGATCCAACTTAATTCACCAACCGAGTATCAACCAACCTCACCAAATGGCAAGGCGGTGTTACTGGTTCATGGATTAGGCGACTCACCCTATTCGTTTAAAGACATTGCAACCCATTTAGCTGAGCAGGGTTACTTAGTGAGAACCGTATTGCTTCCGGGTCACGGTAGTCGCGTGGGTGACTTAATGCAGCCAAGCCTAGAAGACTGGCAAGGTGTGGTAGCTCATCATACAAAATTACTTGAGCAAGAGTACGATTCTGTTTGGCTAGGCGGCTATTCCACTGGCGCGAATCTCGTGACTTCACAAGCGATGCATGACCCAAAGATCTCTGGGTTACTGCTGTTCTCTCCTGCATTTCAACCGAGCTCGTCAGCCGTTCAATACGCAGAGCTAGCAAGTTACTTTGTCACATGGGCTGATCAAGATCCTGAAGATAATATTTTACGTTATAACTCATTACCAATGAACGGTGCATCGGTTTACTACGAAACATCAGAAGTCGTTCGTGATGACTTGGAAGATAAGCACTTCGATAAGCCAGTGTTCATTATGATGAGTGAAGGCGACAGCGTGATTGACACCAACTACGTTCAGCAAGCGTTTACTGAATCAATGCCGAATCCAAACAATGTGTTAGTTTGGCAAGGAGAAACGAAACTCGAGGATCCTCGCGCTGTTCAGTACAGCATGAAGCTACCTGAACAACGCATCTCGAACGGTTCTCACATGGGCTTATTGTTCTCACCAAACAACCCTTACTACGGAATCAACGGCAGCGAGAAGATTTGCTCCAATGGTCAAGCAGAAGGCTTTGAAGAACAATGTAATGCAACCAATGAAGTTTGGTACTCTGCGTGGGGCTATCGTGAAGAAGGGAAGAATCATGCGCGTTTGACTTACAACCCCTACTTCTCAGATTCTATGGCGAAGTTAGATGCCGTGCTGAATTCTGAAGGCTAACAAACTCAAACCTGTCGAAGTCAATCCATAGAAATCAAAAAAGGCTCACTAGATATAACGTCTAGTGAGCCTTTTTATTAGGTATCTATCTTGTCGAGGTATGGGCTACCGCTAGATCGTCCACACCACACGAGCAGCAAGCAGAATCAAAACAGCACCTGATAATCGATCAATCAGTTGCGCTTTTGAGCGGATTCGCTCAACGATCAGAGGGCTCGATAGTACTAGAGTGATGAATGTGTACCAAAGGCCATCGACAATCAACGGCGTTGAGACAATAATCACTTGATCGGTCAACTCATTTCCCAACGCAACAAATTGACTAAATAGAGCAATAAAGAATAGGGCAATCTTAGGGCTCAAAATAGAGATCAAGAAAGCCTCGCGAGCAGACTGCATGTAACTCATCTTTTCACCCGCTTCTAATTTCGCGGCAACACCACCTTTTGAACGCAACGCATTTACGCCTAAATAAAGCAGATAAGCAGAACCCGCTAAACTGATACCTTTGAACAACATTGGTGATTGCTCAAGCACAACAGCTAAACCAACAATGGTTGCGAACGCATAAATACCAATGCCTGCGGCGTGTGACCAAGCCGCAATAAGCCCGTTCATACGGCCACCAGCCAAGCTATGTTTAGCTATCATCGCCAAGCTTGGGCCCGGAGACATTGCACCCAACAAGCAAATCGCTAATAAGGAAAACCAAATTGTTACTGTCATCATTCCATTCCTAGTAAAACAATGCGCTCGACTGAACGCTCTACACTTGATACTTACCTTAACTTGTACGAGGGTATTATTTGAAATCAAAGAATATCATCATACCTATGATTTCAAGTCATACTAATATTGTAACTCGACTTTTGCATGGCTTGGAATGCCTTTTCTCGCGCCCATTTATGAGCAGAGTCGTTATCATATTTAGGGTGCCACATTAACCAATAGGTGTGCATTTCCGTTTCAAACGGCAACGAAAAGTAGGTGGTATCGAGGTGTCGACCTAGGTTATAAGCGATATGTTCCGGCACTATCATCAGATAATCGTCTTGCATCAACACTGTTCCAGCAGATGAAAAGAACGGAACCTGCAGTGCGACTCTACGCTTAAGGCCTTGTTTCTTTAAAGCAATATCTGCGTAGCTGTCTTTGTCTCCCCCACCCGTCACTTTGATGTGAGAGTAGTGGACGATATCTTTTGCACTCAAAGCCACTTGGTGAGCCAATGGATGCGATTTTCGCATCAAACACACTGACTTATCTTCACCAAGCTTGATGCTTGATACATGTTTTGGCTTTGTGGGAAACATACTGGAAGCTAAGTGAATACCTGACTCGTTCAGTGCTTCAAGGTAGTTTGGCTGCCACAGGCGATAAGCCAAATTGATATTCGGTGCTTCAGCGGACACCTCTGCAACAATCACTGGAAGAATATACTGAGCCACATAATCACTCGAAGACAATACTAATTCACCTTGCCAGTCTTGCGGCTCGAAGGGTTTATCATCTAACAGGTGATCAAACTCGCCAAGCAGATCATCGAGCTTGCCTTTAAGCAACAATGCACGGTTGGTCGGCACCAGTTTGTTGCCATCACGAACCAACAAAGGGTCACCACACAAATCTCTTAACTGGCTAAGCTGACGACTCACCGCCGACTGCGTGATATGTAGACGTTGAGCGGCACGGCTTACATGACACTCTTCAAGAAGCACATGCAGAGAACGCAATAGGTTTAAATTGATATTGCCTAACATGAATGTACCGTCGGATTCAGCTTGTTAAAAAACTCGGTCAGCACAGTATGAGTCATTAGATGGCGCAGATCTGGATAGCTTTGCAGTTGATCGCGAACTCGGTTTAAGCTCTCCATGCTCTCCACTTCTACGTACAGCATCATATCGGTCTCACCGCTAATAGAGTGGCACCATTGCACCTCATCAATACTTTGGATTCGTTTCGCGTACGACTCACAACTATGGTCACTACTTGACATGTCGAACTTCAATAAAATATAAGCGCACACATTCTTCGTTTGGTTAGGCTCTGCCACTTGAGCGCAATAACCCGTAATCACTTTATCACTTTCGAGCTTTTTGATTCTAGCGTTCACAGCCGAGCGCGAGAGGCTGACATCTCGGGCGATATCGCTCACTGAGCATCGTGCATTGATTTTGAGAATATCCAAAATCTGGCGATCAAATTTATCCATGCTTCTGATTCTTTCCACTTATTGTACTATTTATAACGCCTAATTTGACACAACTTTCCTACTTATAACAGCCATTATGACAGCCGACACTTTCACGCTTAATCTGATTAATACCGTTAAAATGACGGTGTCTTACGACGTTTCGCTAGCTGTATTATTGATGGCGACAATGTATGCTCTCATTCATAACATCACCCAAACATCAGAAGACAGACACCTGAAGGTCAACACATAAGCCAATAGCTAGGAGAGCGAATGACACAACTTAAACAAGAAATCACGCTAGTGTCCGGAATCGGGCAGCTCTCTACGACCTTATTGGGTACTGGGCTCTTTATGATTCCTGCTATCGCGGCAGGCATTGCTGGACAGCTGTCGCTACTGGCTTGGTTAATCCTGTTTATCGCTATTTGTCCGATCGCTCTAACCTTTGCTGCGTTGGGAAAACGCTACCCAAATGCAGGTGGCACGGCCTACTTTGTACGTCAAGCGTTCAGTGAACGATTGGAAACAAGCGTTGCTTGGCTGTTTGTTAGTGTTATCCCTGTCGGTATTCCAGCGGCCATTGCCTTGGCAGGTGGCTTCGCTCAACAATTGTTACCCGCACCTTTCGACACACCGCTTGGTGCTCAGTCCTTTACCGTAGCCCTGCTTATTGCCGTCAACTTGATGGGCAGCAAGTCCTCTGGTCGCCTACAAACCGTAATTGCATTGTCGATTTTCGCCTTGGTTAGTGCTTTTGTCTGGAAAGCTAACATAACGTTAACCGATATTGCTCTTCCAGCCATCTCATCCGATTCAATGTGGTCTATCGGTGCGGCTTTGGCCGTCATGTTTTGGTGCTTTGTCGGAATAGAAGCTTTTGCTCACATGGGAGAGGAGTTCAAAAATCCACAACGTGACTTCCCTATCGCCATCATTGCAGGTTGTTTTGTTGCGGGGTTAGTGTACTGGGCTTGTTCAGTGGTCATTATTAAACTGGGGGCTTACGGTTCACCTGAATTCGATGCCGCATCCATCCCATGGGTAACAGAACAACTGTTTGGTAATGGGTTTAAAGCTGTCATCAGTGTACTTGGTTTCTTTGCCTGTTTTGCGAGCCTAAACCTTTACACACAAAGCTTGTCTCGCATGATCTGGGCACAAGCTCGCCAACACAGTCCTGAAAGTAGAATGGCTCAACTCAATAGCCGTGGGGTACCACTTTACCCGACCTTAGTGATTGGCTTCGTCGCTCTGATCTCATGTGTAATTGGTGAGCTATCTAATTTGGACCTTGAGTTCTTTCTCAAGCTCGCCAACGGCATTTTTGTTCTAGTTTACTTGCTCGCTATGTTAGCGGCTTGCCGATTGCTGACTGGCACATCAAGATATACTGCGATGGTTTCACTCGTCATCTGTACTCTAGTATTTATCTGTTTAAGCTGGTCGATGCTCTATGCCGTGACTATTTTTGTGACATTGTCACTCCCTTGGCGAAAGTGGCTGGGTAAAACCACGGTTTCTATCGACAAATTGTAAACGAATCCTACCAATATCACTGATAAAAAAGCCGAGCGATCTGTTTGATCTTCGGCTTTATCTCTGCCAAACGGATATTTCCAAAACCCAGCACCGCCCCACTCCAATCACGAGCATAACTCGAACCGTATTCATAAAAATCAAAAGGACGAATGATGATGTTTTGAAGCTCGGCCCGTCGACTCCATTCCGTCTCAGATATTCCGTTGCACCATTTAACAGTCACATGTAGGCCCGCCGCTTGGCTAATCACTTCAACATCACCGTCAAACTCACTTTGAATGGCCTCAATCATCGCTTCGTGCTTGAGTTTGTATGAACGACGCATCTTTCTAATATGACGTAATAAATCGCCTTCACGAACAAAATCAGCCAAAGCTTCTTGTGTATGGGACGCCGTGTCTCCAGTGAGCGCATCTTTAATCTCAAGGCACTTTGCCACCAGACTTTCTGGCACCACTAAGTATCCTAATCGAAGTCCATTGAACATCACCTTACTCAGGGAGCCGACATAGATGATGCGATCATCGAATCCTAACTTTCCGGCCAGCCCTTGCATGCTGGTATAAGGGCGATGAGCAAACTGAAACTCGCTGTCGTAGTCGTCTTCAATAATCCATGATTGATGTTTGTTAGCCCAATCTATCAGCTTAAGACGTTGCTCAGTATTTAAGGTTGTGCCCATTGGGTACTGGTTACTCGGGGTGACATACAGAGCCTTAGCATTACTGGACAACACTTTTTCAATATCGAGCCCCTCTTTTTCACGGACACTCACGCCGTCTAGGTCTAGTCTCAACAGATCGATAATTTTATGCACTTGCCGATAACCGGGTTCTTCCACAAGAATTTTGTCGCCCACCGCTAACGTCGCCATCAATCCGATGGAGATGGCTTGCTGTGCACCTGCTGTGATAATGATTCGGCCTGCACTACAGTGAACCGAGCGACTGCTTGCAAGATACCCGCTCAGCGCTTCTCTCAAGGCCAAGCTTCCCTGAACCTCTTGATTGCCCGCAATGTTCTGACGTGTAGAGTGGCGTTGCAGCAGCCTCTGCCATTTAGCAAAAGGGAAGGCGTTTAAGTCTGGAACTCCAGGAGCGAAGCTGCAGTTAATATCGTTAGGTGTGGCTATATTTGCACTCGGTTTAGTTGTTACGTGTTTACTCCGTGCATCCTGAACACTTTTTGGCTGAGACAAGCTTAGAAAGCGCTCTGGCTGTTCAACCGAAACAAAAAAACCCGAACCTCGCTTGCTCTCTATATAGCCTTCGGTGACCAATTGTTCGTACGCGTAGATCACCGTATTTCGACTCACCGATAACTCGACGGCTAACTTACGTGTTGAAGGTAACTTGCTCCCTTTGCTCCATAAATCTTGAACGATCTTCTCTCTGATCGCATGAAACAAAGCGGTTTGGCGAGTGTCGTGTTGCTCGTCTAACTGTAGATCACCGACATCGATAGGCTGCATAACTGGATCCAAATAGTGTTTGAAAGTGGCTCTATTTAATAGACCAGTTAATCGCTACATTAATCAAAAGGCAATGATTAAGGAGCGATTATGTTATCTAACACGAAAAGAACCACGATTAAAAAAGGGGCTCATAAGGCCGTATTTGAACAAGAAAAGCTGCATCAAATCATAGATGAGAGCTTAATCGCACACATTGCATTAGAGGGCGAACAAGGCCCAATGATTATCCCCATGCTCGCATGGCGAGTGGATGATATGGTCTATATTCATGGCGCTAAAAACAGTCGCTTACTAAAAGGTCTCAAAAAGGGAGTACCGACCTGCTTAACGTTCACTTTGTTTGATGGTTGGGTTTTAGCTCGTTCTGCATTTCATCACAGTGCGCATTATCGTTCTGCTGTGGTACTGGGTTCATTTTCAGTCGTAGATGACAATCAAGAAAAGGATCGCTTGTTGAATATCTTTATTGAGCAAATCGCCCCGGGAAGAACCGATGAAGTCAGGCTCAGTAATGAGAAAGAGCTCACCGCGACCGAGTTATTGGCGATACCTTTAACAGAAGCATCTGTCAAAATTGGTAAACATGGCGTGAATGATGATAAAGCTGATATGGATATACCAGTCTGGGCTGGCGTATTACCTTATCGAACGGTTGTAGGGCCATTGGAGACCGTTCCAGAGCAAGAAGGCATTATTGAAACACCTGATTATCAAGCAGCTTATGGTGAACGTTGGTATCAGAATTAACATTCTATAATGGTCAACTAGAGAAAATTGTATACAATCTGAGTTATCAAAAATTTAACATAACCAGAAAATGCAGAAGAATAAGGATATTCGACCACTTCAAGGCTTGCTCAGCGGTGTTGGGCAAGTCTATTTCACACCGTCTGTTATGGCGTCATTTCTGTTACTGGTTGCCATCTCTATAGAGTCACTTTCACTGGCGATGCTTGCTTTATTTGGTGCCAGTTGTAGCTTTGTGTTGGCTAAATATACGAATAAATCAGCCGACGATATTAGTAGTGGTATGTATGCATTAAATGGTGCGCTGATTGCTCTGTTTATCGGTAACTTCTTTGGCGTCACCCCATTTTTAGTTTTAGTGACAATGTTAGGCTCGTCGCTGACAGTACCGATAGCCAGCATCGTATTCAGATTTAAGAAATATCGCGGCTACACCAGCGCCTTTATCCTCACTTCTTGGTTGATTTATGCTATCCAATCAGCCTTTGAGCTTACGGCATTTTCTGCACCTGACTCAACACTGATGCCAATAATCAGTATTGAATTAGACTCATGGGCTAACGTACCAGCGGTGCTGATTCCGTTATTAAAAGGGATCAGCCAAGTCAGCTTTATCGATAATGCACTATCAGGATTAATCATCTTGGTCGCCATCGCACTTAACAATATGAGACATGCGATTTGGGTTGTCTCTGCAGTGTTAATTAGCACCCTATTTAGCTATTCGATTGGCGTCTCTGACGCACTGCTAGAGCAAGGTCTCTATGGCTATAATGCTGTGCTTGTTACCCTAGCATTGGTTCTCTACCAAGGGATTACTTGGCCATTGATTGTGTTAGGCATTGTTGCAACTTGTCTTGTTACACTTGGCTTTCATGAGTTGTCATTGCTGCCACTCACCGCCCCTTTCATCCTTAGTACGTGGAGCATGGTTTATTTGTCCAGACTAATCCAAAAGCGAACCATAAGTTAACTCTGCACGTTTATAGGCCGGTTTTTAAGCGCTCAACATATTGCTTAGGTGTTAAGCCTCGATGTTTCTTAAACATTCGATTAAAACTGGCAGTATTGGTATAGCCTAAGCGTTTCGCAACCTCGTCGATAGACAATTTATAACTCAATAATTCCACTGCAACATTACTTAACGCGTACCCCATAATGGTGGAAAAGTTAACACCCAGTTTGTGCAATCTTCGCTGAAACTGCTGCTCAGATAGTCCCAGTAGACTGGACACTTTATGCAGTGTCGGCAAGCCGAAATGGCGGCTATAGTTGATCATCTCGTAAGTCACTTTATGTTCATCACCGGCATCGGGCATATTGAGGTAATTATCTAGATCATGAAAATTCATCGCCAAACCCATTTTACCGACGCTTGGTGATTGATTAATCGATAACCTCGACTTACTAGGAATCCAAACCTCTGTGCGTGGCTGGCCCCATTGAATATTGCAGCCAAAGTACTCGTGATAAAGGTCGACATTCTCACGATACCCAGCAATAGATACTGACGCTGGTTTGAAATCAGGCCCTAGATATCTCCTGATAATTTTCATCATGAAAATCGCGATACGGACTGAGTCATGAACCTTACCAGTGTCAGAATATTCAGGGTTGTCATAACACCACTTAATAAGACTACCTACTTGTGCCCCGTATAAGAAAGCACCCGATTGCAAACAGTGCAATCCAATATTGACACGCCGAATGGTTGAAGCGAGGTCGTGCCCCGAGAAAAACCAATTAGCAAGTGGTCCTAACTTCTCAATATCTACCCTATCTGCGAGCTTTAAAATTATATCAGGATCATTAGTTTGCTGTTCAAGCAAGCCATACCATTTGTCTACTTCATTAACCGGAATTAAGTTCATGGCGTTAGCAAATACCGAATGCGGAATGCCTAGAGAGTCCATATCTAGCTCACGATTCACCGCCGCATATTGATATATTCCTAAAATTCCTAATGCTCTTAAGAAGTTACAATTATTCATCCGCCACAATTCCTCGACAACAAAATTACAGATCCAATCATATAAGACCCATTATTAAAGTAATTGGTAAAATTTCAAGCTATAAATCTGATATCAATCACACTCGGTGCTCAATTTAACCTAGGGTTTATCAATGAGTTTAGTTAGTGTCCCATTTGTAGGAACCGGCGCAGATACCGTATTACACGTAGTTGCTGGTGTGGTATTGGTCGCAACCATTGCAGCTGCATGTTACGGGTTCTGGCGCGTCCATGAATTGCCAATCAACAAGGCTCATAGTAAAGAGCATCAACAACTTGGCTTAATCACCGCATTAACATGGATTGGTTTTGTATGGCACTGGGTATGGGTACTAGCTGTGATCTTGGCCTTCGTCGATATGGAAAAAGCCATCATCAATCTAAGAGACACTTGGAAATCACCGGCAACATCTAAGGAACAAACGACTTCCGACAAACAAGATGAGGAGAGCCAAACATGTTAGAAGGCTTGGCTATTTGGGCACTGTTCATTTACTTACTTAGGCTAATCGGTATGCCTTGGAATAAAGGTACCAAGGCGTTTGCGTACCTCGGTGGCACATCTTGGTTGTTGTTTGTATGGGTTGGCCTACTCAACTTTACTCCAATGGATTTATCCGGAGGCTCAGTTGTGCAATCTCCACACATTCAGTTGCGCCCAGACTCAACGAATGTGTCGGGTAAGACGACTAAAGTCCATATCCACCCTAATCAAGATGTAACTGAAGGACAGCTAATTTATGAGATTGATGACACCAAATATGTCATCGCAAGAGATAAAGCCAGCGTTCAGCTCGAGTCAGCAGAGGTTGCTTTAGATACGGCTCGCCAAGAAGTAAGCATTGCAAAAGTGAGCTATCGTTCGGCGCTAGAAGACATTAAGGCTTCAGTTGCACAGATAGAGTCAGCAAAAACAGATTTAGTTTTACAATCTAAAACGCTTGATCGTTACCAGAGGCAAAACAGCGTCGTAGAACATACGATTACTGAAACCGACATCGATCAACAAACAGCAAAGGTTGACTTAGCTACTCATAATGTCACTACGCTGGAATCTCAGCTGAGTAAAAAAGAAGTCGATGCAGAGAACGCGAAACTCGACATTCACAAAGCCGAAACCAACGTAAGCAAAAAACAGACAGAGGTGGACTCAGCGAAAGCAACATTGGCACAAGCACAATGGGATCTTAATAGCACCAAGGTCACTGCACCAACTGACGGCTTTGTAACGAATTTTATTCTACGTGAGGGTCAGCGCGTTTCTATGATGCCTCGTATCCAGATGTATACCGAAGAGAAGTACGTGTTGATGCGAGTCAATCACCAAGCAATCCGTAATATTAAGGTTGGTCAGCCAGCGGAATTTGCGACAGCTGTATATCCAGGGAAAATATTCTCTGCAACCGTAGAAGGCATTGTTGAGGCAACGGGTGAAGCACAGGCTAGCTTGCTCGGTATCGATGAACAGGTGCGTGTCACCACAGGTCGAAACCTTCAGAACAAGCACCACTTTGTGCGTTTAAAGATCGATGAAGCAGAAGGCTACGACATTCCTGTTGGTTCTGTCGGTTTAGCATGGGTAAGTGGTGAGAAGCCTATCAGCTTTATGGCGTTTCTAGACGTAATACGCGGGATCATCATTAGAATGAAGTCTCAGCTGTACTTCTTCTACTCTATCTAACACGGCTGATAGATAAAACAAGACAAAGCCCGTGCGATCTCAAGTCGCACGGGCTTTTTTGGTTGCTTACTTAAAATTCCATATTTTTAGGCGTAGAAAGAGTCCATAGAAGGTAAAGAACTCAGGAACGTGCTCATCTCATCGCGACACTAGATCATCACCAGCTAGATCACCCTGCACTAGCATTCAATTGCAAATCGCAATTGCATAATGCAACAAGGGAATTCAAAAACGCAAATAAAACGCCCAAATACGCACCAAATTGCTATTAAACAGCCTATATTCGAGGTTTTAAAAGTTGGCACACTAACTGCAAAGTATATATTGACCCTTCTTAAGCCGAGGGTCACCTAGCCAACTGACGTTGTTAGTGAACCTATTCTTGTTCACAAAATATATAAGCCAATTGCGATTATTGCGATTGGCTATTTTTTTGCCTGCAGTTTGGCCTAGCGTCCTCCTCCCGATACAGACACCCATTCAAACGAATAATAATAAACATTCATAGCCAACCAAGAACAGTAGATAGCCAATGCGTTATAGAAAACGTTTTCTATTTATTTTTTTGAAACAAACAAAGATAATAACCCCATGTTTTACAAGAAAATTAATACAATAACTGATTTTAAAATGCCTTTATTGACAAAATTAGCATTGACTATGTGATTTATATCACCATAATGCGCACGTTTGCCTGCAATACGGCGACCGTTAATTTTAATTTTGATCATTTGCGGAGGTAAAAAATGGCTGCTGATAATAACTACAGTCTAGGGCCGGTTCCTACATCGGCTAGGAAAGGAGTTGCTTCACTCACCATGGTAATGCTTGGACTCACTTTCTTCTCTGCAAGTATGTGGACCGGTGGTTCACTCGGGACAGGTCTTTCATTCAACGATTTCTTCCTCGCCGTTCTCATCGGTAACCTAATCCTCGGTATTTACACTTCTTTTCTTGGCTACATCGGCGCATCTACTGGCCTCTCTACTCACCTCCTAGCTCGTTTCTCTTTCGGTACCAAAGGCTCATGGCTTCCTTCAGCCCTACTTGGCGGCACACAAGTCGGTTGGTTTGGTGTGGGTGTGGCAATGTTTGCTATTCCAGTACAAAAAGCGACAGGCATCGATACCAACACATTAATCATCGTATCGGGCTTATTAATGACAGGTACAGTGTACTTCGGTATTAAAGCGCTAATGGTACTTTCAGCGATAGCGGTACCTGCGATAGCTATCTTAGGGGGTTACTCAGTACTGACAGCCGTAGACAGTGTTGGCGGGCTAGAACAGCTTCAACTGATTAAGCCAGAAACTCCGATGGACTTCTCAATGGCACTAGCAATGGTTGTAGGTTCGTTTGTAAGTGCAGGTACTCTGACTGCCGATTTCGTTCGTTTTGGTAAAAAACCTGCAAGCGCAGTGTTAATTACCATGGTTGCGTTCTTCATCGGTAACTCACTGATGTTTATCTTCGGCGCAGCAGGCGCAGCAGCAACCGGTCAGGCCGACATTTCAGATGTAATGATCGCGCAAGGTCTACTGCTTCCAGCTATCATCGTACTTGGCTTGAATATCTGGACAACCAATGAAAATGCACTTTACGCATCGGGGCTTGGTTTATCTAACATCACTGGCCGCTCAAGTACTACAATGTCTATCATTAACGGCATTATCGGTACGATTTTCGCGCTTTGGTTATACAATAACTTCGTTGGTTGGTTAACCTTCCTTTCGCTAGCGATTCCACCAATTGGTGGCGTAATCATCGCCGACTTCTTCGCGAACCGTAAACGTTACAAAGATTTTGCAAATGCAGAGTTCCAAACCGTTAACTGGGCTGGCATTATCGCGGTAGCAACAGGCGTAGCCGCTGGTCACTTCCTACCTGGCGTTGTTCCTTTGAACGCAGTGTTAGGCGGTGCAATCAGTTACCTCGTGCTTAATCCTCTATTGAACAAAAAAGCTCTGAAATCTCAGGCCGCTTAAGGACACACTATGACAACCTTATTAATCAAGAACGCGAAACTTCAAGACCAAGAGGGCTTGAAACAGATTCTGATTGAAAATGGTCAATTTTCTCGCATTCTCGATAATGACGCACAAATCAATCATCAAGGTGACATCCTTGATGCTGAAGGTGGCATTGCAGTTACTCCTTTCTGTGAACCGCACATCCACCTAGATACCACTCAAACTGCTGGTGAGCCAAACTGGAACATCTCTGGCACTTTGTTTGAAGGTATTGAGCGTTGGGCTGAGCGCAAAGAACTGTTATCAATCGAAGACGTAAAGTCTCGTGCCAAGCAAACACTGAAATGGCAAATAGCTAACGGTGTTCAACACGTCCGTACTCATGTTGACGTATCTGACCCAACGTTAGTTGCGTTAAGAGCGATGGTTGAAGTTCGTGAAGAGATGAAAGAATGGGTCGACATCCAGATCGTTGCATTCCCTCAAGAAGGCATTCTTTCATACCCTAACGGCAAAGAGTTGCTTGAAGAAGCAGTGAAGATCGGCGCTGACGTTATCGGTGCTATCCCTCACTTCGAATTCACTCGTGAATACGGTGTTGAATCTCTGCATTACGTTTTCGAGCTTGCACGTAAATACGACTGTCTGATCGATGTTCACTGTGACGAGATTGACGACGAACAATCTCGTTTTGTTGAAACACTAGCAGCCCTTGCTCATAAGTTTGAAATGGGTGAAAAGGTAACAGCAAGCCACACGACTGCGATGGGCTCTTACAACGGTGCTTACGCATCTCGCTTGTTCCGCCTATTGAAGATGTCTGGTATCAACTTCGTGGCAAACCCGTTAGTGAATATTCACTTGCAGGGCCGTTTTGATGATTACCCGAAACGCCGTGGCGTAACTCGTGTGAAAGAGATGCTAGCAGCAAACATCAACGTTTGTTTTGGTCACGATGATGTGTTTGATCCATGGTACCCACTGGGCACAGCGAACATGCTTCAGGTTCTGCACATGGGGCTGCATGTGACACAAGTTATGGGCTACGATCAAATCAACACTTCACTTGATTTGATCAGCAAGAATTCGGCTCGCACATTGAATATCCAAGACAACTTCGGTATTGAAGAAGGTAAGCCAGGCAGCTTACTGATTCTTCCTGCTGACAATGGCTTTGATGCCGTGCGCCGCCAAGTACCAGTGCAGTACTCAATACGCCACGGTAAGGTGATTGCAGAGACTCAACCAGCTAAAACCAAAATAAATTTAGCTCAAACTGAAGATATCAACTTTAAGCGTTAATATCGTCTATACTAATGATCAAAAGGAAGCTGAGATGCTTCCTTTTGTTGTATTGGACGAAGCGACAAAACTATCACTAAATCAGTGTAAATTTTGTACATTCGCACGGTATGACAAAAAAAGCACAAAATTCTTAAGCAATACGTGTACATCTCAAAAGACTGTGTTACCATGCTCTCGCTCTGTTAGCCGGAGTTATTTAAGTTAGATGAATAGTAAAAAATTGACATGTAAAATCGTTACCCGTTTTTGTAAGTAGTTTTTCCTTATTTCTTAGCAATTTTAAATAATCCAATTATCAGCGCATTGCATCGAATGCAATCAACAATTTAGAAAACTTATGAATAAGGGACAAATTATGTCTAACACAAATACTGGCACTGTAAAATGGTTTAACGAAGAGAAAGGTTTCGGTTTCATTTCTCAAGACAACGGCGGCGCTGACGTATTCGTACACTTCCGTGCAATCGTTTCTGAAGGCTTCAAAACTCTGAAAGAAGGCCAAAAGGTTTCTTTCGAAGTTGAAAACGGTCAAAAAGGCCTACAAGCAGCAAACGTTGTTGCTCAATAATTAGCATTTAGCTAAAAAGAATTTTAAAGCGCTGATTTTTATCGGCGCTTTTTTGTATCTAATGAAAAGTACCCTATGCTTCCTTACTGCTAATCATTTTTTCTACCCACTCTTAAATCACTCGCTCCCCTACTACAAACAACCTCACTTTGGCTTGTCCACATATAGCGTGACTTTCTGAAATCATTACCTTGCTTTAGTGCTCATGTCGACATCGCTGTTGCAAAGTAAACAACGCAAAATATGGTTAAAGAACAACCCATTAGATAACCGTTATAAGTTCACAATCGATATTCATAATAAAAATGAGTGATTAATCCAACCCTCATCCATTAATTATATAATTTTTAAAGCAAAGACCTTCGAAATCCGCTAACCTTGTCAACAAGTGGCTTAGTTGGTTTGGTATCTGCAGTAAAAATAATGAACAAAGACGAATTTCAGAAATCCACCGCAAATCTAAAAAAAGCGGTGCCTCTTATGATGAAGAACAGGGTGTCAACGACACCTGCAAATTACGCACTTTGGTACACCTATGTCGATAACGCTATTCCCCAGCTGACTCAAGACATGGATGGTGTTTTAGAGCACTACGGTATTTGTCCTCCTGCCGTTGGTGAACAGCTATACAACAATTATGTTGCTAGCACATCCGAAACCAATATCAATGACCTTCGCGCTAATTTAGAACTGTTAGTTTCTGAAGTTTCCAATTCAATGAATGACACCCTGACTGACACCTCTGCTTTTTCTGACATGATCGACAAAAGCTTCGAGGACTTGGCTCGTGTTGATAATGAAAGCTTATCTATTGATGAAGTCATGTCTTTGGTTCGACAGCTCGTTTCTGAATCTCGTCATATTCGTCACTCTACTCAGTTTCTAAACTCTCAGTTGAACTCTGCAACATCAGAAATCACCAAGCTGAAAAACCAGTTAGTAGAAGTACAGAAAGATGCGCTTTTTGATAGCACAACAACACTTTATAACCGTCGTTCTTTCGATCGCGATATAGAAACCTTATGTGAAGCGCAACAATCTCTTTGTCTGATTCTTCTCGATATAGACCACTTTAAAAATTTCAACGACACCTATGGACACCTATTTGGCGATATGGTCCTAAAAGGAATTGCTCGCAAACTCAAGCTAAGTTGTCGTGAAGGTATTTCAGCTTATCGCTTCGGTGGCGAAGAATTCGCTCTCATTGTGCCAAATAAATCTTTGCGAATTGCTCGTCAGCTTGCTGACACAAACCGTCGCTCTCTCGAAAAGCTGTCGATTAAAGATCGCCGCAGTGGTGAGCAGGTCGGGAATATTACCGCCTCTTTTGGCGTTGCTGAACTCGAGCCTGGAGAGTCACCACACTCGTTGATTGAACGCGCAGATAAGTTGCTTTACGAAGCTAAAACACTTGGCCGTAATCGCGTTATGCCTCTATAAGGACCATCATTAGTCCGGGCTATTTAAGCCAATTACACGTGGTTCGCCTTTATTGAAATTAGAAAGCCCCAAAGACATTATCTCTGGGGCTTTTTCTTTAACTGTACAAATTGATTTCGTTACCTAGGGTTCACCACTAGAGCTGAAAGCAGTAATTAAGACAGTAATCTTCACCACTTTTTGCTCTGAACTCTTTATCTTCACTGCATGCCTTTGGTTTACCCTTTGCATCACCTTGAATCAAACTGATCCAATGGCGCATTGCTGCAATGGTCTCTTCTCGCATTGTGGTGGTTGCTTCCATTGGTGATTGGCCAAACGTAGTACATGATTCCAACTGAATATCATCGATTTCTACTAGTTCAATACAGCCTGTCCCTTTATGGCAGCCAAACATCACCTCTAGGTGGCTTCCACTGCCATCTCGGAACAAGATAGAGTCTGGATCATTCTTCTCACCCATGTACGCTACAAACTGTTTAGGGTACTTTAGACCACTGTGCTGACCATCTTTAAAGTAAGCCATGATGTGGCGGTAATCAACGACATAACTGGTTACGTCTTGATGTGAGCCATTCTCAAATGGGAATAGTCGATCAAGTAGCTGCTTTGCTTTAACTTGCTTTTCAGTTTGCTGGTTTGCACTGATCGTCTCCACGGCAAAGACAGCTTCAGCGATAAATGGTTTTGATTGTTTTTGGATTTCTGTTTTATCGAATGTAAGCATATTCATAGTCTTTCCCTCTTGACCAGTCCGGTGATAACCACCGATTTCTAAAGCAAAAATGTGTCCTAGAGCAATTATTCCAAACTAACGTTTAATTTATTTGTCATTTTGTGAATTGCTTAGTTTGTAGATTAGCGCTTTTTTACATACAATTTCACAACAAAAATTTTACAATGTGAATTTTACAAATATGGCCTTGTCAAAAAGTTTAGTTCGTCAGTCACATTTCCTAGGTACGAAAATACGTAACCTAAGAAAACGTAACCATTTAACAATGGAAGATCTGTCTGCGCGTTGTATCAGAATCAACCCAGAATATGCCCCTTCTGTTTCTTACCTTTCAATGATTGAACGTGGAAAGCGGGTGCCAAGCATCGATATGCTGGAAGTGATTGCACAGGTCTTTCAGAAAAATCCAACATGGTTCCTCGACGACGAATCAGAACAGCAAGCCATAGCTCCAGATAAAGGGAATCGCGGCGGAATAAGTGGCATGGCACTCGAGCCGAGCTTCCTTTTCTCTAACGACATCCTACAAATTGCGATTCCTGAAATGCTATCGCAAACAGGGATCTCTGGTCGACAGTTTGCACACCTATTGATTCGAGCGCATCAAGAGAGCAACCAGAACCACTTCCCTGACCTTGAGCGTGCTGCAGAGGAGGTTGGCCTGAAACGCCTCAACCTCAGCGTAGAAGACCTCATAGACATCGCTAGAAGCCTAGGAATCAACATCCGTTGGGTTACTCGGACGCCGCAGGACGTAGTCGATGAGCTCGGAATTAACGCTAAGCAGTTAGTGACCTCCTTCTTTGAGCCTCCCGGAACTATCTTCTTAAACGAGATTCTTAAAGAGTATCCAACACGTCTGAAATACGACCTATCGGTTTATATCGGCCATTGCATTCTGCACAGCAAAGAAGGCCTAAAGAGTGTGTTATCAGTCGGTAATAACAACACATGGGACGACAACCAAGTATCAGGCTCTTCCCAACTCAACTCTCAAGACATTCTTCAAGCATGGCGTGATTTTGAATCCAGCTTCTTTGCTGGCGCGCTGCTATGCCCCAAAGTCCCGTTCAGACAGCTTCTCGATCGTACTGGTTACGAAATCGACGTTCACAAAAGAGCAGGGGTTTCCCCCTCTGTTGCGATGCGTCGAATGACGGTAGTATCGCCCTACCCTCACTGGCACTACTTTGATGCTTATGGACCGGGGAAACTCAAGGCGGTGTACCGCGGGAACGGGATTCCACTGCCTTGGGGCAATATGAGAACGGTCGCTGACCCATGTCAACATTGGGCTGTGTTCCGTCGATTATCTGAACCTCGAGCGGGTAGCTCTGCTCAGATCTCCATTTTGAATGTAGGTGATGAGCCAAGAATCTACTGCTGTGAATCCATCAATATGACGGACCCAGCGGGTAACAATCGCGTATTGTGTGCAGGTATAGACCTCAATCCAGCGATTGATGCTCAAGGTGGTAATTCGAGAGAAATAGCAGAGCAGCTAAAAGCTTCGTGCGTCAACAATGGCGGCTCTGTAGCAATACCGCGTAACATCAAAAAAGATCTCACGACAATAGCCAAGATTCTAAATATAAATTGGATTGAACGTGGGATAGAAACAGAGGCTAGGCTTATCTGCTCCAGAGGTGGAGAGTGCCCGCGCCAACCAAGCTGTTACTCAAAGTGTGGTGAGTGTTAAAGCAATTGAGGTACGGACATGATAAGCAGTTATCGTGTTCTACTTCTTTTGTCTGGATAGCTTTGTTTTGCCTACTTGGCTTTATGGAGCAACGACTATTAGTAAAAAGCAATAAAACAAATAGAGCCTAAAATTCAGGCAAAAAAAAACCAATCACAAAAGGGTGATTGGTCATATATTTTGTGTGAACAATAAAGGCTCACTAACAACGTCAGTTGGCTAGGTGACCCTCGGCTTAAGAAGGGTCACCATTACTAATGCAGCATACGTGCCAACTTTTAAAATACGTATTTACTACGCATCTGGACACGTATTCGCCGTAAAGTCTTGTTTGTTTTGCAAACTGAAATTGCAAATTGCAAAAAACCACAAAAACGCTAGTGATTATGTTGTTATTAAAAAATCATTAACGATTCGTTACCCTTCCCCTAAAGTCTAATTTATCAATAGATTCAACCGTTTTATCCTCTCCTACTACTTTCTCAAACGACAAAATAACAGGCATAAAAAACGCGAACATTGATATTCAATATTCGCGCTTAATCAATTTCTATGACAGAAAGTACTTAGCCAATGAGACGCCTTTTTATCACGCGACTCCGGTTCGTTACTCTCAATATCTCAGCAAAGATTACTTTTGAGGAGCTGGCTTAGAGCGGCTTCTAGACGGTTTGTTTGTCGAAGGCTTGCTTCCTGCTGGCTTGTTCGATGATTTGCTTGGGCCATAACTGCCACCGTAACCCGACTTCTTAGGTTTGCCTGCAGGTTTACCCGCGTTGTTTGGCTTACCTGTACCGTTAGATTTACCTGCACCGCTTGGTTTGCTCAAAGTGTTCTGAGAACTTGTGTTATTTGCGGCAGGTTTATTGCCTGCATTACCGCGCTTAAAGTTGCTGCCGTTGTTTCTCACTGATTTATCTTCACCTGTCGCGGCTGAATTGTTTTCAGTCGGCTTCTTTCCAGCCGTTGGCTTACGCTTTGGCGCAGATCCATTACCGGCTACATGACGCTTGTTCTTGCCTGCTGGCTTATGCCCACGAGCGTTATCTCCAGAGCGTTGCCCATCAGCATGCTCACGTGGTTGTTTTGCTTTCTTCGGCTTCTTAGGCTTAATTGGACGGGAATCCAAACGAGATTCAGGTAACTTGTTTACAGGAGAGAAACCTTCAAGTTCACGGCGCTCTAACACTTGTTGAATAAGGCGTTCAATACCGAACAACTCACCTACCTCATCAGCACAAACCAATGAAATCGCTTTACCAACTTCACCAGCACGGCCAGTACGACCTATACGGTGTACATAGTCTTCTGATACATGTGGAAGATCGAAGTTAACCACTTGAGGCAGTTGCGGGATATCAATACCACGAGCGGCGATATCAGTCGCAACAAGTACTCGTACCTTACCTGTTTTAAAGTTCTCTAAGGCTTTAGTACGTGCACCTTGGCTCTTGTTACCATGAATAGGTGCTGCAGTGATGTCTTGCTCTTCAAGAAAACGCGCAAGCTTATTTGCACCGTGTTTTGTTTTGCTGAACACCAAAACTTGTCGCCAATCGTTATCTTTGATTAGCTTCGCTAGCATTGCACTCTTTTTCTTTTTATCTACTGGATAGATGCTTTGCTCAACCGTTTTTGCCGTAGAGTTTGCAGGACTGACTGAAATCTCAACAGGATTGTTCACCAAGCCTTTCGCTAAGCTGCGGATATCATCAGAGAACGTCGCTGAGAACAGTAGGTTCTGACGCTTCTTAGGCAAGAAAGCCAAGATCTTACGGATATCGCGGATGAAACCCATGTCTAGCATGCGGTCCGCTTCATCTAGCACTAGGATTTCTAGTTGGTCAAAACGCACTGCATTTTGGTTGTATAGGTCAAGCAGACGACCTGGTGTTGCCACCAGCACGTCACTACCTTTACGCAGTTTTTGCATCTGAGGGTTAATCTTCACGCCACCAAACACTACCGTAGAAGTAAGCGGTAAGTTAATACCGTACTTCACTACGCTTCCATTCACTTGTGCAGCAAGCTCACGAGTTGGCGTTAGCACTAGCGCACGAACTTGATTCTGACGTACGCGAGGGCCTTTCGATAACATTTCAAGAATAGGTAGCGTGAAGCCTGCAGTTTTACCTGTACCTGTTTGAGCAGCGGCCATCACATCTTTGCCCGTTAGGACAGCTGGCACGGCTTTCTCTTGTATTGGTGATGGCTTATCGTAACCTTGTGCTTCAATAGCTTTAAGGATCGGTTCAGAAAGGCCAAGGGAGGTAAAACTCATAGATTATTTTCTCAGTTGAATAACATTTAGTATGAGCAACACGTTCAAAAGTGCGTTGCTTCAGCTTTTACTCATCAAATACATTGATACGGAGCAAAGCGCGGTATTCTGAGGCTTTTCACCACATTCAGCAACTAAATTCTAATCGCAGCTTAAATTCAACTTAGATGACTTGTCGCTTCTGTTCGTACATTTTTTCATCAGCGGCTTTCAAGAGTGCATCGACATCATTGTAGTTGTTACTATGAATAACCCAACCGACGCTAATTCGAAGGTAAATAGAATGCGCCTCGTAAACAACGGGGGCCGAACATATCGCCTTTCGTAGTTTAGTCACTATCGAAGATACGTGTTGATCATCGATGATGCGTGGCAATAAAAGTAAAAATTCATCCCCTCCTATCCTTGCGACGATATCTGAAACACGCAACTCACTCCTAATGCGGTTCGCGCACTCGATCAATACCTGATCGCCAGCCGCATGACCATAAGTGTCGTTGATTGCTTTAAACCCATCGAGGTCTATATTTACAACGGCAAAGGTTCTTGCTCTCTGTTTGAGAGTGGTGTTAAAGGCCTGGTTGAGGCTATACATGAAATATCTGCGATTCGGTAACATCGTTAGCGCATCATGCATAGAGCGGCTATCTGCAATGCGGTACAGGCGATATATAGTAAAGAAGGCAAACGCCAGCACTAACATTGTGGAGTAACCCACCAGTCTTACCGCTTGAATTCTATACCAAGGCTCATCCATTAATACATGCTCGTTGCCGGAGAGAGCAAGGTACCAACCACCATATGGAAAGCTCACCTGTTCGGTGGTAAACGCATTATCAAACACATCCTGAGAGCCATAAAAGACAGCGCCATCTTTACCTGAACTGTTTACACCGCGAATCGCGAGTTGATACTTATTTTCGATGTTCCCGATCCCTATATCTTCAAACAGCTCATCTAAACCGATTACAGCACTAGAGACACCCCAGTAATCTTGATTGAATGGCGGATCTCTAAAGATCGGAGTGCGTGTAATGAGGGCTTGCCCTCCTTGAAACAGTTCAAAGGGACCAGCGATAAAAGTGTTGCCAAGATTACGAGCTATCTCAACAGACTCCCATTGATTTGGATGGTCACGATAATTGATACCGAGAATCTGCTCATTGCCTTCCAGAGGGTAAACAAAATTTAGAATGTCGTCTTTGGCGAGCCCGATAAGTCGAATATGGAAGCCATCTTGAATGATATTCTCAGCAATCTTGTCCCAATTTTTCACTTCACCATCGGGGTTGATGGTCACTAAAGTCGAGAAATTATTGAGGATATACATATCTGACACGATCGCGGCTTCAATCCGAGAACGAATAATGGATAGTTGCTTTTTTGCCTCTGAATACGATTCGTTTTTAAGAAAAGTTAATTGCTTGGCGTGAAAGAACTCTATTGCGCTTACTATCGCAAGGAAGAAAAGAAAAGATACTACTTTGGCAGACCACTGCTTGCTAGAACCACTTGGCATTGACGAACCTCTAACACTTTTGTTCTATATACTGCCTTATAACGGCTCATTTCTGGCTTATTACTCTAGTATGCCGCTAAGTCATTAAAAATCTATACTAACGTCGACTATCTATCAAATATTGAGTCATTCATCACTTCAGACTTCTTAACTAAACGAATGATTTAATCAAAAAGGGTTAGTGAACCTTATAAAGCTAACATTGTATTGACTCAAAGCTTACATTAAAGGATTCATCAATGTTATTTTACATAAACTATCAATCAGCTTGGTACCTCACGACATGAAGTTAAAAACTATCACACTGTGTACATTGCTATCAGCCTCTGTTGCCGTTGCTGTTCACGCACAAGAAAACGCTCAAGCGCCAACCGTAGCGAGCGTTCAATTCCAAGCAGATTCGCTCAACTCTCAAGAACAGTCTTTCAAGCAGTCTGCTGACCTTATTCGCACCACCTACGAAAGCCAGCTGTACACTCTACCTGCATTCAAAGAGGGTCACTACGGGCTGCGAATGTATCGTCAGACATTAGACGACAAATATTCCGCTGCAGTGTGGAGTGACATGGCAAGAGTGGCAAGCAAGCTCAGCACCCTGTCAAATGATGTTCAAACCATGGAACAAATCGTACTCTACTCAGAGAAGCGTGTTGCATCTTATATTGGGGATAACGATGAGCGCAGTGTTCGACGCTACAACATCACCAAGCACATGCCAGAATACCTCTACCTTGGCGTCGACCTTCTTGGTTCAATGGCTCGTGCTAATGAATACGGTTTAGAGCACAAGAACGACGCCAAGCTGCGCGAAATCATTCGTCGCTATGACTTCTCACGATATGTAACCAATCAAGACATGGTGAAAACGTGGGCGGCTCAATTAGCTAATCAGGTATACTGGCTGCGCCAACTGGGTGAACAAGATGTCGTTGATGAGTTCGTCGATACCTTCAAAAAGGCATACCCAGACGATAAAGATAAGAAACTCTCAAGCCAGCAATTTGGCAATAAAATCTATGGCATGACGCACGTCATCTTTGGCGACTCCGAGTACTACCAGCATCAAGTAAGCGAACAAGATCATCAATGGATCTACGATTACTTCAGAGAAAACATCGATACGATTCTACTTCGTGCGAAAGAAGATGTGATCGCTGAGGTTGGATTAACCTTCTTATTGGCAGGTTTAGAAGATGATCCCGTTGTCGAGAAAACTCGACTCGCGATTCAAGCTTCAATCGATGAGAAACAAGGCATGATCCCTTCAATTACTGGCGATTTTGACCTTGAGTACGGTGAACACCGCAATGTGCTAGCAATCATGCTACTCGATTGGCAACAAGTGAATGAAGCACCGACTTACGAAGGTAACCCTAAGGTATTTACTAATACCCCTTACGGGCTCATAAAAAACCAACCGCTGAAGAACTAGCAGCAATATCTAGGTTGTTTAGAACCCCAAAAGCCGCATGCCTTCCGAGGCCTGCGGCTTTTTAAATTCTTACCAAACCATCACACAGGTTCTGGGGGGACTTTGTTCATCACTATCGTGAAATCCCCTTCAGCGTAGCCTTCTATCAGAGAGACATCGTCACACAACGTTTTACAGAAGCGATACACGCCCTGAGGGTGATAACTCATTAAGGTGTTACGCGAAGGATATTGGCTTGAATTGAGAAGATTAAAAATCACCGTTTGATTCGCCAATTCAAACATACGAGTGATCATGTTGATCAGGTAGTCTGAATCACGAGAGATATAATTCAGTGAGCCACTTGCTATAACCACATCGTGTGCTCGGAGATTCATCTTACTCATATCACCCGATAAAAACTGACAACGAGCCTCGGTGTAGCTTTGCTTAGCCTTTTTGAGGAAGTCTGCGTGTTGATCAACGCCCGTGTACGATTGAATGCAATAGATACTGTCGAGCAGTTCAAACAACTCTCCGTAGCCACAGCCTAAATCCAAAACACTTTTTTTCTCAAAATCGGCTGAGCGAGCAATCACTTCAAAGCGACATAATTGGCTCTCTTCGCTAGTCCAACCTAAAGACTTCGCTTTATCACCATTCGAACGGTTAGTCTGCTTTCGGTGATACCAATACACCTTAAGACGATCACGCCAGTGCATTACGAGAAATCCACCCACACTTCACGTCCACCAGCCAACTCTTGGTTATGGTATTGCCATTGGTATTGCGCGAGCAGCTTCTCGGTGAGCTCTAGCCCTAAACCAAAGCCCAAATGATTGTCTTCTTCCGCGCCATCGGTATTGTGATTAACAATGGTGACTTTTAAGCCCACTTGAACGATATCCACCGTCCCGCTTCCTGTATGTTGAAAGGCATTACGGATCAAGTTAGTCAATACAATTCGAGTTAGCCCGACAGGCAACTGGCACTGTGTGTCGTCGCTTTCAAGGTTCACTGCCACATCTTTTCCATTTAATAGATAGGTTAAGTCATGGTTTATCTGTTGCAACATGTCGCCGATATGTGTGTTTTCCAGCGGCAAATCTTTGTCTTGCTGTCGTGTCAGCCACAACAAGGTTTCAGTCAGGTCTGTCATGGTAAAGCCCGCACGCTTGATTCGGTCTATCACTTCAAGTTGCTTTTCTGGGCTCTTGCCTTTTTGAATCAACTTCTCTAACAGTTCACTGTTGGTTCTTGTCACTGCAATAGGCGTGCGTAACTCATGACTCGCGTAACCTAAGAACTTCTGTTCTCGTTCTAAGCTGCTTTGAACCGAGCTTAAGCTATCGCGAATGATGTTAGCTAAGGTGTTCAACTCACTGAAGTGAAAATCGGGAGTGGGTTCATTGAGGTTATCTTTGTCTAACGACTTGGCCCAATTCTTTAGCTGCTCAACAGGCGATGCTACTTTACGTAATATCAAAACTAAAATCGCAAAAAAGAGAACAATCGCGGCTAACGCCGTCAGAAAAATTGTCACAAAGTGAGGCAGCGCTTTGTCGTCTAAGAAATGGTCTTGTTTTTGGTCAAACACAGCAGAAACGTAACGCACTTCAGCTCCCTTCATCACTTTCATGACAAAGTAACCTTCTTTTGGCGGTGCAAAGATTGACTTACCAAGAACCTTTTTTGAGATGACATTTAACTCAACGTTATTCTGCTCAATATGAGTTTGAATACCTTGTGGTAAATCGCTCCATTGCGTTGCAACCGTAAACTCTTGATTGGTCATAGGCTTGCCCGGTTTCACAATCTCTTGCTGAGCTTGAGCAATCATAGAACCACGCATAGCGACATCCATACCTGAGATAAAGTAATTTATACTCAATGCTGATAGAACCAGAATCGTCGTTACGCCCGTAACCAGAATCGCCAGCAAAACATAGATTCTTAAGCTTGGTCTAATCTTCATCCTTCTGGTTGCTCCTTAATCGCAAACCCTTTACCCGCAATGGTATGAAGTAATTTGTTGTCTTGTTCAGCATCGACTTGTTTACGTAGATTGAAAATATGCACTTTTAAGCTATTACTGTCTGGTTGGTCATCGCCCCACACACCCTGAATTATCGTCTCTCTTGAGACGGGATTGGGGCTAGAACGCATCAAAACTTCTAATATTTTGAGCGCAGTTGGGGAAAGCTTGAGAGGTGAGTTAGCACGATAAGCTTGATGCTGTTTAAGATCGAGCTCCAGATCGCTCACCGATAATCGGCTAACCTGACCACTGCGTCGCTTGGCCAATACTTGCGCTCGAACAATTAGCTCTTCCATCGCAAATGGTTTGATCAAGTAGTCATCGGCCCCTTTTGAAAAACCCGTCAATTTATCATCTAACGTATCACGTGCAGTCAGCATCAATACTGGTGTGTCGATCCCCTGTGCTCTAAGGTTTTCACAAACCTGCAACCCGTTCATCTTAGGTAGGTTCAGATCGAGGATCACCGCGTCGTAACGATTGGTTTCTATTAGGTTAAGGCCCGCTAAACCATTGGCTGCATGATCACACTGGATGTCTTCTAAATCGAGGTAATCGATAACAGCAGTCGCCAAATCGAGGTCGTCTTCAACCAAAAGCAATTGAAGCTTATCTGTGAGTTTATTAGTGACGGATTCTGCCATCATGACGACCTCTATTGTTAGTTGTAGTGTAGCTTCGCAGTGATCTTTGTATCTTGATCGGTAACGAACCTAGACCGATGTAGCAAAGACTCACTCTGCCCCATCAGCCTAGATATCATTAGCTTAGCTATTGTTAAGCCGTTTGTTCAACGCCTTTGACTCGATTTGTGACTTTAAGAATCAGCGACTTAATCTCACATTGAATCATTAATAATGCTGGCGTCAGAATCAGTGTAATAAGTGTTGCAAACAAAATACCGTAGCCTAACGCCGCTGCTGCAGGGATCAGGAATTGAGCCTGCAAAGACGTCTCACTTAATAGTGGCGTCAAACCTGCGAACGTTGTAACCGATGTGAGTAAAACGGCTCTCAGTCGACCAGAACACGCTTCAACAATCGCATCGTGAACCGACTTGCCCTTCTCCTTGATTAACTCGTTAAAACGGGAAACCAACAACAAGCTGTCATTCACTACCACACCGCTCAACGCTAAAATACCGTTTAACGATAGGATACTGATTGTTAAGTCATTCCACCAGTGTCCTAGGATTGCGCCAACAATACCAAATGGAATCGCTGTCATGATGATCACCGGTTGAATGTAAGACTTCAGCGGGATAGCAAGCAGCGTGTAAATCGCAATCATAGCGAGCACAAACATGCTCATCATTGAGCTAGCCGTCTCTTCTTGCTCTTCCGTTTCGCCTGCAAAATCGACCGTTAACCCGGGATATTGCGCTTCTAGATCCGGTACTAGCGTTTCTTGCAGTTGATGAACAAGCTCTGCAGGTGCAACGACGTCTTTATCTAGAACAGCACTGATGTAAACAGCTCGTTGACTATCAATACGTGTAATCTCTGAAACTTGGTAATCTGAATGTACTTCCGCAACAGTACTCAAAGGCACCACGGTACCGTCGTTGGTTCTCACGCTCGATTGCTTGATATCCGCAATGGTTTGACGAGCTGATTCTGGGTAACGAACTCGAACTTTCACTTCATCTTTACCACGTTGGAATTGCTGAACGATGTCACCACCAAACGCCTGTAATACTTGCTGTGAAAGGCTTGCCGTATCAAAACCTAGCGCACGACCTTGTTGTGTTAATTCGAAACGATACTGAGGCTCGCCAAGATCCAAGTTATGATCAATGCCACTCACACCATCAATCGCTTGAAGCTTGGTTAAAAACTCATTGCCCGCCGCGGTCACTGATTCTTCATTCCACGCTTTCAGTTCCACTTTGAAGTTGTCGACCATCTCCATTTTAGACAAGATTTTAAGCTTCTTAACCCCTTCCATTTGGCCCACAGCCTCTTGCCATGTGTCTGCAAACTCGTTCGATGTGTAAACACTGTCGCTATCCAATTCAATTTTCACTTGGCCAGAATCATCGGCATCAGCGATAACCTGAAGGCTAAGCAGTTCCGATGCTTCATCTTGAGCACCGTATTGCGCTCTCAGAGTTTCATCCGTTTGTGTTGCCGCAGCTTCAAGTACCAACAAGTTTTGTTGTGTTTGACCAAAGCTCGCATCGTTTTGCATCGACATATCAGCAGTCACGGTGTCACCCGGCATATCAGGGAAAAACGCCACACGAACCGCGCCTGTCATTGGCAACCCTGCCACCAAGATAAGCAGTGATAAGAAAACCATTACCACGGCGTAACGCAGTTTCAACGCCCATTCAATCACAGGGCAATAGATGCGCTTATTAAACCAACCTAATCCAGTATCGGCAGCATGTTGAACGCGAGCCCATAGCCCCTTCTTCTCACTGCGCTTAGTATTAATGTGTGCAAGGTGAGATGGCAGAATGAACTTAGACTCAACCAAAGACAGTAACAAACAGATAGTCACGACCGTACCAAATTGAGCGTAAATCTGCCCCATGTTGCCTTCCACATTAGCCAGTGCTAAGAAGGCAACAACCGTCGTCAACACACCAAATATGGTCGGTGATGCCACCTTCATGGTGCCTCGAATGGTACTGCCAATTGAGTCGCCTTCTTCTTTGCGTGTGGAGTAGATACTTTCCCCGACTACCACCGCATCATCAACGACTATCCCGAGCGCCATAATGAAACCAAACGTGGTCATTTCATTGATGGTTAACCCCATAAAGGTGTCGGTCATGAAGAACATGGTGCCAAAGAACACAAACGGTAAGCCCGCAGCAACCCAGAAAGCGACACGCACGTTAAGGAATACCGCTAACACGATAAACACCAAAGCAATACCAGTTAACGCGTTTTTCACCAATAGGCTCAAGCGATCTTTGATCATGGTACTTTTGTCGTACCAAGTTTCAATTTCGACATCGCTAGGCAGCATGTTGCTGTTCTCCCAGCGCTCTACCACTTTCTCTGCTTGCTCAACAATGCTGACCACGTCTCCGTATTCATCCATCACGATCTGAATCGCCATCGCATTCTGTTGGTTATAACGCGACAGCATGAAGGTATCGTCGGCAAACATATCTTCAACGTTGGCAATATCACCCAGTGTAATTTGAGTGCCATCGCTGGTCGTCATCACCGGAATCGCGTTGAAATCTTGGATCTCATACGCCTGTTCAGACACCTTCAAACGAACCGTTTTTTCGCCGTTGCGAAGGCTAGTAGAGATGGCAGCAGAAGACTCCGCATTAATAGCTTCTGAAACGTCAGTCAGAGTTAAACCGTAAGCTTGCAGCTTGTTCTCATCAACCTCGACTGAAATCATAGGATCAGCCTTGGCCTTGATTTCCAGGTCGCGAATCGAAGACTGACTCAGTAAATCCGACTTAAGTTGCTCGGCTAAACTCTGTAGCGTTGCTCTATCTGCATCCCCATAAAGCTGTACCCATAAGGCGTGATCTTGCATACGAGCCTTATCAATCACTGGATTATCAGCGCCTGCAGGTAGGTTATTGATCGCATCAACCTTGGTTTTCACGTCGGCTAATAGGACATCAAGATCATAAGTGCTCGTTTTCTCAATTGAAACATGGCTGCCATTGGCGTCAGAAGTCGACGTAATACGCTTAATGCCCGGCACGGTTTCTAACGCATCTTCAATCTTAATCGCAATACCTTCTTCCGCTTGGATAGGGTCACCACTGTCATAGGTTACAGACACTGTCACCACATCAGGTTCAAGGCTTGGAAATGCTTCTTTACGCAGTGAGTTCAGTGATAACAGGCCAATGATGATCACGCCCACTAACAGCAAGTTCGCCGCCACAGAGTTATTCGCGAACCATGCGATTGCGCCAGTATGTGGTTTGCTCGGCGTCTGGTTACTGTCCATTCGGCTATTCGGTTTCAACTCATGAGACATGACTAGCCCTCCGCCTTAGCCAAAACGACCATGCCCGCTTTAAAGCTGCTTAACGGACGCTTAACCACTTGAACACTATCGTCAATTTCCACGCCCAGTTTGGTAGGATCGATGTAAATCAAACCGCCTTTTTCAAACTCAACATCCGCGTTTGATTTAGAAAGCTGACCGCTGTCATCGACGAACCACAGGTCACCCTGCTGCGAAAGTGCAGAAGCTGGAAGCTCCCATAATTGAGTTAATTGTTTGCCTGAAATCGTTGCTTGAACAAACGTACCTGGATAAAGGTCTTTTTCTTGCTTCAAAGGGTTATCGACTTTCACGATCAATGAACGCTGACGTGTGTCTTGTTGTAAGTGCTGCTCTACTCGCTCGACATAACCTTGCCATTGGAATTGACCATCAGAACTCGATAGAGTCACTGGCCACGGTTGCTCTTTCAATTGCGAGTTATCGCTGCTTGGCAGGCTCAACCACTGGCTTTCAGAAAGAGGCACAGAAACTTCAACCTCATCGATGCTGTATAACGTAGCGATCTGCGCGCCCGTTTGCGCGTAGCTTCCCGGTTGAACATCACGACTCACGACCAACGAATCGAAAGGGGCAACCAAAGTTGTTTTTTCGAGGTCTTGCTCAGCTTTTACTAGTTCAAGCTTGGCATTTTCTAGAGCTGCTGTTACTTGTGCCAATTGTGGCTCACGCAACACTAATGGAGAGTCAGGCTCGCCAGACAAACCAGAACGTTGCCATTCAGACTTAGCTTGTTCACCTTGTCTCTGTTCTTCCAATAAATCCAATTGAGCTTGAGCCACATTCGCCTTCGCTTGTGTAACCGCTTGTTGGTAACTTGTCGAATCGATATTGGCTATCACCTCGCCTTGGCCTATCACTTGTCCGGTTTCAAACTGCGAGCTTATCGTTTCTACTCGGCCGCCAACTTCCGTTGAAAACATCAATTCGTAACGCGACCTTGCTTCTCCGTAGCCCACAACTTCCGCTTGGTAGTCACCCAATGTTGCGAGTACCACGGACACTTGTTGCTGTTGTGATGCAGCTAAGGTCGTCGTTTCAACAGGCGTCATTTCAACAGACTTTGCCCCAATAGACTGAGAGCCAACAGACATAGCTTGTGGCTCTGAAACCGTTAGTTCATTCGTCTTTTCAGGAATTGGAGCCACTTGAGAACCATTGTAAGCAAGGGCAGCAAATATGCTTGAACCAGCAACGAGAGTGATGACAATTGTGATGGTATTCAGTTTCATGAAGATACTCCTAAGCCCAGAGCTAGGCCTAAATCAATTCGGTTTACGAGACGGTTATAAATGGTTTGTGTTAGCTGCGCTTCAAGGTCGTAGGTTTGTTGCTGAACAGTAAGTAGATCAAAAATGTCGACTAAACCCTGACGGTATTTCTCTTCATAACTGGTGAAACTGCGTTGTGCGCTCACTAATGCGTTTGACAGGTGCTGCTGTTGCAGTGTGAGTGAGGATTCTTGCCCCATTGCGTTTTCCACTTCATTCACCGCATTAAGTAGGGTTTCTTGGTAAGCCCAGTAACTGGTTTCAGTGGTTAGGTCAGCAATCTCAGCTTGTGCTTTCAGCTTGCCACCTTGAAACAATGGTGCTGACACTTGACCAAGTGCGCTCCACAAAGGCCCTGTCAGCAAGGCTTCACTCGGAGAGTCGGCCATGTCAGTTAGGCTCGCTGATAAGCTGATTGATGGCAGCATGGCTTTATATGCCGCATCTGCGCGCAATGCTTCTGCTTCGATGTTGAAGAAAGCGGCTTGAAGATCCGGACGCCCTGCCAGATCTTGTGTCGGCATGTTGTCTAGTGGATTAATGATGGTTGGGAATGAACCAAGTTCCGCAAGCGACAACTCATCAAATTCACCACTCCACTGCCCAGTTAACAGAACCAACTCACGTCGGCTTTGTGCAAGCTGCTCGTGGTAGTCCGCTAAAGTTGCCTGAGTCGATGCACTGCTGGTTTTCGCGTTATCAAGATCTTCAAGGCTTCCTAGCCCTGCGCGGTAACGTTCTAAAACCAGCTCTTCGTTGTTTTCTAGAATCACCAAACGCTGCGTTTCAATATCAACAAGCTGCTGCTTCAAACTGATATCAAGCCAGCCTCTCATCACACTCGCGACCAAAAGATCTTGAGCACCCTGAAGATTAGCCTGAGACGTCGCAATGTCTTTTAAAGCGGCGTTGTTTGTATCTGCAAGCTTCTGCCATAAGTCCAACTCCCAGCCAACCGTGACATCCGTGGTGTAGGTTTCTGTGGTGCTTGAACCGTTGGTACCTTCGTCAGCTTTACCTGAAAAGCTCGCATCTACGGTGGGTAAGCGATCGCCAGACGTCACACCTTGTTGCGCATAGGCTATTTTGAGTGCTGTGATGCTTTGTTGGAGGCTTGGGCTGTTCTGGAGTGCATGCTCAATATAAAGATCGAGCTCCGGCGCATTCACTAAATCGGTGAGCTGCAGGTTCTCAGCGTCTAGATCTTGTTGAACAAACGCTTGATCACTAGAAGCCTGTTGAATCAACTCTGAGAGTAAGCTTTGTTGTGACTGACTAGTGCGTTGCTCAGCGAGCGAAACATAGTCAGCCTGGCTGGTTGTCGTACAACCCACTAACCCAATGAAAGCAAGTGAAATAAGGGAATGTTTTAAAGGAAGATTCAATTTCATCTTCTTGTCTCCTGTAAGAATGGAGACAAGATAACGAGCTGGAGGTTAAGGGAGGGTTAAGGCGGACGTTAACCCTAAAAGAAAATGCAAAGAGCGTACGTTTAGACTTCTGATTTACGCTTCTGGCTCGCTTGAAAAGAACCCACCGATTTTATAACCGACCGCATAGCAAACCACAGCGACGGTGACAAATATGAGTGCCGAGAAGAAGTACGCTACTGACGCAGCTACACCGGCTCCCCACACGACGCTAAACACCAAACCGAGATAAGCCTCTTTTGGCCACTGAGAGATGGGAAACTGAGCACCACCAGCAATAAGATAAACCATCGCAAACAAGCCAATGAAAGTGGTGATAAGACCAATAAGAACGCGCATGTTCATGGGAAGACCTTTGATTAATTGGACTTGGTTGCCTTTGTTCTGGTGAAAACCGATTGTTCTTAATCGAAGCCGAACGTTATTAATCGCAACCTAATGATATTCAAGTATATAGGATAAAACAGGCTTGCTCTATTACTCTTCCGAGTGAGCCTGAAACACAATAGAAACAATGAGAGAAGTGGTTAAGTCCGAATAAGCTTAACGAGCAAGCAAAAAAAAGCGGACACCCTTCTTACGTATACTCCGTAAGTAAGGTGCCCGCTTTTACTGAATCTAGCTGTCTTTGCTAAATCTAGCTTAAAGCAGGATGAAGATACCCGCTAAACATGCACTCATTAGGTTTGCTAGCGTACCAGCAGCTACCGCTTTCAAACCTAGGTTAGCAACTTCAGCGCGACGCTCTGGCGCCATCACACCGATAGAACCCAGTTGAATCGCGATAGAGCCGATGTTAGCAAAGCCACATAGAGCAAATGTCACAATCACTTGGCTGTGTTCAGATAGCAGCGCTTTGTTCTCAACGAAGTCGATGAAGGCAACAAACTCGTTCATTACGATCTTCTGACCGATGTAAGAACCCGCCATTAATACTTCATCACTCGGGATACCGATTAGCCATGCTAGAGGAGAGAACAGGTAACCGAAGATAGCTTGCAGCGTAATACCCGCAAAACCAAATGTTTCACCTAGGCTTTCTAAGCCTGTGTTGACCATCGCAATCACACTCACAAATGCAATCAACATAGTACCCACTGCAACCGCGACCTTCATACCGTTCATCGCACCGCTAGCCAAGGCATCAATTACGTTGCTTTGGTCAGCTTTATCTAGCTCAATGTGGTCGTAGTCACTCGGTGTGCTGCGTTCAGGAACAATGATCTTCGCCATCAACAAGCTACCCGGAGCTGCCATGAAGCTTGCGGCAATAAGGTATTTAAGTTCAACACCTAAACCAGCATAACCACCAAGTACACTACCGGCTACCGACGCCATACCACCTGCCATTACAGCAAACAGTTCAGAACGAGTCATAGACTTTAAAAATGGACGAATAAGAAGAGGAGACTCACCCTGAGAAAGGAAGATATTACCTGTCGCAACCAGAGATTCAGCTTTACTTGTACCCAGCAGTTTTTGCACCGCTCCGCCCAAGATTTGAATCACTTTCTGCATGATACCTAAGTAATAAAGCGCAGAGATCAAAGCACTGAAGAAGATAATGATTGGAAGTACGCGAACCGCGAAAATGAAGCCTTCAGTAGCAAGATCACCGAAAAGGAAAGCAATACCAGCATCTGCAAAACCAAGCAGGCTAGAAACACCGTTACTTAGGCTTGTTAGCGCTAATTGTCCCCATGGGAAATACAATACTAAGGCTGCGAAGCCGATTTGAAGTAGTAATGCACGGATGACCGTTTTCCAGTTAATCGAAGAACGACTTTCAGATAGCAGGTACGCGCAAGCAATCAGTGCAATAACACCGACAAAACCAAATAGAATATTCATAATGTGTCCTAGTAATCCTTATAGAGTGAACATGAGCCAAGCAAATGACATCAAAGGAACAGGACAAAGAACCGCAAGCAAAACGCTACGCGATGAAGGAGCTAACAACGTTAGCGACTGTAACAACGAGTTGTTCATGTAAAAATCACCTTATACAAGCAGTGGAACGTAGCTGGTCCGGTCCGTGGGGTCATTCACATATCCATGTGACGGCTTGTATTGGCTAAGCACCGGCTTAAAACCGGAAGAGAAGTATAAACAGTTAAGTGAGACTTTCATCACATTTTTTAACGCAAACGATCGCGCGGTCAAGGATTAAACAAAACGTATTGTTTGTCATCGTTTTCGTGCTTCAAAAACTGTAAACAATCTGTATAAGGTTGAATTTGGAATGTTAAGTCCTTAAGCGCATGAGCGTAACCTCTCGGTTAATTCTGTGTGATTATTAGCAGTTTTCTGTGCTCTGCCTCATTTCCCGAGACTTCAAGATTCATCTTAAGTTTAGATGCGTATATACTTTGTATGATCTCACCAAATAATTATCTATAAAATACCAATAGAGCTGATTAGATATAACAGCCATCGAGACTAAGAGAGGAAACACGTGAAGAAAATGGAAGCTCCGCACGATATGAACATTGGAGCTAGATTCAAAACAAATAGACATGGCTATGTGACAGTAGTTGAATATTATAATACCTATACTGTTATTGTCGCGTTTGAAAACACCGGAAATATCCGCGCTATCAGTGCGGCGAAATTACGTATAGGTCAGTTAACCGATCGCTCTGTCGCACCTGAATCAATTATGATTGGAGAAAAGGTTGAATCAGTTAAACACGGAATATTAACCATTACTCAAGTTGAATCTGAAAATATTGTTGTACTGACCAATGCAAATAATGAAGAAATTAGAATGTTATTGCCTGCAGTACAAAAAATGAAAGATAAAACTGAAGACGTAGACAATGAAAATGTTGCTTCGCCAAAACCGACCTCGCTTAGCCAGTTGACGAAAAGAAATAAAAAGACCAAAGACGTTAATAGCATGCTTAAGAAAATGCTTACTGACTACGGTCGATACGATTAATTACTCATTTTCTAAAATAAATCATCTAAATATTTATATCCTAACGTCAAAATTAATTAGTCCCCTCCTTTCCCAATAAAATACGTTGCATATTCGAGTGAAAAGTTAAATTTGATCAAAGTCTCACTCTGGATCTTTACTGCAAATTAACGAGATCTTCATCACAATCTCATTTTGACTTTGTGATGAAGATCTTATTGAAATTTAAATATTTCCATTACTATGCTCTCACACAATAAGAGAACGAAGTTTCTCAACCCCTAAAATCCAATTGAGACAAATATTATGAAAAAGATTCTTGTAGTTTGCGGTAACGGCCTTGGTACTTCTCTAATGATGGAAATGGCAGTGAAAGAAGTTGCTAAAAAAATCGGTTTCGAAGCAGAAGTTGATCACGAAGATCTATCATCTGCAGCATCAAGCAATGCGGATATTTGGGTTGCAGCAACAGATGTTGCCAACCAACTAAAAGATGCTGGTAAAGAGAACATCATCAGCCTTAAAAATATTTTTGACAAAGCATCAATTGAAGAACAACTAAAAACTTTCATGTAAGGTCAAAATTATGCAAAACTTTTTCGAGTTCATGCTCGGCTTATTAAAAGAGCCGGCAATCATGGTAGGTTTAATAGCGTTTATTGGCCTTGTCGCACAAAAATCAGATATTTCTACCATTCTTAAAGGCACAATTAAAACTGTGATGGGTTTCCTCATTTTAGGTTTTGGTGCAGGCGCGCTTGTTGGCGCCCTAAATAACTTCTCAGTGGTATTTACTGAAGCATTCGGCGTAAGTGGTGTTATTCCAAATAACGAAGCAATTGTTGCACTAGCACAAGATGCATTCGGTTATGAAATGGCCCTAATTATGTTTTTCGCATTCGTTGTGAATATTTTATTGGCTCGTATTACTCCTCTAAAATATATTTTCTTAACGGGTCACCACACAATGTTCATGTCTATGCTGGTAGCGGTAATCCTGTCTACAGCGAACATTGAAGGCACTGCTCTAGTTGCAATCGGTTCGATCATTGTGGGTTCACTGATGGTTATCATGCCTGCACTTGCTCAGAAATACACAGAGAAAGTAATGGGTACTGATCAGCTAGCGATGGGGCACTTCTCAACGTTCTCATACTTAGTATCTGGTTACATTGGTAGCAAATTTGGTGACACTTCGAAATCAACAGAAGACATCAACGTACCAAAGAGCTTAATGTTCCTGCGTGATACACCTGTAGCAGTAGCAACAACAATGGCAATCTTCTTCATGTTTGCTTCTATTGTTGCTGGTGGTGACTTTGTTGAAACCGTTTCAAATGGTCAAAACTGGGTAGTGTTCACGTTCATGCAGTCTCTTGTATTTGCCGGTGGTGTTTACATCGTACTGCAAGGTGTGAAGATGCTAATTGCAGAAATCGTTCCTGCATTTAAAGGTATCTCTGACAAGCTAGTACCGGGGGCGAAACCTGCTCTAGACTGCCCAATGGTATTCCCTGTAGCGCCAAACGCGGTACTTATCGGTTTCCTTTGTTCTTTCGCTGCTGGCCTACTAGCAATGGCAGTTCAAGGTGCTCTTGGCTGGACAATCATTGTAGCG
Source organism: Vibrio gigantis (assembly GCF_024347515.1). Taxonomy (NCBI): domain Bacteria; kingdom Pseudomonadati; phylum Pseudomonadota; class Gammaproteobacteria; order Vibrionales; family Vibrionaceae; genus Vibrio; species Vibrio gigantis. The sequence continues at coordinate 820,262 of NZ_AP025493.1, forward strand.
GGTGTTGTTCCTCACTTCTTCGTAGGTGGTGCAGCAGGCGTTTACGGTAATGCGACAGGCGGTCTACGTGGTGCGGTTCTGGGTTCATTCACGCAAGGCCTATGTATCTCTTTCCTACCAATGCTACTGCTTCCAGTTCTAGGTGGCCTTGGTCTTGAAGCAACAACATTTGCTGACTTCGACTTCGGTGTGGTTGGTCTTATCCTAGGGTGGATTGTTTCATGAGCCTATTCGATTTAATTGGTAACCAAGGCGTTATCATCAACTCTGAAGAAAACCTAACGGTTGATGCTGCAATCGATGTGACCTGCTCAACTCTGCTAGCAAACAACAAAATTGAAGCAAGCTATGTTGAAGCTATCAAACAAAAGCACAAGGACATCGGCGCGTACTATGTTCTAGCTCCAAAGATTGCAATGCCTCATGCTCGTCCTGAAGATGGTGTGAACGAAGCATCATTACAAGTGACGGTATTCAAGAAGGGTGTTGATTTAGAGTCGGAAGACAACGGTGACGTTTACCTTTCAATTACTCTGGCGGCAATGGACTCAGATAGCCATATCCATACGATTATGGCGCTATCAGAGTTATTCCAAAATGATGATGACATTGATGCCATTATCGCAGCGGAAACTGAGCAAGCGATCATCGAGATCTTAAAGCGCTACTAGCTTCTATTTTTAGGTCTTAACCTTTAGTTCCTACTGATGTTTATCTCCTGAAAGCCCCCATTAAAAAAGCGATAGCCTCGGCTATCGCTTTTCTGTTTCTGATGCTGAGTCATTTTTCATCGAGTATGAGTTAAGGCATCACACTTCGAAAGCAATCATGACGTTAAAACGCGTACATTCTTTTATCTGTTGATAATTCAAAGCAATATTGGGCGTGTTTATTAAGGCACTCAAACACTTCCCTATCCAACTTAAAGTTATCAACGTGGTCCGTCAAAATAGCCAGAGTCTCTTCTAGCGTCATACCTGCGCGATAAGGGCGTGACTGAGTTAGCGCTTGAAACACATCCACCACAGCTACAATTCGACTCGGTTGATCCAACTCTTCAGCCGTTTTCCCCATTGGATAACCAGAACCATCTAACCGTTCGTGGTGATTAGACGCCCACTCACAAACCTGAGGTGAACTGAACAACTCCTGCAATGCAAACCTTGTATCCGTTGCATGGCGTTTAATACAGCAATACTCTTCTTCAGTAAGTAAATCTGGCTTATGCAGAATGTCATTAGGGGTTTGCAGTTTGCCGATATCATGGACTAGCCCTGCTAAATAGAGTTTACGTTGAGTTGTGTATGAATAACCCAGTTGCTTAGCGAGGTACTCTGAAAGTTGCCCAACCTTCAAAGAGTGCTTAAAGGTAAACGAACTTTTGGTATCAACAACATTGGCAATAAACTCGGCAAAGGCCACTGTCTCATCCAGCGACATCTGTTGAGAGAAGAATGGCACAGGCTCAAAATTATCTCTCATGTTCTCGATGTAAGGGATCTCCATCGAGAACCAGAAATCATCCAGATCGACCAACTCACACATGTGTTGAACAAGGTTGGTTTCGAACATCTCATCGGCTTGTTCCGTCAAACGTTCAATGATGCTCGCTTTTCCAGCTGGTGTTAGGTTTCCATAACGATCAGAAGAGGTTATGCCGTACAGATAATCGACTCGATCGGCAAGCATCACGATCGCAGCCAACTCTTTCTCTAACTCGCTGATATGAATGGTCTTTAACTCAGCCCACGGGGTATGATGATAAAGAACCGGCTTGGCGAATATAGAAAGAACCGGGCACTCTTTTAAGATTTGGTAGCCCTTTTGACAGTGGTGATAGCTCGAGTCGGGTACAAAACCAGAAGTTAAGCTGAGCTGTTCATCAATTTGCGAAACACCGCAGTCATGAATTAAGCCTAACGAAAACGCGAGCTGCGCTTGTTCTTCTTCCCACCCCACACTCAGAGCACATCGATACGCGATGTAGCCCACTCTCTGTCCATGATTTTTGCTTTCGAAACCGACGTTATCAAGCGCCTTAGCAATACCGAATAGAGCCTTCCTTAGGTCTACGGTCACGTCCTGGCAATGTTGATTCATTATTTAAGCCTAGCATTTTTATAGTTTTTATATATTTAGGCCGCTAATACTAATGCATAGCTAATGATTATATACACAACTATTGTAAGGTTTAATGAGTTTCGTGATAGAACTAACGTATCACGAAAATTCCGTGCTACAAGTGGTTGCATATTAAAAATCATGCGACATTATAATCTGCCGATTAAGATTTGCTTAAATAAGCAGCCATAAGAAAAGGAAAGACATGTTTAAAACGGTTATCGACAACGAACTCTCCATCGCATTGGTTGAAGAGAGTTTCGCTTCTCACTACGCGGAAATCTCACAAAGCCAGAATGAGTACCTAAGCCAATGGCTCGTGTGGCCGCCACATTGTAAAACTGAGCAAGATTTTAGGATCTTCATCCAACGCTCGCTGCACGATTATGCGGAAGGTAAAAGCATGACATGTGCGATTATCTATAAAGACAAGGTCGTCGGTAACTGTAGTTTCAATACCATTGATCATGATAAGCAAAAGGTGATGATAGGTTATTGGTTATCTGAGACATACCAAGGAAAGGGGATTGTGACGCGCGTTGTCCAGAAGCTGATTGATATTGCTTTCAATGAGTTAGATATGGAAAAGGTAGAAATATCCGCCGCAGTCGGAAACCAAAGTAGCCGCAAGGTTTGTGAGCGCTTACATTTCACCTTGGAAGGTATCATCACGCGTAACGAGAATTTGAATGGTCGCATCGTTGACCATGCTATCTACGGCCTTCATCGCTCTCAGCGTAACTAGCTTGTAAATCGGGAAATGAAAAAGCCCCGGTATTAGTCCGCGGCTTTATTATCTGACGAGCCTGAAGAGATTTCAAAGCGACCGCTTATGAGGCCTTAGGTATCACGATACTGAATTTGGCACCACCGTGCTTGCTGTCGTCGATTTTGATATCCCAAGATAGCTTTTTAGCTGCTGAAATCGCGATCGCAAGACCTAACCCTAAGCCTCCTGTGGTCGATGTTCTGCTTGAGTCTAATCGGGAGAACGGAAGGAATACTTCATCACGCTTATTCTCTGGTATTCCAGAGCCATTGTCTTCAATCACCACTAGCCAGTTTTCAGAATTCTCATCGAGCGTCATCCACACCTTGTCTTTCGTGTAATTGCCTGCATTTTTGAGAACATTATCGAACACCAAGCGCGCCATTGAGCAATCACACTTAATCTTGCACTCTAGCTGTACCTTTGACTCAAAGGTGGCATTGTCTAGTTTCGAGTAACGAATTCGATCTAAGCAATACTCACGAAGATCGGATGTCACTTTAACGAGCTCAAAAAAAGAGTTATCCATGACATTCAACTTCGACAGCATAATGATTTCTGACGTTAGCTCATTAATATCCTCAATGTAGGTATCGATGTCATCGAAAAGAACCTGATGCTTATCTGGTGCTCCCCTTCTCAAAATATCAGTCGCTAGTTGAATGCGGCTTAGCGGAGTTCGTACCTCATGGGGGATAGCCTGAGCGAAAATATGACTTTGTTTCACTTTGCTCTCGATCTCTTCAGCCATGAAGTTAAAGCTGCTGGCCAAATCAGAAACAGGATGGATGTCGTCCATGTCTGAGCGAGTGCTGAGCTTTCCCTTACCAAACTGCTTCTGCTTCTCAACAAGCAACTCTATTCTTTCTTGAAAGCGCCTCACAGGTAAGTAAACACTTGCTCCAATCGCCACAATCACAGCCAGTAACATTCCTAACAAAAAATGCCGTTCTGAATCTTCATACCATTCAATGTTTGGTGAGAAGAAATCCCCTACCTCACTGAATGCAAAGCTAAATCGAGAATTAGGCAGTTGAAATACTGCCGAATAAAGGTTGTCATCACTTAGATATATCGGCACACCATTTAAGGTTGTATATAACTCGCATTGTTGGCAAGGAGCTTCTCCCGACCAATCTTTTAACAGGCGTAAATTGAAGATATAAAATTGTTGGTAGCCTGTTCTATCGAGCTCTTTATAGAGCGAGTTTTCTTGATTGTGTTGACGAACATACTGCTCCGCAAAGTAGATGCCATCATTAAGGAAGGTTTCGATCTCGGTTCGTCGCATGTGCCCCTCACCAAGGTTCAAAAACAAAAATATCGTTGCCGACATCCCTATCACGATCCCAAGGTATAAGCGAGCAAACATCGAAACCGAACGCAGTTTCGCAGCAATGAACTTACGCAACCAGCATGTACCCCTTGTTACGAACCGTGCGGATCAGCTGTTTGTCTTTTGCGTGAATGCGCAGCTTACGGCGTAGACCTGAAACGCGCATATCAATCGAGCGATCGTTAAACGCGTAGTCGATCCCTCTGAATAGCTGACAGCATTGGTCTCGAGTCACGACCTGACATATGTTATTCACTAGGAGGTTTAAGATTTCAAACTCAGCAGAGGTAAGCTTGAGGTTTTGCCCATACAAGGTGGCACTTTGAGCCGCACTGTTGATTACAATGTCGCACTGCTTTTCAGCCGTGGTTTCTTGCGCTTTTGCAACAGGCGCAGCTCGACGCAATAACGCTTCAATTCGAGCTAATAAGGCGTGGCCACGAATCGGTTTAGCAACATAATCATCCGCACCAAACTTAAATAGGCTGACTTCACTCATTTCATCGGCAGAAGCTGTTAGCACTAAGATCATGCCATTGTAAAACTCACGGGCTTGACGGCAAATCTGTGCGCCGCTCATCCCGGGAAGCATCAAGTCCAACAGCACTAAATCAGGTTCAATTCTGCGGATCGCTTCAAGTGCCAAATTCCCTTCATGAACAACGCTAACATTGTAACCTTCGGCTTCTAGGTAAAGCGTAGTTAACCGAGCTATCTCTTGATCATCTTCAACAATGAGCACTTTGGTTTTCGACATTCCTATCACCAGTATTTATTAAAAGCGAGGGCAGTATATATACTGGTCATAGATCATCAATGTTGTGATCAGAGCCCTGCATTTACCGTACGCAAAACATAGTAATCACTTTTGTACATACACGTTTACAGAACAGAGAATCAACAGACTTTGTGCTTTGGCGTATCAAGGTTTCACCAGTCAGAGCGCATTATTGGGTTGTTTTAATCACCTATCACACGCTTACATTTGCTTTATTTTCTTACGCGCACTTACATTTGAGGTATTTACAAAACCCAATCAAATCAACCGTCCATACACCAATGACATAACAGTTAATAACACTAAAAACCCACAATTTATCAGGTTAAATGGCCAGTAAACTAGAATTACAATTAAAAGAAATCGATTACTTTAAATATCCCTCAGAGTTTTCCATTTTTCTGCGTGAGGTAGACCCTATTAAGCAATACCTTCTTAAAGTAACATTCATTTTATTAATGAATAGATTCTTGTTACTCAATAATCACTTTCCACAGGGCCCATTTTAAGATGATTAAACCGCTTCCTCTGTTATTGACCACCACCGCTTTAGTTTCAATACCACTCATGGCAGACACCAATAAACAAGAAATGGTGAATCAGATTCAAGCGCAAGTAAGCTCTTGGATAGACATTCAGGTCACGCCACAAAGCAGTATTATTCAAAAGATGGTTTTTAACTGTGAATTCTACAGTGCAACGCCTTATATTAAGTCACCAGACGGAAGTGAGAGTAGTTCTGGCTCATACCGCTTTTACGCACATAACGGTGTATTGGGCTCGATGACAGAACCCTTCACCACCCAACCTCTGCCTGAATTGACGATGTGCCTTAAAGAAGACTTAGTGGTTACCACCCAAGATCAAGCGCAGCTATTATTTGAAGCGATAGAAACGGTCTATCCAAACCACTCTATGTTTGACGAAAACTTCCCCAAAGAGATCATCCAAAAACCAAATGGTTGGCACTTCATCGACGGTGAGATTTTTGATGATAAGAAAGGCTATGTCATCGAAACCACACCGGAAGGTAAAGTGACCAAAATCATCAACTCACTGAACCTTTAACACGCTAATTTTCCTGTAGCACTTTGCTGTTCTTCAGCACTTTACCGTTCTTTAAAACAGCTTCTTAATAGCAATTAAAGGCCAGAATTAAATTTGATCAGCGACCAACTGAACACACGAATTCGGTCGTCGCCGTTCGACCCAAATATCAGTTCACCGAGTTCAATATGATGACAAGTTATCAACCTTTCGAGCATCTCAAGTGTCCAATATGGATATATGACATTGATAATAAGAGAATAACTTGGGCAAATAGCAGCGCCCTTCCTTTGTGGGAGTCTGAATCTCTATTTGAGCTGACATCACGCGATTTTAGTGTCGAGATGTCAAAAGCAATCGAAGCGACATTAGAAGAGTACCAAAGGCAATTTCTACGCAATGAAAGCATCAAGACATGGTGGAACTTCACTCCAAACTACATTTCGAAACGTGCATTGTGTCTGTTTTCTGGGATCCCACTGCACGATGGTCGAACGGGTATGTTGGTACAAGTCGTCGCTGAAGAGGGAAGTTTAAGGCACGATCTCGCTTGCTCTGATGGCGCTAACCTTTCCCTTCTATTTAATAAGTCGGGAAGCGTAGTGAGTGCAAACTCCACCTTTTTTCACAACTACGGCTCACCGTTTAGTACCCTATCTGACTTCGTTTCAAGTGAAGAAACAGCAGCGCAGTGGCTGTTTACCGCGCGAAAAGGCCGAGAGATATTAGAAGAAGTCAGCTGCGAAATAGATGGCAAGACACACCACTTTGATGTTCAAGGGAAGTGGCTCTTTGATAAAAGCGAGCTGTTGTTAAACCTAACCTGTACTACCAAGCAAAAAGAGAAGCTGATAAAAGCACGATACAACGCAGAGCACGACTGTTTAACAGAGCTCTATAATCGGCGCGGGATCACTAACCTTTTAGAAACCAGTATTGCCTATCGCTCACCTTTTGAATTGATGTTTGTTGACCTTGATGGCTTCAAATTAGTCAATGACACTTATGGGCACAGTGTCGGAGACCAGCTACTCAAACAGGTTGGTGAGCGTCTTAAACACCTAGTTGATGAGAAGTGCATGATCGGTCGATTTGGTGGCGACGAATTCATAGTGATTGCCCACACTTGTCGAAATCAAAATATCCCACTACTCTGCTCTCGGATTATCGATGCCTTAAACCGAAGCTTCCATATCAGAGGAATTGGTAGCTTGTCTGTCGGTTGCAGCATAGGTACCGCACATTTCCCTGATAATGCGGTTGACCAAGAAACATTGCTAAAACAAGCAGGTATGGCGATGCACCTTGCTAAAACTAATGGTCGAAATCGCTTCCAAACGTTTACCCCAGACTTAGCACAAACCCTGCATCGCAAAGTAGAGATCCGCCACCGGCTGGCACGTGCCATAGAAAATGACGATCTCAACCTTCACTACCAACCGATCATAAACACCAACAGCGACAAGGTGAAAGGATTTGAGGCTTTACTTCGATGGTCGGACAAAGATCTAGGCAGCATCGCGCCAGATGAGTTCATTAGCTTAGCGGAGGAGACAGGTCAGATTGTACTACTCGGAAAATGGGTTCTTAACTCCGCACTCAAACAGTTATCAGTATGGCAACGAGAATTTGATAGTGAGTTGATGATGAGTATCAACATATCGAGTATTCAGATGCACGCTACCTTTGCCGAGCAGCTATTAGCCATGTTGAACTTCTACAATATCCAACCTCAAAGTATCGCCCTTGAGATCACCGAGTCTTCCATGATCTTCAAGCATGGTGAAGTCAGGCAAGCATTAAGCGATATTTCTAAGTTGGGTGTAGAACTTTACCTTGATGACTTCGGTACAGGCTATTCTTCACTCTCAATGTTACATGACTTACCGATTAGCACCGTTAAACTCGATAAAAGCTTTGTCCATGGTTCACACAAAGGAAGCAAAGCGATTGTTCAAGCCACCCACGCTATCTGCGACAAATTAGGACTTAAAGTGGTTGCTGAAGGTGTCGAAACCGAAACGCAAAAAGCGTTCTTAATTGAATGTGGATACGAGTATCTTCAGGGTTTTTTATTTAGTAAGCCAATTCCCTCAAATGAAGTCGAAAGTCAGTTTTTAATAAGTCGACAACTCTACGAATAAATACTTATTTATCAACAAATTATTTAACTTGAGCACTTCGCAAACAATCAGCCGCTGTCGATGTGAACGCTTACGTATGCTTACATAGCGCTTAACTGTCAGAATCCATAGGTAAATTGTTGTTTATTATGAATATTAGCCATAATTCAAGCCTATAAAACACCAAACCATTATACCTACTCCCTGTAATGACTTTGGTATTTAGATTACCCTCACTCAGTCCCTAGAGCAGATCAAATAATCGGTAAACATGACCAGACAAAACGGCTTCACTCTCTTAGAACTCATCATCTCTGTATTAATTTTAGCGATCGTTTCGGCTACAGCTATGGTCAAGTTCTTAGACGTTCAAGGAAGTGCTCGAGCGAGTAAAATACACGATGTGGCTGGTAACCTTCGCACTGGTATCGATATGATCTACGCCAAGTCAGTGATTGCTGGTGTTGAAGGTAAGTGCAACTATGTTGAAAAGACGGAGATTGAAACCTACTACGTTTGTCATGGTTACCCAATCGCTTATGTCGATTCCTTAAGGCGTCTGTTGAACATTGATGAAACCGAACTTCACGTCATCAACAAGGAAGTCATACCTGACAGCAATGCAGAACGAGTAGCCGCTATCTCTTTTAACACTGACAGCTACACCTATTTACCTGAAGGTGATTTTTGTCAGGTGTTGTATCAGCCAGAGAAAGAACCCCAAATCGTTGTTCTTGATGGCGCATGCTAGTCGACATCTACCATTTAACGCCTAGGCATAAAACCTTACCTTGATCTCCATATTTAGGTGAGTTTTATTCGCTTAATGTCAGTTCTTCTTCAGCTCATTCTTGACTGTGCCGCGACTCATATTTGAGCCTCAATATTGCGTAGACTTTTTCCATCCTGACAAAATGAGAAAGAGAACCATGAAAAAGAAAACCTTCGTTATACCAGCCATCGTTATTGCAACGGTATGTATCCCATTGTCTGCATTCGCAAAAGACCGCGATAACTCTATTGAGGCTGGTGTCACTTTCATCGGCAATCAAGAACTGGCAACCTTCGGCTACAGTAAAGAGTTGTCGAACAATATCGTTGTTGGTGGTGGCTTCTCATTGGGTACAGAAGCGGTAGATTTAGAACAGTCAAACTCACAAGATGCATGGGGCTTTTACTCCAATATCGGTTATAAGTTTGAAATCGCCGAGTTCGATATCATCCCTAAAATTGGTATCAACTATCTAAATGCAGATGTTGAGTTTGACGATGCTTCACTTAACGGCCTCAATATCGATAACGTCTATGGCTCAATAGGTACAACGGTCAACTGGCGCATGATAGGCCTAACTGTGGATTACGGTAAGATCAATGATTCAGCAATGGTGCCAGATGGTCCAAATAGCACAAAGCCATTTGAAGAAGATGTGGTGCGCGTTACCGCAAGCTTCAACTTCTAGCCTCTTTGGCGTTTAGTCTTTAACCTTTCGTTCTTTGTCAAAAAAGCGGTAGAAACAAAAGCTGCCAAAAGAACATTTAAAACAAAAGGCGTCACAAGAAAGTCTTCAAAAGAAAGTTGTCGAGAGCTCCTATTAGCCCGTCTAATTAGGGGCTTTTTACCCTGTACATAAAAAAAAACCGATTTACTTAGAACTATGTTTGATAGTGCATGTTAATTAATCAAAAGCCACTTTTTCTTTCTGCTTATAACTCGCCCAAAAAGAATGCTTATTGAACCAAGTCATTAATATAGTAAGGTTTCCCCAGTGACATAGGTATTATACAGACTTCACTCATATCAAATCGAAATATCTTTCAACAAAATAGAGCACAAACACTAACCAAAAATAGCTTAATCATGGAATCAACATCACAGTTCAATCGACCCAACACTTTGAGTTTCACCCTTCTTAGTTAAAATAAACAAACAACATTTTAATATCATTACATTAATTGATAAAGTCTATTCATAAAACCCCAACAAAACACTACTGATATTATTGTCACTTATAAGATTCATTAAATAAGGGAATGTAATGCCTTAATTAAATGATATTAATGTTACCTACTTCCTTGTAATTAAATTTTATCCTGAAAAAACCTGATAAATCAGACCCATCAATAACCACCACAAATACCACGCGCAACTACATTAGCAATCACTAAAGTTACGGTTAAAACTGCTGATATAGAGGCTTGTAAATGGATAAATACCAAAACAAATGGATAAATCCCCCTTGTCTCTTGTAAAACATCGGCTTTCATTTATAAATTCAAGTTTTGGGTGAACATCTCTATAACCTTTCATTACAGCCCAGATTCTGCGATTAGTATCAACATCTTAAGAGGAAATGGTGACATTTTAGTTATGTTATTTAGAACGGACTCTTGGGTTGAATGACAATCCCAGCCATCACATATCAATCACACAAATATAATAACTATCGCTTAGGAGTTGAGCTATGCACTGTTCTTTCAATATAAATAACAATAATGAGAGCTTGCAACTAATCTATAATGAAGAAAAAATATATATCAAAAGAGACAGTAATAAGATATCCGAGGAAACTCTTAATAGTAAAGAGAGTTTTGTCTTCAAGTATTTAATTGAGAATGCTTCAATATCTAACCCTCAATCAGTTAGAGATGTTGAAGAGTCTTTTAAATCGCATTTTGATGAAGAGTTCAGTTTATACGCATTAAAGAATATTATCGCGTCTATAAGAAAGAAATATCGAAGCCTGTGCAAAAAAGCCAAGGTTGATAATAATAGTGAACTTATCTCTAACCTTTATAAGGTGGGTTACTTCATCGATCTCGATAAAAGCTCAACCAACCGTATCGCACCAAAGTACGACATCAACCAATTCAAGCCCAGCCAAATTGAGATGTTGAAACTGATGTTCAACACTTATCATAGAGAGCTGATCAAGGCTCTGATAACCGTGTTCACCATCTCTTCCTTTTTTCTATTCATTGTCTACTTTTTCCAAATCCTTTATACGATGAAAATTGCAGATGAGTACAGCGAGAACACTTTACACATTGCAGAAGAAATTATGGATTTTGGCTGTAACAGCACGGGCGCGGTTCACTCATTAAGGCACTCTCTCAATCTCGATTCTGTCGTCATGACAACATCTTATGGCTCATGCTTTATCTCTAAAACACGTTCTAAGATGATAGAACTCGATCAAGTGGACGACTTCTACGATAGTACTGATTTTGCTTATTCACGTTTTACAAATACCGAGCACGACATTGAGATGACGGCTCGAATATCAAAACGCTCTATCGAAGCTCGATACAAGAACTCGCTATTGCCCCTGTTAGTCGATTCGATCTCCATCCAGAAGAATGGTTACTACATCTTAAACCTTGGTGAAGAGAGTAAAACTATCTATCAAGCCCCATTACCTACTGGCGCAACCATCACTTTTTACAGTGATGACATCGTTGTGCTGTGGATTGCACTTTCTCTGATACTCGCCACACTGCTTTATCGAACCTATATTCTGGGCTTTGTGATCTACCTGTTTCGTTGGAAACACATCTCCTTTGAAGAAGAGCCTATCATCAACACAGAAGATAACAGCGTTCTGTATTACGAGCTGTTATCTCGTGTGCGTAACGTCGGCGTTTTGAACTTCATTAACACCATGAGACGGACTAATTTACTCACCTTTCACACTATCTTGCTCATCGAGACTGTCAGAAAAGCTAAGTTAAACAATAGCCATGAGATCTATGGTGTCAACGTCTGCCCGAGTGCTTTGGTCGGGTCAAACTTCGCAAGACTTAGAGAACATTTAGCCGCGATGGAAGCGAATGAATTTATCGTCGAAATTACTGAGTATTCAAACATTGGCTATGGATGTGAGGTTATAGATAACATTAAGGATATCAAAAAGCTTGGTATCACTATCGCACTGGATGACTTTGGTACGGGCAATAACAACATCGAGATCATCGGTATTATCTCCCCAACTTATCTCAAGCTGGATCGTTGTTTTGTTAAAGACATCGAGTCAGGAGAGCACCATCAAGGCGTGTTACTTAACATCTCAGAGATCGGACGCTTATCCAACATCACAATGATTTACGAAGGTGTCGAAACGCGTAGGCAGCAATACATCTTGTGTCAGTTGGGCTACAACTTGCACCAGGGTTATCTGTATAGCAGGCCTCAAAGCACGACCAACGGATAATCGAGCCAATATCACACGCCTGTGGTTCAAACACTTGCGGGCTCTGCCGCACCGACTGGATACGGCGGAGCTCTAACAGAAGCTCAAACGCAGGCTTCAGGCTCCACAGGAAAGTATGCATCAACTAGCCCTTGGGCAGAAAGCGGCTTATCAAAGTAATAGCCTTGTAGTAAATCACAATGATATTGCTGTAGCTTCGCCATCTGTTCTGGGGTTTCTACCCCTTCAGCCACAACCTTCATCTGACACGATGCACCAATATCAATAATGGCTTTCACCAAGGTTTCACTGTGCTGGTTTGAGTTCAGTTTACCAATGAAAGATCTGTCTATCTTTATCTCTGAGATTGGCAGAATATTAAGGTAATTGAGTGATGAAAATCCTGTACCAAAATCATCAAGAGAAATACCAAATCCATAATCTCGAAGCCTTCTCAGTATTGGCTCGACAATATGCAGATCTTTAATAAGGATGTTTTCCGTTAATTCGAGAGTCACGCGTTGTGGAGCGATACCGATTTCCTCCACTAAACGTATTACTTTCTCATCAAAACCTAGTTCGAATACCTGTTTAGGCGAAACGTTAACGGACACACCTATCGCCTCAGGTCCATTTGGCATCAAATTTAGGGTGTCTTCACACGCTCTCCTCAACACGAACTCACCAATCTCATGAATTTTCCCGACTCGTTCAGCCGCCGGAATGAAGTCTAATGGTGAGACAAATCCTAGTGAGCCATTACTCCAGCGGCACAGCGCTTCCACGCCTTTTAACTGTTTTGAGTGTGCATCGACCTGCGGCTGATAGAACACGCTGAATTCACCACGTTCTAGAGCCGTTTCTAACTGCTTTTCAACCGAATAGTCATACTTCACTTTTCGATTGATTACATCATCATAAAAAACGGCATCCCCCTTGCTCGACTCCTTTGCCTTGTACAACACAATATCCGCTTTCGTCAGCAATTCTTCTACTTCCGTACCATCATAAGGGTACATGGAGACGCCCGCCGAGCACCGAGTTGATACCGTTACACCATTTAGGTTGAAAGATGGATTGAAGACATCTTGTATCTTTTGAACTTTCTGCTCTGCATCTGAAAGGTCATGAATACCGGGCAAGCAGAAAACAAATTCGTCTCCCCCAAAGCGAGAGACGATATCATTCGCTCCCAAAATATCTTCAAAACGCTGACCTATCTGCTTTAACAGTTCGTCTCCACTCGCATGACCAAACTGGTCATTGATGCGCTTGAAGTTATCGAGATCGACAAAAACCAATGCCACCAGCTTTCCTTCAAGTTTTGAGCGAGCAATCGCCCGACTAACTTGAAGCTCTAGTTCAGAACGATTAGGAAGTGCCGTCAAAGAGTCGTGCTTAGCCATATGTTGCAGTCGACGGCGACTGTTTTGGATTCGGCTAAAGTCATCTGCGATTCTCTGCTCCATTTGAGAAAAGCGTATCGATATTCTTCGACTGATAAGAGCGCTAATAAAAATACAGCTCATCGTCACCAGCACACTCAATATCAGAACAAGACCAAATTCGTTGCGAGATTCAGCTAACAGCTCATTTTTTCGTTTCTCTATCGAGGCATTAACATTATTCAAATACACGCCTGTGCCGACGATCCAATGCCAATCACCGACCTTTTTGACATAGCTACTTTTAGGCCCAATAACGCCATTTTTATCTGCGGTAATATAATCAACGAATCCGCCCTCTTCAGATTTCGCTAGAACATCATGTTTAAAGCGACTTCCAAGATCATCGTAGACATTGATTCCTTGCCCAATATTAATTCGATTTGCGTGGAGTAAGCTGTCACCATTTTGTTCAAAAACAAACAGGTAGCCATTGTCACCCACGGTTACTCTCGACAATATTTCTAGAATCCTTTGATAACTGGCTCGCTTCACATCATCCAGAGACACGCCAGTACCAAAGTACCAGTCAAAGGGCTCGAATCGACGGATATAGGTTAACTTCTCATAGTGAGCACTTTCGATATAAGGCTTCTCTAAATCTCGCCCCTCTAGCTCTGGGCGCGGAACGAAATATCGAGAAAAAGCACCATTACTCTGCTTAAGAAGTTCAATTTGTTCTTTGATGACAGCCACACCTTGACTGTCTGTCGTCTTAAGCTGATTGGTGTTTTCAATTTCTGGGTTGAGAGGATGAACGAGTGATGTACCCTGCATATCATAGGCGTAGATGTACTCTTGCTTTTCAGCATAACTCAATTTTCTGATCTCATTTAAAATCAGTTGTTTAAGTTTTTCTTCAGGCAGATGTTGATTCGAAGAGTAAATGTTTTGAGCCGCTGTGTACGCCCTATCTAACCGACGGGTAATGCGTTTTTTCACTTCACCTTCAACAAGACTTTGAGTGTGTTTAATTTGCTGAGAAACCTGAAGGACCTGCGCCTCAATAGAGCCTTTTTGGGCGGCAATATAGTCGGTTCGAATTAACTCAACCAACGCCTTAACCTTTTGATTCACACTCTTGAACATCGCCATATTCAAGATGATCGCAGAAAAGATGATGATGGTTATTGGCAAATACTTGGTAAACCAGACCAGTTTTTTGTCATTAATGTGCAACATACGAACTCAACACCACGGTACGGAGTGCTATATAATAACGTTGTTTTTACTGAACATCCAACCATAAAAATATTCTATTAATTTTTATAAAAGTCTTGCCAATACGAATAAAAAGGTTAGTGTTATACACATGTATATCACCATGCAGTTTTAATTATGACCGAATGGAAAGACGACCAACCGATCTTTAGACAGCTTGCCACTAAGATCAGCGACCAGATTCTGCAGGGTATTTGGCTAGAGCAACAAGCCCTGCCCTCGGTTCGCGCTGTTGCTGCTGATCTTAAGATCAACCACCTCACCGTCATGAAAAGCTACCAGTTACTGGTTGATGAAGGCCTAGTTGAAAAGAAGCGAGGCCAAGGTATGTATGTAGCCGAAGGTGCACTTCAAAAATTGAAAGAGTCTGCACACCAAACTTTCATCAATACACAGATCCCAGCCATCGCTGAGACGCTAGGCATCATTGATATGAGTGTCGAAGAACTCGTGAAACAGCTAGAACAACATATAAAGGACAAGTCATGAGTACTTTACTTTCAGTGAAAAACGTCACTAAAACTTATTCAAATCAAGTGGGTGTCGAGAACATCAGCTTTGAGCTAAAACCAGGACAAGTGCTTGGCTTACTTGGCCATAATGGCGCTGGTAAATCGACTCTCATCAAATCACTGCTTGGTGGGCATAACTACCAGGGTGAAATCGAAGTAAACGGCTACCACCCTATCCACCAGCACGCAGAGCTCATGCTGCACTTGTCGTATATCTCAGATGTTAACGTGTTGCCCGAGTGGATGACGGTTAAACAGCTGCTTCGATATACTGAAGGTGTGCACCCGAGCTTCGACAAGCAAAAAGCAGAACAGACCTTAAGCAGCACCAACATTAAGCTATCTTCTACGATCAAACAGCTATCTAAAGGGATGAAGGTACAACTCCACCTTGCGATCATCATCGCGACTGACACTCAGGTACTCATCTTGGATGAACCAACACTGGGTTTAGATTTGCTATATCGCGATACTTTCTATCGCCACCTATTAGAGTGGTTCCACGATGGCAAGCGCGCCATGATCATTGCAAGCCATGAGGTTTCAGAGATTGAACACTTATTAACGGATGTGCTGATTTTAAAGCAAGGCCATTGTGTGCTGCAAAAGAGCATGGAAGACATCGAGAACGACTATTTCATTATCGAAGTTGCTGACAACCACTCAAGCGACATTCAAAAACTGAAACCACTCACTTCACAACCGGGGTTAGGAACGACTAAATGGTTATTGGAAGGTCAGTACAAACCACAAGTTGAATCGTTGGGTACTATCTACAACGTTGGTCTCGCAGATCTATTCCTTGCAACACAGACGGAGAAGGCATAATGCACGCAAGTTTTTACATGCTAGAAAAAGAACTTATCGAGCACAAAATTAACACTAGATTACCTTTGTTTATTGGGCTGTGTGGTTTCTTGCTTTTCGTTAGCTTGTTCTTTAGCGGCCAAGCACAACACGACTTTTTCTTCCAAATGGAAGTGAACGGCGACGTAAGCAGCATGCACAGAGACTTCTCGCGAGATCTCAATTCAGTGATCTACTTTGGCGCTGGCCTAATTTCACTGTTGCTTTCGACGCTTTACATCCCTAAAACACTGCGTAAAGAGCGCCAAGAAGGCAGTTCGATGTTTTGGAGAAGCATGCCAGTATCGAATGCCATGACTCACGCCGTGAAGCTAGGTTTCGGTTTAGTGGTGATCCCTGCTATCTGTGCACTATTGGTCCTATTTGCTGATGTTCTGTTCTGGATTCTGAACCTATCGAGTGAACAACCATTGGCACTGTTAGTTGAGCAGCAGTCGTTATTCTACGTACTCAGCAATTGGGTGGTGTTCTTTGGTCGAATGCTGTTGGTTGCGTTAGTTCTATTACCATTGGCAACGATGACTCTGGCAATTTCGCAATTGGTTAACTCTCCGCTGCTTGTCATCTTTGTCTCTAGCTTTGCAATAAAATGGTTGGCTATCGCGCTATTCGGTTTCTATGGCATCAATGACTTCTTTTCTGTCATCGCTTCACTGCCGATGAAAGTGCTGACGACAAGTAACCCATTCAGTGCACTTTCAGAAGTTTCGATTCTATCGCTAAGTATTTACATCCTGCTCGGTATTGGCGGTTATCTACTGAGCCTTAAACTGAACAGAACCGACGATGTGAGCTTGAAGACGCTGTTCCAACGCTAGACTCATCTAGCCTGAGCCTCAAGGTTCATCACGCACACACAAAATCTAAATCAAAGCTTCTGAGAAATCGGGAGCTTTTTTATTGGCTGGCACTTTCTTTCAAGAGAAATGCATTTCAGTGACTGTAATAGTGAAAAAGATATAGTCGCGGGTACGAGTTGATTTTGGTGCGTAAGAATTAAGTGAAGTAGAGATAACAAGAGAGGGTATCAATGAGCTGACATTGAATTGCATTGTTGTTAATGCCTGCCAGCTCTTTGGGGATGATTTCTTTAGTCGCCGACCAGATGAAGGTCCTTAAGAGTGCTATTGAAATCGGTTTGTTGCGTTTTACATTTGACTAAGCTTTTCAGCTTTTAAAGCTTTACGATTTAAAGCTTATTTCTTTGATGCTTCTTTTGACGTGTCTTTCCAGTATTGGATACGAACGCGATGAAGCTGTGCTCTTCTCATTTTTTTCATAAGGGATATTTCCTTTTCTTTAACTGCTCTTCATGAGCTATTTTTATTGCCAACCATTCGAATCTAACGGTGTTTGATGCCCAGATCAATGATACAAATCACAAAATATATAGAGTTTTGAGTACTATTTACATCAAAGTATGACCTAGATATCAACTGTGGCTCAATTTAATCCAATGAGCCGCTTTTCAAAACTAAGGTTAGTTCTCTCAGATGACAAATTCATTTCAGTACCAATACAGTTCAATGATACCTGTTCAATAGACCGGACCAACGCAGATTTAGTTCCCAATAACTTACCTTTCCTACCTATTAACTTATCGCCTCAACCAACCCAAGTTACAACGTAACTAAAATTCCTGTTAGATTGACCGTTTTTTATTCACATTAGCCTATACGACACAAACTCAAAATGGGATTATGTTTATAACGGACGGAGCTTTTAATGGAAAAAGCGAGTAATGAGTAAAATAAAATGGACGTAATAATGAGTAAAGTCATTCTACAAGGGCATATTCTGGTGCCAGACAACGACCTAGAAGCGGTCACACAAGCGTTGGTTGTTCATAAAGAACTCACGCTGTCAGAACCCGGTTGTATTGTGTTTCGAGTCAGCCAAAGCTCACTTCAACCGAATCGCTTTGAAGTATATGAAGAGTTCACTAACCGTGAAGCATTTGAGACCCACCAGAATAGAGTTAAAACCTCTGACTGGGGCAAGATAACCAAGAACGTGACACGCCATTATCAAGTAACCGATGTAACCACACCATCATGACCCAAGCATTGACCCAACAAGTCGCTGCCTTGATCGAACAAGATCCGCTGCGAACAAAAATCTTAGAGTGCGTGGCTCAATTAGATCTACCACAATGCTATGTCGCTGCAGGCTTTGCGAGGAACCTAGTTTGGGATCACCTACATGGCTTCGACTCACCTACACCACTCAATGACATTGATGTGATCTACTTTGCTCGCGGGGATACCTCTTACGAATCGGATACTCGATACGAAGCCCTGCTTCAAGAAAGGTTACCTGAACTCAACTGGCAAGTTCGTAACCAAGCCAACATGCACATAAGAAACAATGACAAACCTTACAAAAGCTCATTAGATGCGATGAGTTATTGGCCAGAGAAAGAAACCGCAGTGGGCGTAAAACAGAGCCTCACTGGAGATATCGAGTGTATTTCGGCCTTTGGCTTAGAGATCTTGTTTGATTTAAAAGTCACACCCAACCCAAAACGTAGCCGAAATATATTTGATCAAAGAGTGCAATCCAAGGGCTGGCTAATCCAATGGCCCAATCTAACAATTAGTCACCGTTAACTAGCGGTCGAATTCAAAGCTAAAACTATTGACTAAACGTCCAATCAGATCGAACATGCCCCACCTGCTAGCTTATTAACTTAGTAACTAATCAACCGCGCGCGGCGACTAACTAGTGCGCCCTCTCGTCATTCCGAGTAACGACCATGAACCAACAATACATGCTGCAAGCACTTGAAGCTTCGCGCCAAGCCCTACCCGATTGCCAACCAAACCCACCTGTAGGCTGTGTTTTGGTGAGGAACGATGAGGTAGTGTCTGTAGGGCATACACAGAAGGTCGGTGGAAACCACGCCGAGGTTGAAGCGTTAAATAACTATGATGGCGAAATGGAAGGTGTAACGGCCTATGTGACATTAGAGCCATGCTCATTTGTTGGCAGAACACCCGCTTGCGCCAATACACTCGTTAAAGCAGGTGTAAAGCACGTCGTCGTTGCTATGCTAGACCCAGATCCGCGCAATAATGGTCGTGGTGTCGCGATACTCGAATCACACGGCGTGAGGGTTGATGTTGGGTTATGCCGAGCGCAAGTGAGCGCCTTTCTAATCCCGTATCTTGGTAAGTCCTAGAGCTTAAACAACCAGTACTAATCCAATTTCACTCGATAAAGTGGATTGACTGGCTTCTCTACAAAATACGACCAAATATGGTCATACACAGCATGTTGATTAGGGAATGGCGCTAACGCTTTTGCCTCTTCTAAATTACACCAACAATACTCCGTGTGCTCGTCATTCAGTTCAACCGCTTGGTTGGGCGGGCATAACACCGCAAACACAGGAATTAGCTGAATCACATTCACGTGCGCCTCATAAAACTGCTCCAGAAACTGTGCGTTATACAAAGCTTCCACTTTAATTTTAGTCTCTTCTTCAAACTCACGAATAACAGCCTGCCAACCGGTTTCACCCGCTTCAATCGAGCCTGCAACGTGACACCAAAATTCGCCCTTCACACGCTTCATTAATAACATTTTCATTTGTCCGCCGATCTCTGAAATAGCGACACCGGATACAATCGAAGTATTAAGTGGAATCATAACGTTACCTTAGTTTTCACAAGAGGGCGGCAAGGCTAACACCCTTCGTTTGTGAAGTTATCTTCTATGATTAAAAACGAGAGACCACTCATCTATTTTTGACCATCAAGCGCACTCCCTAGGTTTATATTTCCAAGAACAAGGTTTGTATGTCCGATAACAACCTTTGTACCCAGTCATTGAGCGATTCTTATTTGAGGCGCATTTCGATAAAGAGTAGAATCGCCGCCTTGTACTGTGTTTAAGCTCTCAAAGCATACACCATAGACACACAGCCATTTATCACCATGAAGTAAGACGACAATATGCACTCATCTAAACCAACGCACGACTCAGAAAACAGCCACACACCTGAGCATTGCTTCACTCGTTTTCAACAGTCGATCGAGTCATATTCGTTGCCTGAACGTTTCACATTTCCGTTCTACTATGAACCGCACCCATTGTGTGAGATCGCCTCTCAACAGCTTCAACAATATCTAGAAGCTCAAACCGATTGGCAGCATGACTTCGGGCTAGATTCTGACTCTGGTCGCGGCAAAATGTTTGGTGTGTTACTGGTGAAAAGCCCTGAAGGTGAATTAGGGTACTTCTCTGCTTTCTCTGGAAAAATCGCTGACCAAAACCTACTGCCTCACTTTGTGCCACCGGTATTTGACATGCTGAGCAGCGACAGCTTTTTCCATCAAGACACGGCTGACATGATGGCTGTGAATGCGAAATTTAAAGCACTACAAGTAAACACTGAATATCTCGAACTGTGTGAACAATTAGCACAGCAGAAAGCACAAGCTGAGCAAGAGATTGAAACTCAACGTTTATTGATTATTGAAGGTCGAAAAACACGAAAAGAACAACGTGAACAGGGCAAAGCAAACCTTGATGAGCAAGCTTTCGAACAGCTCAATAACGAGCTTAACAAAGCCAGCGTTGCCGACAAAAACCAACAAAAATACCTAAAACTCAATTGGGAACAGGCCCTAAATGAGCTTCAAAGCAAAGTGGATGTGTTTACGACTCAACTGGCTGAGCTAAAAGAGCAAAGAGCGCACCTTTCTCATCAGCTTCAACACAAGTTGTTTTCACAATACGCTTTCCAAAATGCGGAAGGCAATGTCGAAGACCTTAACCAGATCTTCGAAAACACGCCAAACAAAATTCCACCAGCAGGCTCTGGCGAGTGTGCTGCGCCTAAGTTGCTGCAATATGCGTACTTGAATGGCTACACGCCATTGGCATTGGCTGAATTTTGGTGGGGTCGCTCACCGAAATCAGAAATCCGTAAGCACAAGAAATACTACGCCTCTTGCCAAAGTAAGTGTGTGCCGATTTTAGGTCACATGATGAAAGGTCTAGAAGTCGATCCAAACCCATTACTAGAGAACCCAGCAGAAGGCAAAGACCTCGATATTCTGTTTCAAGATGAACATATCGTTGTAGTGCACAAGCCAGCAGGTTTTCTATCTGTACCGGGAAAAACCATTAAAGATTCTGCCTACACACGCGTTCAAGAAATGCATCCAAACGTTGAGGGGCCATTTGTTATTCACCGTTTGGACATGGCGACGTCAGGCATTCTAATCTTCGCTCTCACACGACGCGCGAATAAGAGCTTACAGAAACAGTTCATTACTCGTGAAGTCGAGAAGCGTTATGTCGCAATGATTGAAGGCGTTCTAGCAGAAGATGAAGGTTATGTTCGACTGCCATTACGTGGTGACTTGTATGATCGCCCTCGTCAGATTGTCTGCTTTGAGCACGGTAAACCTGCAGAAACCAAATGGGAAGTGATTGAGCGAAACCAAGAAACAACCAAGGTTTATCTGCACCCGAAAACTGGCCGTACGCACCAATTGCGCGTTCACTGTTCACACGAAGAAGGGCTTAACATGCCTATCGTTGGTGACGGCTTGTATGGCAACAAAGCTGACCGACTGCACCTACATGCTGAAAGGCTGGCGCTACACCACCCTGTGACCAAAGAATGGATGGAGTTCCAGTTCGACGCTGAATTCTAAGCTTTCTCATTAGTAACAAGCTTTAAAAAAGGAGTCACAACGATTGTGGCTCCTACCTCTTTTGGGTATATATCCACGCTTATTGCACTACATCAAGGTTCACTTTCTTGTGAGGAGTAGCATGCCCCTCTTCTTCTTTCCTTGAGGCCTTTGATATGTCATCAGCTGCTTTGAATTCACAATCCAACACACAAAACCCTTCAATGGTGGCGCCTCAAGCACTAAGCTTGAAACCACTCACGAACAAAAAGCCAGACTTAAACTCGGCGATGTTGAATCTAATCGAAGAAGTGAAAAACGAACTCCCCCTTTACGAGTCAGAGACGTTTATCTGTGGCCCAAAAGGTAACTGTTCTGGTTGCTCTAAGAAATTATTGGAGATGGTCGACAGTGAGTTGATGTACTGGGAACACAGTATTTCAATCGGACAAGGACCAAACTTCGAAGAACTACGTCGTTTTGGTAAACTATGCAGCAGCGTAAGACGCGGCTTAGAGCGCAACGGCTTGGTAGAAAAGCGTCCGAGAAAAAGATAGCAAACTGAATCACAGCGACTACAATCTATCGCTCAACATTACAATCTAACCAATTCACTAACTGGTTGAGTTCATTAACTATAAGAGTGATAATATTTTGTAATACAATTAAGCACTCAGATAGTATCCCAGAGACTTTCGCCACCCTCTTTAGCGAATCCATTCTTAATGTCTGACGTGCCTTATGCCTTCTGAAACACAACATCACATCCATTAGAAACCTTTTCTTGGATAACGGGGAGAGACCTTGAAGAAACCACAACCAGTACTGGGTAAGACCGGTATGCTATTTTTCCTCGTTATCATCAGTGCGTTTCCTCCATTGACCATCGACCTTTATTTGCCAGCGCTTCCGCAAATGGTTGAGGTGTTCAATACCGATCAATCGATGGTTAATCTAACTCTAAGCACCTACTTCGTGACTTATGCCATCGGTCTGTTGTTCTGGGGACCGCTGAGCGAAAAATTTGGCCGCAAGCCTATCCTGTTGATTGGCTTAGCAAGCTATATGGTCGCAAGCGTGATATGCGCAATGACCAACAGCATCGAGCAATTGATTGGTGCTCGCATCTTTCAAGCTTTTGCAGGCAGTGCCATCACGGTTATTGCTACCGCCATTGTGAAAGACCTTTATGACGGACGAGAACGTGAGAAGATCATGGCGACTATCATGTCACTGGTGATCATCGCGCCAATGATCGCGCCTGTATTTGGTGCCTTTCTACTGAAAATTGCTTCTTGGCGAATGATGTTTGTCACTCTCGCCGTGTTTGGTGCATTTGCTTCAGTTCTAGCTTGCTGCTATCGAGAAACACTCGAAACCAAATACCAAGGTTCTATGTTCCGCTCATGGGGAAGAATGGGCATAGTCATGAAAAATCGTTCGTTCATCAAACTACTGGTCATTTTTTCTATCACACCGATGGCGTTGATGGGCTTTCTTGCGGCGGGGTCTTATATTTACATCAATCACTTTGGATTGACCGAACAACAGTTTAGTTACGCATTCGCTTTCAATGCGTTGTGCGCCTCATTTGGGCCGACAATTTACATGAAGTTGTCCTATCGAATGTCGGTTCAAAAGGTCATCTCAGGATGTTTTGCGTTGTTGGCGATAGCAGGAATCTTTACGCTAACCTTTGGCGACCAGTCCCCTTGGTTCTTTATGTTTATCGCAGCACCAGCGACGCTGATGGTTATCATCATGCGAGTACCCGGCACTAACTTAATGCTGAACCAACAAGACCACGACACCGGCTCTGCGGTTGCACTGATTCAGTTCTTTAGCATGATCTGTGGCTCATTAGGCATGGTGTTAGTTTCAATCCGCCCAGACTCGCTGATTGAAAACCTAGGCTTTATCCAATTATCCGTTGGCGCCCTAGGCGGCTTGATGTGGCTAATGGTTAGAAACAAAGAGTATGTAACGACAAAGCTGAATTAAGGTTGTTCAAAGTAGCTAATCCTGTACTTAAACACGATTTAGGGCGTCCTCGATCGTGTTTGAGGTCTCGTGATACCTAGCCTTAGCGCATATTAGCTCCAATCACATCAATTGGAGTTAAAATAATGAAATGGACACATTTACTGTTCACATCCCTGCTTTTCCTTAGCAGCTCAGCCATCGCTTCCGGTGTCGGATTCACTCAAGTCACCTTAAATGACGATCCTAATCGCCCGCTAAACACTGCCATTTGGTATCCCACAAGAGATGCATCAGACATAACCTTAATTGGCGATAACCCCGCCTTCATCGGTACACAAGTCATCAAAGATGCAGACATTCAATCAGGCACTTTTCCAGTAATACTACTATCGCACGGCTACCGAGGGAACTGGCGCAATCAAAACTGGTTAGCGACCAAACTTGCGAGTAAAGGCTACATCGTAGCGGCCGCTGACCATCCGGGAACCACCTCTTTCGACCATTCTCCAAAGCAAGCAGCAAAATGGTGGGAAAGACCAAAAGATGTATCACGTATTCTGGACTACTTGTTATCCGAAACTCAATGGAAGCAATCTGCTAACGCTGAAAATGTTACAGCAATCGGACATTCATTGGGTGGCTGGACAGTAATGCAACTGGCGGGAGCGAAAATGGATAGACCAACCTTTGAGGCGAATTGTCTCAACTATCCCAACCCACGAACTTGTGGGCTTGCTGAAGAGCTAGGGCTAGACGAAGTCCAAGCTGCAGAGCCAAACAATAAAGATCTTTCAGATCCAAGAATTCAACGTGTAGTCAGCCTTGATTTAGGGCTTGCTCGCAGCTTTTCAATCGTTAGCTTAAATGCCATTAAAGTGCCAACCTTGATACTGGCAGCTGGGATCGATATTGGAGATCTTCCTCAAGCATTAGAGTCTGGCTATATTGCCGAACAGGTACCACTGAACTCGAGACGCTACAAAGTCTATGAAAAAGCCACCCATTTCAGCTTCATTCAAGGCTGTAAACCAGGTGCTATAGCCATGCTGAATGAAGAAGTGCCAGGGGATGGTATTATTTGTAAAGATGGCATTGGTACATCACGCGACCAGTTACATCAATTGTTCTTCAATGACATCGTTAACTTTCTGAATTGATAAACGAAAAGCAAACACACTCAATCTAAGACTTGTGGCGAACTTCGAAACTCACTCGGATTTTGCCCAGTTATCCTTGAAAACTCCCTATTAAAATTCGACTTGGTCTGAAAGCCTGAACTTAGGAAGATCTCAGTTATCGCTTCATCAGTTTGCTTCAAGCGAGTCTTAGCGTGTTCAATCCGATAGGCGTTAATCACCTTCGAAATGTTCTGTTGGTGAGTTTGATTAACCGCAGACGATATCTTGCGAGCAGGAATGCCCAGCTTTCGTGCCAAGCGATTGAGAGACAGGTCAGGATCCTTGAATACTTGGTGATCTCTCATTAATGCATCGAACTTAGCCATGATCTGCGTGGCCTCTTCTGCTTGGTCTTCATCTAAGCTGCTCGCGAGTGTAGTCGATGTATCGACCTCTTCTGGAGAGCGTTGTGACATGGCAGATACAGCCTGCACCTGAATAGTTTTTTCTTCGACAGGCGTGCTCATACTGACCACTATCACAGCGGACACAATGGCTGGAATAAGGACAAGGTAACTAATCGATAAGATCAGATTGGTGTGCTGCGCATCCAACAGCAAGATATCGAAAGAAAGCGCACTATCAACCAAGGCTGAGAATAGCAGCATTACACCTGCAACTCGTTCAGCAACCAACACTTTCGATACATCGGTCAGCCGCACTTGTTCCGGTACGCGCAGCGACGACTTCAGCAGCAAGCTACCATATCCGAGATAGAGCAAGATCAGCAATACATCAAGAGTTCCCGCCCAGAGTCGCATATAGAAAAGTGAGCCAACTAAAACAGCAATCGGGCCTAGCCAATGCAAATGTGTACTGGATTGGCTTCGATGAGCTCCCGAAAAACAGAGCCAAGCCGCCACAGGAACACAGGCACCGAGAATGGGTTGTAAGAAGCGAAACAACGTAATATCAAACGTCCACCGAAGGCCCACTACCGTCACCATCAACGCGCACAGAATGATAAACCAAAATGGCTTTTGACTGGTTTGTGGGTAACGGCATCGAAGCAGCACACCTGTCATCAATAACAACAGCGCCGCGACAAATGGTAAAGGAATGGCAAGCATCAACAGTCCGTTTAAGTTCGAGAAAAGATCACTTCTCCTTCAGCACTTCATTAGCGAAGTAAGTGAGCGAATCAGTGATACATATTGAATATCAATCTATGGTAAATCATTCCTCAGATAAAAATCTAGAGCGAAACCTTGATGGCGTTAAACCAATGATTTTCATAAAGACTTTTCGAAAGCTATTAACGTCTTCATACCCAACTAAGTAGCTGATTTGTTCTACTGGTTTATGGGAACTTTCCAGTAGCTCACACGCACTTTGAACACGCACATGTTGAATATAGTTAATCGGAGTCAAGGTCGTCGCTTTAGTAAATTGTCGAATAAAGGTTCTTCGCGTCATAAAGGCTTCCTCCGCCAATTGATCAAGTGTCAAAGGAAGGTGGTGATTCTTTTGAATAAAGCGCTGCACTGAGACAATCTTGTCATTCCCATGAGCATAGTTAGGCACAAAACTTTGGTAGTAGCGCTGCTCTCTCAACCCCGTATCCAACACCAGATACTTACCCAAATTACGCGTATTAGTCGGCGTCGTGTATTTCGTCAGGATAAACAGAGCCAAATCCATCCACGACATCAAACCACCAGCAGTAATGATGTCATCGTCATCGATCAGGATTTTGTCGATATCGACTTTAATCTCAGTATGTAACTCCGAAAACAATTGTTGAGCTTGCCAGTGCGTAGTGACGGTTCGCCCTTCCAGTAATCCGGTTTGAGCAAGAATGAACACGCCTGCACACGCTGAGCACAATATTGCACCCTTTTGATGAGACTCAATCAAATAATCCGTTAGCCTATCATCACGCTCTAGGTAGTAACTGCCATCTAGGTTTGGCGGCAATAAAATGATATCGGCTTTAGATTCTTCATTTGAGTTGGCCGATGAAACCGATAAGTCGCCATAAGGCTTAATATCAACCTGGAACTGAACCGTTTCACTTTCAGAATCAAGGCTGTTCGCCATCTGAAGAAACTCTTTTACTCCAAACACAGCGCTCTGCAGAGAGCCTGGGTAATCGATAATTTCGACCTTTACTGATTTTGTCACTATTGCCATATAGTCTGTCATTTTTGACGTACGTTAAAAAACACAGGGTAGTCATAATATCCCTACACCGCAACACACTAAATACAAAGGTATAGACTATGAAGAACACAGCCCTACTACTTATCGACTTTCAAAATGACTATTTCCCTTCATACGAAGATGCAAAATGGCCACTATCTGAAACAGAAAAAGCAGCCGAAAAAGGTGCACAGTTATTATCAGCTTTCAGAGATAAGCAACTTCCTGTGGTTCATGTACGTCATGAGTTTCCGACGAATGATGCTCCGTTCTTCTTGCCAGAATCAGACGGTGCTCAAATCCACAGCAGCGTGGCTCCGCGAGAAGGTGAGCCAGTCATCGTAAAGCATCAAATCAACAGCTTTAGAGATACAGAACTGAACAAAGTGCTAAAAGAGCAAGGCGTTGAAAAACTGATCATCGTTGGCGCAATGAGCCACATGTGTATTGATGCCGTGACTCGTGCAGCAACCGATTTAGGCTATGAATGCCACGTAGCGCATGATGCTTGCACAACCTTAGACATGGAGTTCAATGGCGTTAAGGTTCCAGCAGCGCATGTCCATGCCGCATTCATGGCTGCACTGAGCTTTGGTTATTGCAATGTCGCGACAGCCAGTGAGCTAGAAAGCCAACTTTAGTCAGACTCAAAACCGCCGACATGGGCGGTTTTCTTTTAAGCTAAAACTTTAATAATTCTGCCTATCGGCTTTCGATAGCTTGCTCTTCTTCAGTTTTGTATTCTTGCGTACTTAAATTCGGAATCAACAAGGCAACGGACACCGCGGTGAGCATCCCAACCGCTAGTATCAAAAACATCGACGCAAATCCTGCTGTTGCTGAGTAGACAGAAGAAATAAGCCAATAAGCAATTGGGGCGGTACTGAAGCTCAAGGTGTATTTGAGAGCATAGATTCTAGAACGCCACGCTGGTGCGGAGTAGTGCCCAATCAACCAGTCATTAACCGGGATTTGCGCATAGGTGCTAAGCATCAACCCCATAAACACGGGGATAAGCCACCACCCCTGCACCACAGTCGTCAATAACAAAAACACCAACTGGCAGCCCGTAATCAATATCAACAGCTTTTTGACTGACATGCGCTCAATCAGTTCGCCGATCGACAACTGGATAAAAGCTGCACATACAAAAATGAACGTCGTTAAAGCCCCTGAGAAACCAATTGATGAAGTCAGTTGAGTGTTCAACACCTTAGGCAGAGATGTTGCTGTGGTTTGAAAAACAAGACCACCGACAAAAGCTATCAGTCCAATACAGGCGATTAGACGAGCAATCTTATTAGCAGCAAGATTATGCGTGTTGTTATTTTGCTTGCCCTTGTGCAGACAAGCTTTAACGTCGCAAACATAGCTGTAGACAATACCAACCAAAATGCAGACAACACCGGGGAGAATAAATGACAGCCTCCAAGAAAGTGTCTGTGATAAATACGCCGTCACTACTGCTGCTAGCGCTAACCCCAGATTGCCATACAGGCCATTCACGGCAATCGCTCTACCTGTTTTTTCAGCAGAACCGAAAACAAGTGCAGTGCCAACGGGATGATAGATAGAGGCGAAGAAGCCGATAACACACAGGCCAACGCTAATTTGAAAAGCATCTTGGGCAAACCCAGTCGCAATTGCCGCTGTACCTGTACCAAAAAAGAATGCCTTCATTAATCCTGTGCGGCTCCAATAGTCGGCAAGCCAACCTACTGGTAAAGACATCACGCCGTAAACAATCATTGCTGCACTGCCAACGCTCAATAGCTCGGCGTAGCCCATCCCCCACTCTAAATGCAGCGTCAGCACTGCACTTGGGAAAATAAGCAAAACATAATGATTGAGACCGTGGCCAAGATTGAGAGATAACGAATTGAGTAAACGCTTCATGATAGAACCTTATTAATCGGTGACATCAGAAGTTTAACTGTCTATGATTTGTCTCATAGACAACAATAAGACAACCTTTTACTCAAATGAGCCAAACACCCAAAGCCATCGGTTCGACCTCAAACGCCATTACCTTGGAAATCGAGCAACGACCTGCAGTCGTAGTTCCCAAGTCATATCCGAATGGGTTTGTTATCGACTGGCATTTTCACCGTTATCATCAATTAGTGTGTGCAAGCAGTGGTGTTATGGCGGTAGAAACAGAAAATGACTTGTGGCTGATTCCACCACAACGCGCGGTTTGGGTCCCTGCTTATCAAAAACACATGGTCTACATGTATGGTGATGCCGAGATGAAGAACCTCTACCTGCATCAAGACATCGATCTCGACTTACCCAGTGAAAGTTGTGTGCTTAACATATCGGCCATGCTGAGGGAGATCATCAATCACCTTTCTGAGTCTGCCGAACAGGCTGCTCAAGATACCTTCAGTCAGCCTTATCGAAACTTGATACAAGTGGTGTTGGATCAGCTGAAAGTCGCACCTCAAGCCTCTGTGAATATTCCGGTACCTTCCGATAAACGGTTAGTTCCGATCTGCGAAGCGATCTTACAAGATCCTGCAAGTAACCAATCACTAAAGGAATGGGCAGAACTAGCCAACGTCAGCAGTCGAACGTTGAGCCGTATGTTTAGAAGTGATTTAGGGATGTCTTTTATCGATTATCGACAGCAAGCTAGATTGTTTAGCGCTTTGAAATTACTGGCAAATAATCAACCCGTAACGACCGTTGCTTTAAGTTGTGGTTTTTCCAGTCTAAGTGCTTTCAATCAGCTCTTTAAACTCAACTTTGGAGTCACTCCAGGTAAGTTTTTCAGTGCCCCTTTGTTGACTGCATGATAATAACAGACACAAAAAAGGCGCCAATTAAGGCGCCTTCTTATAGAAACGAGGTCTAGTTATGCTGTTGCAGTTTGACGCGCTGGATGTTTGATAAACACAGCGACAACAGCCACGATAGCCAATGCGAAACAGTAGTATGAGTTAGAAACGATCTCTAACGGCGATAGGTTAAATACCGAACCTAATAACAATACCTGCGCACCGTAAGGCAACACGCCTTGAATCACACAAGAGAAAATATCCAATAAGCTTGCAGAGCGACGTGGAGATACGTCGTTCTCTTCTGCTAATTGACGAGCAACACTACCAGAGACAATGATCGCTACTGTGTTGTTTGCAGTACACATGTTCACCATTGACACCAAGCCTGCGATGCCTAGCTCACTTGCGCGGCCATTTGCTTGCTTAGAGTGAGAAGAGCCAAATGCGCGAATCAAGCCGCTCACTAAGTTAGTCAGGAACGCTAATCCACCTTGGCGACGCATCAGCTCGCTCAAACCACCGATCAGCATCGACAGTAAGAAAATTTCCTGCATGTTGCCAAAGCCAGCATAGATATCTTGCGCGTAATCCGTTAAACCGTAGTTCTCCAGAGAACCTAAGCTAACGCCACCCGCCAGTAAGATACCGATGGTTAGCACAACAAACACGTTCATACCTGATACTGCAAGAATCAAAATGGTGATGTACGGCAGTACTTTCAGCCACTCAATAGCACCCGTTTCTGGCACTTGAGTTGCCGTGCTGTTAAAAGCAAAGATAACAATCGCGATAAGTGCAGCAGGAAGTGCAATACGGATATTCTCTTTAAACTTGTCTCTCATCTCACAGCCTTGCGAGCGCGTAGCAGCAATCGTGGTATCAGAGATGATTGATAGGTTGTCACCAAACATCGCGCCACTTAAAACAACGCCCGCTGTCAGTGGAATGCTCATGCCAGCTGAATCAGCAATGCCCAGTGCAACAGGGGCTACCGCCGCGATGGTGCCCATCGACGTACCCATTGCTGTTGCGATGAAAGCAGAAATTAGGAAGATACCCGGCAGAATCATGCTCGTCGGGATTGCCGATAAACCAAGGTTTACCGTCGCATCCACACCACCAGAAGCCTTAGCAACCGCCGCAAAAGCACCTGCCAATAGGTAGATCATACACATTGCAATAATGTCTTTGTGACCGACTCCACTTAAGAACTGTTCGATAGCACGGTTCAATTTATCTTTGCTCAACAGCAGCGCCAACATCACAGCAGGTAGAGCCGCAATCGGAGCTGGAAGCTGATAGAAAGCAAAATCGACGCCTTGCAACGACAGGTAGGTACCTACGCCAATGAACAGCGTAAGGAACACAATCAGAGGGATAAGCGCCACTGCCGAAGGGGCAATGACCGCATTAGAATTTTTTGAATTGGACATGGAACGACAACACTATAGAACAGGAAGGAGAGCAGACTAATGTCACACTTAGGACTTGTCAACGTCTAGACGTCTAAACGCCCAATATAATGCAAAGTAATAAGAACTCTATTGAACATCACATAATAGAAAAGGCTATTTACTCACCAGTAAATAGCCTTTCGAGAACAAATTACTTATACGTGAAACAGAGTTTTAGAGAGCTGCTTTCTTAGCAAATAGAGCTAATAGATAACTTAGCGCTTTTGTGTGAAAGTCACTTGGTACTCTCCGATGCCATCATAAGCAACGGTTGTTAGCTCATCGAAGTCAAGCTCAACCACACCACAGTAAGACCCTGTAATGATTGCCTCACCCGCTTCAAAACTGACTCCACGCTTGGTCATCGTATCGATCAACCAGTAAACGGGATTTTGAGCTAATGCGTTAGGGTGGGTGCCAGAAAATGCCTGTACTTTTCCAGCTTGAGTTATAGCAACTTCGACCTTGGCAGCCGCAAACGCTTTATCTTTCTCTATTTCAGGACCAAGAAATAGGCCTTGGTTTGCCAAGCAATCGGCTAAAACTTCGTAAAACTCTGCACCACTGTCATCAGCAAAGCGAGATTGAATCAACTCCAACGCCATACGACATGAACCAATTGCATCATTGATTTGTGCTTCGCTGTAACCTTTTGGGTTCGCAGGCAATGACTTAGTCAGCACAAAAGCGATTTCTGGCTCAACTCGGGCTACCCCTTTGCCTGGCACAGACCCTGTGTCTGCGAACAGTTCACAAGCATCTCCTTGCTGCACGTTGTCAGCGAAAATAGGCGCTACGATAAATTTATTTTCTGCAAGAGGTAACAGACACTTCCAGCCCCCCACTCTATCTGCGCGAATTTCAATCATTGCTTCTTGAATGGCTAACGCATCATCTAAACTGGTTGGGCGATATTGTTCGATTAATCTTGGCGCTTTAGTTCCCGCTGTGCGACGGCTTAATAACTCTTTAGCCGCCTGCTCAAATACACTTGTCATAATATACCGTTTAATTTAGAACGATTAGAAATAGGCTTGGGCAATGGCATCACTCATGTAATGGTTGCACCATAAAGTGTTCAAAGGCCTATTGTCACATGTCCCGCAAGTGAACACATACTGCTAAGTCAATATATTAAAAGAAAAGCCAGCACCTGATGATCAGATTGCTGGCTTTTTGAATATGTCGTTGCCGGACAAGCACTACGTGCCTTTCAGCGTCTTCTTAAGATTTTGCATGAAGTTTCTGAAGTGAGGCATGAAATCAACAAACAGAGGGTGTTTCCTATCTTGCATCATCAACGGCCCCAGTAAGCGAATACTTACACCTAGTCTCGTTGCGGATTGCTCATCTAAGCCACTGTCCTGCTTGAGCTTATCTACAATCGCGAACATGTTTTCTCTATCTTCAATTTCAAACTGCATGGTTTGCAGTTCACGATCTTCCTTGATGTTCACTTCTTCGATAGTAATACGGTAGTGATTGTGTTTGCCTGTGATTGTTTGCATTGTCATTACTGCCTCCTAACTTGAATTCACGAACAATTAAGTTGATAATGTCAACTATAAATACAGTAGTTGATAATATCAACTACATTTCTAAGGATCGTTTATGTCTGATAACACATCGTTAGAGTCTATCTTTCGCTTAGTACACTCTTTGAAACGCCAAATGAGTGAGCAGATTGAGAGCTTGGATTCTGAGATCGCACCTATGAATATTCGTGTCATGAAGATCATTACTAAGAAATCTCCATGTACCGCTATCGATATCGCACACTTCCTAAACCGCGATAAAGCACAGGTCACGAGATTAGTTAATGCTTTGATCAATCAAGAACTTGTGAAGAAGTCTCCAAACCCTGAAGACAAACGTAGCCAGTTGTTGGTACTGACTAGTAAAGGTGAAGAGATCATGACTAAGGTTTCGAATATTGATCGAGAGATGCTACAGAGAATGACTAAAGGCATGAACGAAGATGAGCTAGAACAGTTCAGCCAAATAGCGAACAAAATGGCTCAAAACCTAGAAAACACACCTAAATAATAAGCTGCCCTTTCAAATAAGCCGCTGCTTACATAAAGCAAAAACGCCACCGAATCGTAAGATCGTTGGCGTTTGTGTATCAGCTAACTTTTACATCGATGCCCGTTATAAAGACTTCGACTAAAATCGTCGTTCTAGTTTGATGCCAATTTCCACCATGCTTGCACGGGCACTGGTTCTGAAATTACTAAACGTTCACCCATCACAGGGCTTACCATCTGTACGTCTCGTTCTTTGCTTATCGCTAAGGCTTGTTCCATTGGGTCTTGCCAGTCATGCATAGAAAGATCAAATGTACTGTTGTGGATCGGCATCATCACCTTACCTTTAAGGTCGATGTGCGCTTGAACGCTCTGCTCTGGGAACATATGAATATCGGCCCAAAGTGAATTGTACGCGCCTGTTTCTACCATGGTTAAATCAAACGGCCCGAAGCGCTCGCCAATCTCTTTAAAACCATTGAAGTAACCAGAGTCACCACTAAAGAAGGCTTTTTTGTCTGAAGCTTTGATAACCCAACTCCCCCACAATGTTTGGTCACGGTCAAGCAAGCCACGACCAGAGAAGTGTTGTGTTGGCGTCAAAGTAAACTCGATATCTGACGCTGTTGCCGATTCCCACCAGTTCAATTCGATGATTTTCTCTTTATCCACGCCCCACTTTTCAAGTAGTGCACCAACTCTGAGTGGCACCAAGAATGTTCCCACTTTATCGGCTAATACTTTAACGGCACCTTTGTCTAAATGGTCGTAGTGATCATGGCTAATAACCACCACATCGATATTAGGTAATTCTTGCAGTGAGATAGGGGTCGGGTGGAAGCGCTTTGGTCCCATCCATTGCACTGGAGATGCGCGATCACTGAACACAGGGTCAGTCATCACTAGCTTACCATCCAGCTTCATCATCACACTTGAGTGACCTAAACGATACGCAACGTCTTCTTGCTCTTCAATCAGCTGTTCCGCAGTCATGGGAATTAGAGGCAATGCGGTTCGTGGCACTGGCTCATTTCTTTCTACAGTTACATACGCCTTCAAGATTGAAAAAATATCAGACATACCCGACTTGTACTCTAACTCACTGTTAGCAAACTTCTTCGGAAGCTTATCTAGATTGTCATTTGATTGTGAACCTGTGCTTACGATAGCGACCACGGCAAGTACTCCTAAAATCGGTAATAGATATTTTTTCATTGGTATCTCTTCAACTGTTGGGAAAGCCCAACTCAAAAACTACACTGAATAGTTTACATGCCAAAAAACAAAAGTAAACCAGTGAGTGTAATTTTTTATTCGTCAAATTTAGAAAAGAAGCACTCCGTATACCGAGCACAGACCAATGTGGACATCTTAAGTCTGTACAAATATCGCACAGCACTCATTTCTATACTTCATTGATTGACCAGGAAGTCAGGTTTTAATTAACATTGAATTTACAAATGAAATTGAATGTTTTTAGAAGGGAATCTAAATTGCAATTGACTATACGAACCAAAGCGATACTGGCGACGATCGTCGCTGCTCTTGCCATTATTAGCGTGATGGGAGTGTATTCATTTCAATCAAGCCGGGCTATTTTGATTGATAGAACCTTCGAGCGAGAATTACCAGCTTCACTCGGTGAGGTGAGTAATGAAATAAACCTCAAGTTAGAAACGCCTATTCTTGCATCAAAGATGATGACGCTTTCGCCTTTAATGCAGCAAACCACACTTTCGGAAGAAGAGCTTCGAACCTATCTTCAATCTGTTAAAAATGAGTTCAACGCGATCAGTGCCTATTACGTTTCCAACGAAGCGAGCACTTACTACACCCACAATGGTGTACTAAAAACGATCTCTACCAATGAACAAAGCGACCAATGGTTCTACCGATTCATCGAGTCAAATCAGCCATTTGAGCTCTCTTTGGATATTGACGCAGCCACCGGAATCCCAGCACTGTTTGTTAACTATGTGGTCACTCGCAATGGTCAACGTATTGGCGTGACTGGTATTGGCTTAACGCTGGAAAGTATTACCCAGTTGATCAGCAACTATAACGTCGGTGATAGCGGCATTGTTTTTCTTGTCGATCAGCAAGGGAGCATCAAGGTTCACCCAGATAAAAATCTGATTGGACGTTCACTAGACTCTGTAGGAATTAAAGCTAATCAGTTAATCGGCAGCAAACAAACCGTCGTTCATGAGGCCATCGTCGATGGTCAGCCGCTAATTCTGGGCTCCAAAGCGATGCCAGGCATAGGTTGGACTCTGATTACACAAATTCCCAAGCAGGACGTATTAGGTGAATTAAATGGCTTTAGCCAAACCATCATCTTTATGGCTCTGCTCATTGCTGCCATTTATACGCCGATCGCAGCATGGGCGACCAACAAGCTCTTGCTGCCGTTTGTGGAAGTGGCCGAGCGATTACAACAGATAGGGAAAGGCGGTGGTGACCTCACCTTTCGCTTAGATGATTCTCGACATGACGAAATTGGACAAATCGCGAAAGGCTACAATCAATTCGTGCAATATCTAAGTGACTTACTCAAAGATGTCTCAAACACAGGAATCCAAATCTCTGAATCTATCCAAGGTGTCGATCATATGGCGCAGTCGATGGAGCAAGACATCAAACAGCAAACCAGCCAGATCGAACAAGTTGCAACAGCCATTCATGAAATGGGTGCCAGTTCTGACGAAATCGCCCAAAATGCCAATGGTGCCGCCGACAGTGCACAACATGCAGCGAGTGCAATCAGCATTGGTCAAAAGTCCGTTTCTGTCACTTCAGAAAGCATTGAACATATGAACAAGCAGCTCGATGACACAACGGAAATTATCAATCAACTCGCTCAAGATGCGAACTCTATCGATACCGTGTTAGATGTCATCAACAGTGTTTCAGAGCAAACCAACCTACTAGCTCTTAATGCAGCGATAGAGGCCGCTCGAGCTGGTGAACAAGGTAGAGGTTTTGCGGTAGTAGCAGACGAAGTAAGAACCCTCGCCTCACGAAGCCAAACCTCGACCGAAGAAATTCGAGGTATTATTGAAAAGCTCCAGCAACGTACTCAACAGGCTGTCACTGCCATCGAGACCAGCACCACTCTCGGCAATAATTGTCAGATTGAAGCCTCCAACTCAGAGCAACAACTCTCGAGCATTTCTCAGAGTGTCGATGAGATGAATGCGATGAACATGCAGATCGCTTCAGCAACGGGCCAGCAATCTAACGTCATCAACGAGATCTCACCGCACATCTCTGGCATTTCTGAAATAGCCAGAGAGAGCGATAGCATGATTGAGAAAACGGCTCAGGAATGCCAACACTTGCGCGCCAACGCCATGCATTTAACGAGTTTGGTTTCTCAATTCAAATGCTAGCTGACCACTTCCACTCAAGTTAGTCAGCAGACCATACATTCTTGAAATCTGGCCATCCCCAGTTGGTGATGGCTACGTTTTTCAGAATCCCTTGGAAACGCACGGTTTGTAAGTGATGGAACATCGGGACTAACCAGTAATCAGAAATCAGTGTCGATGCAATAGGTTCCAACTCATCCAAGTAGTTCGGCAATTCAACCGTTGCTTTGTGCTGATCTAATCGTTGCTTAAGCCAATCACTGTTCATCTCTCCAAGCGCGGAATGCAATACAGGGTCATTCATCAACCACGAGAACAACGAAGATGGCGCATTGTCATCGAGGTTCAAATTACACAACACCAAGTCTTCTTTTAAATCGCCCCGCTGAGAAAGCTGAGCTAATTCTCGAAAACTGTAGGTATTCACCTCAACTTCCACACCGTGTCGTTTAAGAATATCTGACACTGAAATAGCGCATCGATAAAGGGCATAGTAATTATAAACGGCAATGCTCAATTTCTTAGGCAACTCACTCTCTCTAGATGGCGTTCGATAAAGCTTCTGCCAACTTGGCAATATGTTCTGAGCCAAAGAGACACTGAATAAGCCTTGGTTTTGCTCAAGTTGCGTCAAAATAGCCTGTGGGTTTACAAGTGATGATAGGTACTTACGTTGTTCATCACTTAGCGAGTTAGCCGCTGAGTTTTGGTTAAATAGAATAAACAAACAACCGTCTTCGATTCGACTGCGAAGCCCGTCTGTTTCAGCAGACACCAACTCAGTGTCGCTCTTTCCTAATTGATGAAAACAGGCCGAATCTTCATACGGTGACACCTGCATTTGGCTGTCATCGAATCGAGCGCTACCAGTCATCGATTCCTCAAACTGCCAAATAGTCACCTCATCGGTTAAAGAGCGACAACCATAAAAGTGTTCGAATGCCGAGAGCTTGATGCGCTCGCTGTTGGTTTCAACAACTCTGAAAGGGCCTGTACCAATCACAGCATGAGAAGCTGAGTTTAATGGTGAAGGCTCACGGGTTACCTGTGCTGCCGGTTGAATCGAATACTTAACGCCAGCTAACAAACCCGCAAAGCCAGTATCCGCTTGGGTTAACTTAAAACTGATCCTTAATGGCTGCTCACTATAGACAGAAGAGACATGAGCCAACTCAGCTTGATAAAAAGGCAGAGCTTGTAAAGCAGTAAACAAAGCAACTAACTGTTTGGCATCAACAGGCTGCCCATCATGGAACGTCAAACCGGGGCGCAGATAGAAAGTCCAAACCAATTGCTCAGTGTCATATTCCCAGTGGTGAGCTAACTCTGGCTTCAGTTCGCCCTTGCCGTTACATGTCACTAAGCAGCTAAACACTTGCCTGATCAAAAATCGCTCACTACTGCGATGTATATGATGTGGAAACAGATCCTCAAACTTGCGTTTATAGGTTAATTGAACATGCAAGAGCCCTTCACGCATGGTCGCGCCGGAGGTTTCTTGGAGTAAAGAGCCAAACACAGCACGGTCATTATCTAATATGGAGAGTGCTTTTTCGTACTTGCCCTGCTCTATCAGCTTACTCGCAACATGCTGAGCCAATTCTGGATTGCTAAAGCGCAGTGTTAAGTTAGATCGTTGATTCCTGCCAACTTTTGGTTCCCACACAACCCATTCAGCTTGATGCATTTTACCTAACAGGGTTCGAGCGTGACGCAAGCTTGTAAACAACTTATCCGCCACTTCCGTTAAGGTCACTGAGTGGGAAATGTTTGGCTCGAACGATTCTAGCCGCGTGTAGTAACGCATCATGTTTAGATCAGACAAATAATGAACCTTTTAAACGTAGCTCTTCCTAATTAAGCCCATTATAAAACACAATCGTAAAAAAGTAGCGTGATATAACAAAAACAGGAACAAGAAATAAAAATCCCATCTGTTTTTTAGTTCCTCTTAATTAACCATAATGAACGGGTCAGCAACAAACCATAGGTTGTCAATAAAGCCTAACTAGAGAGAATAATGACCATGAGAAAATACTATCTTAACAAGCTAAAAAGCACCTGCAGTAAGCTCGAAAGAGAAGCACTACGAACACTTGTAGAGTTATGTAACTGGCGTTATTAGTACACTTTTTAGCACCGAGTAAACGCGAGTTGAGCACAGCCTAATATGCTCCTACCCCCAATATGAGTTAGGTCTCAACTCGCTTTTCCTTTCAAAATCCCCTCTCAAGCCTGCTGTACCAATAGCTCACACAATCGATAAATTTCCGTTGTCGACTCGACAAATTTAATTCGTTTTCCTAGTTAAACGAAAAGCCTTAAGGTTCGCCCCGAAGCAAGCAAGGAGCCTCAGAAAAACTGA
Source organism: Vibrio gigantis (assembly GCF_024347515.1). Taxonomy (NCBI): domain Bacteria; kingdom Pseudomonadati; phylum Pseudomonadota; class Gammaproteobacteria; order Vibrionales; family Vibrionaceae; genus Vibrio; species Vibrio gigantis. The sequence goes on from NZ_AP025493.1 coordinate 859,619, forward strand.
AAGCTCAGCTAACAACTAATTTATTTGCAGTTACCAATCAGGTATTAACTAAGGAAACGCCATGCGTATCGCAATTCTTTCTCGCAACGAAAATCTATACTCTACCGCTCGTCTAAAGCAGGCTGGAGAAGCTCGTGGTCATCAGGTCGATGTTATCGACACGTTGCACTGTGATATAGATATCGCGAGTAACAATCCGAAGATTCGCTACATGGGTGAAGAGCTACCTCAATACGATGCGGTTATTCCACGTATTGGCGCTTCCATTACCTTTTACGGAACTGCGGTTGTTCGCCAATTCGAAATGATGGGCACTTTTTGTATCAATGAGTCAGTAGCAATCAGTCGTTCTCGCGACAAACTGCGCTCACTACAACTGCTGTCTCGTAAAGGTATTGGCTTACCAAAAACAGGTTTCGCTAGCCGCCCAGACAAGATTCAAGACTTGATCAAAAACGTAGGTGGCGCGCCACTGGTTATCAAGCTTCTTGAAGGTACTCAAGGTATCGGTGTGGTTCTAGCAGAAACAAACAAAGCAGCAGAAAGCGTTATCGAAGCGTTCATGGGCCTAAAAGCGAACATCTTGGTTCAAGAGTTCATTGAAGAAGCAAATGGCGCAGACATCCGTTGTTTTGTTGTTGGCAACAAAGTAATTGCTGCAATGAAGCGTCAAGCTGGTGAAGGTGAATTCCGCTCTAACCTGCACCGTGGCGGCACTGCTCAGCTGGTTAAACTAACCAAAGAAGAGCGCGCGACAGCAATCAATGCTGCGAAAATCATGGGATTAAACCTATGTGGTGTAGATATTCTACAATCTAAGAACGGCCCAGTAGTAATGGAAGTAAACTCTTCTCCAGGCCTAGAAGGCATCGAGAAAGCAACGGGTAAAGATGTAGCAGACATGATTTTCGAATTCATCGAGAAGAATGCAAAACCAAACGCTAACCGTACTCGTGGCAAGGGCTGATTGAATACCGATAACTCATGATTGGAAAGAAAATGAACAATAAAATGATCATAGGGAATACCGAAGCACTTTGCTTACCAGAGTTAGGGATAACTGGACTACATACACGTGTTGATACAGGGGCTAAAACCTCTTCTCTACACGTAGACAATCTACTATGTGTTAAATCAAATGGTGAGAAATTCGTAGAATTCGACCTTCACCCAGATGTTTATCACCTAGAAGAGACGGTGCGCTGCAAGGCGAAACTGAAAACAAGTAAGAAAATCAAATCATCTAACGGCGAAGTTGAACACCGTTGCGTGATTGAAACAATGCTAAGAATCGGTGGTCAACAATGGCCTATCGATATCACGCTAAGCAACCGTCAAGATATGACTTACATGATGTTGCTTGGTCGCCAAGGCATGAGTGACAAAGTGATTGTTGATCCAGCGGGCGAATTCCTACTGACTCACTAATCTCAGTCATCGTAACCGCTCCACAGGTTATAACTAAAGCTCGTCACAACGATATAAGGCCAGTCTCATGACTGGCCTTATTGCTTTTATTTCCTAGGTAAACCTCACCTATTTCTTAGATTTACCATGAGATTGAAAACCAAAACGCCAAATTGAGAGCAGCAGTTTCTTGGTTTTAATTTTTGTTACCCGCCAATGCGTCACAGGCCTTCTTGGTGCACTCATCAACAAATGGTCAAACGCCTTCTGATTAAGATCCACTTGCCCTCCATGCGCCACCAACAGCGTGTCTATCTGCATGTCATAAATGCGTGACACAGAATCACGATACTTATTAGGGTGGAAGATGGGGAAAGGCGGAATGAGCTTCTTTTTGACCTCTACCATCAAGTCAGCCACATAGGCAACACTGTGTGATGGAGAATAAACAGAGAGATCTCTGTCGGTGTGCCCCGGCGTTTCCAACACTAACCAATCATCAAAGCCCGGAATGCTATCACCATCCGATAGCTTGTAATCCGGCTTTAACTTCCTCGAATACCAAAGGTTTGCCTTGGGTTTACCTAAACGATTCGCCATCCATCGTGCCAATGCCAGATCGGTCAGATGCATCAAGATGCCGTCGATACCGTGATACCAATCTTTGTCTCGGTTTGCAGCGACCAAATGACAGTTCGTTAGCTTTCTGAGCTTGTGCGCAGCCCCTGCGTGATCGGGGTGCATGTGCGTAACGACCACAGTATGCAGATCAGAAAAATCTCGCATTAGCTCAGTTTCAATAAAAGCCTTCAAATGCGGGATATCGGCTCGACATGCGCCATCGAGCAACAGTAATTTGTCCGGATACTCCACCAAATACATGTCTTGGATGTAACCTTTAATGGTATGCAGTTGCAAACCCACTCCTTGTGATAAACCAACTGGTCAGACCTATACCATAGCAAACTCACAGCCAATTGTGATCATTTTGTTAAATCAACAATCTAAAACCGAATAGAAAGCTCGAATCAAGATTTTGATTGGTATCCACTACATTACTCAAATCCAATGTTACTCAAATCCAATTTAACTCAGAACAATGAGTACACATTCCAAAGATAAGCATCAATTTAATCCGATATTTTTCAGCATTATTGAATGCCTGCATTGCCGTAAACCTTGCTCTATAAGCCATACAACTCAAGTATTCAGCACCATTTATCGTGACGACAAAATACGTGATTTGTTGACCTAAGTTATTAGGACTATATATGCGCCTCTAATTTATTGTCTGAGTGCTATACATGAACCAATTAATCGATGCTCTTTCTACCCAAGGCTATTTCGTTTGGGATGACTTCTTAACTCATGAAGAAGTGGTGGCATTGAGGGATTGCATTCCAGAGAACTGGAAAAAGGCTAGGATTGGCCGTAACGATGAAGTAACGCGAGAGTCTACTATACGCAGTGACAAGATTCAGTGGGTGCGCCGCGATATGGGGCAACCAGCGTCTCTGTTTTTAGATAAGATGGAACAAATTCGTTTAGCGGCCAACCAAGCGTTCTTTTTGGGGTTGTTCGAGTATGAAGCGCACTTTGCTAAATACGAAAAAGGTGACTTCTACCAGAAGCACTTAGACTGTTTCAAAGGCAACGAAAACCGTCGTCTGACCACGGTGTTTTACATGAACGACGAGTGGACAGAAGACGATGCTGGTGAACTTGTGGTTTACGATCTAAAAGACAACCACATCGCGACCATTCCACCAAAGTCAGGCCGTCTGTTTGTGTTCTTGTCCGAGCAGTTCCCACACGAGGTGCTGCCGACAAACACAGAGCGATTCAGTATTGCAGGTTGGTTCCGCATTAACGGCGTGAAAGACAACCAACTCGATATCGCACACTAAATATTGGTCTTTAACAACAGAACTTTAAAACCTCTCTATTGAGAGGTTTTTCATTAATGCGGTCAACGAAGAGAGTGCCACTAGAGCACAACTTGAATTTGCAGAGTAACCTCTAGAAAATCAATATAACAATTAATCTAGCGTAAAAGAGAAAAGTGATATTTAATAACTATTTACGATGCGCATTCAAGAAGGATTAATTATGTCGTTTATCATCGTAGGTCATCGTGGTGTTGCAGGTACTCACCCAGAAAACACTAAAGCAAGCATTGAACAGGCCGCTAAACTCGGCTTGAAATGGATTGAAGTAGACATTCAGCCAACTCAGGATGATGAGCTTGTGGTTTGTCATGACCACACGCTTGAGCGCTGCAGCGATGGCAAAGGTCGTGTCGACGAACATACCCTTGCAGAGCTGCGTCAGCTTGATTTTGGCCGTTGGAAATCAGAGCAGTTTGAGGGAGAGAAAATCCTCACGCTAGGGGAGTTGCTTGCACTTGTTGAAGAGCACGACCTCAGCGTTAACCTAGAGATCAAAGTCGACAGTCGACATCAAGCGCCTCATGTCGTTGATTTGCTGCATGCCGAGTTGATTCGTTCAAATCTAGACACCGACAGAGTGCTGCTTTCAAGCTTCAGCCATGAGGTAGTCGCTGAAATGGCTCACCATCTACCGAGATACCGCGTTGGTGTGATTACTGAGCAGCTCTCTCAAGACGATCTTCTGCTTATTGATCAAGTGAAAGCGTTCAGCTGTCATATGAATTACGAAAACGTCAATCAGGGTCATCTTGATACACTTTCCGAAGCAAATATTCAAACATGGTGCTACACCGTCAATGATCCGTCTCGCTTCGAATTCCTCTCAAAAGTGGACGCAGTATTCACTGATTTCCCAGATAAATTCAGACCGATAAATTGACTGGGTAAATACCAAAAAGAGCAACTTTAAAAGCGGTAAAATTTACCTCGATAAACCTCAAAATTAAGTAGCAAACACAAGTGAGTAGGAGTACATTCCGCTACTCACTTGGTTTCATTAGCTCGCTCTATTTAGACAGCTTTATTGGTTACTTAATTTATGGATCTCATTTTTAGTCCAACTTTCCCAATTTTGGGTGCAATCTTCATTTTCGCCGCTATCGTTCGTGGCTTCTCGGGCTTCGGTTTCACCTTAGTCGCATTACCTTTAAGTGCGTTATTCGTACCGGTTATCGAGCTTGTCCCTGTCTTCATGTTGATCGACCTACTTGGTAACGTTCAATTACTTCCTAAGGTCAAAAAGCATGTCAATTGGCGCTGGGTAGCCAAGGTATTTATCCCTTGTCTTGCGTTCACGCCTGTTGGCCTGCTTTTACTCCAATCAGTTAGCCAAGACACGATCATCTTGATCATCAGCGCCTTTATCTTTGCGTCTGCACTTATGATCTACAAAGGTTTCCAGTACAAAAGTGAACCTAGATTTGCTCCCTATATTCTAGGAAGTCTTGCGGGGGTCATGAACGGCGCGGCATCGATGTCGGGACCTCCAATTGGCACTCATGCATTGGCGAGCCCAGTCGCTCCACACATTGCCAGAGCTGGCCTGATTGCGTTCTTTGTATTGGCAGACTCCACTGCGTTTGTTTCAGCATCTATCGCAGGCTTAGTCGACCGCGATGTAGTTTGGCTTACACTGGCGCTATTACCGAGCAGTATGTTTGGCGGTTACGTAGGCTCTAAACTGTTCGAGAGATTTGGCGGAGCGAAGTTTAAACCAGTCACCATTGCACTGCTCATCGTGATTGCTATTTTCAGTGCCGGGCGAGTTTTACTGTAACGAGCTTAAGAAGGTTTGAAGCCACTCTATAAAAAAGTTCAGGAAATGGGTGCCAATAACTACCATTCGATGTGGATAGGGGTACCCATTTTTACAAGTTGGAGAAACTCATCCATATCTTGATTGGTTAATGCAATACAGCCATCCGTCCAATCAAAACTTTGAATAAAGCTCGGTGAACGGCGCTCACCGTTTTTGATGCCGTGGATTTTGATATTCCCTCCAGGATCCACATCATTTTTCTCTGCCCATTGCATATCCAAAGGTTGCGGATAATTAATATGTACTGAGCGATAAAAGTCCGACTCTTCCATCACATAGTCGAGCTGGTATTCCCCTTCTGGCGTTCGGTTATCTCCTTCAAAGCGTTTATGCCCTTTCGGTTGTTTACCTAGCGCAATACGAAATTCCTGAACCACCTCTTCACCTCTAAGCAGATACATTCTACGTTTCGACTTGTCGACTCTGACCAAGGTGACGACTTGCGACAGCGATTCTATCTTAGAGGTGTTATCCGGTACGTTGTAAAACTGCTGAGAGGAGCTTTGAGGTTGACGTTTCGATGAGCCTTGAGAAAGCTGAGCAACCTTTTCATCAGCACCACTTTTACGAGCATCATCCACAATAATCACATGCTCTGAGTTTGAACTCGAGGAAGAGGCTGAGTTAGAAGAAGACGTTGAGACACGTTGGGAATGAGCCGATGCCGACTCGAATACGATGGTTTCGATAGCCGTCGCGTCAGAAACTATTTTCTCGACCACGATCTGCTCTGCATTCGTGTTCGAAGCCATAAACAGTAAACACAGTGATAAAGGCAAAAACAGACGCACCTTTAGATTTCCTCAAAACGCATGGACATCGTTCGTGACTGAGTTTCCATTCCTAACGATTCATAGAAACCTTGCGCTTTTTGGTTGAACTCCATCACCTCTAACCTAAGTTCTATCGCCCCTCTCGCTTGTGCCCATTGATTAAATGACTTCATTAACGCTCGACCAGCACCCTTGCTCTGAACCTGATCATTCACCACAATCGTATTCACCCTTGCCACTTTGTGCGACTGAATAAAACTGACGCCTTTGTTCTGCGTTACCTTACCCGCTAAAAAGCCAACAACTTGCTTGTCATCTACCGCAACCAAGAAAGCACCAACCGGATCAAGCATCAAGCCTAACCAATACTCTTCACTGTCGGCCAAACCTTGTGACGCTGGCGCAAATACCATAGGTGCACCAAGATGATGTTGACGATTGATCTGTTCAGAGAGCGCTAAGATCGCGTTAATATCAGTTACCTTGGCTGTCCGGATTTGCATATCATCACCTTGTTTGAATTCAATAACACCTTAGCAAAAATGCCTTAGTTGTGCACCGTTACACTGATCAACCCGGACACTCAGTGAAAGCTGATTATTAATATTAGGCACTAAATTTGGGGAAATTGTTCCGTAAATCTCGGGCACATTGCTAGGCGTTGAGTGCTACTATCTCTGCAGAATCAATACGCTAACAACTGGAAACCACTATGATTAAGTTTGCTGTAATTGGAACCAATTGGATTACACAAAAGTTTGTTCAAGCTGCTCACGAATCTCAATCGATGCAACTTGCTGCGGTTTACTCTCGAAACCTAGACAGCGCGGTACAGTTCGCTCAAGAATTTGACGTTGAAACAACTTATGATTCACTCGACGCATTGGCAAATGACAAAACTGTTGAAGCCGTGTACATCGCTTCACCAAACTCGCTGCATTGCGAGCAATCTATCTTCATGATGGAAAACGGCAAGCATGTCATCTGTGAGAAGCCTGTCGCACCGAATATTGATGAAGCAACCCGAATGTTTGAGGTTGCTGAGAAAAACGGTGTGGTGTTGTTTGAGGCGTATAAATCTCAATTCCTGCCGAACTTTAAGCAAGTTCAACTTGGGTTAGAAAAGATTGGCAAGGTACATAAGGCACACATCAATTACTGCCAATATTCATCGCGCTACCAAAAATACCTAAACGGTGAGAACCCAAACACCTTCAATCCTGTTTTTTCTAACGGCTCATTAGTCGATATTGGCTTCTACTGTGTTGCCGCAACAGTCGCGCTATTTGGCAAACCCAAAAATGCACAGGCTTCTGCAAAGCTACTTGATTCCGGTGTGGATGCGCATGGTTGTGCGATCTTCCAGTATCCTGAGTTTGACGTGACGCTTGCTCACTCCAAAGTCAGCGACTCTTATGCGCCAAGCGAGATCCAAGGCGAGCAAGGAGCAATCATCATCGATCACATCGCTGAATGTACTGATGTTAAGATCCGCTACCGTGACGGCAGCATTGAAAACCTCACTCAAGCACAAAGCGAGAACTCAATGAGTTATGAAGCACAAGCCTTTGTAAGCTGCATTGAGGGTGATAAAGAAACTCAAGCTCACACCCAACAACGCGCTTTAACTGTTGCCAAGTTAATTACAGAGATGCGTCAGCAAGTCGGTGTCGTTTATCCAGCCGATAAATAACATCACTGCTAGGGTAACCAGCTGATTTTTAATAAATACCGATTTATGCATAACTAAATTTAATCTTTACGACAAACAACCGGATTAGTCGATTGGGGTACCATCTGTTTAAATCCGCGTTCGATATCTATCGTATTAATTTAATTTATTGAAGGTGTGTAAAGTGTTTTCAGTTGATGATCGCGTTGTAGCAACAAAAGGTGTTGAGCTAGGTGAAATGGTAGTAATTGGCCTAAGTGCTGGTGGCGGCTACGTTCACGTTACAACAGTAGAAGGCGCAATAATGACGCTTACTTACCCTGCAAAAGACCTTAAAAAAGCATAGTCTAACCGCTCCGCTCTTTTAGTAGTCACTCTGCTAAAGGTAACAAAATTGAGGCCTTGGCTGATTTCACTCTTCTGCATTAGAGTGAACAGCCAGGGCCTTTTTTATACCTTCAATCCCTTACCAGCCTCCCATTAGTTTACTCATTGCAGTAAAACTGGACCCAACAGACAATAGAATGAATCAAAGACTATTTGCATCAAGTACTTATTGTTTGTTAATGCCTACGGTTTATTGATGCTTAACGTTTATAGAGACTTAGCATCTATTGAAGCTTAGTATTCGCAAGACTTTCTGGTACATTAGCATCATCTTATATTTGTAATTACCTGAACTAAGGGAAGCTATGAAGCTTTATATTTACGACCACTGCCCTTTCTGCGCACGAGTAGCCTACATCGCTCAATCTCTAGGCTTAAACATCGAACTTGTTTCAGTGGATTATGATGATGCCCAAACCCTTATCGATTTGATCGGTAAAAAGATGGTGCCAGTGTTACAAAAAGACGACGGTTCTATCATGGCTGAGAGCTTAGATATCATTGCGTACTTCTTGGATTTGAAATCAAGCGATGAGCAGCGTGTGCCATCAGAGCAAGTCACTGTATTCCAAGCTCGCGCATTCCCGCTAACTCAACAAATTGGACGCCCACGCTGGTGGAACCTCGACTTGGCTGAATATCGCTCTCCAGGAGCCAAAGAAGCTTGGCGTGCCAGTAAAGAGACTGAAGGTTTTAACTTTCAAGAGCTCTTAGAAAAGACACCTCAGTTCGTTCAACTGATTAACCCATTACTGAAAGATGCCGAGCTCTTACTGGATCTAGAGAATGGTGAGTCATCACTGCCTCTTATCGACCAAGCAGTGTATTTCTCGATGCTTCGTGGCTTCTACGCAGAGGCGACAATTGAGTGGCCAAATGACTTGAACCGCTGGATGGAGAACAAAAGCAAAGTGTTCGATATCAGCCTACTGCGTTAGTCGTCTCAGCTAAGATGAAATAGTAGCTTAGAGACTAAAGTACACGCTAGAAACAAGGCAGCCTCGATACAAACATGCATCAAGGCTGCTTTTTCCTTTCTGAAAGTGAGTGAAGTGAAGTCACCTCATATCATTGAGTAAATGCTGGATATTTCACTTCTTGTGCTGGTTTAAACACTCTAGCTCCTTCACGGTTTTCTCAGCTGACATTCTTCACTTTAAATTGACCAACAATGTTCTGAAGTTGTTCCGATAAGTTCACTAGTTCTTGGCTCGACTCTACCGTTTGTTCAGCACCCACAACGCTCTCTTTAGTAATACGGCTAACATTCACTACATTCTGATTAATCTGTTCTACCGTGACACTCTGCTCTTCTGAGGCACTGGCACTCTGCGTACTCATATCAGAGATACTATTAATGGAACGAGTAATAACATCAAAAGCTTGCCCTGATTTCTCAGCATTCTCTACACTCTTCTTGGCAATATCACTGCTTTTCTGCATGCTGTTCACTACATCTTTCGTCCCAAGCTGTAAGCGCTCAATTAAGCCTTGTATCTCAGAGGTCGAATCTTGTGTTCGTTGAGCAAGACTTCGCACTTCATCAGCGACAACAGCAAAGCCTTTTCCTTGCTCTCCCGCTCTCGCAGCCTCAATAGCTGCATTTAATGCAAGCAAGTTAGTTTGAGCGGCAATATCTAATATCACATCAAGAATACCGCCAATATTGGTGGCTTCACGGGAAAGATCTTCAAGACGATCCATCGTGCTTTCGATCTCAGACTCCAAAGAATTAATGCTCATCGTTGTCTCATGCACTACGGTCAAACCTTGCATCGCTTCCTCACTCGCTTCACTTGCTGATTGAGCAGTATCAACAGCATTTCTTGCGACTTCTTGAACGGATATAGACATCTGGTTCATCGCAACAGCAACTTGATCTGTCATCAACATTTGCTCATTTGCACCGCTATTCGTAGCCACCGTAATATTGGTGAGCTGAGTTGATGAACTACTCAATCGCTCACTTGCAACCATCATGTTGCCAATGATTGTTTTTAAGCTTTCTGCGGTTGCTTTCAACGCGTTGGTTAACTCTCCAATTTCATTTTTCGCACCTTTTTCAATATTTACGGTGAGATCCCCTTTCGCTAGTTGCTTAGCGACACCGATAACGTAGTTTATCTGTGAGGTGATATTTCGAGAGATCAAAGCACCGAAACCGAAACAGAATACGACTGAAGATACACCACCAACAACGAGTACCATCAGAGCTAAATCGGAGGCTAAGCTTGCTGCCTCTTTTCTTTCAACCATGAGTACTTGCTCGACGTTAATGATTTCAGCCACTTTATTACGCAAGCCATCCATATATTGCTTGCCCTGCTTTTTGGCAAGCTTAACGTAAAGTTCATCAATGGAACTAAATCGGTTGGATTCACGCACCAATGTAATCGCGCTCGATGCATAATCGTCAATCCATGATTGAATATCACGCGATAGTTGGCTATTCCCCATAGACGCTAGCTGCTTATCAACTTTCGATTTGCCTTGATGGTAAGGTTCTAAAAAAGCTTCTTCACGATTTAGCATAAAGCCACGTAAACCTGTTTCCATGTTTACCATGTGATTAATAAGAGCCTCGCCATTTAGGTAGCGCCCTGTAGCAATCTCAGCTCGCAGGTTATCCATTTTCTCTTTACCGACATCACTTGCGATCAATGCTTGGAGTTGGTTAACGTAAGCCTGTCCATCATGGATACTCTTACGTAAAACAATAACTTCTTGAGCATACTTCTGCCACTCCATAGCTGCTCGATTTACTTCATCAAATCGTTGTTGTTGAGCAGGATTGTCACTAGTGAGCATTTTTACTGTCGATAAGCTATCTTCAAAAGCCTGCTTACCTGCATGGTAAGGTTCTAGATACTCTTCCTGGCCACCGATCGCATAACCTCGCAAGCCTGTCTCTTGGTCGACCATCGAATTAACTAAGCGATTGGATTGATCAATCACCTGGTAGGTATGCGTAACCATTGCATCGGTACTATTCAACGTTTTAATCGAATTCCACACGACGACGCACAGCGTAACTAAAATGCTGACCGTGATGACATTACCGAAAAGTAACCTACTGCGAATAGTAAGCTCTGATATATTCATAAACTGTTTTCCCTAACCTGTTGATGAACTGACGTATGTATTTGTAATAATTATCGGTTATTTAGTTAACCGTTCTCTAAACAATAGGTACACATCCGGTAAATAGGCAAAGAAATAAGCTATTTTTTCATAAGTATTTTAGGGGAAAGAGCTAACAACGAGAGAGGGAAGGTTGGATATAGCAGATATGAATAACAGAAAAAGCGACTTCACTGCTCCTTGTAACAGGCGCAATGAAATCACAATTTAGGTATCGTCGATAACACGCTAAAGCAGCCGGCGTCTCAAGCCAGTTCGCTCTAAGATTCGCGTTGAAATTTCTTCAACCGATAATGAAGACGTGTTGATGTAAGGTATCGCTTCTCGGCGGAACATCGCCTCTACTGTTTGTAGCTCATACAAACATTGCGAATCACTCGCGTATTCACTGCCCGCTAAACGGTTCTCACGGATCTCAGTCAGCCTTTCGGCATCAATGGTTAAGCCGAACAGCTTGTGTCGGTAAATCTCAAACTCAGGCAGTAGCTTCAAGCGCGCTAAATCATCATGGATGAATGGGTAGTTCGCTACACGTAGACCAAACTGCATCGCCATATACAAGCTTGTCGGCGTCTTACCGCTTCGAGAAACACCCAACAAGATGATGTCGGCTTCTTCCAACCCTTTCAGCGTGATGCCATCATCGTGGGCAAGTGTGTACTCAATCGCAGCAATACGGTCGAAATACTTCACCGAGTCCTTATTTACACTGCGTGAGCGTTGCAGTTTAGGCACCGGAGCCATCTGAATGTCATCCTGTACTTTCTGCACGATGCTTTCCAACACGTCATAACAGTGCGCTGGCGCTTGAAGCAATTTCGCTTTGATGTCAGGTATCACAATCGAAAAGAACACTAACGGTTCTAACCCGGTATCACGATACGAAATTTCAATCTCTTTTAATAAATCAGAAAGTTTGTCCTCACTTTCCACAAACGGGAAGGTTTTTTCATTGGCTTTGAAAGGGAATTGACCTAGAACAACATGCCCTAAAGTCTCACATGTTATGGCCGTTCCATCAGAAACATAGAATACATCACGACTTTGAATATCAATTTGCATTTTTTATTTAATGTTTAAAATTATTTTGAGTAGGATGGGAACCATAATATATATAACGAAACCCTGCTGACTATTACGTCCCCCACAGCTTTAAAAAATAATTTACATTTTTTTAAACTGACACGTAATCGTTTGCCTTTAAATCCCTACAATGCTTGCTATGTTTCTGGAGAAATAAATGCAAAATAATACCCTATGGTTCAATGGCCTATCCATGGAAGATGTCGACAAAGTCGGCGGTAAGAACGCCTCACTGGGCGAGATGGTTTCTAACCTGTCCAATGCTGGTGTTTCTGTACCTAATGGTTTTGCTACCACTTCTTATGCGTTTAACGACTTTCTTGATTACAAAGGTCTTGATGAACGCATTCACCAACTACTTGATGAACTTGATGTTGAAGACGTTGACGCACTGCGTAAGACAGGTGCAACGATTCGACAATGGGTTCTAGATGCCCCCTTCCCAGAATCACTAGAGCAAGACATCCGTGATAACTACCGCGAGCTGATTGAAGACAACGAAGAATTGTCTGTAGCTGTGCGTTCATCTGCAACCGCAGAAGACCTTCCAGACGCTTCTTTCGCAGGCCAGCAAGAGACCTTCCTTAACGTGAAAGGCATCGACGCTGTACTAGAAGCAACCAAGCACGTTTATGCGTCGCTATTTAACGACCGCGCTATCTCTTACCGCGTACACCAAGGCTTTGATCACCGCGGCATTTCATTGTCTGCAGGTATCCAACGCATGGTTCGCTCAGACAAAGCCTCTTCTGGTGTGATGTTTACGCTTGATACTGAGTCTGGCTTCGACCAAGTCGTGTTCATCACTTCTTCTTGGGGTCTAGGTGAAATGGTTGTACAGGGCGCTGTGAACCCAGATGAGTTCTACGTTCATAAGCCAATGCTAGAAGCGGGTCACTACCCTATCGTTAAGAAGACGTTTGGTTCTAAGTTGATCAAGATGATCTACTCAACCAACCAAGAGATCGGCAAGCAAGTTGATATTATCGACACCGATACTCAAGAGCGTAACGAGTTCTCGCTGAACGATGAAGAGATCAAAGAACTAGCAAAACAAGCGATGATCATCGAGAAGCACTACCAACGTCCGATGGATATTGAGTGGGCAAAAGATGGTATCGACGGCAAGCTTTACATCGTTCAAGCTCGCCCAGAGACGGTATGTTCTCAAAGCGACCAAAACGTTATCGAGCGTTACGAGCTAAACAACAAGGCTGATGTCTTAGTTGAAGGCCGTGCTATCGGTCAACGTATCGGTTCTGGCCCTGTTCGTTTGGTTGACTCACTGGACCAAATGTCACTGGTTCAAGAAGGCGATGTGCTGGTAACCGACATGACAGACCCAGACTGGGAACCTGTAATGAAGAAAGCCTCTGCGATTGTCACTAACCGTGGCGGCCGTACTTGTCACGCAGCAATCATCGCTCGTGAGCTCGGTATTCCTGCAATCGTTGGCTGTGGTACAGCGACAAGCAACCTAAACGATGGTGACACCGTGACAGTGTCATGTTCTGAAGGTGAAACTGGCTACGTTTACCAAGGTGAACTCGACTTTGAAATCAAGCGTTCTGAGGTTGATGAGCTACCAATGCTGCCAACCAAAGTAATGATGAACGTGGGTAACCCAGATCGCGCCTTCGACTTCGCACAGATTCCAAACGAAGGTGTTGGCCTTGCTCGATTAGAGTTCATCATCAACAAGATGATCGGTATTCACCCGAAAGCCCTATTGAACTTCGATGCACAAACTGATGAGCTAAAAGCAGAAATCAGCGAACGTATTCGCGGCTACAAAGATCCAATCGACTTCTACGTAAGCAAACTGACAGAAGGCATCGCGACTATCGCATCTGCATTCTGGCCTAAGCGTGTGATCGTGCGTATGTCTGACTTTAAGTCGAACGAGTACAGCAACCTAGTCGGCGGCAAAACGTTTGAACCACATGAAGAGAACCCAATGCTGGGCTTCCGTGGCGCATCTCGTTACATCTCACCTGTATTTGAAGACTGTTTCGAGCTAGAAACTCAAGCGATCAAACGCGTTCGCAACGAGATGGGGCTTAAGAACGTTGAAATCATGATCCCATTCGTTCGTACTCCAAGCGAAGCGGCATCGGTTATCGATATTCTGGCTAAGTTCGACCTTCGCCGTGGTGACCAAGGCCTGAAAGTCATCATGATGTGTGAGCTACCATCGAATGCAATTCTGGCTGAAGAGTTCTTGAAGTACTTCGATGGCTTCTCTATTGGTTCGAACGACATGACACAGCTGACACTTGGCCTAGACCGAGATTCAGGTGACGTTGCGCACTTATTCGACGAGCGTAATCCTGCTGTGAAAGCGATGCTGAAAATGGCTATCGACGCGGCAACCAAAGCGGGTAAGTACGTGGGCATTTGTGGTCAAGGTCCATCTGACCATGATGACCTAGCGGAATGGTTAATGGAGCAAGGCATCAGCTCTGTATCCCTAAACCCAGATACGGTTATCGATACATGGTTGAAACTAGGCAACGTTACTAGCAAGTAACCTTCTCTAATCGAGATACGAATAAAGCCAGTCATTGCGACTGGCTTTTTTATTTCCACCTACTCCAATAAAGCTCTCGCATTATCGCCCTGCTCGTAGATATAGAGGCTGACGCGAGACAGTATGGTTATCTCTTCCATGCTGACTTGAAGTGAGTTCTGCCCTCTTCCTAGGTTCGCTCTTAGACGGTTAACGAGTTGTTGAACTGCCTGCAAATCATCTCTCGCTTTTGGCACGCGAGTATTCATAAAGGTGAACCACTTTTCACTCATGTTACGGCTTATCTTGGCAAGCACTTCGCTATTGGTAATGGTAAATGCTTTATCAAGGTTTCCTCCGTCTCGAAGGATGTCATAAATAATGTGACCGTTCTTCTTAGCCACCATCATGTTCTTGGTATTGAGTTGCAGCTCACCAATGTGTCCGTTGGCCATTTTTAAGAAGAACTTAATGTCTTTGTAGCCAGCGTCAGTTGCACCACAGTTGAACTTAGCGTTGTCGCCTTGGCTGGTGCCGTAGCGATCTTTCATCGCAGACTGGTGATGTTTCAGCTCTACAAACTCTTTGGTCAGGATGATCATCGCTTTGGCTATGATCATATCTTCCATCGTTTCGAATACGATGGTCATACGGGCTGCATCTTTCAGATCACCAATGTCGTAATGACGTTTACGATTGGTGATCTTATCTAGCGCACCATGGAAATCTTTTACGCCTAAATAAGCACCGGGAGGCTGTTTGAGTGTCCCGTTACAGACCGAAGCAACTTTCACAGCAAACTCTCTCAGCGCCTCTTGTGCTTCAACGGTCTCCATAAACATCATGAAGAGCTGCTTCTTCTTGAGCGTGGCATTAGCTACCTGATTTCGAGAACCAAAATCGAGGTTCCCATTTGCTAACTTCTGGCTTGATGTTTCATCCAGATAGTTATGGATCTTCTCTTTCTGCGTCATAATGTCGAGAATCACCTGGTCTTGCTTTTTATTCGCTGCATTCAGGTAATCGAAGTTTTCCACCTTCTGCTTCAGTGCTTGTAGTTTCTGTTGGTAGTCTTTGACGTTAACCAATCGAAAGCCCTGAGACATGATGCCTTGCTGGTTTATCTTGGCGAGCACCTTAGCCTTATTCTTCCTAACTTGCTCTTGGCTAATCTGAATTTCTTCTGTGGTCGGCATATCTTAGTTCCCTCTCCAATATGCAGTTCATTCTGTACTGTCGGATGCACTATCCATTTTCCTATAACGATATTAGTTTATGGATTTGATAATTACATTAACCAGGAAGGATAACCCTATAAAATAAATAAGGTTTGAGAGGTACTTCCATAAAGTCACAGTACAAAATGCGCCAATTCTATCAACCGCAGGGTTAAGGAATCTACCGAGATCCGGTAACAATGATTGGTATCGTGCTGGCCTTACGTTATCCTTTACACAATTCTTCACAGCTCGACGTTACCGCTGTGAGTCTACCTTCAAGACCAAAAAGATTAATATGAATTCTACTACCGCAACTCCCACGCCTTCACTTGGCCGACAACTCTATACCATGACATGGCCAATGCTGTTCGGAGTGCTTTCCCTAATGAGCTTCCAACTTGTAGACAGTGCCTTCATTGGTCAACTGGGCGTACTGCCGCTTGCTGTTCAAGGTTTCACTCTGCCAATCCAGATGATCATCATCGGTATTCAAGTCGGGTTAGGCATTGCGACTACAGCAGTCATTGCTCGTGCAATTGGTGCTAACGAAATACGCTACGCCAAGCAGCTAGGTGGATTGGTGGTTGCGATGGGCAGCATGAGTGTCGCGCTTTTCTCCGTCATCATCTATCTATTACGTGGGCCTATTTTACAGTTGTTGGATGCGCCACCGACGGTATTACCGATCATTGATTCTTACTGGATCTATTGGCTAGTCAGCTCTTGGACAGGTGCTCTGCTCTACTTCTTCTACAGTGTGTGTCGTGCCAACGGTAATACCATGCTACCCGGCTCAATGATGATAGCGACCAGTATCATCAACTTGATATTGGACCCAATCTTCATCTTTACGCTCGACATGGGCATCAACGGTGCAGCGATTGCGACGATCTTGGCGTTCGGCGCAGGCATCTTTATCGTGGCTCCAAAAGTGACCAAGAAGCATTGGATGACATTCGATTGGAACGACCTTGATATAGGCAAGAGTGTTCGATCAATCGGTAACATCATGGGCCCTGCGATGATAAGCCAACTGCTGCCGCCAGTCTCTTCCATGTTAGCGACTAAGCTGCTTGCGGGTTATGGCACTGCAGCCGTGGCAGCTTGGGCGTTGGGTTCTCGCTTTGAATTTTTCTCTATTGTGGCTGTATTAGCACTGACGATGTCGATGCCACCTATGATTGGTCGCATGTTGGGTGAAAAGAACCTTGGCAACATACGTAGTCTTGTGAAGATTGCCGTGACCTTCGTGTTAGGTTTCCAACTGGTCATCGCACTGGTGACTTGGTTATTTTCTGGCGGGTTGGCGAACCTCATGAGCAGTGACAACGAAGTATCAACGATTCTTAATTACCACCTACTGATCGTGCCAATCAGCTTAGGGCCTTTGGGTATCTGTATGTTAATGGTGTCGGTTTCGAACGCCCTAGGTAAGTCTTATACCGCATTAACGATTTCAGCATTGCGTCTGTTCGCTTTCTTCTTACCTTGTTTATGGATTGGCTCTCATCTTGCCGGAATTGAAGGCCTGTTCTGGGGGGCCATGGTAGGTAATGTGTTTGCCGGAACGTGTGCATGGTTCATGTACCAACGCGCTTTAGGCCAAGTTGAAGCTAAGCTTGCCAAATAGGCAGATTAGGAACTCATCAATCAAAAAAGCAGCCGATTTAAAGGCTGCTTTTTTACATTACTCGGGGTCTATAGAACACGATAAACGCTCAAAGATTTAAACCATCAATGGTCAATTTCACTCCCGAGATGAAGAGAAACAGATAGCACAATCGATACACCCATATTTGATTGACGCGATGCAACAACCACACTCCTAGCTTAACCCCAACAGGAGCTAAAGGCATCAGAATCAATGCCGTCATCATATTGGTCGTGTCAAATTCACCTAATGCAGCATAAGGAACAAGCTTGGCTAAGTTGACTAAGCCAAACAATACGGCCATGGTCGCTACCAAAACAACTTTATCTAGCTTCAATGGCAACATGTAAATACTGGCTGGTCCACCGCCCGCGTGAATCGCAGTGCTAGAAAAACCACTCAACGTACTCCAAAACCATGCACTTATTTTTCCACCAGCTTTTTTCTCATCTACACCCAAGAGTAAATACTGACCGCAAAACAGCAGGGAAAGAAGACCAATGAGTAACTTCAATCCAGCCTCAGGTGTGATACTCAGAAACAACCCTGCCAAGATAACGCCAAAAACTGCCCCCGGAAGCATATTCTTAATGACTGAATAATCAGCATTACGATAATGATGTTTTACCGCAAACCCATCCATTACACACAATATTGGCAATAAGATGGCGGCAGCTTGAGAAGGTGCAATGGTCATAGCCATGAGGGGAACAGCGATAATACCTAACGCACCGCCTAACCCCCCCTTTCCAATTCCATAAATCAACACGGCGGGAATCGCAGTCACGTAAAACCAAAGTTCGGTTACAATAGGCATGAGCTCTACCATTTGTTGACGAAGGCTACTTTAGCTTTGCCCTTCCTTACCATTAACCAAACCCTTTTTGCTTTAAAAACAATCGACTGCGTTTAATATCAGCTAAAGTTCCAGCAGAATTTTGGGGATCACGTTCTTGTTCAATAGTGATCCAGTCTGAATAACCGATTTGATTAATAGCCAACTGAACTTCAGCATAATTGATCACACCTTCACCGATAGGACACATCACTCCTTGTTCGCAAGCAGTCCAAAAACCTACCTTACTTTCGATAACATCGGAAAACACGGCCTCATTGATATCCTTGAAATGAACATACTCTAATCGAGATGCGTACTCAATTAGGCTTTTCGCTGGATCCATACCGGCATAATACAGATGACCAGTGTCCAAACAGAGCCCGATCTCTTCACTCGTCAAATCGGCCAACATTCGGTCAATTTCATCACGGTACTCTATGTAGCCACCCGCATGAGGATGAACGACAGGACGAATATCATAATGCCTCGCAATAACAGCAATCTCACGAATAGTTTGCATCATTATGTCCCAAAGTTCGTCGCTTAACCTCGGAGCTTCGTCACTCAACCCAGCGTATGCACTACGCACATCATTTACACAATCAATCACGACCAGTTTTTCACTGCCAATGCGTTGAAGCATCGAGCACAAATCATGTGCTCTGTCCAATATGTCCTCTTTATGCTCTAAAGAGGAAAGTGGCTCAAAAAGTGTACCTGCACAGATCACTAAACCATTATCTCTAGTCTCCGTACTAACCAACTCCCCCTCTAGAGGCATATAGCCAAACGGGCCAAGCTCTATTCCTTGATATCCAGCAGTTTTACTTTCCACGATGACGGTATTCCATGATGGATTATGGACGTTAGTGGCAGACTCAACGCCCCAACAGCAAGGTGCGCACGCAATTAAGCTATTCATGACCATTCTCCATTCGGTTTAGCGTTAATACGCTGCAATAACGCTCAAGTAATATACGCCAATTACTTGCAGCCTCATGTTGCATTTATGCAAACCGCGTTTCTACCAACAGCTATAACACCTCTTTCTAAGTGCCTTTAGAATGAATCTACCAACAAAAAATAACCGCACGCTGCGTTTTGTGTATTTACGAACTCTCAGCACCTCATTGAATTGTTAACTCAGCTTTACCTTGATACAGGATATTACGATGGAACCTATCTACATTGTTGCAGCGAAACGTACACCAATTGGCAGCTTCAACGGCGCACTATCTTCAGTTTCTGCACCCACACTAGGCGCAGCTGCAATTAAAGGTGCAATCAGTCAATGTCATATCGACCCGACGCTTATTGATGAAGTGATAGTCGGTAATGTGCTCAGTGCTGGTATTGGAATGGGACCGGGACGCCAAGCCTCAATTCAAGCCGGTATTCCAGAAACGGTCCCCGCATACACACTCAATATGATCTGTGGAAGTGGGATGAAAACAGTCATGGATGCGGCAAGTCATATCAAAGCGGGTGATGCTGAGATCGTTGTTGCCTGCGGAATGGAGAGCATGTCTCAAGCCCCATTTCTACAAACGCACAAAGTTAGAAGTGGCGTTCGTATGGGAAATATTGCGTTAGAAGACAGCATCATTACCGATGGTTTAACCGATGCGTTTAATCAATATCACATGGGTATCACAGCAGAAAACATTGCAGAATCCTTGTCTATTTCGCGAGAAGAACAAGATGCGTTTGCACTCAAAAGTCAGTTAAACGCAGCAAGTGCACTGGAGAGCCACGGTTTTAGGAGCGAAATTGAACCAATAGAAGTATCGGTGCGTCGCAAACAACATACCGTGGAACTTGATGAATACCCAAAAACTGATAGCACATCAGAAAGCCTTGCCCGTTTACGTCCTGCTTTTAAAAAAGACGGCACTGTTACAGCGGGAAATGCCTCAGGGATTAATGATGGTGCAGCCGCGGTCATCCTAGCATCTAAATCAGCCGTAGAGCGATACCAGCTAAAGCCAATGGCAGAAATCGTCAACTACGCTCAAGCTGGGTTGTCTCCGGACGTTATGGGGTTGGGCCCCGTTCCAGCTATCGCTAATGTACTGGAAAAGTCTGATCTTTCACTTCAAGACATCGAGTATTTCGAGCTTAATGAAGCCTTTGCTGCTCAAGCTATCGGCGTTACAAAGCAGCTCGCTGAGCATCACAACGTTGATCAAAGCTGGATCCTAGAGCGCACAAACCACAACGGCGGTGCTATTGCCTTAGGTCACCCTCTTGGTGCGTCCGGGATCCGTATTCTTGTCAGCTTGGCCTATCAACTAGAGCGAAAACAACAAGACTATGGCTTAGCATCTTTATGTATCGGTGGAGGTATGGGTACTGCCGTGATCATCAAACGCTGCTCGTAGCTAAGTACTATACGACAAAGTAGAACACGACCAAGTAAAGAATGACTAGAATGACGGCGTCAAAATTATATTAGCCGTCATACCAAAAAATTAAGTTAGACAAGGCAATGAGCCAACTCTGTATAGGGGCGAATTATGAGAAAAAAAATTACTGCCAACGAGATTGCGGGAAAATTACATGATGGAATGACTATCATGATTGGCGGCTTTATGGCAAATGGCGCACCAGAGGGCCTTATCGACCTACTACTCGAGCACAACATCCAAAACATCACACTAATTTCGACCGATACCGGGAATCAAACCACCGGTTCCGGTCGACTTATTGCAGCAAAACTCATTAAAAAACTCTATGCCTCTCACATTGGTACCAACCCAGAAACGGGGAACCAAATGAACAATCAAGAGCTAGATGTTGAACTGGTACCACAAGGTACATTAGCCGAGCGTATTCGCGCAGGAGGCGCTGGACTTGGCGGTATTCTCACCCCAACAGGCCTTGGCACGATGGTGGCTGAGGGTAAACAAGTTATCAATATTGATGGGAAAGATTATTTACTAGAGAAACCTCTGCGTGCGGACCTCGCTTTTATACGCGGTTCAGTTGTCGATACCAAAGGAAATGTGTTTTACAAAAAAACCACTCAAAACTTCAATCCATTAATGGCGACTGCTGCCGACCTCGTGATTGTTGAAGCTGAAACACTTGTTCCAGTTGGCGATATCGAACCAGAATCAGTACATACCCCAGGTCTATATGTAGATCACGTCTATCAAAAGGAAGCAAAATAGTGACGGATATTATTTGTAAACCTCAACCTGTTTATGGCGATGCGCCTTTGGCAAGCAAGATTACCGATAAGGCAGTAATTCGCCGAAATATTGCTTGGAGAGTGGCTCAAGAACTGCATGACGGCGACGTCGTGAATTTGGGGATCGGCATGCCATCTTTGGTTGCAAATGAAATTGACTCGGAAGTCGAACTCATACTGCAATCTGAAAATGGATTACTCGGTATTGATGCTATTGCTGACGACAGCAATACGGACGCAGACTTAGTCAATGCAGGTGGACAACCGATTACCGCAACCAAAGGCGCTAGTTATTTTAACAGTGCCGACTCCTTCACCATTATTCGTGGTGGTCATGTCGACGTAACGGTTCTCGGAGCACTACAAGTCGATGAGCAAGGTAACCTTGCTAACTGGATTATCCCAGGGAAAATGGTTCCGGGTATGGGAGGTGCTATGGATCTAGTCGTAGGTGCGAAAAAAGTCATCGTCTCAATGGAGCATACGGCGAAAGGTAAACACAAGCTTCTTAAAACCTGCTCTCTGCCATTAACCGCACTTAATCAGGTCGACATGGTCGTCACAGAGATGGGCGTCATATCCATTCATGACTCCCAAATGATATTAACGGAAATAGCCCCAGGCTACACACCAGAAGAAGTGCAACAAGCAACAGAAGCGACCTTGATCATCCCAACCCCTCTCAACATTATGCCACTTCCAAAACATTAGGTTTTCTAAATAGTAAATCATGTTACTACGCCTTTATGTGTAATGGCTGCTCCACGTCATATTCGCCCATGCTGAAACAGCATGGGCATTTATTGTGTTCACGGCTGCACCAAGATTGTCTATTGAAATGCACCGATCCCTTCGATTAAATAAACGTACCATCTAATGCGGTAACTGCGTACTTTCCTCTTCTAGCGAAAAAAGCAGTAACCTAAATGGCTACTGCTTGTTGGGAAACTATCTAAAATAATAACTCCTACTACATCGTCGGAAAATTAAAGCTGCTGGTGTGCTCTTCCAATCGCACGCTGGCAGGCCAGCGACTCGTGACGGTTTTCATTCTTGTATAAAAACGAACCCCATCATTACCGTGCATATTTAAAGGCCCAAAGATCGAACGTTTCCACCCACCAAAACTATGAAATGCCATTGGTACAGGAAGAGGAACATTGATACCCACCATCCCAGCCAACACCTCTTCTTGAAACTGGCGCGCAGCCTCTCCATCTCGAGTAAAAATTGCCGTACCATTGCCATACTCGTGTCGGTTAATTAAGTCTAAACCCGTTGCGTAATTGGGCACCCTCACAATCACCAACACTGGACCAAAGATTTCATCTTTGTAAATTGTCATTTCAGGAGAGACGTGGTCAAACAAAGTCGGCCCTACAAAATACCCCTCTTTGTGGCCATCCACCTCAAGCAAGCGTCCATCAACCAGAAGTGAAGCACCTTGCAGCTCTCCCTCTGAGATATAGTCACAGATTTTTTGTTGATGAGCCGCAGAAATAACAGGGCCCATATCGTTTTCCTGTCCTTCCACAACCCCAGGACCGACTCGCATGGACTGTATCTGCGTTTGTAATTTATCGGTTAAATGATCGGCCGTTTGATCCCCGACAACCACTACCACAGATAATGCCATACAGCGTTCTCCCGCCGCGCCATATGCGGCTCCCATGATGGCTTGAGAGGTCATATCTAGGTCAGCATCTGGCATCACTAAGCAGTGGTTTTTTGCACCACCCAACGCTTGGCAACGCTTACCATGAGCAGAAGCCGTGGTATAGATGTACTCGGCAATCGGTGTAGAACCAACAAAGCTTACCGCTTGTACACGTTCATCGGTAAGCAATACATCCACAGCTTGTTTATCACCATTCACCACATTGAAGACGCCATTTGGTAGTCCTGCATCTTTAAGTAACAACGCCAGCTCGAGGGCCAGCGACGGATCTTTTTCAGACGGTTTCAAAACAAATGTATTACCCGTAGCCAGTGCTACAGGGAACATCCACATAGGAACCATTGCAGGGAAATTAAATGGTGTGATGCCAACGCAAACGCCCAATGGCTGCATTAATGAATGACTATCTATGCCAGTGCCAACATTAGATGAGTGCTCACCTTTTTGTAGGTGTGGGATACCACAAGCAAACTCAACCACTTCGAGCCCTCGAGCTAACTCCCCAATGGCATCTGAATAGATCTTCCCATGCTCACTAGAGATCAGGCGCGCTAAACGGTCAAGATTAGCCTCAACTAAGGCTTTAAATGCAAACATCACACGGGCACGTTTCAATGGTGATGTTTTAGCCCAACCTAGATGAGCCTGTTGAGCGGACTCAATAGCTTGTGCCGTTTGTTCTTCATTACTTAATACAACTTGCTTTGTTTGCTGACCTGTTGCTGGGTCAAAGATCGGAGCAACACGTTCCGTTTGATATTCGCTTATTTCACCATTAATAAAATTAAATACGGTTTTCATAACTGGGTCCTTTAGTTGGAAATCAATGAAGGTGCGCCTTGTGATTTAAGACGAGACTGTGAAGATGACTGACAAGATGTAGATAAATTGCGCTGTTGCCATGCTCTCACCAAGCTCGAATAGTTCGACTTGATTTGAGCAATGAGCTCCTGATCATTTATGTCATTCGCTAGCCACAAACTGGATGGCAATCCAAATATTGTTCGCCCAACCGCAAAGCCTTTTACCAGCGAACAGTTTGCTGCAGCATTAAATCCAGCTTGCACCTCATCTAATGGTGCATCCAGCCCAAGAATCAATATGCCTCGACAATGTGGGTCGTTGTCTTGTACCAACAACTCCACTTGTTTCCAGGATAATTCAGAAAGCGGCGGTAATTTCCACCAGTCAGGTTTAACACCAATAGAATAGAACTGATTCATCAACGTAAGGTACTGCCCATCCCCCAACGTCATTTCCTTAGGTAAAATAACCTCTAGCAGCAATTCGTGTCCCGATTGGCAACACGCATCGTAGACTTCTTTAACTGTCTTTTCTTGTGATAGACGTAAAGCAATGTCATCGTCCGGGTGGCAAAAAACCAAACACTTTACGACATGCTCAAGTGGCCAAGTTCTCAACTGACTGCCGATGTCTCCATGCTCTAATTGCAAAGGTCTAGACCCAGGTTCTTCTACCGGTCTACCAATCCAAGTACCTGTACCGGTTGCAGAATTAAGGACTGGCTGACCAAAAGTACCATCACAAAGCAAGCCAAACTGTCTAGACAGATTCTCTTCTTGGCTCACATCTAGTGACGCCTTATAGATCAACTGCTTCAGTATCGAAATACGGTCAAGACCTGCGCCAACATCTTTCGCCATCTGTTCAAACTGGCTACGGTGATCGAATGCCAAAACACATAATTCATCCCACTGAGTTTGACGTGTAGTAACTCGGTGCAAATGGTTTAGTTGACTGTCTTGATCCGGTCGCAGAACGTCTTGGGCACGAGCTAAATAGTTATCTAACTCTTCTTTAGTAGGCATAGCAGGCGCGCAGCCATGGCGTGAAACCACTAACGCACCACACGCGTTGGCATAAGCGCAAGCTTTCTCCCAGCTTTCATCATTGAGGTAACCTCGTAACAGGCCAGACATAAAGGCATCCCCCGCACCAAGTACATTAAGAACATCCACTTTAACGCCTTCTACAGTGATACCCTCATCCAGTGAATCTGGTACATCGCTAGCAAAAACAGAACTACCCAACGCGCCTCTTTTGCACACGAGTTCAGCCTGGCTAACAGTTCGAACCGACCTTAAAGCCGCAACTGTATTTGTGGAGCCACCAGCAATATGGAATTCCTCTTCAGTACCAACAATAAGGTCAAAAAGCGGTAACACTTTCTGAAGTTGATACGTAACCTCAGCTGAATCGATATAGCGAGTTTCGCCATCACCAAGACTAGTTAGCCCCCAAAGAACAGGCCGGTAGTCGATATCCAACGCAGTTTTAACTCCGTGCTTGCGAGCATATTTTAAGGCGAGTAATACCGCCCCTCGGGTCTTCGGATTTGAAAGATGAGTACCTGTAACCGCTAAGCAGCGTGCTGAAGCTATGTAAGATTCTGAAATATCATCCACACTGAGCGCCATATCGGCACAATTATCACGATAGAAAATTAATGGAAACGTCTCTTCATCTTTTATGCCTAACAATACTAAAGCTGTTAAGCGTTCGCGGTCGGTGATGAGATGGCGAGTATCAACCCCTACAGATTGCAACTCCTCGCGAACAAACCTCCCCATATGCTCATCACCAATACGAGCAAGCATTGACGACTTTAATCCAAGCCTTGCTGTTCCATAAGCAACATTGCCCGACGACCCTCCTAAATATTTCGAAAATGACCCCATAGATTCTAATCGCGAACCAATTTGTTGCCCATAGAGGTCAACCGCCACTCTCCCCAAACAAATCAAATCCAGTGTTTTATCTTCTATCTGCATAATCCCATTCCTTGTAGACAAATTGGTTCGCTTATATTCAGCTTCATCGCTTACAAAGAGGAAACTCTGTCACCTCTGCAAACTCAAACTCAGCCATAGAAATAAATCTCACCTGTAGACTGAACTCCCCCTTTATATGAAATAAAAATTCCAAAATCAAAGAAAAGCGAAACATATAGTTCATTAAAGTGATCGAGTTTACATTAAATCGCAAAAGTAGACTTTAACCTCAGAAATAAAGGAAAAATTAGAAAATATTTTTCACTCACTTTTTCATTCGAAAAATTTCAATCACTATATTTTTTTAACAATTAAAATCAATGACTTAGCCATAACAAAAATAAGAGAAACAAAAGCAACTCAATAAAAATCAACAACTTAAACAAAAGAAACCTCACTACAAAAGTTAACAACCACAAGATCTATGTAACAATTATAACAATTGCGCATTATATCTAATGGCTAAAAAAAAATTCTGAATATATAGTTACTCACGATGAAAATGAAAAATATTTTTCAATAAAGTAGAAGTTTAAAACGTCTACTTAAAGGAATGAAAGTTGCCAAATCTCTAGGAGAAATAAAGCACTCTCAGAGAGACAATCACAAAATATCTTGTAATTGGCAGAAGTAGTGATAACAACAAGGAGACATAACATGTCATCGATAACCAACACATTTTCAAAGTTCATACGTCGTTTTGCTCACAAAACCACTATCTTCCAAAGCTCAGCAGCAAGACGAGTAAAAACAGGGTTTATTGCAATAGGTTTACTCAGCCTCGTTGCCTGTGGTGGTGAAGAGACAAAAAGTGATGTCGTCACAATAGGTGTCGCGATTCCCAACTTCGACGATACATTTCTTGTAAACATGAAAGACTCCATGACGGCATATGCTGAAAAGCAAGATAACGTAGAGCTCATTTTTGTGGACGCCAAGGAAGACACAGTGAAACAGCTTGGCCAAGTTCAAAACTTCATTATCCAACAAGTCGACGGCATCATTTTAGTGCCAGTTAATACTGACGCGACCCAACCTATGACGGACAAGATTCTAGACGCCGGAATTGAGCTCGTTTACCTCAACCGTCGACCTTCTTATTTACCTGAAGGTGTTGCGTACGTTGGCTCTGAAGAGCTGCAATTTGGTAAAGAACAAGCTAAGTACGTCGCAGATAAAAGTGAAGGTGGAAACATTGGAATTCTGATGGGCATGATGACAATTGAAGCTGCAATTCTTCGTACAGAAGGCGTCGAAGATTACTTCCAAGATAAGCCTGATTTCAACATCACTCGTAAACAAACCGCTCTATGGCAACGATCACAAGCAATGGTAGTAATGGAAAACTGGATCAATTCGGGAGATAAACTCGATGTAATTATTGCCAATAACGATGATATGGCTCTAGGTGCAATTCAAGCTCTGCGTGCTGCTGGAAAACTCGATGACACGATTGTGGTCGGCGTTGATGCAACTCCTGATGGCTTAATGGCAATTGAAAATGGCGCTCTTGACGCCACAGTATTCCAAGATGGTGGCGGCCAAGCTCGGGGCGCAATTGATGCCGCAATCAGTGGTATCAAAAATCAGCCACGCGAGAAAATTACTTGGATCCCTGCAGAGCTTGTTACCAAAGACAACCTAGAAGAATTCAAAGCTAAGCAAGGCTAACGCCCTCTTCACTCATATGATCTATGTGCCAACCCACTAACAAGGTTCGATGCATAGATCATTTCAATCGGAGCAGTAAATATGAGTCAAGCCTTACTAGAAATGCGTGGAATATCAAAGTCATTTCCCGGAGTGAAAGCCCTTGATAATGTGCAACTCACATTAAAAGAAGGTCGTGTCATGGCCTTAATGGGCGAAAACGGCGCAGGTAAGTCCACCCTAATGAAAGTTCTTTTTGGTATTTACCAAAGAGATAGCGGCACCATCCATTATCAAGGTCAGCCAGTTAACTTCAGTGGTGCTAAAGATGCCCTTGAAGCTGGAATATCGATGATCCACCAAGAGTTGTCCCCAATACTTCACCGAAGTATTGCAGAAAATATTTGGCTAGGTAGAGAGCCGACCAAAGGACCATTCAACCTTATCGATCACGGAAAAATGTACAGCGACACTACCAAGCTGTTAGAAAAATTGGACCTGAAACTCGACCCTCGAACGCCTATGAGTGAGCTCACGGTAGCCACAATGCAGATGATCGAGATTTCAAAGGCCATTTCGTATCACTCGAAAGTGATCATCATGGATGAACCAACTTCAGCCCTTACAGGTAAAGAAGTTGACCACCTATTTGAGATCATAGAACTACTTAAATCTCAGGGAGTGGCGGTCGTATATATCAGCCATAAAATGGACGAAATATTCCGTATCTGTGATGACATTACAATCTTTCGAGATGGAAATTTTATTGGCGAGAGAGAAGCTTCATCGACTAATAATGACGAACTCGTTCACATGATGGTAGGACGCAATTTAGGCGATGTTTATCCACCGATCACCGCCAAACCGGGAAAAGTCAGATTAGACGTCCGAAATCTAACTGTTGAGGGGCAATTCAGTGACATCAGCTTCAAGCTGCATGAAGGTGAAATTCTTGGCATCGCAGGCCTTGTTGGCTCAGGGCGCACCGAATTAATTGAAACTCTGTTTGGCGTAAGACAAAAAGATGTCGGTGAAATTTGGATCAACGGCGATCAAGTAGAAATCAAAACGCCAACCGATGCTATCAATCACAAAATGGCCTTCCTAACAGAAGACCGACGTCACTCCGGGCTTTACTTGATGCTGGATATTTTCGCTAACACCTCCATCGCCCACCTTGATGCTTATCGCAATAAAGTCGTTAACCTACTTGATGTAAGAAAAATGCAAAAAGACTGCTCAACGCAATGTTCGACTCTCAAAGTAAAAACGCCTGGCATGTCTGAAGCCATTGATAATTTAAGTGGTGGCAACCAACAAAAAGTATTGCTCGCGCGTTGGATGTTAACGAAACCAGACATTCTCTTTCTCGACGAGCCAACTAGAGGCATTGATGTTGGCGCCAAATCTGAAATCTATAAATTGATGCGCCTGCTCACCGGAATGGGTAAAAGCTTGGTCATGATCTCATCTGAGTTACCAGAGGTGATTGGAATGAGCGACCGCATTCTCGTCATGCACGATGGGCAATTTAAAGGTGAGCTCGACGGTCACGAAGCCTCACAACAACAAGTCATGTCATTGGCGTTCAACTAAAAACAATAAGCTAGTCCAACATATCAAGGAAAGTAGTTATGATAGCTAAACTTCTTCAAGCCACTTCAGAACAGCCCGAAACTGGCAAAAAAACACGTTTTTTATCCAAGTACGCGATCTACGTCGTCTTTGTCGGCATGTGTATTGTCATGAGCATTTTGTCTCCGGTGTTTCTCACCGTTGCCAATTTACTTAATGTCATGACTCAAATGGCCAGTATCGGCCTACTCGCCTTAGGTGTAACAATCATCATCATCACTCGCGGTATTGACCTTTCATCCGGCTCAGTACTTGCGGTTGCAGCTGTAGTCTCAGCCAGCACGGCTCAAACCCTCGATTGGGGGATGAGAATGTACCCCAACCTGCCTGAGTTACCTGTTATTGTCCCTATTTTGGTTGCACTAGGTGTGGGAGCTCTCTGTGGTCTGATTAACGGTGCGTTAATCGCCTATACAGGTATCCCCCCGTTCATTGCAACATTAGGGATGATGATCATAGCTCGCGGGGCTGCATTGCTCTATTCAGACGGTCGCCCTATCAGTAGCTTAATCGATTCATACCAATGGATCGGACAAGGAAACATAGCGGGGATCCCCGTGCCCGTGGTGATATTCCTCGTTATGGCATTGTTCACCTATGTGCTACTCAACTACACCAGATTTGGTAAATATGCTTATGCAATAGGAGGCAACGAAACTGCAGCTTACGTATCAGGCATCAACGTAACCAAATACAAAATTCTTGTCTACGTCTACGCTGGTCTTTTGGCTGGTATTGCTGCTCTTATCTTGACGGCTCGAATCAATTCGGGC
This sequence comes from Vibrio gigantis, assembly GCF_024347515.1. Taxonomy (NCBI): domain Bacteria; kingdom Pseudomonadati; phylum Pseudomonadota; class Gammaproteobacteria; order Vibrionales; family Vibrionaceae; genus Vibrio; species Vibrio gigantis. Next base: position 889,789 of record NZ_AP025493.1, read on the forward strand.
CAACCCGGCCTAGGTAACATGTATGAGCTTGATGCTATCGCTGCTGCCACTGTCGGCGGGGTATCACATGCCGGCGGAATAGGAACAATCCAAGGAACTATCGTAGGCACCATGATTATGGGCGTGCTACAAAACGGGCTCGACCTACTCAATGTATCAGCCTATTGGCAACAAGTAGTAAAAGGCTTAGTGATTGTCGTAGCCGTTATTTTTGATATGAAGCGCCAAAAGAAAAGCAAATAAATATGTAAATGAGTAGCCGCTATGCACTTTACGCTGACTTTAACATCGTGATTAAGAATACTGATGTGATACGCAAGAAGCGCTAAGCAATGGTATTAACCATTAATAAATCGCTCATACAAAAAGTTGAATGTAGGGTCCTCAAATGAGGTTTTCCATGCCACGTAAGCTCATCACTCTCGTGGCATTTTTTTGTTTAGAGAATGATTGTTTTACCTCTTTCTTAACTGTCATGCCAAATGAAATAAATATTTCATTTAAGCTAACTCGACTTCACATCATCTATCTACTCTGATATATAGAAAACATCAGGTCATCTTCGCCGTTAAACTTAGGGTGTTGTTTATGCATGCAGCTACGAATCTCAACGAACTAGAGAACCAAATTCGCCTACAGCACAGTACGTTGAGCAAACGACTACAACAAGTCGCGCAGTACGTACTCGAAAATTCAAACAGCATTGCCTTCGACACCGTTGCCGTCATTGCCAAGGCTGCCGATGTTCCACCGTCGACACTAATACGCTTTGCAAATGCTTTTGGATTTAGTGGTTTTAACGAGTTGAAACAAATATTCCGTCAAAACCTTGTAGAAGAAACTACCAGCTACACTCAACGTACGCGTTTAGTTAAGGAGCTTAATGATGGCTGTCTACAAGAAGATCCTGAAGATCTTTTATATGAATTTGCTCAAGCCAACTCACATGCAATGATGCAGCTTGCCAAGCTCACTTCTCCCGAGAAGCTAAAGCAAGCCGTAGATGTTCTGGCCAGTGCTGATAACATCTATCTAATTGGACTAAGACGCTCTTTTAGCGTGGCGTCATACCTCACATATGCACTACGTCATATCGAATGTAGAGCATTCCTTATCGATGGTTTAGGTGGAATGTTTGAAGAGCAGGTCAGTATGGTTGGGCCTAACGATGTAGTTGTCTCAATTAGCTTTAACCCATATGCAGAAGAAACGATCAAACTGTGTGAAATAGCGTCTGAAGCGGGAGCTAAACAAATCGTGATTACCGACACCCAAGTCAGCCCACTGTCGGCATTCAGCGACGTGTGTTTTACAGTAAAAGAAGCCAGCGTCGATGCATTTCGTTCACAATCGGCTTCACTATGTCTTGCACAATCTTTGGCAGTATCACTCGCATTTAAAAAAGGCAGAACCCTCGATTAATTCTAAGTTCTGCCTTGCTAAGCCAGTGAAAACCAGGCGAATGAATAAAGCGACTAGCCCACAGGCTAGAGTTTGACTGTTGCACCTGTGTGCATGGACTCTAGAGCTGCCTCAGCAAGCACGAGAGCAAACTCTCCATCTTTACCACTGCAAAGTGGCGCTGCTTCCCCCGCTAGAATCTCAACGAAATGATCCCATTCATTGATGTATGCTTGTTCGTAACGCTCTAAGAAGAAGTGTTGCGGTTTCGCACTAACACAACCACTATCCCCCCAGTGCTGAACCAGATCCTCTTTCATGTTGCCCGCTTGCAGTAAGCCTTTCTCGCCATGTAACTCAAGGCGCTGATCATAGCCATAACCAGAACGACGACTGTTTGAAATAGTGGCAATCGCACCCGATGGAAAGTTCATAACAATAACAGCAGTATCAATATCTCCAGCTTCACCAATAGCTTTATCAACCATACAACTACCGTGTGCCGTAATTGAGATTGGATCCTCTCCAAGAATAAAGCGCGCCATATCAAGATCATGGATGCTCATATCGCGAAACATACCACCAGAAGCTTTAGCGTAATGTGCCGGTGGTGGCGAAGGATCACGAGACGTGATCAGCAACGATTCTGCTTTACCGATCACACCTGCACCTAACTGAGTTTTTAGCTTTCGAAACTGAGGATCAAAGCGGCGATTAAAACCAACCAACATTGGCACCGGATATTGTTCAATTACGCCCAAACAATCACGAACACGGCTCAATTCTAAGTCGATCGGTTTTTCACATAAGATCGTCTTACCATTCTTTGCCGCTAGCTCAATAAAATCAGCGTGAGTGTCGGTTGCAGAACCGATACACACTCCATGAATATTGGGGTCAGCCATAGCCTCTTCAATTGTTTGGATTTTTGCATTGTACTGGCTTGCTAGTTGGTTAGCGCCCTCCACATATGGATCTACAATAGAATACAAGGTTGTTCTCGGGTGGTTATTAATATTAACCGCGTGAACCTTGCCAATGCGTCCCGCACCAAATAAAGCGATGTTAAACATACTTTCCCTCATGACGTAGAGTGGCTGCTTAGATAACTAAACAGCAATAGCTAAATACAGTCACACCATCGTGACCCTCTGATTTCTAATTTATATTCCATTTTTATTAACAGCACCCGTTACTCGGGAACAAATAACTAACAGTTAAAGTGATAAATGAAAAAATATTATCACTCAATCTACATGAGACCAATCCGTAAATCTACGCAATACCGAACAATAAATGGTCTACTTTGTTATTACTTAGTTAATATCACAGATAAAAGGCAAAACAATGGAAAAAATTTATCACAAAGAGAATAATGTTAATAACGCGATTAATTACGCCAGAAGCACAAGCTCTTAGGCGACTCAAAAAGGACTACTTTATGCGCTATGCACTACACGGGATGTGTTCACTACACAATAATATTGTTAGCGATATTCGCTTGGCCAAAGAAACAGGCTATGACGGGTTAGAAATCCATACGGAAAAGTTGTGGCGCTACATCAATGCTGGTTTAACGAGCCAAGACCTAAAAACAAGGCTAAACAACGCCAATATTTCACCTTCTGCAATCGATATTATCGGTAGTGTAGAAAGTACGACCAAAGAAGCACAAAACCAGTTATTTAGAGATACAGAGACTCTGTGTCAATTTGCTAAAGACATTGGTGCGCCAACCATTCAATTGAACGCTTTTGAGGCCCTGACAGGCCTATCAGTTGAAGATAACATTCGCATTACTGCGCAAAACATTCGCAATATAACCGATATCGGAAAAGAGCATGGAATCCGCTTTCAATACGAAGGCGCAGCATGGACCCCCATTGCTACCTTGGAACAATATTATCAATTACATGAAGCAGTTAACCGAGATAACTTTGGCTTTGTGCTCGACACTTGGCACTTTTGGGCATGCCGCGGGGCAACACCGGAAGATATGGCTAAGATTGATAAATCGCTCATCTACAATGTTCACCTTTCCGATGGACACCGCCCTGAAGTTGGTGCGCCTTGGGTCGATGAGAAAGAGCTTCGAAATTGCTTGCTAGGCCAAGGAGAAATCCCACTACAAGAGTGGACGTCAGCTATTCAAAGTACGGGGTATGACGGGTTCTATTCTGGTGAGTTTCTCAATGACCAACTTTGGGAAGGCGATCACTACGAGACAGCCACAAGCATGCTTTCAGGCATGAAGCGTTTGTTCTCATAGCCAGAATACTCCAACAGCCTTGAGCCAAAAAAGCTACCAATATGGTAGCTTTTCTATGCTCGGCAGTGGCTTTATTTAGGGTTTTCGCAAGCATTAAAAAAGCCGATAATTATCGGCTTTTTAGTGTTATCTAGAACGTTCTGAGATCAACGCTATTTAATCTCACGGCACATCAAACTAACGGCTAATGTTTGGGCAAGGTACATCGAAGAACTCAGTGAGCGAAAGCCCATCACTTCCCCTTCTTCCACTTCAAAACACACGTCCATCTTACTACCATGCGCCATCATCTGGTTATCTGCGATCGCGATGATAGGAACACCTCGGTCATGGGCACACTCGATGACATTACTGGTTTCCATTGCATAAGGAGCAAAAGTAACGGTCAGCAATACGTCTTTCTCGTTCATATTACGGATCATAGGAGTCAGCATCCCTCCATGGTCATCAAGCAAAACAACATTGTTATCTGACTTCATCAAAGCATACCAAAGGTAAAAAGCAACCGGATAAGCTCGGCGCATCCCTTGTATATATATAGTTTCAGCTTGATCCATCAAACTCACGGCTCTTTCAAGTTTCTGTGGTGAAACTGACACTTGTAATTTTTCTATCGCTTCAACGTTAGCGACACCGTAATCATTAAAAATAGCGGTTGGCGATTCTGGTTGATATGTTTCTTGGTCTCTTGCTTTGCGCACTCGGTCTTTATAATCCCGAGGCCTATTTAGATATTGGTCTCTAAACAGAGCCTGCATTTGGCTAAACCCACTAAAGCCCATCGCATTTGAAAATCGACTTAATGTCGACAATGGGACATTTGCTTGTTCCGCAATGGTCGCCATAGTCTCAACGGCAACTAGCATAGGCTGGGCTAACACATAGTCCGCGACTTGCTGTAAGCGTTGACTCAAATTGTCATAGCGTTTGACGATTAACTCTTTCAGAGAGTCTAAATCACTTGGCACATGTACAATCTCGTTAGTTTCAACTTCCATACCTAACTTCTTTCCCGTTAAATATTGGTTTATAAATCAATAATACCCCAAGCTTTAACACTTAGGGTATTAATTCTAAGATAAAAGTTCGAAGTTTCGAATCGCTTCATCTTTTACATACGGCATTGCTTTTTGCATGAAGTAAATTCTATCAAACTTCTCTGGTTCATCATTCATATAGCCACGTAGGTTGTTACCTAAGGCTTGACGTAAGCAGGTGCCGATGTTGAACTTAGAGACACGGCTTTGCTTAAGTCTCGCCATATCCTCGTCTCGAATACCACTAGCCCCATGTATCACCAATGGTATCGTCACTTCGGCTGCAATACGATCAAGTAAGCCAAAATCAATCGTGCATGTTGGTTCGGTTAGACGGTGAACATTCCCGACAGAAATCGCGACGCAATCAGCACCACTTTCGCGAGCAAACCTAGCTGCATCAGCAGGGCTAGTATCTATCGTTTTGATATGGTCACGACCTTCATCGTATGGAACAGAACCAATCTCGCCCTCTACCGAAGCGCCCAATGCATGAGCAACATCTGCAACTTTACGAGTTCTAGCGATGTTCTCTTCTAGACTCAGCTGTGAGCCATCGAACATCACCGAGCTAAAGCCCGCCTTTAATGCTCGATATACAATGTCTTCTTCATAGGTATGATCGAGATGTAGACAAACTGGTACTGTGCTTTTAGTCGCTAGACCTAAGAACATCGCAGCTGCAGTTTCTACCCCATAAAAATCAACAACATCTTTGTTACACGCTAAGATAACCGGTTTGTTCACTTCTTCCGCAGCCTCTACGACTGCACGAGCATCTTCAAAGCCAAAGACATTAAAACAGGGAACTGAATAATTTGATGCCGCAGCATCAGGTAGTAAATCGTTTAAATTAACCAACATAGCGTTTCCCTCTACTTAAACTTGGCGATCATATCCTTGATGCCTGGAATGGTTTCAACCTGATATTCATGGTGAGGGTCAAAGTGCTGAATCAAAGACTTAGACGTTTTCCCTACGATGATAGTGAAGTAATACATTTCATAACCCGGCGCAGCTACACTCGGGTGGTAACCCTTATCAATCGCAATCACTGAACCCGTGCGAACATGATAAACAGGGCCAAAATCGTCTTCATGCTCGTATAAAAACTGTGCACCGAAACCAAAGTCAGGATTGAAACGGAATTGATATACCTCTTCGTACAATGTCTCTTTGCTGCCATCTTCTTTAATGCGGTCTTCATCATGCTTATGCGGAGGAAAACCAGACCAACCACCAGCACCAACCGTAAATAGCTCACTGACAAGCAAACGGCCACGTTTGTCTGCGTTACTTTGCCCAAGAACATGTTTGATCTTACGGTGTGTTTTTGTATCATCCGAACCGTATTGAACCATTTCAACTTCATCAGCACGAACGCAGAACGGTTCTAACGATGCGTCAAATTTACCACCTGCAATCATCACATCTGCGTTATCACTTACACAATCGATGGTCGCTGTATAGCCAAGCGGTACATAAACAGACTCAGGTTCACCGTCCCATACAGTCCGACGCTTACCTATATTGTCAAAGACTTGAGGCTCAACGACACCGTTACTTACTGTGATACAACACGTACCACCAGCAAGTACAACTACCGACTCATACCCTTCAACGATGTGGGTGTGTTGCTCACTTTGGCTTAAATGAACCTGGTTGAAATAACAAAGTGGTGTGACGTCATCATTCACATCGACAATCGGCTGATTTTGGTTGTTGAACGGGGGTATATGCTTACCCATACTTCTTTCTCCTCTGTCGTTGAGTCGTCTTCGCCACTCAACATAATTTTTATTGTTTCATTCATTGCGGACAAAAATGCCGGGGCGAGATGGTTGCAATCCATAGTGTCTTATTACTATAAAAATACCGCCCCGGCTGGCTTACACCCTCTGAATCAATGAAGGTTCAAGCCCAAAGCGTTATGCTCTACTCTCTACAAAGTCGAGCAACTGTTCTTTTGTTGGCATAGCTTCCGTACAACTAGTACCGCTCACGTTAATGGCGGCTGCTGCGGTTCCATGACGAACACCATCCTCTAATTCACCGCCGTTAACCAAGGTCCAAATCAGTCCACCTGCAAATGAATCACCAGAGCCAAACGGTTTGTTTGCTTTCACTCTAAAAATGCCTTGCTCAAATTTATAGCCATCTTTGCAATACACTTTAGAGCCCAGCTCACCGGCTTTGATCACAACTACTTGCGTGCTTTCACGTAGAAAACGCTGCGCGGTTTGGTCATCATCTTTGTTACCTGGAGCAAGGACGGTTTCCATCATGTCGAACTCTTCACGATTACCAATCACGATGTCAGATAGACCTGCAGCAATGCCGTAATAAATCGACGCATCCACATCAGTGCGCCATGAATAAGGACGATAATCCACATCAAGAATAACCACAGTGCCACTTCTACGAGCATGCTCCATCGCGACAAGTGTTGCTTCTCTGCTTGGGCTTTCTGATAGCGCGGTGCCCGTTACAACCAGTGTTTTTGAGCTGGCAATATAGTCCGCACTCACTTGTTCAGGCTTGATAGTGAGATCAGATGCATTGTTACGATAGATCAGAACCGTACAGTCACTAGGCTTCATTTCAGTAAACGCAACTGAGGTACGAGAACCTGAGTCATCAGTCATCATGCCGTCAAGGTTGATGCCCTGCTCTTCCATGTAGCCTTTGACATAACCGCCAAACGCATCATTAGCAACGCAACCAATAAACCCTGTTTTACCACCCAAGCGGCTAATTGCGACCGCAATATTTGCAGCAGAGCCACCTACAAATTTGTTGAAACCGCTAATGTCGGCCATGTCGGTATTAAATTCACGCGCGTAAAGGTCAACCCCAGCGCGGCCTAACACGATGGCGTCGAGTTTGCGATCCTGAGGGAGTGCAATCTTAGTCATAATGTTTCCCCTATTAGTTGTATTCTACCCAAGCTGCATTTTGGTCCGCAGACTCTACGCACTTCTCACATAGACGAACACCTTCAATGCCCGCATCAATACCAGGGAACCAAATATCAGACAGCGCTTGCTGGTCATCACGCTCCGCCGCGTCAAACGCAAGTGCAAAACGGTGATACAAGTTCGCCCAAGATTCGAAGTAACCTTCAGCATGGCCACCGCCAACTCGATTTACAGCGACGCCAGGCGCATCTTGGTGCAAGTACCCCATACCACGCTCTAGAATACGAGATGGTTCACCTTGTACTTCTAAACGAAGCTGGTTTGGCTGCTCATCCCACCATTCAATGGAGGCTTTTGAGCCGACGATTCTGATTTTTTGTTGGTGCATAGAGCCCGCATTAACCGCCGATGCCCAAAGAGTGCCGACAGCTCCGCCTTTAAATTCCATCATGACATGCGCGTTATCTTCTAACGGCGTGCGCGACTTAATGAAGCTTTGACGCATGCAAGACAAACGATCGACTTCTAAGCCTGTCATTACTTCACACAAGTAAAATGCGTGTGTGCCAATATCACCTAACACATAAGTTGGGCCCGAAACTTCTGGGCTAACACGCCATTTCAGACCTGGATCGTTGAGCTCATATTCTTCATTATGAAAACCATGAGCAAACTGCATATTGATGACGCGAATATCACCCAAATCACCACGCTGTACCATTTCGCGAGCTTGCTGAACCATAGGGAAACCGCTGTAGCCGTACATCACACCGATGACACGGTTATTTTGAGTCGCGATGACTTTTAGCTCTTCTGCTTCTTCTGACGTAAAAGTGATTGGCTTTTCACATACCACATGAAGATTGGCTTCCAGTGCGGCTTTACAAATTTCGTAGTGTGTTGAATTTGGCGTTGCGATAGATACCGCTTGAATGCCATCTTCACGCTGCGCTTCCGCTGCAAACATTTCTTTGTAGTTGGCGTAACAACGATCGCCAGCTAAGCCTAGGTTGGTACCAAAGTCACGGCAGCGATCGGCGTCAAGATCAAATGCTCCAGCCACCAATTTAAACAAACCATCACGCTGCGCAGCATTACGATGGGAATAACCAATCTGACTACCACGTCCTCCACCAATCATTGCCCAGCGTAGAGGTTGTTCAAAGCGACGTTCTTCATTAAACATAATTTTGCTCCGTTACCTGATACATCCGCTAATACAGATGTATCGTGGTTAAGTTATTGTAATTTTGTAATATTTTTTAGACACCGCGGCGCTGACTTGCGCGACCTTCTTCCCAGTCGGCAACTTTTTTGGCAGTCTCTTCATTGCGAGTCACTTCAGGAAGCCCAACTTCCCACCAGCAGTCACACTTAGACCAAGCGGCTGGAGAAACCGGGTCAATATCAACCACAATGACGTATGTGCGGTCCGCTTCTTTTGCTCTTGTAAACGCCGCGTCAAATTCAGTAATTGAGGTTAACTTCTCGCTGATCGCACCTTGCGCTTCGGCGTGCTTGGAAAAATCAACGCGAGCCAACTCACCGTCAGGTCGACGACAATCTTCTAGCAAGTTATTAAATGACTCGTTGCCCGTGTTGTTTTGCAATTTATTGATGACAGCAAAACCACCGTTGTCACAAACAACAACAATCATTTTGTGTCCAGTTAGGACAGACGAGTAAATGTCTGAGTTTTGAATTAGGTATGAACCATCACCAACAAGAACCACGACATCATTATCAGGGTTGGCAATTTTAGCGCCCCAACCACCCGCAATTTCATAACCCATGCAGGAATAACCGAAGTCGATATCAAATTTACCAATTTGGTAATTTTGCCAGTTCATCGAGAGCTCAGCCGGTAAACCACCAGCAGCAGTCAGAACGGTATCACCCTCTTCCATACTGTGATTCAGCTTGCCAATCACTTCAGCATAGGAGGACGTACCCGCCAGTAATTCACCGTCTTGCGGGTGAGTGCGACGGTGAACCAACGCTTTCCACTCATCCGCTTCCGCTTTGGCTTTAGCAGACCACTCGTCACTTGAACGCCAGTCCGCAAGCAAGCTTGAAAGCTTGTTCATACTGGTTTGTGCATCACCCAACACTGGGTGTGAACGGTGTTTAATCGCATCAAACTTAGCCACATTGATGCTAATAAGTTGCATGTCTGGGTTTTTAAATACGCTCCAAGAACCTGTAGTGAAATCTTGTAAACGCGTACCAATAGCAACCACTACGTCGGCTTCATTTGCCATATGGTTGGCAGAATTTGAGCCTGTCACACCAATAGGTCCTGCGTTCAACGGGTTGTCTTGCAGCATAGTGGCGCGACCAGCAATAGTTTCTACCACCGGAATATTGTGCTTAGCGGCAAATGCAGCAAGTTCATCAGTGGCCAGTGAGTAATGCACCCCACCACCAGAAATAATCAATGGTTTTTTCGCTTGAGTTAAAATAGCTTTCGCTTCTTCGAGCACAATCATTTCTGGTTCAGGGCGACGAATTCGGTGACATTTTTCAGCAAAAAAGACTTCTGGGAAATCATAAGCCATGCCTTGGACATCTTGAGGCAAGCCAAGGAAAACCGGACCACAGGTTGCTGGGTCAAGCATAGTATCGAGCGCTTGAGGTAGCGTATGCATCAGCTGTGAAGGAGACAACACACGATCCCAATAACGAGTAAGAGGTTTGAAAGCATCGTTAGAGGTAACCGATGGATCTTCAAAGTTTTCTGGTTGCTGAAGCACTGGATCTGGTAAGCGGCTAACGTAAGCATCACCAGAAATAAGTAATAAAGGCAGACGGTTAGTATGGGCAATACCCGCTGCTGTGACCATGTTCGTTGCACCAGGTCCAATTGAGCTGGTTGCGATACCAATACGTTGGCGCTTATTGGCTTTTGCATAAGCAATGGCAGCCGTCGCCATAGATTGCTCGTTTTGACCACGCCATGTCGGGATTTGTTCTTCGATATTCTTAAGCTGCTGACCAAAACATGTCACATTGCCGTGACCAAAAATGGCAAAGGCAGCACCAAACAGTTGCTCTTCTTTTCCATCGACTACAATTTTCTGTGCTGCAAGATATTTAGCTAGGGCTTCAGCAACAGTTAGGCGTACAGTTTTCATCTTCTTCCTCGATATTTCTTACACGTCATTGGCACAAGGTTATGCCAACGACGTATTCCATATATGTCGATTTTTTGGCTTATTGTTGGAACTCCCCTTCAATAAGCCATTTTCATTACAAGCCGTATTTATTCGCGTAGCCTGTGATGTTCTCGTACGCGGTTTTTGCAAACGTTAGTGGGTGTGCTTTGGCAGGATCTTGCTCAGCTTCAACTAATAACCAGCCTTCGTAGTTACGAGCTTTAAGTGCTGCGAATACGTCGTCATAATTCACATCGCCCGTACCAGGAACGGTAAATACGCCATCTAATACTGCATTTAGGAAAGACTTGTCTGCGTCACGCGCCGCATTCATTACTTCAATACGAAGATCTTTAAAGTGCATGTGACCAATACGGTGACCCCAACGCTCAATAATATTGACTGGATTACCACCACCGTACGTGATGTGACCAGTATCCAGAGTGAGATACACAGAACCTCCAGTCAGCTCCATCAAACGGTTGATGTCTTCTTCTGTCTCAACAATCGTGCCTACATGGTGATGGAAAGACAGTTTGATATCGTGCTTGTTAAATAGGTAGTCAGCGACCGTTGTCAATTTTTCAGCGTACGTTTTCCACTCGTCATCCGTTAAAATAACGCGAGATGACAAAGGCTTATTGATATCTCCGTGAACGGTGTTACTCACTTCGCCATAAACCATCGCTTTGCAGCCTGCCGCTTTAAGCAAAAGAATGTGACCTTGCATCTCTGCAATTTCTTCTTCTGCTGTCAACGTCATCAAATTGCCACTGAACCAACCAGACGCAAGCACAAGATTGTGGTTTTTAAGTAGTGGGATAAGAACTTCTGGCTCTCTTGGATATTTTGTACCTAGCTCTGTACCAGTAAAGCCAGATTCCGACATTTCACTCAAACATGTCTCCAACGGGATTTCGCCACCAAGCTCTGGCATATCATCGTTTGTCCAAGTTAAAGGGCTAATTCCGTATTGAACTTTGCTCATGTTCGTACTCCAAAAATGTTTTATAAGATAAATGTAATGCAGCTCGTTTTTGCCAATTCATCGCGAAAGCGATTGTTATTGATTTTTAACCGCACCAGTTTGCTTCACTGAGAGCAACTATAATTCAAAAAAAATAAAATGAAAAATATTTTTCATTAAATTTAAATTAAAAACACATCTAACACTTTATGAAAAAAAACCAGGGCCCACGGGGGGTAGAGAACAACTAAGGCACAGATCACACTTAAAAATTAACAATTAAAAACAATGACTTACGCTAATTTTTACAGTTGATAATTATTTTCCACAAGTTGATCGAGTTAACAGAATAGAGTAATTGAACGTGTATTTACTAGCCGTAGTTGAATTGAAACACTATGATTCTCAACACCGCCAAAATGAAAAATATTTATCACTAATATTTATTATTATTACTAAATTCATTGGCGAGTTATTAATTCGATACTCTAACCCTACATTCACCGAGTATCGAATAATCGCCCAGCACTAGCTTATTTGATGGTTAAGAGAGTGTATGGACAATACAAAGGAGTATGTAATGTCACCTAATAATGGGACACAGTCTCACAAACATAATATCGCTTACATAGTTAGAATTTGTTGTATCGCTGCACTTGGGGGAATCTTGCTCGGTTATGATACCGCGGTAATATCAGGGGCAATTGGGCCAATAAGAGAGCATTTTGGTTTAACGCCCGCTCAAACTGGCTGGGCAGTATCCAGTGTAGTATTGGGAAGTATTATCGGTGCTGTATCTGCAGGAACTGTTGCCCTAAAATATGGTCGTCGAAGTGCACTCTTCTTATCTGCTGTGTTGTTTATCATATCCGCCATCGGTTCCGCTATCGCACCTACATTTACCATCTATGTGTTACTCAGAATCGTCGGTGGTGTGGCAGTTGGTATCGCTTGTGTAGTTTCCCCAATGTACATGTCAGAGGTTGCCCCAAAAGATTTTCGCGGTCGAGCGGTCAGTATGTTCCAGCAATCCGCTGTTATAGGTCAAACTGGGGTGTTCTACGTTAACTATCTAATTGCAAAAGGGATGTCTGAAGCTTGGTTGGTTGATGTGGGGTGGCGTTGGATGCTAGCTTCTGAAGTTTTGCCAGCGACACTGTTCGGCTGTCTATTAATCATGATTCCAGAATCCCCGCGCTGGCTAGTACTTAAAGGACAAATTGATAAGGCAAAAGAAACACTCTCTCGAATTTCCAACCCGGAACATGCAGACAGAGTAATTCTTGAGATCCAAAAATCTTTAGTTCCTACAAATGCATCAAAAAATAGCAAAATAAGCTTACGATCTCCCCTTCTTTTCTCCATTCTTGTCATCGGTACATTTGTTGCGGCAGCTCAGCAACTTACTGGTATCAACGTCATTATGTATTACACACCAGAAATTCTAAAACCTATTGCGGGTGGTACCGAGAACGCGTTGTTCCAAACAACATTTGTAGGTGTGGTGTTCATTCTTGGTAACGGATTAGGTATGTACTTAATCGACAAAGTTGGTCGCCTACCGCTCATGAAATACGGAACTTTGGGCTGTGCACTCGGCATGACTATCGTTGGATATGTGCTCTATACCGGAACGGAAGGTTACGCTGCACTGTTTGCACTGTGTTTGTATGTAGTCGCTTATGCCACATCCTGGGGCTGTGCATGTTGGACGATGATCTCAGAAATCTTCCCAAACAGTATTCGTTCAAGGGCAATGGCTATCGCCGTGGGTGCACAATGGTTTACAGGATTTATTGTGACTCAAAGCTTCCCAATGCTTAACGAAAACCCATATCTAAAAGAAAACTTTAACGGCGCTTTCGCCTTTTGGGTATTCGCTGCGTTGTCCCTGATTTGTATGGTAGTCGTTGTTAAGTACGTTCCAGAGACGAAAGGCGTAGCCCTTGAAGACATGGAAAAAGTAATGGCTAAAAAATTAGGTAAAAAAGTTCCAAGTAAAACAACAGAAGCAATGGTGTAAATAGTATTAAAGGCAGGCATTTTTAAACATTGCCTGCCTTTTCGTTTGCTCGATCTAGGAGATTTTGATGTTAGATAAAATGGCATTTTTTATTTACGTTGTACGCACAGGGTCAATTTCTGCCGCTGCGCGGAAGCTCAACATATCAGTATCAGCAGGTAGCCGTTGGCTTCAGGAACTTGAACAAAAATTTGGAATGCCACTTTATCGACGTAACAACCGCTTGTTAAAACCCACCCCTGCGGGTCAAACTTTATTTGATGAGTTTTCAGTACTCGTTGACCAATCTGAAATCATCATGCGTACCATGCAAGATTATCAAAAACACGATAAAGGTCATATTGATGTAATTTGCACCCCAGTTTATGCCAATCATTTTTTAATGAGTCACATCAGCGAATATCTCAGCACTAACCCCGATGTCACTTTTAATCTCAACATTACACCATGGGCACTTGATCATGCCGCCGACAGTGATATTACGATCAGTGCGAACGCATCCTATCAAGGCTATCGAGAAAAAGACTTACTCCTAGTTCGTCGTGAAATAATGCAGAGCCCATTTATCGTCGTCGCTTCTCCAGAGTATCTTGCTAAAAACAGTACCCCACAAAACCCTTCTGAATTAAAAACTCATTTATGTTTGTTTGCAACGACACTCACCGGAAGCAATGACTGGGTGTTTACTCAGGGTAATGAGTGCCAGATTATTAAAATCCCCAAGTCATTGGAAGTGAATGATAGTGACCTATTGCTGCAAGCTGCACTGAACGGTACTGGTATCGCTTATCTACCACGATTTTTAGTAGAAAAACATATCGATGAAAAATCGCTAGTGCCTATTTTTGAATACTATGACACCAGTATTTGGAGTTTAAATATGTACTATCAACCAGCAACAACCGCGTCCGCAGTTGCTATTCATTTTAAAGATTTCTTATTGGCCAAACACTGATGATCAAAGAACTGTTTACTTCAACTAAACAAAATGTCTACGCTGGCTCATACGCAAAAAAGCAGCCACTTAGGCTGCTTTTTTAGATTATAGCTTTAAGAGGTATCGAGTTTAAGATTGTTCAAAGTGACTCAAAAACTCTCCACAATCTTTTTGAAACAATGGCAATGCTTCAGCGAGCTTTTCATCATCCCAATGCCACCAATCAAGGCTTTCTAGTCGCTCAGCATAGCTAGGGTCATCAAAGCGAGGACGCAATACCTTGGCAGGGTTACCAACCACAATTGAGTATGGCGGCACGTCTTTCGTAACCACACTTCCCGCACCGACTATCGAACCATTACCAATCGTGATACCCGGCAGCACAATCACTCCATGACCAACCCAAACATCATGCCCAACCTGTACTTTGTCTTCTTCACGCCACGAGAACACCTCATCATCCAGTGACGTAGGATCTTCACCTAGCTGATACTTTCCAGGCCGATAAGTGAAGTGATGCAGCGTTGGACGCCACCACGGGTGATTACTCGGGTTCAAGCGAACCGCGGCAGCGATGGATGTGAACTTACCAATTTCAGTAAACATCAGATTATAGTCGTTTTGGATATAACTGTAGTCTCCGACCAACACGTTATTTAGCACGCAACGGTCAGCGATTTCAGTCCAACGTCCGAGCTCAACGTTGTGCAGCTTGCTGCTTTCAGCGACGCTCGGTTCGCTGTTTAAGGTTGGGGAAAGAGGTTGGCTCATAGGGTTATCTCCTCGCCATCGTTGAGAATGCGCAATCGCTGCGAAAAGGCGTGTGGGTGTTGTGCTGCCCAGCCAAGCATGTGGTGGCTGACATGAATCAAACCAAGGTTCTTCGGACGACAAGTTTCATCAATATCTAATATATGGTGGAAATCGTTGTGGTTTGAGTTGGCTCGAACTTGAGGATCTTCAATTGGTGGGGAGTTACAATCCGTAATTAACCAATCAACAGGGAACTCTATCAGCCAACGCTCGGTTTGCTTTGGCAGCCCTACCGTATCGGTTAAATAAGCCAACCGCTTCCCGTCAAATTCAAAGCAATAACCAAGGCAAAGTTTAGAGTGATTGAGTGGCAATGGCGTTACGGTTATTCCCTGCCAATCAAACGACTTAAACGCTTGTGCTCGCATGGAAAAATCCAAAATACCGGGATGTTTATAGAGATCATCACAACCCAGCGGATCATCGGGAGAAATCACCGAGATCTGATCGCCTGCACCCCATCGGAGATCAAACAAACTCTGAACATGATCCATGTGGTAATGAGTCAATAAGATCTGGTCAATCGATCCTGCAGGAAACCGGCGCATCAGGTCAGGCGCATTGGCATCTAACAGTAGAAACTTGCCATTATGTTCAAGGAACGCTGATGACTTTTCTCGTCTTAAGCTGGGGTTTTCAAGGGCAGAAACACACACCGAACAATCACACCCGTAAACTGGCACCATCGCGCTGTTGGCAGTGCCTAACATGGTCAACTTCATGCAACACCGCCTGCTGGTTCTGCGAGTATTTCAGCTTGTTCTTTTAAACGAGCAAACTGCGCAATGCTCTGTTCAAGCGTGCCACTGTTATCAATACACAGCGTGTTATTTAGAGTGGACTCTGAGTCCACACAATAGTCCGCCGCACGTTGCAATCTAAGGGCAATCTCAGCTTCACTTTCACGTCCGCGCGCTCTTAAGCGTGCTTCTAACACCTCTGGCTTTACGCTCACTACAACAGGGACTAACCGCTCGCCAAACAAGTCTCTGGCTGCATCTAAATACGCACGCGAGCCATTAACCACAACGCTCAAACCCGCATCCATCCATTGGTGAACTTCTTGACCGATGCCGTAGCTCATACCGTGTGCCTGCCAACTCATCGCAAACATATTGCGCGAATAGCGAATAAAGAATTCATCGTCACTGAGCTCTACATGGTTTTCGCCACCAGCATCAGCCGCACGTGTAATGTAGCGATGGGCAACCACCAAGTCTTTAACGAACTGCTCACGCAGCGCCGAGATAATCGAATCTTTACCAGCACCAGAAGGACCGATTACATAATAAAGCTGACCCGGTTTGTCAGCTTTTGGGGCGGCGTTGACCACCCCATTCACATCAAATGAGTAACCTTTAGACATGGATTAGAATACCTTCTTGCCTTCACGCCACACACGAGATACCAGTTGGTGATCATCCAAACGATGCGCGAGCACCAAATCAGCACGCTTACCTTCCGCTATGACACCACGGTCAGTTAAGCCAAGAGCTTGTGCTGGGTTCAATGTCGCCAATTGCACCGCTTGCGCTACATCGAGGTTGTTGCGCTCATCGTTAACGAGCGTAAATACCGCATCTAACAAGCTCACGGGATAGTAATCCGAAGACAAGATATCCAACACGCCCAAAGACGCCAACTCATGTGCTGCAACGTTCCCCGAGTGTGAACCACCGCGAATCACGTTCGGCGCCCCCATCATCACCTTTAAGCCCAATTCGTGAGAGCGCTGCGCTGCTTCAACCGTGGTTGGGAATTCAGCAATCACCATGCCCAACTCTTTAGATTCGGCCACATGCGCGCTGGTTGCATCGTCATGGCTTGCGGTTGGAATGTTCAAATCACGGCACTGACGGGTGATCTCATCGCGATTCTGTTTCGACCAACGCTGTGACTGAGCAACTTGGTCTTTTTCGTACACCGCCATTTCAGCATCCGTCATGTTGTACTTACCTTGATAGTAAGTGCGGTACTTATCTAGGTTCACAAACTGACGCTGACCTGGAGCGTGATCCATTACGGAGACTAACTGCACTTCTGGCATGTTCACGTAACGCTCAAACAAACCAACCGTGGTTGAGTGCGGCACTTCGCAACGCAAGTGGATGCGGTGCTCGGCTCGGGTTAGACCACGCTTCTGACTCTCGGCCACAGTATTAATAAACTGGTCAAGGTTCTCTTGGCGATTGCCATCTCGGTAGTCACCCAAAGCAACTGCATCAAGCACCGTGGTGATGCCCGATCCAATCAGCTGCGTGTCGTGTGCACTCATTGCAGAAAGTGGTGGCCAGTTCACCTTTGGCCTTGGCGTGAAATACTTCTCTAGGTTATCGGTATGCAGCTCAATTAAACCCGGCATCAAGAAGCCATTTTCACCATCAAAGGCACCTGGAAGTTGACTGGTCGAGTCAGACATATTGGCAATCACGCCGTCTCGCAGTTCAACCGAACCGCGCACCACTTCATTTTCAAGCACCAGATTTACGTTGGTAATAATCATTTGCGTCAGCTCCCTTTACGCACACGCTGTGGTGAGTTGTTTTGGTGAAATGTCTTTTTGTAGCTTCACGTCATACAATCGGTCAGCGACCAAATCTCGTGTTGCTTCGTCATGGAAGATGCCGATGATTGCAGCGCCGCCTGCTTTGGCTTCTTCAATCAAACTCACAACCACCGCACTGTTAGTCGCATCAAGCGAAGCCGTTGGCTCATCAAGCAGTAGGATTGGGTAATCCACAATAAAACCACGTGCGATGTTCACACGTTGCTGTTCACCACCAGAAAAGGTTGCAGGCGCTAAGTGCCACAAATGCTCAGGTACGTTTAAGCGAGTCAGCAGTAACTTAGCTCTCTCTTCTGCTTCTTGCGGGCAGCCGCCCATTTCCAACATAGGTTGCATCACTACTTCCAATGCACTGATACGTGGAATCACACGTAAGAACTGACTCACCCAACCTATGGTGTGTTTACGTACATTGATGATTTCTCGTGGCGTAGCCTTCGCAAGATCTAGCGTGCTGCCCTGATGCACAATATTAATTGAGCCAGAATCCACCAAGTAGTTGGCATATAGCGCACGCAGTAACGTTGATTTACCTGAGCCTGAGTGTCCATGCAGAACCACACACTCGCCGCTGTTTACAGAAAAGTTCGCACCAGTAAGTACAGGCAGTTCAACGCCATTTTGATTATGCAGCACAAAGGTTTTGCTGACGTTGTTTACGGTTAGTTTGGTATTCATGTCATCGTCCTTAATTCTGCAATACAGAAGAAACCAGCAGTTGGGTATATGGGTGTTGAGGATCGTCAAGCACTTGATCAGTAAGGCCACTTTCTACGACTTCACTGCGGCGCATTACCATGAGTCGATGTGCAAGCAAGCGAGCCACAGCAAGATCGTGAGTTACGATCACCACAGCTAATTCAAGCTCTGTCACTAGGCGACGAAGAAGATCAAGCAACTTGGCTTGAACAGACACATCCAATCCACCTGTTGGCTCATCCATAAAGATCAACTTAGGGTGAGTCACCAAATTGCGGGCGATCTGTAATCTTTGCTGCATACCTCCAGAAAAAGTCGTCGGCATGTCGTCCATTCGATCCGTTGGGATCTCAACATCACTGAGCCATCTCGCTGATTTTTCACGAATCTCGCCATAGTTACGTTCACCCACTGCCATCAGGCGCTCACCAATGTTGCCGCCCGCCGACACTCGACCACGCAAGCCATCCATTGGGTGTTGATGCACCACGCCCCACTCGGTACGAAGCAAGTGACGACGCTGGCTTTCCGCCATTTGGTACAAATCCTCCAGTTGTGAGATTTGCTTATCCGCATCACCACGCAAGTAAATCACTTCACCACTATCTGGTGTCTGGCGACCAGAAAGTGACTTCAACAAGGTACTTTTACCTGAGCCAGACTCACCGACAATACCCAACACTTCACCCGGGTAGAGGTCGAACGACACGTTTTGAAAGCCCTTGCCCGGTGCGTAGAGTTTGGTCAGGTTAGAGACAGACAACAATGGCTGCTCCGACGGGTTCGGTTGTTGTTGCATCTTAATCAAAGCATTCATGCGTTGTTCTCCTGTTGTTCGCGGCAGTAATCCGTATCGGAACAAACGAACATATGTGAGCCTTGGTCATCCATAACGACCTCATCAAGGAAGGTATCTTTTGAACCACAAATTGCACACGGCTCGTCCCACTTCTGAATCTCAAACGGATGGTCTTCAAAATCTAAACTCTGAACTTTGGTGTAAGGAGGAACCGCGTAGATGCGCTTTTCGCGCCCCGCACCAAACAGTTGCAATGCTGCCATGTTGTCCATTTTCGGATTGTCGAATTTAGGAATCGGCGATGGATCCATGATGTAGCGGTCATTGACTCGCACCGGGTAAGCGTAAGCCGTTGAGATATGGCCAAAACGTGCGATGTCTTCATACAATTTTACATGCATGATTCCGTACTCTTGCAGCGCATGCATTTTGCGAGTTTCAGTTTCACGTGGCTCAATAAAGCGCAACGGCTCAGGGATCGGCACCTGATACACCAAGATCTGATCTTCTTGAAGATCGACTTCTGGGATACGGTGACGAGTCTGAATAATGCTTGCTTCCGTGGTTTTTTCAGTCGTTTTTGCACAGGCGATGGACTTGAAGAACTCTCGA
This sequence comes from Vibrio gigantis, assembly GCF_024347515.1. NCBI lineage: Bacteria > Pseudomonadati > Pseudomonadota > Gammaproteobacteria > Vibrionales > Vibrionaceae > Vibrio > Vibrio gigantis. The sequence continues at coordinate 909,985 of NZ_AP025493.1, forward strand.
ATCGACACGGCATTGGTGGTGTCATCTGCACCTTGGTCGATCACTTTTAGCGTATCTGGTTGGCCGATAATCGCAGCGGTGATCTGCACGCCACCGGTTCCCCATCCGTAAGGCATTGGCATTTCACGACCACCAAAAGGCACTTGGTAACCCGGAATAGACACCGCTTTAAGCAACGCACGGCGAATCATTCGCTTGGTTTGCTCGTCAAGGTAGCCATAGTTGTAACCCGTAGCCCCGACCGGGCTTTGAGATGCTTTATCTTCGGTATTTAACGTCGTTGAAGAGTTAAGTATCGGTGCATTAAGTGTTGCTGTGTTCATGACTGACCTCCGTGTTCGCCATTACCTTGTTCGTCATTACCTGGCTGAGCCATCAATTCATCGTGCTCTTTATGCATTTTTCTAAGCAGCTCTAGTTCCGCTTGGAAATCGACGTAGTGAGGAAGTTTTAGGTGAGACACAAAGCCAGCCGCTTCAACATTGTCTGAGTGAGAAAGCACAAACTCTTCATCTTGAGCAGGGCCATCGACTGGCTCATCGTATTCTGCGGCTTGCAAAGAACGGTCAACCAACGCCATCGACATCGCTTTACGCTCAGTCGCACCAAACGTTAAGCCATAGCCGCGGGTCAACTTAGCTTTCTGTTGTTTATTACCAACAAAGCCATTGATCATCTGACACTCGGTCAATTCAATTTCACCAATGTCGATGCTGAATCCAAGCTCTTCAGGTTCAATCGATAGCGTTGAAAATCCGGTACGAATCTCGCCTGCGAATGGGTGGTTACGACCATAGCCACGTTGGGTTGAATAGCTCAATGCCAATAAGAAACCTTCATCGCCGCGCACCAAGTTTTGTAATCGTGCACTACGGTTACACGGGTAGTTCACCGGATTCATGGTGATGTCTTCTGGTACTTGCTGGTCATCTTCTTCGGTCAACATCATGTCGAGGTTTTCAAGAATGCCTAATACCTGTGGGCAAGGTTCAGAGTCAACCACATCTTGAGTTGGGATCTGCGGTGCTTCGCCTTCAGCAAGTAGGCTGAAATCCAACAGGCGATGCGTGTAATCGTAGGTTGGGCCTAAAATCTGTCCACCCGGTAAATCTTTATAAGTTGCCGAAATACGACGCTCGATTCGCATAGCACTCGTGTCAACAGGTTGCGCTGTAATCAAGCGAGGCAACGTAGTGCGGTAAGCGCGTAACAAGAAAATCGCTTCGACTAAATCGCCAGCCGCTTGTTTGATTGCCAATGCCGCAAGTTGTTTGTCATAAATACCGCCTTCCGTCATCACTCGGTCCACCGAACCCGACAACTGCTCTTGAATCTGCTCTACAGTCAGCTCTGGAAGCTCTGGATTACCACGACGCTTCTTGGCTTGCAGTTGGTGCGCCAAGCTAATGGCCTTTTCCCCACCCTTTACAGCAACGTACATGATGTCGCCTCCACTTTGGTTGTACGAGGCAGGCACAGCACTTGCTGCTCTGCGACAAAGATAAAATCAACACCTAATGGGAACTTCACCAATGATTGACGTTCTTTAAGATAAGCAATAAAACCTTCAGGTAATCCGGTGAATGAAGCGATTTGCTCACTTTGAATGCCCGGGCCACTCAGTGACAGCTCAGTACCAAGCGTTAAGCTATCCACTTCAATAACAACCGTTGTTGAAGTCTCTGGATACTCTTCGTTGCCGAGATTAAATGTCAGTTCTGACCAATCAATATCCAGTAAATCTTGCTCTGATATCACCGCAAAACCGGCTTGTTGAGGCTGTTCTACAATTGGTGAGCCAACGTGAAACTTAATGTTTTCAGTGACGGCGTGGTCGGCCTGTAATGTCGCGGATAGCCAAATTGGCGTCGCATTGTCGGCCATTGAAAGTAGTGTTTGGGCAGCTGCACTCATCATTGAACCAAAGCCTTCACAACGGTTTAGCGTTACTACGGTGCCGGGTTCCGACATCGCCTTCAGCAGTAATCGAAAACACTGCTGGCTGTCATGAACTGCATCTTGAAATGCAGGAGAAATCATACTCATTGAATTCGTTCTAACCTGTTTAGTTCGTTAATCTTGTTCTTGAATGACATGTGGTTATTCGGCTTGCCTACGAAGCTGTTCTTCTTTACAAAATAAGCTTCACCGCGAAGCTTTTCTTTACTAAGCCAGTCTTCTCCACGGACCTAGTCTTCTCCGCGAACCATGGTAAAAAAGTCCACTTTGCTTGAAGCCACTTCTTGGCGACGTTGACTGTCTCGTTCGTGCTTCATTGCGGCCAGAGGCTCAATAAGTTGCGCCTTGAGCACCTCGGCTCGTTGCCCGTTTTGTATCAAGGCATCGACAACTGCTGCTAGTTCTGCATGAGGCTTACTTCGCCCCTGTAGATAGCTGTAACCAAGTTCTCCACTTGTTAGCTTGATTACGGCGCGAGTAATGGTGACATCACCCATGTTGAACTGACGGCCTGTTGAGCCCATACGAGCTCGCACTTGTGCTAAACCAATCTCTGGCTGACGAACCATGGCGTATTCCGCTTCTATCCCTAATGCTTCCCAGCGCGTTTTTAGTTCTGAAAACTGACTCTGCGCGAGTACTGACATCCACTTTTGTCGCTCTTTCAAAGCTGTCATTTAGTGCTCCATTACAATTTCGGTTGCGTCGGCACGGGTGTTGGAACTTGAAAATTCCGCTATCACTTGCGTGCCTTTGATTACGTTGGTGGTTTTAATTTTGAGTAGCGGTGTGCTGGTGCTGATTTGCAGTAAACGACACTCTTCATTGGTTGGGATTTTCGCCCCCACACGAGTCTCTTTTCGCTCTAAATCAGTATCCAAACCACGCTGAATAAACTGGTGCAAAGAACCGTTGGTGAAGTTCTTGAGAATCGGCCACCACGCCAGATTCGGCAGGTAGTGGTCGATAATGGTTCTCGGTGTCTCTCCGGTTTTTCGCAGAGTACGGATGTGAATAACCTTGCTCCCCTCTTCAATCTTCAAGTAACCCGCAATTTTGGGGGATACATTGATAAGGCGAGACTGAAGCACTTCACATCGTGGCATCGCACCTTGTTCAATCAGGTTCTTGGTGAAGTGTGCTCCAGAATGAAGTCGATACTCACTTGGCTCACGAATCACCATGTTGCCTTTGCCTTGATGACGTTGAATCAATCCCGTGGATACCAACTCATCGACAGCGCGGCGAAGCGTGTGACGATTCACGGCAAAGCGCTCAGCCAGTTTGGACTCCGGAGGCAGGTAATCACCGGGAACAAAACGATCTTTCACCTCTTGTTCAAGCTGCGAAGCAATATCTAAATAAACTGGCATAAAGTGTTCCTTCTCTATAATTCAATTACTTATCTAGACAAGTTTGCTTAAATAGACATCTAAGATGCCTAGATAAACTTCTTACGAATGATTTGAGAAACGAAGTCGATAACACTGACCGTTACAATAACAATCGCCATAATCGCGGCAGTTTGTTGCAACTGGAAACCTGAGATAGATTGCCAAAGCAGCACACCAATACCGCCCGCACCAACCATACCCACAACCGTTGCCGAGCGAATATTCGACTCTAAGCGGTACAGCGAATATGAAATCCAAAGTGGCATAACTTGTGGAATTACACCGTATAGAATTACCTCAAATGAGTTTGCGCCTGTCGCTTTCACGCCTTCCATCGGGCCGGGTTCAATCGCTTCAATGGCCTCAGCAAACAGTTTGGCAAGCACACCTGTAGTGTGAATAAACAGTGCCATCACACCAGCAAACGGTCCCAGCCCAACGACCACTACAAACAGCATCGCAAACACCATTTCGTTGATAGCGCGTAGACAATCCATCAGTCGGCGAATTGGAAATGTCACCCAGCTCGGCATCAGGTTTTCAGCACTCAGAATGCCAAATGGAATCGCTAACAGAATCGATAACACGGTTCCCCAGATCCCCACTTGAATCGTCACCAGCATTTCGCTGAAGTACACATTGCTTTCACTGAAGTCAGCTGGAAAAAAGTCTTTACCAAGCTGAACCATGTTCTCCGGGTGTTCAAAGAACATCATTGGTGCCATTTCTGCGCCTTGCCACGCCCAGCTAAGGACCAGTAGCGTTATCACAGCAATTACGCCGTTTTTAATCGACAGCTTCGATGAAGGCTCGTAACGTTGAGTTATTGCAGTCATTGTTCTCTTACTCTGTTGTTGCGCCGCCCACAGCGGCGCAATAGTTGGGATTAACCTTTCAGCGCATCAATTTCTGTTTGCAGCTGGTCGATTTCCGATTGGTATTGCGCCATGCGATCTGTTCTGTCTTTCTCGTTTAGGTTGCTGTTGTTCTCCGCTTCAACTAGCTTCTTAAACGCTTCCATTTGACGAATGGGAAGTAATTGATTGTTATCAGTTGCCGCAAATCCAGACCACGCCAATTGGTGTAGGTTCTCAAGTTGCTGTTTATTACCGTTCTTGCCGTAGTTGACAAAGAAATCACGTGCTTTCTTCTTCATATCTGCATCGAGATTCTTGCGATACGTCACCACGTCTGAAGGAATAAGCTCTGACTGCCAAACCACCTTTAGTTTTTTGAACAACTCAGGGTTGCTCTCTTCAATACGGATAAGGTTCATAGTGTGGTTAGTTGCGACGTCCACTTGATTATTCGCAACCGCCATCACATTCGAGCCGTGACTTGCAATAACAGTACGGTCAAAGTCATTTGCAGAAATTCCGTTGTTTGCGAACGCCTCAAAGTTAGGGACTAAAAAACCAGATGTAGAATTTGGGTCACCATTACCAAGCTTGAGCGTTTCATGCTGATCGAGAACGTCTTGCAGTGTGTTGATGTTGTCATTTTCCGCATTGACGATAAGCAAGCTGTAGTAGCCTTGAAGGCCATCTTCATCGATGTAACGCGCAAATATCTCGGCATCAGCACGGTCCACCGCTTCCATTGCTGCTTTGTTGCCGTAATAGGCAAAATCAACCTTGCCAAAACGTTGCGCTTGAATGATTCCCGCGTAATCAGGGGCAAAATAGGCCTTCACTGATACCCCTAACGCCTCACCAAGATCATCTAAGAGAGGCTCCCAACGCTGACGTAAGTTTTGCTGAGCGTCAGTCGCGATAATGCCGAAGTTAATCTCTTCTTTTGCAATTGCATGGCTTGCGGTCAGCGTTGCCATAAGTGCAGTTGCTAGCGTTATCGCCTTCTTAATTCCCGACTTCATTGAATAAAACATCTTACTTCCCTGATATTTAGAACGACGCAGCAAGCACGTCAGATGGTTGAATATTTTGCATGTCGACTGATTTTTTCGAACGGTATAAACTTTCCAATTGTGGCTTGGTCAGCTCTGCACTTTTTCCTTCGTAAAACACTTGGCCATCTTTTAAAGCCACAATGTTTTCGCAATATTTAAGTGCATGGTCGACTTGATGAAGTGTGACGATGACTGGAATACCCTCTTTCTGATTGATATCAGTGAGTAGCTCCATCACAACACGAGCAGACTCAGGATCGAGTGAAGCAATAGGCTCATCCGCAAATATGATTTTGGCTTTCTGCATCAAAGCTCTAGCAATCGCTACACGTTGCTGCTGACCACCAGATAGGTTGCCAACACGTTGGCCCGCGAAGTCTTCCATGCCTACTCGACGCAGTGCTTCAAGTGCTTGTTGCTGCTGCTCAACCGTAAACATACCCGTTAGCGTTCTCCACTTAGGAGTAGAGCTCAATGCGCCAATCAGTACGTTGGTCATCACTGATAAGCGGTTAACGAGATTGAATTGTTGGAAGATGTAACCCGCTTGTGCACGGCAGTTGCGAACATTACTGTCTGCCTTGCCATTCGCCTGCACAGTTTGACCAAGCACGTTGATTTGAGAGTCCGCGTTCTTATCACCAATGATCAAGCCACTTAAATGTCGAAGCAGTGTTGATTTTCCGGAGCCAGATGGCCCAAGTAGTGCCGTCATCTTACGGCTGGTAATAGTCAGATTGATTCCATTCAACGCTTGATTTGAGCCGAATGTCTTGTTGACCTTCTTAACTTCAATGATGTTATTCATCGTCAGTGTCCCTGTTTGATTTAAGGCCACTTTGACGTCTAATTATTAAAGTTACGTGTCGGTTTATTTGCAGAAATGAAATATTTCAAGCGGTTAACCAACTTGTCTAGACAAACTTAACTCGCTGTTTTAAGTACAAAAAGAAGGAGAGATTTGATGGGGAATATCAACTTATATATAGAGGTAATTCACAGTAATTTGACAATAAAAAGCTCAATAGCCACGGCAACACCTTTTAACTCTCACCTCGATAAATAAGCACGTCCAATAACTAATAAGCTCGCATATAAAAAAAGCCCCCCATTATGGAATGCTCGTTTCACCTCGATCATAAATTTGTTCTAGATCATTAAAGTGTTCAAAAATGCAATCTTTGATTTTAAATATTTAAACTTTGATGGAGTTTACGAAATTAAACCATATTGAGGATGGTTTGGTGATCCTGTTCAAATTTCACTCTTAATTTCAGTTAAATTCCCGTTATTTGTGGACGTTTTAGACGCTTTTTAACGGTTTACAGAAGTTTACTGCATCTTGTTCAAATACCACCAAAGGAGTAGATTTCAGTCATCAAGTTCAAAAATGTAAACCGAAACTATGAATGTAAAACAAGTTAGATTCACCGATGAAGATAGAGAATGTTTAAGCAATTACTTCCGCTTAGCAGACACGCTCGCTGATTTGATTGGCCCCTATTGTGAAGTAGTCATTCATTCATTTGAAAGCTTAGAAAACTCGGTCGTAAAAATCGTCAACGGTCATCATACCGGTCGTGAAATCGGCTCTCCTATCACAGACTTAGGTTTACGTATGTGGAGTAAATTCGAGAAAACCGGCGAAGTTTCTCCAAAGAGTTATTTCACCAATGCAGCAGACGGTTCCCTACTTAAATCAACGACCTGTGTGCTAGCCGGACCACAGCAAAAGCCGATTGGCATGCTGTGTATCAACATGAACTTATCCTTCCCATTCCCTGAAATCGTTAAAACGTTGATGCCAACGTGCAATGTGTCTCAAACACTAGTCAGTGAGACTTTCAGCAAAAGTGCAAACGACGTGATTCAACAAGCGCTGACCGCTGCAATAAAAGAAGTGGAACAAGACGAAACGATTTCCTGCAAAAGTCGTAACAAAGCCATCATTCGTTGTTTATTTGATAACGGCGTATTTGAGCTAAAAGAGACGACGACACAAGTATCAGAACAACTTGGGATTAGCCGTCAGGCGGTTTACAAGTTTATCCGTGAATTTAAATCAGAATAAAACCAATAATTTAGGAGTTACATCGTGAAACAGATCATTGCCACTGAACAAGCACCAGCAGCTATTGGGCCTTACTCACAAGGTACGTCTTACGGCGACATGGTTTATACATCAGGTCAATTACCTCTCGTTCCAGAAACCATGCTGTTTGTTGAAGGCGGTATTAAAGAACAGGCTCGTCAGTCGCTAGAAAACTTAAAAGCTGTATTAGAAGCGAGTAACGCGGGACTGGACACAGTGCTTAAGACAACCTGCTTTTTATCTGACATGGAAAACTTCGTTGCCTTTAACGAAGTGTACACAGAGGTGTTTGGTACAGAGAACGCACCTGCTCGCTCTTGTGTTGAAGCAGCACGACTACCAAAAGACGCACTGGTTGAAGTTGAAGCCATCGCATATAAAAAATAACCGATTTAGGTATTAATGGGTATCATAGGAGATTCTCATGAGCGTTTCATTTATTGGATTAAGCATACTGTTCTTTGGGTTCTACGCACTGCTGTCGAACTTCAAAAAGCAAAAGAAAAGTTTTAATTTCCGCGTACTGAGTGCGCTTGCTGCTGGCTTGCTGTTCGGTGGCGCAATTCAACTTGTTTTCGGTGTTGGTAACGTCGCAACTTCCGGCTTTGCTGAACTGATTTCAGTGTTCGGTAAAGGCTACATCAAACTTCTACAAATGATCGTTATCCCACTCGTATTCGTGGCGATGATCTCTTCTATCATGAACGTTGAAGGTGGCGGCGCGTTATCTCGTATCGCACCAAAAATCATCGGTATTCTACTTTTCACTTGTGCAATCTCAGCGGCAGTTGGTATCGCAAGTATTTACCTATTTGGTATCGATGCAAACGCGCTAGTAAGCACCATTGGCACCAACAGTGCAATTGAAGCACGCGGCGATTCATTGGTAGCAACACAAGATGCAATGGCGAGTAGCGGTCTGTCTGGTATGGCTCTGTCTATCATCCCAACCAACATCTTTGACATGCTAACAGGCTCTCAGCGTACCTCTACACTATCGACAGTATTGTTCGGTATGTTCCTTGGTTACTGTATCCTGCAAGTGAAAAACCGTAAGCCTGAAAAAGTGCAAAACTTCGTTGATTTCATCAACTCTGCAAAGGAAGTTGTACTGTCAATGGTGCGTGAAATCTTGAAGCTAACGCCTTATGGTGTATTCGCTCTGATGACAACCTTCATGATGACCAACGACCTATTCGCACTCGCTGAAATGGGCCGCTTCTTGCTAGCGAGCTACGTGGCAATCGGCGTGATGTTCGGCATCCACTTCGTGATGGTATCGATGTTCGGCCTTTCTCCAGCCAAGTTCATGAAGAAAATCTGGCCTGTATTAGTATTCGGCTTTGGTTCTCGCTCAAGCATGGCGGCAATCCCACTAAACGTTGAAACACAAACTCAACGCCTAGGTGTAGACGAAGAAACAGCAAACATGTCAGCAACATTCGGTACCAGTATCGGTCAGAACGGTTGTGCGGGCATCTACCCAGCAATGCTAGCTATCATGGCGGCTCAAGTAATGGGTATGCCAGTTGACCTAGGCTTCATCCTACAACTGATTGCTGTTATCGCGATTGCTTCATTCGGTATCGCTGGTGTTGGTGGTGGTGCAACATTCGCAGCGGTAGCTGTACTAACAATCATGGGTCTAGATATCACAGTAGTAGCAATTCTAGTGTCTATCGAAGCTCTGATTGACATGGCGCGTACCGCGCTAAACATCTCAGGCTCTATGTTGTCTGGTGTTCTAACAGCTAAGAAAAACGGCTCACTGAACACAGAACAATACGATGCTGATGTAGCTGCAACAGTTTCAAAAGAAGCAGCAGTATAATCCCCACGTTTAATTAAGAGCACTCCCATGGGTGCTCTTCTGTTTTTCCTGAGTTCAGGTTATTTAGGTAATAAATATGAAAGTTGTTGTTATAGGCGGTAGCGCCGCTGGTATGAGTTTCGCAGCTAAATACAAACGTAATCAGCCATCAGACGAAGTCATTGTTCTAGATAAGCGTAGTTACATCTCTTTTGGAGCATGTGGTTTACCCTACTTTGCGGGCGGCATGTTTGACGACACAGAACGCATGATTTCTCGTACGCCAGAACAAGCGATTAAATCTGGATTAGACGTTCGTGTTGAAACAGAGATGGTCGCACTAGACCGCATTGAAAAGCAGATTAAAGTCCGTCATAAAGGCGAAGAGAGCATCATCGATTACGATATGTTGGTGATTGCTACAGGCGCGCGTCCAATCGTTCCTTCGTTCGGTGAATACAACTCAGAACACGTATATACACTGACAAGCATGGAAGATGGCTTAGCAGTAAAAGAAGCTTTGAAAGACAGTGACAAACAACGAGTGTGCGTAATTGGCGCTGGTTTTATAGGTCTAGAAGTGTTCGACGCAGCACATGGCCTCGACAAGCACGTAACCATCATAGAACGTGAACAGCACATAATGAGCCGCCAGTTCAGTCCAGAGATCATTGAAGTAGTTGAAGGGGCAATTAGAGAATCAGGTGCAGACCTTAAAACAGGGTGCAGCGTGTCTGCAATTCGTGACGCAGAGCAAGGCGGTTACATCGTAGAAACCGATAACGGTGATGTAGAAGCGGATGTCGTGATCCTATCACTCGGCTTCAAACCAAACGCAGAAGTATTCGAACTACCAAAAGCTGCAAATGGTGCATTGATAGTGAATGAATATGGCGCAACTGAAGACGCTTACATTCATGCTGTAGGTGACTGTGCAGTTGTTCATCACATGGCCTTAGGCAAGCCAGTATATGTACCACTTGCAACCACAGCTAACAAACAAGCGCGCATGATGGCTGATAAGCTAGCAGGTAAAGATACTTACATGTCAGGCTTCTTAGGTTCATCTTGCTTGAAAGTTCTCGATTACGAGCTGGCATGTACTGGCGTGAATGAACTTCTGGCGAAAGAACATAACTTAGATGTGAAAGTATCAACAATTTCAGACAAGAACCAGACGGATTACTACCCTGGTCAAGAGGACATCAAGGTTAAACTGGTTTATCACCCAGAAACCAACGTTCTTCTAGGTGGTGAGATCGTCGGTAAGAAAGGAGCGGTTGGTCGTATCAATGCACTAGCTGTCGCCATCACGGCGAAAATGACCACTCAGCAGTTAGGCTATATGGACTTCTGCTATGCGCCACCATTCGCACGGACTTGGGATGCTTTAAACGTAGCTGGTAACGTGGCGAAGTAAACCACCTCTAGAAAAATCACATAGAGCATTCAGTTAAACACAAAAGCAGAGCATAACCGCTCTGCTTTTGTGTAAGTTACAGTTTTATAAACGATCTGACGGTAAAACAAAATCGACATAGATCGCGAAATTAACGATCCCATACGCTTTGATAGTGTCCAAATCTAAATCATTACTTGAATATATCATCGCTGAGATCCCCATATTACTCAGTGTAATAGCATTTTTATATTCATTCCCAAGCGAACTGAGGTTATCACCTCGATAAGTTACAGCTCTTATTTTATTCAATTCAATCCAATCAATAATAAATGGCGTATTTAAATCAATATTTAATGCAACGTTATTGAACCCTAACTTTATTGCTTCATTATATTTTTTCAAACTAAAAACTTCGACAATAGATTTGTCTTTAACAATTATACTTTTTGATAATAGTACAAGGTTTTCTATTTTGTCCGTGACTAATACAACCTCATTCTCACTTAAAATTTCAATCGCCTCTAAAATATTTAAAGTGTGATAATTATCGTTAATTATTTTTAACTCAAACTCTTCTGAAGCAATAGGACCATTTTTATTAGAATTTGTCATCGAATGGAAAGAGTTCCAATCATGAACAGCGACGATCTTTCCATCCGACGATACAAGAAGATCTAGCTCTATCATCTTAAAACCATTTTCTATCGACTTCTCTACAGCCTCTAAGGAGTTTGTATATTTTAAACCATCGATTCCCCCGCCGGCATGTGCAATCAAACTGCCTGAATTAACGATAATATTGGAGATATTATTGTGCTTATTTGGATATGCCTTTACGTTGCCTCTCCATACATCAATGACTACACTCATCGAAGGACCAATAACATAAGCTATCCAAAAACATATGAGAACTAGACAAAATATTGATATTAAGACTCTGATTCCTTTAACTATCATGACATTTTACCTGTTGAGAACTGGAACTGATGATGAAGTGTGGCTTACCTTATCAATATTGAGTTTAAACATGTTATTTATAGCAACTATAATAGCATTTGTCGGTAATAGATTAGTATTTCTTTTACTGACAGTAATAATGACTTTTGATTTTGCCTTACGAATAAATTCTCTCAGCTTAGACGTAGGTGTATTAGGTTCTATTTTAGAGTCCAACCGAGGCGAAGCGCTAGAATATATAAAAAATATAAGCATAACCATATACACCAAGATAGTCCTATTTTTTTTAATGGTTTTTTTATCTTTTAATATGGCATTAGGGAAAGTAAGGAGGTCATTTTCGATTATTATGATGACTCTTTTCTCTAGCATATTAGTTGCAAAAATGTATAGCTTGCATGATAGTGAAAAAACAACTTATCTTAACGAAAGCTACTTAAAGACAATTCATCATGAAGTGTGGTTTAGATTTTTGGGGCTAATTACATTTATTAAACCTATATCTTTGTATTATGAACTTTCTCTTATAGATGGGGGGAAGTCTGTGATTTTATCAAAATGGAAAGATGTTTATACTGATGAGACACATAAGGACATTTATATTGTAAATATTGGTGAGTCTGTTATTAAAAATCACTTTCCATCATATAACAAAAACGTAGGTGATATAGATAGTGCGGAAATATATAACGGAGTTATTTCACCATCCGTTGTCACATATTTTTCAGTACCGAGAATATTATCAAAAAGCATAGGCGCAAATAAACATGACAAAAACCTAAATGTTATAGACCTAGCTAATGATGCTGGAATGAAAACTTATTGGATATCAAATCAAGCTAAAATTGGGCAGTACGAAACGCAAGTATCAACAATCGCAAGTAGAGCACATTACCAACACTACGAAAACACATCTTACGAGAAAGCTAAACCCGACAATATTCTCCTACCAGAAGTTATCAAAGCAATTCGTGAAGAAACTGATAAGCCGAAAGTCATTTTCATTCATACAATGGGCTCACACTATGATTTTTGCCAGAGATTTGAGGAAGAGGTTTCACTAAAACCTTCCGATAATGAGTATCTAGAATGCTACAAAAAATCCGTGATTTATGGCGTAACTTTTATAGAGAAAATTAGAGAGCTACTAACAATGTATGACAAGACATATAAAATCATCTACTTTTCTGACCATGGCCTAACTTCTGTAGACGCCCCTCCCTACTTAATTCACGGAACAGGCTCACACTTTTCAAGGCAAGCAGTAGAAGTACCTTTCATAACAATGAGTGACGATCAACAAGAAACGAAAATGCATTCGGTCAAATATAATCTGAGAGATTTTTCAGACACATTTGCACAATGGGCAGGAATATCTTCAAAACAGACAGAGCAAAATAAAAGTATCTTCAATACCAAGTACGTCGGAAAGGAGTATGATTCCGTGTTAACAAGTGAGTTTAAGGTAAGAAAAATCGACTAAGCGAACAACTAGTACAAAAAATCCGAATACCAACATTCTCCTCACACCAAATTAACTCTGTCTAGCGCTCTATAAGCTCATACCAGCTTGATTCTACTTACACAAAATAGCGGTAACCTTGATAGTAGAGAACCTTGTGAGACGATTATAGAGCTCTGCCAATAGTCGTACTCAAATCAACTACAAAGGTTATTCTTTGGAGAACTACATTAGTAATTTGAAACTGTAGAAACGAAAAGCCCGAAGATTATTGAAGTAGTTGAAGGGCTATTAGAAAATCAAGTGAAGAGTTAAAAACAGGTTGCAGCGTGTCTGCTATTCATGATGCAGAGCAAGGTGGCTAACCGATAACGGTTGTGTAGAAGCTGATGTCGTACTCCTGTCACTCAGCTTTAAACCAAATACTGAAGTATTCGAACTACCAAAAGCTAAAAATGGTGCATCGTTAGTGAATGAACTTCTGGCGAAAGAACATAACTTAGATGTGAAAGTATCAACTATTTCAGATAAGAACCAAACCGATTACTACCCAGGCCAAGAAGACATCAAGGTTAAACTGGTTTATAACCCAGAGACTAACGTTCTTTTAGGTGGTGAAATCGTAGGTAAGAAAGGAGCCGTTGGTCGAATCAACGCACTAGCTGTTGCTATCACGGCGAAAATGACCACCCAGCAGTTAGGCTATATGGACTTCTGCTACGCCCCCCCATTCGCACGGACTTGGGATGCGTTAAATGTTGCAGGTAACGTAGCAAAATAAGCGATGACTAGTTAGCTACATTCCCAAAACACTAAAGCAGAGCCTAAACGCTCTGCTTTTTAATACCTTAAGCCTAGAGCTCCCCTTATCGAGAACGATACTGCTTGATTTTGCATAACAAATACAAATTGTTCTTAGTGACAAGATATCAGCGAAAATTATGTTTTCCATACAATGGATCCAAATCCCCCCCCTCTTAGCTCCATTAACAATATTTCACATTGATACGAAATATGTCCTCTTCTTGCTATTTATTGTCTCTATCTTGTTACTTGTCAAAAGTTGAGCACTATATAATTTACACCTCTAATTTATCAATGAGGTGTTATTTGTCATATGTTTTCACAGCACATAAAAAATAATATTAAGAACTCGATTTCATTAATGTTTATATTATTCATTATAATACCATCATTAACTGCATGTGGTGGTGGCGGTGGCGGTGGCGGTGGTGGTGGTGATAACAAGAATGAATTTCTTACAAAGAAATTAGAAAAGATCACGATCGAAGAGGTACATCATAAAAATATCCTAGAATCTCACGAAGCTATGTCAAATAAAATGCTAATATTTAGAGCAATCGGACATTATAGCGATGAGAGTACAAGTGATATCACATCATCAGTAGAGTGGAGCAGTAGTCAATCTAATATCGCTAGTTTTTATCAACCTGCACAATTAAGGACATATCAAGTAGGGAAAACAAGCATTATAGCAAAAGCAAAAGCAAAAGCAAAAAATATTAGTGCCACTTGGTCACTCTCTATATTAGAGCCCGTTGCGATTACAATTTCATCTCGAGTCAAACCATTTGACTTTGAGAATAACCAAATACTTTATGTTCCAAAGGAAACCTCAATATCACTAGATAGTATTGTTGAATGGAATGATGGTTCGAAACGTGATGGTGCAAATTATGTTTTGTGGATACAAACAGGTGACAGTTTTGCTCAAAATTTCTCCGAAAAAAATTGTTTCAGAGCCACAGGAGACATTGGTGAGATCACAAGTTTAACGGCTAACTTTGATGGGTTTTCAAGCAATGAAATTTCTCTAAGTATCAGTGATGCACAGCTAAAAAAAATCATTATTAGACCAGTTTCCAACTATGAGAATACGACTAAACTAAATAACGCTTTATATGGGACAAGCCGAGAATTTACTGCAATGGGTGTCTATCAAGGCCCAAGAGATACTCAGGAAAGTAAAATCGATATCACAAAAGATGTAAAGTGGGCCTCAAGTGCACCTGATATATTCAATAATGCTGAGGGTAACAATATTTTTACCGCTAGTAGTGAAGCTGGAACAAGCAAAGCTATAATATCTGCAAGAATGTTTGATGTTGAAAGTAATGCACAAGAAATGACAATTGCTGATGCCAAATTGGAATCTGTTGAAATTATTGGTGAAGATAACTTTAATAATTTGGTTAACAATATTGAATTTTCACTTTCCGCAGTCGGTCATTATAAAAGTAATACATTAGATGACGAGGATATTACAGCTGACATTACCTCTTTTGTGAACTGGTCAAGCTCAGATGATAAAGTGCTAAAACAGACGGGGCATAATACTTTCATACCAATAAAAGAGTCTAACAACATATCCGTCACTGCAGAAATTAATGGTAAAGGTTATAAGGTATCGAAAAAATTTAACGTTGTTGCGGGAAAACTAAAAAGTATTACAATTTCTGAAATACATAACTATCCTAATCATCCAGTTACAAATACCGTTCCATACAATAAAAGTCGAACTTATAAGGCTATCGGAGAGTACACTATCAATAATTCCAGTGATACTGTTTCGTTAGATATCACAGATAATGTCAAATGGCAGTTAGATCAAGATGCAGAAGAGGAAGCTTTTCGTTTATCAGGCAGTACTGTACTTGCTGTTTCACATAACCAGAGCTCAGCAGCTATATTTGCCATCGGCGACAATAAAACAAAAGTAACCAGTAACCTTATAAAGCTAACTAACATCGATTTTAATAAAGCATTTACCTTAGGAACCCATGAATACAGCTTATCTGAGTTCATGACAAGTAGGATTGGATTCCGCTATCATTATGAAAATGGTTTTGCGTGGGGTATAAGTACATGGCAGGATTCGGTTACTAGTTGTAAAGATTCGGGTAAGAGTCTAGCTTCAGAAGAAGAATTGCAGACTATTCAGGCGACTATAGGTGATGTTGGCAATGCTTTTGGCTGGCCAGTCGGTAATGGTGAACTTGAATATTGGACAAGTAATTCGGGAGGCACACCTAAAAGTCATATAAGTAAAAATATGAATATTTTGGGTGGAAGTTATATCGAAGAGGACTGGATAGAAAATGCGAGTATTTGTGTATCAGATATTGATTAAAAAGATATCTTAATCTGTAAGTAATGAAAAGCCAGTTGGTATCTACCAACTGGCTTTATTTGTTCTTAGCAGCATGCTTCTTTTCGATGTCTATCAGTCACGTAAGGGTGGTGAGTAAGTGTAGAAAACGGTAACTGTAACTCCTAAATCAGAAAGCAAATGTACCCTATTAGCAGAAATCTCATCAATCTCACGGTAGCGTCTTCTCACCTCCCAACGAATGCGTAGGTTTCTCGTTGGTACTTACGTGCACATACAAAGACGTTGAAAGCGTGTTAGGCAGCTTTGGTAGAAAGCATACAAAAAGCTCTATTCTAAACGCTCATTTACGTCTCATATGTATCACGATAACCGTCCGCAATCATATCGCCCTTGATACACCAAGCATCTCTGCAGAACCGAAAGCCAACCATAGAACCTTTTCAACGCTATGATGCCGGTACGACTTATTACGGTGCGTCCAGCGCATAATGTACGTGTTTGTAAGTGTTCCATTACATGAGCCTACAGCGCAACTTACAAGCTCACAGAGTAGTTAGGCTGAACCATAAACACTGCAGCCCGTACGCCAATAGAGCTTTGAATAATACAAATTTTAGATACAAAAAAGCCCGCTGATTTCTCAGCGGGCTTTTCAATGGTGGTGGAGGGATAGGGATTTGAACCCTAGAACCGCTATTAACGGTTGCCGGTTTTCAAGACCGGTGCTTTCGACCACTCAGCCATCCCTCCAACAAATTGTTACTAAAACCAGTCTTAATTGTATGCTGTTTCTAGTTTTGCTTTCAGTATTTCTCTAAACGATAAGCTAACTGAAAACGTAATTTAAAGCCTGGCGATGTCCTACTCTCACATGGGGAAGCCCCACACTACCATCGGCGCTATTGTGTTTCACTTCTGAGTTCGGCATGGAATCAGGTGGGTCCACAATGCTATGGTCGCCAAGCAAATTTTGCTTTTACTTTCAGTTTTTAAAAACTGAAGGCAAAATAATCTGGAAAACTGTATTTAAAAGTGTCTCTTCAAACTCATTCAAGCGTTTGTACTTTGTTTCTGCTTTTAAAAAGCGGAGACAAATAGTTTTGAGTCCACAAAACCCCTTGGGTGTTGTATGGTTAAGCCTCACGGGCAATTAGTACAGGTTAGCTCAATGCCTCGCAGCACTTACACACCCTGCCTATCAACGTCGTAGTCTACGACAACCCTTTAGGACACTTAAAGTGTCAGGGAAAACTCATCTCAAGGCTCGCTTCCCGCTTAGATGCTTTCAGCGGTTATCGATTCCGAACTTAGCTACCGGGCAATGCCATTGGCATGACAACCCGAACACCAGAGGTTCGTCCACTCCGGTCCTCTCGTACTAGGAGCAGCCCCTTTCAATTTTCCAACGCCCACGGCAGATAGGGACCGAACTGTCTCACGACGTTCTAAACCCAGCTCGCGTACCACTTTAAATGGCGAACAGCCATACCCTTGGGACCGACTTCAGCCCCAGGATGTGATGAGCCGACATCGAGGTGCCAAACACCGCCGTCGATATGAACTCTTGGGCGGTATCAGCCTGTTATCCCCGGAGTACCTTTTATCCGTTGAGCGATGGCCCTTCCATTCAGAACCACCGGATCACTATGACCTGCTTTCGCACCTGCTCGAATTGTCATTCTCGCAGTCAAGCGGGCTTATGCCATTGCACTAACCACACGATGTCCAACCGTGTTTAGCCCACCTTCGTGCTCCTCCGTTACTCTTTGGGAGGAGACCGCCCCAGTCAAACTACCCACCAGGCACTGTCCGTAATCCCGATTCAGGGACCAACGTTAGAACATCAAAACTACAAGGGTGGTATTTCAAGGACGACTCCACCACATCTAGCGACGCGGTTTCAAAGTCTCCCACCTATCCTACACATGTAGGTTCAATGTTCAGTGCCAAGCTGTAGTAAAGGTTCACGGGGTCTTTCCGTCTAGCCGCGGGTACACTGCATCTTCACAGCGATTTCAATTTCACTGAGTCTCGGGTGGAGACAGCGTGGCCATCATTACGCCATTCGTGCAGGTCGGAACTTACCCGACAAGGAATTTCGCTACCTTAGGACCGTTATAGTTACGGCCGCCGTTTACCGGGGCTTCGATCAAGAGCTTCGACCGAAGTCTAACCCCATCAATTAACCTTCCGGCACCGGGCAGGCGTCACACCGTATACGTCATCTTACGATTTTGCACAGTGCTGTGTTTTTAATAAACAGTTGCAGCCACCTGGTATCTGCGACTCTCGTCTGCTCCATCCGCAAGGGACTTCACTGATAAGAGCGTACCTTCTCCCGAAGTTACGGTACCATTTTGCCTAGTTCCTTCACCCGAGTTCTCTCAAGCGCCTTGGTATTCTCTACCCGACCACCTGTGTCGGTTTGGGGTACGATTCCTTACAATCTGAAGCTTAGAGGCTTTTCCTGGAAGCATGGCATCAATGACTTCACTACCGTAGTAGCTCGACATCGTATCTCAGCGTTAGTAGCGGTCCGGATTTACCTAAACCACCCGCCTACGTACTTGAACCTGGACAACCGTCGCCAGGCCCACCTAGCCTTCTCCGTCCCCCCATCGCAATTGTAAGAAGTACGGGAATATTAACCCGTTTCCCATCGACTACGCCTTTCGGCCTCGCCTTAGGAGTCGACTTACCCTGCCCCGATTAACGTTGGACAGGAACCCTTGGTCTTCCGGCGAGGGAGTTTTTCACTCCCTTTATCGTTACTCATGTCAGCATTCGCACTTCTGATACCTCCAGCAGCCCTTACAGACCACCTTCAACGGCTTACAGAACGCTCCCCTACCCCACATACCCTAAGGTACGTAGCCGCAGCTTCGGTGTATAGCTTAGCCCCGTTACATCTTCCGCGCAGGCCGACTCGACCAGTGAGCTATTACGCTTTCTTTAAATGATGGCTGCTTCTAAGCCAACATCCTGGCTGTCTGAGCCTTCCCACATCGTTTCCCACTTAGCTATACTTTGGGACCTTAGCTGGCGGTCTGGGTTGTTTCCCTCTCCACGACGGACGTTAGCACCCGCCGTGTGTCTCCCGGATAGTACTTACTGGTATTCGGAGTTTGCAAAGGGTTGGTAAGTCGGGATGACCCCCTAGCCTTAACAGTGCTCTACCCCCAGTAGTATTCGTCCGAGGCGCTACCTAAATAGCTTTCGGGGAGAACCAGCTATCTCCAGGTTTGATTGGCCTTTCACCCCTAGCCACAAGTCATCCGCTAATTTTTCAACATTAGTCGGTTCGGTCCTCCAGTTGATGTTACTCAACCTTCAACCTGCCCATGGCTAGATCACCTGGTTTCGGGTCTAATCCTAGCAACTGTACGCCCAGTTAAGACTCGGTTTCCCTACGGCTCCCCTAAACGGTTAACCTTGCTACTAAAATTAAGTCGCTGACCCATTATACAAAAGGTACGCAGTCACACCACGAAGGTGCTCCTACTGCTTGTACGTACACGGTTTCAGGTTCTATTTCACTCCCCTCACAGGGGTTCTTTTCGCCTTTCCCTCACGGTACTGGTTCACTATCGGTCAGTCAGTAGTATTTAGCCTTGGAGGATGGTCCCCCCATATTCAGACAGGATATCACGTGTCCCGCCCTACTCGTTTTCACTGATTATGATGTGTCGGTTACGGGGCTATCACCCTTTATTGCGAGACTTTCCAGACTCTTCACCTGCATCATTAAAAGCTTAAGGGCTAATCCAATTTCGCTCGCCGCTACTTTCGGAATCTCGGTTGATTTCTCTTCCTCGGGGTACTTAGATGTTTCAGTTCCCCCGGTTTGCCTCCTGTTGCTATGTATTCACAACAGGATACTTACTTATGTAAGTGGGTTTCCCCATTCAGGAATCCCAGACTCAAAAGGTTATTACTACCTAATCTGGGCTTATCGCAAGTTATTACGCCTTTCATCGCCTCTGACTGCCAAGGCATCCACCGTGTACGCTTAGTCACTTAACCATACAACCCGAAAGGGTCTCTGTTTTACTTTCACTTTTGAAAAGTGAAAACAAACTAGTATGGCAACTAACCAAGGTTTTGGTTGTCATCAAGAAGGGTTAATTCTTGATAACTGTTTGCCGGACTCAATTTACTTTTTGTTTCCACTTTTTAATAAAAAGTAGAATCAAAAAATGAACAATCATTTCTGATCGTTCGAATACAAGACACTTGAATGTGTTTGTTGTGCTTATGCTGTTCTTATTAAATAAGAGCAGATAAACATTGAGAACTTTTAAATTTGATTAACTTAATCACAGCCTTGAGCTGTTTGATTTCACTTTTTAAAGTGAAAACCAATTAAGTAATCAGTCAGCTTTCCAAATTGTTAAAGAGCAAGAGTTTTTAAAGCGTAAACTTTCAAAACCATTTTTAAAAACTCTCCGAAGAGAATGCTTAAAGATGGTGGGCGATACCGGGCTCGAACCAGTGACCCCCTGCTTGTAAGGCAGGTGCTCTCCCAACTGAGCTAATCGCCCATAAAGTTTCCTTTTGTCTTCACTTTTTAAAAAGTGAAAATAAAAGCCATTCTTATGGAAGGAATGGTGGAGCTATGCGGGATCGAACCGCAGACCTCCTGCGTGCAAGGCAGGCGCTCTCCCAGCTGAGCTATAGCCCCATATTTTTATTTCCTTGGGAGGAAATGGTGGGCGATACCGGGCTCGAACCAGTGACCCCCTGCTTGTAAGGCAGGTGCTCTCCCAACTGAGCTAATCGCCCCAAATTTTATTTCCTTGGGAGGAAATGGTGGGTCGTGCAGGATTCGAACCTGCGACCAATTGATTAAAAGTCAACTGCTCTACCAACTGAGCTAACGACCCAATGGTATCCCGTAGGGGAGTCGAACCCCTGTTACCGCCGTGAAAGGGCGGTGTCCTAGGCCTCTAGACGAACGGGACACTGGATTGAAGAACT
This sequence comes from Vibrio gigantis, assembly GCF_024347515.1. NCBI lineage: Bacteria > Pseudomonadati > Pseudomonadota > Gammaproteobacteria > Vibrionales > Vibrionaceae > Vibrio > Vibrio gigantis. Next base: position 931,080 of record NZ_AP025493.1, read on the forward strand.
TGGGAGTTCTTCGTCTCTTTTACTTTCTAAACCTAATCAATCTGTGTGGACACTCATCGTAAATATCTTCGTATAAGGAGGTGATCCAGCCCCAGGTTCCCCTAGGGCTACCTTGTTACGACTTCACCCCAGTCATGAACCACAAAGTGGTGAGCGTCCTCCCCGAAAGGTTAAACTACCCACTTCTTTTGCAGCCCACTCCCATGGTGTGACGGGCGGTGTGTACAAGGCCCGGGAACGTATTCACCGTGACATTCTGATTCACGATTACTAGCGATTCCGACTTCATGGAGTCGAGTTGCAGACTCCAATCCGGACTACGACGCACTTTTTGGGATTCGCTCACTATCGCTAGCTTGCTGCCCTCTGTATGCGCCATTGTAGCACGTGTGTAGCCCTACTCGTAAGGGCCATGATGACTTGACGTCGTCCCCACCTTCCTCCGGTTTATCACCGGCAGTCTCCCTGGAGTTCCCGACATTACTCGCTGGCAAACAAGGATAAGGGTTGCGCTCGTTGCGGGACTTAACCCAACATTTCACAACACGAGCTGACGACAGCCATGCAGCACCTGTCTCAGAGCTCCCGAAGGCACACCTGCGTCTCCGCTGGCTTCTCTGGATGTCAAGAGTAGGTAAGGTTCTTCGCGTTGCATCGAATTAAACCACATGCTCCACCGCTTGTGCGGGCCCCCGTCAATTCATTTGAGTTTTAATCTTGCGACCGTACTCCCCAGGCGGTCTACTTAACGCGTTAGCTCCGAAAGCCACGGCTCAAGGCCACAACCTCCAAGTAGACATCGTTTACGGCGTGGACTACCAGGGTATCTAATCCTGTTTGCTCCCCACGCTTTCGCATCTGAGTGTCAGTATCTGTCCAGGGGGCCGCCTTCGCCACTGGTATTCCTTCAGATCTCTACGCATTTCACCGCTACACCTGAAATTCTACCCCCCTCTACAGTACTCTAGTTCACCAGTTTCAAATGCAGTTCCGAGGTTGAGCCCCGGGCTTTCACATCTGACTTAATGAACCACCTGCATGCGCTTTACGCCCAGTAATTCCGATTAACGCTCGCACCCTCCGTATTACCGCGGCTGCTGGCACGGAGTTAGCCGGTGCTTCTTCTGTTGCTAACGTCAAGAGATAGCGCTATTAACGCTACCCCCTTCCTCACAACTGAAAGTACTTTACAACCCGAAGGCCTTCTTCATACACGCGGCATGGCTGCATCAGGCTTTCGCCCATTGTGCAATATTCCCCACTGCTGCCTCCCGTAGGAGTCTGGACCGTGTCTCAGTTCCAGTGTGGCTGATCATCCTCTCAGACCAGCTAGGGATCGTCGCCTTGGTGAGCCATTACCTCACCAACTAGCTAATCCCACCTAGGCATATCTTGACGCGAGAGGCCCGAAGGTCCCCCTCTTTGGCCCGTAGGCATTATGCGGTATTAGCCATCGTTTCCAATGGTTATCCCCCACATCAAGGCAATTTCCTAGGCATTACTCACCCGTCCGCCGCTCGACGCCCATTAACGCACCCGAAGGATTGTTAGTGTCGTTTCCGCTCGACTTGCATGTGTTAGGCCTGCCGCCAGCGTTCAATCTGAGCCATGATCAAACTCTTCAATTTAAAGTTTTGATTACCTAAACTAATAGGTGTGACTCAACGAATACTGACTTCAAAACTAATATTCATTCGCTCTTTTCGAAAAAGGAACGTGAACATGTAATTCTAAAGCTATTACCATTCCAACAGAATGATAATGAATTGACTGTGCCAAATAACCCCTTTCCATAAAGAAAGTAATTATTCGTATTGGTCACTCAGTTCATTGAAATCATTTTGTTACCGAAGTAACTGCTATTACGCTCTTTCGAAAAAGAACCAATAACGTTTTGATATTCATCAACGAGTGCCCACACAGATTGATAGGTTTAAATTGTTAAAGAGCTTTGCTTATCGAAACTTTCTTTTTACAAAGAAACCCTTGAAAGCGGACGTGAATTCTAGCGATTTAATCTTAAGTGTCAAACACTTTTTAAAATTAATTTCTTTCGAACTTTCCGTCTTACTGATTACTGCTGAAGCCTTGCGGCGTCTGCCGTGTCAGTGAGGCGGCATTATAGAGATCATCGAAAACATGGCAACCCCTTTTTTGATAAAAATTCAAAAAACTTGCTTAAGTGGATACTTTTACGTCAAAAGGTTCTTTCGTCGCTCAAAGCTCATACAATAATGGGCATATTGCTTAAAACTTTGCGACTAGATCTTTCGAAAAAGCCTCTATATCTAGCTCAATACTCCATTTCTCACTCAGTTCTAGGATGTTATCTAGCGATTGCTGAACTGTTTTTATCGTCAATGTGTTGTTGTCTAGGTCGTATACCTGTTTTTGCGTGGTGTAGTAGAAGTAAAGGATGGTCAGCGCGTCTCGGTCGCCTTGCTCAGCTTTGGGTTGAATACGCTTTAGCTTACGATAGATTTGATTATGGATTTGCTTAAGGTTCCATACATAAAGTGCTTCTTTGAAGTAATCATGCCCTTTTACACGACTCGCGATAAATGCATTCAATGCGACTGATAAGATCACACCTAATACGTTCAAGTGAAAATTACCTGTCGATTCGCCAACGATTGATTGCCCTGAACCGAATAGGTCAATCAGTATGGTTCCGAATACAATGGCGAACACGGCGAGAGAACCAACCAACGAAACCAATAACAGGTTCATCTTCTTTCTGTATTCTTCTTTATTGATCTTCTGTAACTTCATCGACTACTTCCTTCTGCAAGTCACCTAATAATTTGCGCATACTATCTACGTAAACATTGGGTCGCTTCAACCCTTACCATCTTGTAATGTGGTCATTCTCTATTTAATACGCAGAGTTCTTCTGATTGGCGCTATACGCAACTCTATTTGACTTCATTAATAGAAAAGAGTTACATACCGCCACAATTTTGGTTATTCATCAATTCATGTTGATAAAGCCCGCTTCGCTTTATCAAATACTGACAAGGTACATTCCATGCGTTCATTTGTATTACGCGCTCGCGCAGCCCCTACAGAGAGCAAACTTATCTTAGAAGGTGTTGGGCAAGATGCTCATACTGAGATTCTGGCTCATACTCTGATGAACACGATCTTCGTTGCTCAATCTCACCGTGAGAATGTCACCGTACACCTTGTATTAGAAAGTACTAAAGACTTTTCACGCACGATTACATTCGATTCAAACGAAATCACCAACATTGGTGGCTTCCATGAGTCTGCATTGTTATCAGCGGTAGTAAGAGCGGTTGACGCTTCTCAAGGTATGACAAAAGAACAGATGCGTCAGGTTGAACCGGGCATCACTGTTCGTACTATGAGTTTTGAGAAGCTCGTTAAAGAGCTAGCAGAAGACCACCAGCTGTACATGATGGATAAGAAAGGCGACTTTATCCGTGATGCAGAGATTGCTGAAAACCCATGTTTCCTTCTAACTGACCACATCCCTATGCCGAAGAAGAGCTACAACAGCTTAAAGCGTCTGGGAACAGAGAAAATCAGTTTAGGCCCAAACATGTTGTTCGCTTCTCAGTGCGTTGTGTTAATCAACAATGAGCTTGATTTAAGAGACTTCTGATTCTCTGCCACCACTTATTAAGCTACATCCCTTAAAACCCAGCCTTCCGTTGGGTTTTTTATTGCCTTATCCTCTGCATGACAATCTTTTTTAACACATTGTAACCTGTAATCATTTCGCTATTTTCAGCTTTATTGCATTAAACCTCGGAGCAATGCCTCTCTCTAACTCATTCAATCTTATAAATTTCTCATATCACTTCTATACTGATTCCAATCTTAATTAATCGTGTTAAAGGCAAAGGATGAGCGTATTAACCGTATTCTTCTGTGGAACAGGATCCAACTCAGAAGACAACAATCACAAAAACTATGTGTCTGGCGAATTGATTTCGACGTTAGCAAAGAATGCAACGGGCAGAGACATGATTGACTACATTCAAGTGGATGGGGTTGGTAGTGGCAATCAGAACGAGTGGTTGAAGCAAGGTAAGGACGACACCTATTCTGGAGTTAAGGGAACATTGTTGGGCAAAGGCATTGATAGCAATATGCGCCATGTTCTGAATATCTTGCGTGGAAACCAACAAGATAAGAATGACTACATGAAGCGAGCGAAAGGACTGCTCAGTGAATCTCGCCCTGCAAAATCGGCTTGGCCTTTTGCAACCAACCAGAAATATCAAGATTGGTTGAAAGATTCGCAAGAATTAGCGGCTGACCTGAAACACGGCATGGCAGCACGCCAGCAGAACATCGCGATTGAGCGCCAAAGTAAACCGATTAGCCAAGTTAACATCGTGGGCTGGAGCCGAGGTGGTGTAAGTTGCTTTGAATTGGCGAACCGTATGCTCAAAGATCCCGAACTTAGCCATATTCCCGTCAACATCTTTGCGTGTGATCCCGTACCCGGCGGGATGAACGCATTCAAGGATTACAAATCACTCGGTAAAAACGTTAAACAGATCGTGTGTGTTTTCGCGGAAGACGAACGCTCACTGGCTTTTAAAGCAAGAATGCCTCGCTTGTCCCCCTCAACTAAATACTACACAACCTACATGCCTGGTCGACACGGCACTTTGGTAGGTAATGCCAATACGTCTGGCGGAAGCAAAGGTGCAGGATTACTTACAGGCCCCGGCCTTGTCACACGAGACTTCATGGAAAAGGTATTAACTGGTTGGGGAACGCAACTTAAAGCGAGCACAACATTAAACTTCTCCCGACAACGCATCATCGAGTTATACGAGCAGATGCGCAGTCACGAAGAGTACTTCAATAAAATGCACGGCATGACTTACACCGCGAAAAACCGACTGCTATGGACAAGCAAAGACCGAATAGGTCAGCAGAGAGAGCGTCGCTACGGTATTCCAATGTATCGCTTTCAGTTCCCCGGCATCACTAACAATTATGGCGATGCAATTAATCGTCACCATTGTGATGTGTTAGCCACTAATGCTTTCGCAGCACACGGTACTTCGGCGGCAATACCAAACCCAGTCTGATACGTATGGTTTGTTAAACTCATTTCAGGACGGAAAACCTAAGCAAAAAAAGAGCTCAACTAAGTGAGCTCTTTTTTATCATCTTGTTCCGTCCTAAATATGGTTGACACATTTCCAACATGAAATTGGAGAGTGTCATGAAAACAACAAGTAGACGTACTCAACGAGATTATTCTCTTGCCTTTAAATTGGCAGTCGTAAGCCAAGTTGAAAAAGGCGAAATGACTTATAAGCAAGCTCAAGAACGTTATGGGATCCAAGGGCGCTCTACCGTTTTAGTTTGGCTTCGCAAACATGGTCAACTAGATTGGTCTAAAGGAATAGAACAATCGAGAGCGTTAGGAGCGACTATGTCAAACTCTTCCTCAACTCAAACCCCAGAGCAACGAATCAAAGAACTCGAGCAGCAATTAGAAGAAACTCAGCTCAAAGCTGAGTTCTTTGAAGCGGTTGTAAAAGTCATGGATCGAGATTTCGGAGTCCGAATCTCAAAGAAGCGCAAGGCCGAGTTATTAAGGAAAAAACGGTCAGAAAGTTGACCGTTACTAAAGCTTGTCACTTCATAGGTATTACAAGACAAGCTTTCTACAAACGCTGTGTTGCCGAAATTCATCAGACAAAGAAAGATGAATCTGTACTCGGTTTTGTGAAGGAGCAAAGGATGATGCACCCTCGTATAGGGACTCGTAAGATCAAGTATTTACTTGCTCAGAACGATATTGAAATCGGGCGAGACCGCTTATTCTCTCTGCTAAGAATGAATCGATTATTAGTACAGAATCGAAGGGCTTACCATCGAACCACAAACAGTAATCATCGCTTTTACTGCCATCCAAATCGAATCAAAGAAGGCTTAATACCGGAAGGACCAGAGCAATTATGGGTTGCCGATATTACTTATCTAGCAACGCGGCGTGGTAGTACGTATCTCAGTTTAGTGACGGACGCTTACTCAAGAAAAATCGTGGGCTATCACATAAGTGATGATATGAAAGCTCGCACGGTCAAGCAGGCCTTTTTAAACGCGTTGAAAGAGCGGAAGAATACAGGTGAGCTTGTCCATCACTCAGATCGAGGTGTTCAGTACTGCTCTGTTGAATACCAAGAGTTGCATCGACAGTATGGTGTATCTTGCTCAATGACTGATGGCTATGACTGTTATCAGAATGCGTTGGCAGAGAGGATCAACGGAATACTGAAGATGGAGTATCTGTTGAATAAACCTAATGATTTAGATGAAGCAAAGAAAATGGTCGCTGAATCAGTAAAAATCTATAATGAATATAGGCCTCACACGGCTCTAAAATACAAAACGCCCGATGAAATACATCGAGCGTTTTAGTCAATCAAGTGTCAACCCATATCAGGACGGGTCATCTAAATCTTGTTATCAATCGGGTTATCTAGGAATCAGACCTGATTAACCAAAGATGAAGCTGTATAGGAAACCTGCACCCATCGCCATGCTTAAGATAACGAATAAGAATGCTGCAATCATTTGGTTTTTGAAGATTGATTTAAGCAGGATAACTTCAGTCAAACTTGCACCTGCACTACCAATGATCAATGCCATTACCGAACCTAGCGCCATACCTTTTTGTACTAAAGCTGCACTTAGTGGGATTACCGCTTCAGCACGAATGTATAGGGGAATACCAATTACAGCTGCTACAGGAATCGCATACCACATACCTTCTCCAGCGTATTGTGCAATTAGGTCTGTAGGAATGAAGCCGTAGATGAATGAACCAATTGCGATACCCATCATCAAGTAAGGGAAAACTTGTTTGAAGTCTTTCCAAGTTGAGAGCCAAATTCTCATCCAACGGCTAGGCTCTTTCTTCTCTACGATTTCCACCGTCGCGCTTCCATCCGCTGAGCAGCATGAAACAGTCACTTGTGGCTCTTCCTTTTTAGAATCGCAGCAAGAAGTCTCTTTCGCCATTACTGGTACAGCTTTATTAGGAGCCGAGTCACCACAACTAGTACCACAGCTTGAAGAAGAACCTGTTGATTCATACGCTTCTGCTTTTACGTAACGCTCAAAACCTAGTTTCTCTAGTGCATAACCTGCCACTACCGATACCGTCATTGCTACTAGGAAGTAGAACACAGCCACTTGCCAGCCGAACGTAATCACGAACAAACCAATGATCACTGGGTTCAATAGTGGGCTACCGAATAGGAACACCATCATTGGACCAAAGCCCGCTCGTGCACGCAGCAACCCTTTTAAGAAAGGAATGGTCGAACATGAACAGAAAGGCGTAATCGCACCTAGTAACGCTGCTACTACATAACCCTTACCGTTACGTGAACTCAAGATAGACTGAATCTTTTCTGGTGTAAGAAACTCTTGCAGAATCCCAACAATGTAGCTGATCGCCAAGAAAAGGATGATTAGCTCTACTGCTAAGAAAGCGAACATATCAAGTGCGTCTTTTAGCATTGTTAACATTTCATTGCTCATAATTAACTCCAAACTGGATTGAAGGCCGGACTCTATGAGAAAAGTAACCAAACCTTTAATTTCGAATATTCTCGAATTATAGAAATAAACCGTCGTAGATCAAGAATTATTTCGATAAAAATCGAAATAATTTTCAAAGATATTATTTTTCAATAACTTAAACATTCATCACTTTAAAATTTGAATTCAGGCCACATTTCGACTAATATCGAAATCAAATCTTGAGGAGTTAATATGGACTTAGAAGTCGTTGCAAAAGCACTTAAAGAGTTGGGGCACCCTATCCGCCTAAGTATCTATAAGAGTGTTGTAAAAGCTGGCTACCAAGGCATTGCAGTTGGCGGCCTACAAGAAGAGCTAAATATCCCTGGTTCTACCTTGTCTCACCATATATCAAGCCTTGCATCTGCAGGACTAATCAGCCAAAGACGTGAGGGAAGAACCTTATTCTGCGTGGCAGAGTATGAATGCCTAGAAGGCGTGATTGGTTTCTTACAAGACGAGTGTTGCGCGAATGAACAGTGCAACTAAGGCATCTTTGAATAGGGCATCTTTAAACTTAGAACAAGTTTGGGCCGAGTATCAACAAGCGTTGAAGTCGTTTCTGCACTCTAAGGTCAACAATGCAGCCGATGTAGAAGACTTGCTTCAAGAGATCTTGATTAAGACTTATCAAAATCTAGACAAGGTACAAGATGCGAGCAGTGTTAAGGCTTGGCTGTTCCAATTAGCCAATCACACGATCATCGACTTCTACCGTAAACACGCTCGCCAGCAACGTGACAGCCAGATTGATGCCGAAGATCTGTGGTTTACCGATTTAGACCACGATTCAGAATTCAAACAGAAGCTATCATTGTGTATCGAGCCCTTTATTCAAGCACTGCCAGAGCAAAGTTCATCATTACTGCTTGCTGTTGACATCAAAGGTCAAAGCCAAAAAGATATCGCAGAGGCACAAAACATCAGCTACTCAACGGTAAAATCCCGCGTTCAAAAAAGCCGAGGGGATCTTAAAAATCTGTTTGAAGAGTGCTGTAACCTGTCACTTGATCAGCAAGGTAATGTGATTGATTGCGATCTCAAACCTGACGCTGATTGCAGTAAGTGCTAATCGTAATATTAGTTATTTAAATAAACACAACAAAGCCAGCAATTAGTGCTGGCTTTGTTGTTTTCATAATCTGTAAATCACTTTGTTTAAGCTAACCTAGTGCTTGATCGAACCGAACTATGCCGCTTCCGCTTTTACGACCGGTTGATAGCGCCCCGGTTTATGGTTCATCGCCAAAATCAAGTTGGTGACTATTGCGCCCAGTACAGACAACAGAACCAATGACACATCAACGATAAACAGTGACAGCACAACAATCGTGCAGTCTAGTGCCATCTGAACCTTACCCGCACGAATTCCAAAACGTTCTTGTAGGAACAGCGCCAGAATATTAAAGCCGCCCAAGCTCATCTTGTGACGGAAAATCACCAACATACCAGTACCAATTAACCCGCCGCCAAGTAATGCTGCATACAGTGCATGAATCTCGGCGATCTGAATCACGTGATATAAGTGATCCACTGCGAACGAAACTATCGAAACTGCAATAAAAGTATTGATTGTGAAACGCCACCCCATACGAGCGACGGATAAAATATAGAAAGGTAAGTTTAGTGCGAAGAACACTTGGCCAAAGCTTAGGTCTGTTATTTTGGTGATGAAGATTGCTAGACCAGCGGTGCCTCCGGTGAGCAAACCGACCTGATTGAAAAAGATAACGCCGAGTGATACCAATGCGCTACCTAAGATCAGTGCCAGCAAGTTTTCGCGAAGGTTATGATCTTTATCCATATGAATGACTCTCCCTGAATCTTTTAACATCGCGTTTCAGTCATGTTGAAACGATTTACGCCCAAATTTACGATGTTTAGCAGATAAGTCGAGCGAGTAGCCGATCTTGTGAGGTGATTAGTTTGTATATTAGTTTTTACAGTTTTGTGAAATATCTCAATAAAGCAATCAGTTATGAACATGAAATCAAGTATCTATTCTGAATTACACGCTTCTACCGTTGAATCAGTGAGCTTAGCGTTTTCCTATTTATTGGTCATGTTTCATCCCAATTCCAGCGACGCATAGATCTATGCATAAAACGCATAGACTAAATCACAAATGGTCATTTGATACATATCTCACTCGTCATTATGATGCGCGACTTCTTACAACATAGAGCGCATGTAAACACCTTATGTTTTCACAATCTCTTTTTGCCCAACTGGCAAGAATGACGTTATTCCTCGTCATTAGTTTGGTTATTGTGCATCACAGTCAGCCATTGATTGATCTTCTGGCTCAGCATGCCGTAAGCAGTGGGTGCCACCAGCAGTCAGGCCATGATCATTCTGGGCACGAACACCACCACGAAATGACTGACCAACACATGTCTGCGCAAGAGCACTCACATCATCACCATTAATTTAAGAGTATTAGAATGAGCATTTTCCGTTTTCCTTTACTGGTATGGCTTGGGATCGGCACACTTATTATCAGTCTAGGGATCAGACAATCATTCGGCATTTTCATGATGCCAATTTCAGAGCATTTCGGCACGGGTCGAGAGTTTTTCAGCTTCGCTATTGCTCTACAAAACCTGTTGTTCGGTGTGTTCCAACCTTTTGTTGGTATGGCTGCTGACAAATGGGGAGCAAGACGCATCATTATTGCTGGCGCATGTGCTTACGGTTTGGGTTTACTTCTTACCTCTATTTCTACCGAATCAAGCATGCTTTACGTTTCATTGGGCGCACTGGTTGGCCTTGGATTAAGTGCTACGAGCTATGTGATCGTGTTGGGTGCTGTCGCGAAAGTAGTACCCGCAGAACACGCAGCTAAAGCATTCGGTTTAACCACGGCTGCCGGTTCATTTGGTATGTTCGCGGTGATTCCGGGCGCGCAATACATGTTGAACGAATTCGATTGGCAAAGTGCGATGCAAGTGTTTGGAGTATTGTGTTGTTTGATGATCTCTTTTGCACTGTTCATGCGTGCGCCCAAAGCGGCATCAAACAAACAGGCTCAAGCAGAAGACAATCAAACATTGAAAGAAGCGTTGTCTGAAGCGTTCTCTAACAAAAGTTACTGGTTGATTCACGCTGGCTTCTTTGTGTGTGGTTTCCACGTGATGTTTATTGCGACACACTTGCCAAGTTACTTAGCAGACAAGAATTTACCTGCGAGCAGCGCAGCGATGGCACTGGCTTATGTCGGTATCTTTAACATCTTCGGATCTTACTTCTGGGGTGTAATGGGCGATAAGTTTAGTAAGCGTCATGTAATGTCGGCACTGTATTTAGTGCGTACAGTGGTTATTGGTGCGTTTGTGACTCTACCAGTAACGGAATCAACCGCAGCTATCTTCGGCGGGGCAATTGGATTCTGTTGGTTAGGTACAGTACCGCTAACTTCTGGCTTAGTTCGTCAGATCTTCGGTGCACGTTACCTATCGACTTTGTATGGCTTGGTTTTCTTCACTCACCAAGTGGGTAGTTTCTTAGGCGCTTGGGTTGGTGGTCGTATTTACGATTACTATGGATCTTACGAGCCAATTTGGTGGTCAACGGTGGTATTGGCATTTGCAGCAGCGCTTATCCATTTACCAATCAATGACAAGCCGATTGAGCGCATCAAATTGGCAATGGCTTAACATTTAACACTGACTCCCCCAGCAGCGAAAATTGATAAGCAAACCAATAAGAAGTGGATATCGAAAGGAACACATCCTAAGATATTCGCTCTCTTTTTTATTGGGCGTTGAAATCGAAATTATAACTAGCGAAACTTGCATAAACCTCACTGAATAATAAGACTATTCCTGCCGTTTTACTTTATAGTATTCGTTCTCCCCTTTTGAACTTATTCGCAGGCTTATGGAATACCTAGATCAGACCGCTCTTATCGCGATGGCGCTCATTTTTGCCGGCTCGTTTGTACAAACAGCAATCGGCTTTGGCCTGGCTATTGTGGCTGCCCCGTTGTTGTTTTTGGTCTCACCTGACTATGTACCCGCGCCTATCTGTCTCGTTGGTCTGTTCATTTCTGTATTCAACGCGTTTAAACACCGAGCAAATATCTCTATTGGTGGATTGAAAATCGCACTATTAGGCCGAATTCCCGGTTCACTGGCAGGCGGTGCTTTGTTGGTGATGGTATCAACAAGCGTTTTGTCACTGTGGTTAGGCTTGTTGGTTGTATTCGCGGTGATTGTTAGTTTGCTTCCGTTTAGGTTAGAACCGACACCTGCAAAAATGGGCATCGCTGGGTTCTTCTCAGGCTTCTTCGGTACCAGTTCAGGCATTGGTGGTCCACCTATGGCACTCCTTCTTCAACACCATGATGCGAATCAGCTTCGTGGCAACCTTTCTGCATTCTTTGTGTTTAGTTCTATCATTTCATTACTGGTACAGATCCCAATTGGCTTCTTCACAATGCATCATTTGATCATCACAATCCCGCTGCTTCCTGCCGCTTGGTTGGGTTACAAGGTGGCGTTATTGACGACGCAAAGCATTCCTAAAGAGAAGATACGTATCGGCTCTTTGTTGCTATGTTCTATCAGTGGCTTTACTGCCATTTGGCAAGGCTTAGCTGGCTAGCGCGAAGCAGAAACATCGATAAAGCAACAAGCACTAGGTCCAACACCAAACTATTGAAAGGGCGTTCTATGACATACGATGAGTTCAATGCATTCTGTGAGTCGCAAGCAGCCACCAGCTATGTGATGCAATGGAATAGCTCTCACGTTTGGAAAGTGGGAGGGAAAGTGTTTGCGATTGGAGGTTGGGGGCCGAACGACGAGCCTGCATTTATCTTCAAAGCGTCCGACCAGAATTTCGACTTTCTAAAAGAAGAGCCCGGTTATAAACCTGCACCCTACTTTGCTTCACGCGGAATGAAGTGGATTCAGCTGTTTGAGAGCACACCAGAAAGGGATGAGGAATTGAGATACTACCTCACTGAATCACACCGAATTGTCTCTTTAGGTCTAACCAAAAAGAAACAAGCAGAACTCGGGCTCAATCAGTAGCTAGAATTTCTGCTTGTTAATAGGCCACCTAATACTAGATAACCTTTCAAAACTTTGGCGGCTATTAAAAGCTTAAGTCGCTCTTAAAAAACTTAGGCCGTTCTAAGAAACTTGGGCAACAGAGGTTCGATTTTTTGCGTTGGCACCAGTGGCACCAATAAATAGATTAAACCCGAAAAAGCAATAGACGCCGCTAAGTCTTCGGGGCGATGCATGCCAAGCCAAACACGACTATAGGCAACGCCACCAGCCCAAATCAGCAAGCCGCCCACTAAGTAAAAACGCTTCGCTTCAAGAAACAAACCACCAAAAAACGCCAGACACACGCCAACGAAAATCATGTGCCCAGATGGGAAAGAATAATCCGTCTCACCCAACCAATGACGCGTTCGCCAATCACTGACCTTATCTTGCACAGATTCAATCGCTACGTTCTTTTCTACCAATGGCAACTCATAAAAGAGCTCTGGCATTTCAACTACTTCTTGCGTAACCAAATACTCAGAATAAGGACGCGGGCTCTCTGTTGAATGCTTTAAGAAGGTCTTCGCAGCAAAGCTAAGCACCAACAAAATGCCTAGCTGCAAACAAAGGCTGACCAGCTTAGCTTTGGAATACTTCATCGTGAGCACTACTAAAGACAAAACAGCGAGCGTTACCAAGAATCCTTGGTTGCCTGCTGAGTAAGTCACGAAAGTCATGAAGGCGCCATAGAAAGGCAAAACCGCACTTCCAAGGTCGAAATCAGATCCAAAGATCAAAAAGGGTACGAGAGAATACAAACTTAAAACGAGCAGTAATAAGCCTTTGGATTTGTTAGAGAGCAGAGAAGTCATGGCTAAGATCTTTTGGATAAAGTGGTCGGATGCTATCGCAGCTTAGCATCGCCAATATCAATTTTATGTCAAAACGGTCAGTCAGCCGTCGTGGTGTAACAATATTCGATTAATGCGGTGCTTGAGTATTGATTCGATGAACCCTCACCCCATCACCAATAATCTTTACCTCACTCATACGCATACCGACAGTAAAACCGACCAAAGACCAGCTGTACCTTACTAAACAATGCGGTGCTGTATTCTGCCGATAAAGTGAACACTCACCGGGTTATCAGGCCAGAATCTGAAAAACTTTGCTGTCAGTCCTTTAAATCCACTATTGAAAGCATTACCATCTGGTCTGCTTTCAAGCAAAACAGATTATTAATTTTTATTCTCAGGGCGGGGCGAAATTCCCCACCGGCGGTATGTCCTTAGCAAAATCTAAAGATAAGCCCGCGAGCGCTCGATTCGTCGAGGTCAGCAGATCTGGTGAGATGCCAGAGCCGACGGTCATAGTCCGGATGAGAGAGAATGAAAACACACTCGTTTAAGTTGGAAAGGCGTACCTATTTATTGGGTTCATGCCTCCAACTTAGGCGGGTGCATTTCGTTTTGGATAAAACCATAATGAGCTAAGGCCAACTTGTAATGAGTCGGCTTTGTTGTGCTCGGTTGAGATCCCTCATACAGCCCTGATTCTGGTGATATTTTAGGAGTTTAACCATGAATCAGTCTTCACTACTTGCCGAATTTGGCGAACCAATCACTCGCGTTGAAAACGCACTGCAAGCCCTACGCGAAGGTCGTGGCGTACTTTTACTCGATGATGAAGATCGCGAGAACGAAGGCGACATCATCTACTCAGTAGAACACCTAACTAATGCTCAAATGGCACTTATGATCCGCGAATGCAGCGGTATTGTGTGTCTGTGTCTCACAGACGAGCAAGCGAACCAACTTGAACTTCCACCTATGGTTGTTGATAACAACAGCGCAAACCAAACTGCGTTTACCGTAACCATCGAAGCAAAAGTGGGCGTTACAACAGGTGTTTCTGCCGCTGACCGTGTAACAACGATCAAGACAGCTGCAAATCCAACAGCTAAGCCGACTGACCTTGCTCGCCCTGGTCACGTATTCCCACTGCGCGCTCGTAAAGGTGGCGTACTTGCTCGCCGCGGTCACACAGAAGGCACTGTGGATCTGATGCAAATGGCAGGTCTTCAATCAGCAGGTGTACTGTGTGAAGTAACCAACCCAGACGGTACGATGGCAAAAGCACCAGAGATCGTTGCTTTCGGTAAACTGCACAACATGCCAGTACTGACCATTGAAGATATGGTGATGTACCGCAACGAGTTCGATCTTAAGCTTGCATAAGGCTTAGTGCTTAATGACTCGCTTTGTAAGTCATTGAGCGCCGGATAAATATTGAAAGGCCTCATTCTTTAATGCTGTTTCTAGTGAGCGGCATTAAAGAGTGAGGCCTTTTTAATTTCCTTATGGCAAGAAAAGTCAGCTCTGAAGTCAAAGATACATTCCACTTCTGATGGATAACCTCTCAAAAAAACCTGCAAAATATGAGAAACACTCACTCAAACAGTGAAGCTATGCACCAATGTTGATCATTCACAATCACCAACAAAACATAAGGCACTGAAACATAACATTTATTTATTCTGGCACAGTGCCTGCACTACCACTAAATAGGTATTCAGATATTAGGAGTAGAATATGTTTGTGGTTATTTCAATGGGTTTATCCCTATTAGTCCTTGCCGCCCTGTTTCATTTCTCAAGGAAGAGACAAACAGCGCTATCACACAGGTTCGAAACGTTAGTTTTACTTAGAGAGTTATTGTCGTTATCACGCAAACATCGTGCGGCAACGCATTATGCCCTGGCGTATAAGTTGTCTAGCGACTCGATTCGCAAAGTAAACGAGATTTACGACAACATTCTTGAGGTATCTGAGCTGCTTCAATCGCACGTCTCATTTGATAGCCGACCTATGTATCGCATCTACCATCTCAAGCTCATCGCCATGCATAGTGATTGGCAAAACCGCAGCTTAGTTCGCAACCAATCGATTCATGGAAAAACCATTCGTCACTGCATGTTCTTGATGGATGAGGTGATGATCGTATGGTTAATTCAATCTGAGCGTGAAGACATGAGCCGTGAGTACCACATGAACTGGCAACAGATCTTGGATTGCATGGAAATCCTGACCAAGTTACGAATGTCTATCCCTGGAATAGAGAAGGCGGATATGGAGAAGCCTGAGGAGTATTTAAGATTCAAATACTACGCGTCTCAGACACACAGAAAACTCAACCAATTATCGATTATCTGCCCGATTAGCAGTGGGTCACCGGTTTGTACACGAGCGATGCATGCACTTACAGAGATTGCATCAAGTAACGAAGCGACCCAACCGGCAGATAGCATGTACGAATTAACCAGTGATATCTCTAGCGTCGTGTCGCAAGTCTACGACCAAGTATTATCCGACATTACGAGAAGCTTGTATCAGCCTTTACCAAACATCAACGAAAAGGTGATAAACACTCGATTATCCGTACATCATTATATGTAAAGACTTCGTGAGAGGAGAGCGTGCTGGAACTCTGAATTATTGAGTTCAAATCCGATATCACCATCGATATCGGATTTTTGTATTTATGGACTTTTAAATTTCTATCGCTACGTCTCGTGACCTATAAAGTTTCAAACATCCCCAGACTTGATATCGCTAGCCCAAGCTTGTGCCGCAAAATCAATAAACTGACGAACAACCGGAAGCTGATAGCTGCGAGATAGATACACCGCCCAAAGCACGCTGCTAGGCGAAACAAAGTCATCCAATATTCGTATCAGTTTGCCATTCGCAATCAGTGGGTTGGCTAAGTCACAAGGTAAACGAACTACCCCTTTCCCATGCTGTGCGGCGCGAGTTAATACCCCAACATCGTTAGCCTTAATGGTGCCAGACACCTCAACCGAATAGTGCTGATTATCCTTAACGAAATCCCACTTCGAGACATTCAAATGACGAAAGCAATTATGTTGTCGAAGCGCTTCGACCGTTTCAGGCTCACCATGTTTGTCCAAGTAGGCTTGTGAAGCACACACCACTGAATCAATTACCATTAGCTTTCGTGCAATCAAACTATCGTCAGGTTGATCAGTATAGCGAAGTGCAATATCGATCCTTTCATCCACCAGCTGGGTAAAACGGTCTGAAGCAAACAGCTCGACCGTGATATTAGGGTGGCGCTCCATAAATTGTTCGACCACATCCAACAGCATGTGCTGAGTTAAACCAATGGGAGCTGCAATTCGAATGGTTCCAGAAAGATCATCGGTTTGATTAAGTGAAGTAACTTCTAGCTCAGCAGTTTCATGGAGGATTTTCTCGCAGCGCTGCAGAGCGATTTCCCCTGCCGCCGTTAAGCTCACCTTTCGAGTCGTCCTATGCAATAGCCTCTGCTTCAACCACCCTTCTATCTCTTGAACATGACGTGACACCTGCAATCTGCTCATATCCAAATGCTCAGCCGCTTGAGTGAAGCTGGCACAATTTGCGACTTCGACAAAGCTACGCATTGCCGTCAACCTATCCATCACACTCTCCTTTAACTGTTTAGCTGCTAACCTTATTAGATCACTATATAGATACAATCTACATCATTTTGCGATATTTATCGCAACCTAGTGAGCTATTAGACTGCAATGGCTGTCGAGAAAACGACTCAATAAATTAGATAATTGGAGAGACATTATGAAAATTGCAGTATTAGGCGCATCAGGTTGGATTGGTAGTCACATCGCTCAAGAAGCTCAATCTCGTGGTCACGACGTGGTTGCTGTCGTAAGAGATGAAAGCCGTGTAGAAGCCAATGATGTTGAAGTTCGTTCATTTGATTTACAAGATGAAGCAGCAAGCTTAGCGGCCGCGCTAACAGGCGTTGATGCGGTCATCGCTTCCATTGGCGGACGTGCTCTAGGTAATCACGACATCGTAAAAAACACTGCGACTAAATTGCTAGCCACATTACCAAGTATCGGTATCGAGCGCTTGTTGTGGGTTGGCGGTGCAGGCTCATTAGAAGTAGCACCAAATGTATCGTTAGTTAGCGTTCCTGACTTCCCTGCGGATTACAAAAACGAAGCGCTAGCACAAGGCGAAGCGCTTGAAGTGTTCAAGCAATCTAATAGCGAAGTTAATTGGACGTTCGTTAGCCCGGCAGCAGAAATCTTCCCGGGCGAGAAACTATCAACCTACCGAACAGGTGGCGATCAACTGCTTACCGACGAAGATGGCAACAGCAAAATTTCGGTGAGCGATTACGCTATCGCGATGATTGATGAACTCGAAGCCGGTAAGTTCCCCCGCCAACGTATCGGTGTCGCTTACTAATGCTTTGATGTGTCATAAGTAAGCTCGATAGAATTAGAAAATTAAAAGCCGCTGACTTTTGGTAAACGGCTTTCTGTTTTGTTCATCGAGATAATCATCATATCAGTGGCAAGTGACCCGTTTTCACAAGGATAACGGTCTCTTCTTCCACAAACGGGAAATGCTCACTCATGTGAGGGCTGCGCATCCATGTGTGTTTCGGGTACACGCCATGTTCATCTTTGAAAGTGCCCGACAACACAAAGATCTCTTCACCACCAAAGTGACGATGTGGCTGAAAACGCTCGCCAACTGGCCACTTAACTAAAGCAACGTGTTCGTGCTCAAACTCATGCAGTGGCATCACTTGTAAGCCACCAATGCCCGGGAGCCATTCCGTTTCTAGCGTATTGATTCGAACTTGAGTTAAGTCTCTTGCATCAAACTGGTTTAGCTTAACTAAGATCGTGCAACCATCTCGACTAGATGGAGAGTGCGCACTGCCAGGTGGGTTTCGAATATAGGTACCTGCAGGAAAATCGCCGGTTTCATCTGAGAACACACCGTCTAATACGAAGATCTCTTCTCCTTGGGGGTGTGGGTGTTCGGAGAATGAAGATTGAGGATCGTATTTCACCACGCTAGTCGTGTGACCCGATTCTCTCTCTTCTCTTTCTAGGGGCTTACGCCATACCCCTTTGGCAGGGCTTGCCACCCAATCTAGTTTATCGGTTTCGATAACCAGTCTCTTTGAAAAGTCCATGTTGAACATAATGACGACCTTACTCTAACTATTGTTTTAATTATTATTGTCTTGCTAATGTCTATTCTACGCGAATACTCATCAAGGAGGCCATCTCGCTGTCATTTTGCCTGCGCGACAGCCACCTAACAAAAATCCTGATTAATTGCGGCCAGCGATCACGCCACCATCAACATCCCAGATTGCGCCCGTTACCCAATCGGCACTGTCTGATAGTAAGAAAGAGATGCTGTTTGCGATGTCTTTCGGCAAACCTACTCGACCAATTGGATGGAAAGCATTGAAGCCTTCTAGCGCTTGATCTACTTCTTCCGGCTTAATGAAAGATTCGTAAATTGGCGTTTTAACTACGGCTGGAGACACCGCATTCACACGAATGTTGTGATCCGCAAGCTCCATCGCCATATGCTGTGTTAAAGCGTGTAGTCCAGCTTTAGCCATTGAGTACGCAGAAGATGGTGTCGCTTTGATTGCTTGCTTACCCCACATAGAACCAACGTTAACCACACTGCCGCCGCCGTTCTTAATCATCAACTTGCTTATCGCTTGAGTGATGAAGAAGGTTGCTTTATTAAGCTGCATGTATTGCTCGTAATCAGATTCTTGGTGCTCAATAAACGCTTTAGGGTTGAAGTAGCCAGCCGCATTAACAAGGTAACCAATACCCTCTTCAAGCGACTCTAGATGCGCAATAAGGTTCGACACACTAGCATCATCATAAAGGTTAGCTTGCCAACCAGAAGCGTGGCCTAGTGATTGAAGTTCTGACACCGCTTTATCTAACTTAGCTGGGTTATTGCCGACAACCAACACATGGATGTTTTGAGCGACTAACTGCTTCGCTGTTTCAAAGCCCATGCCGCTTGTGCCACCGATTACGACTGCAATACCATTTTTAGTGAAGTTCATTTTGTTATCTCCTAAGTCATGTGAACGTGGTAATCTTAGGCTTTGAACTAACACTATGAATAGTAAGTACAAATCGGTTAGGTAGGTACTTATTGGTACATCTTTATGAAAAATCAGGAAAACTTTTTTTCAAGAAAATCAGCACCGGAGCGTTCCGCTCGTATGGTCGAAACCATCTACGGCTGTAAATGGTCGCTAACGGTTTACCAATTATTGGCAAATGGCATTAATCGCCCCGGTGAGATGGTGCGCTCGGTCGAAGGGTTATCGACCAAGGTACTGAATGAGTGTTTGAAGCGAAATGTTGAGTTCGGGATTTTAAACAAGCAAATGTTCAACGAACTGCCACCTAGAGTTGAGTATCAAGTAACGCCTTTTGGTGAGAAGTTTTTACTGATTCTGGATCAACTGGAAAGCCTGCAAAACGAAATCGACGAGATGTAAGCACAAACCAGCCTAACTATTGTCAAAAGACGGAAGACATACTTAGCTGACTGGCATTTGTTCAAAGCGACCTTTTACGAAATCAATGAAGGTTCGAATTCGGCTTGGTTGATAGCGGTCTCGATGGTAGATCGCTGAAAAGTCCACTTTAGGCACCACCCAGTCATCAAACACCTGCACTAATTGCCCATCATTCAGTTCTTGTAAGCAATAGATAGTAGGTACACGAATAATCCCGTTACCCGACTTCGCGCCTTGTACTAGCACTCGACCATTTTTGCATTGCAATCTGCCAGTCACATGCACATCGAGCGTTTTCTTGGTGTCATCCAACGCTTGAAAACTCCATTTACGCACCGAACCGGTTAAGCAGTCATGATGGATCAACTCTTTAGGGTGATTGGGCTTTCCTTTACGAGCAAAATACTCAGGGCTCGCGAGTGTTCCCATCTCTATGTCCAATAGCTTCCTTGCAATAAAGCCCGCGTCTTCAAGGCTTCCCATGCGAAAAGCGATATCGAAAGCGTCTTCAATCAAGTCGACTCGGTTACTACTGAAATCCAGGCTTATGCTGATATCAGGATAGAGCTGCATAAACTCATTGACCAGATCAGCAATGATCACCTCCCCCAAATAACCACCGACACAGTTGACTTTGATGTCACCGCGTACTTCTTCGACATCATCGACGGCAGCAATCAGTGCTTGGTCTATATTATCTAAAGCTTGTTCACATCTCGCGTACAGATCTTGCCCTGCGTGAGTCAGCCTCAAGGTTCGTGTGGTGCGGATAAACAATGTCACGCCCATCTGTTTTTCTAAGCTACTTACTTGGCGTGAAACGTGGGAGCGCGACACATCAAGCTCCTCCGCCGCTTTAGTGAAGTTACCTAAACGAGCGATAAGCACGAAAGAACGAATATCAGATAGGTTAATTTGATTGAGCATGGCCGCCAGCTTACTTGTGAAATTTAAAGATAATGACGTAATAAAGTGAACTCACTTATTGTTGCACTACAGCAACAGTGTTTCAAGTAAAGCGCTATATATCAACAATGCTATTTTCCTTAATATACCTCCATCGCAACGAAGCAAGGCAACAAGCACTTGATTCGAATGCACTTAAACAATACGTCGTAGCCAACCGACGCAATTAAAGTACAGAGGAAATAAAATGAAAAAACTAATCGTAATTACAGGTGCAAGCTCTGGTATTGGTGAAGCAATCGCTCGTCGTCTTAGCGATGAAGGTCACCCTCTGCTACTTCTAGCTCGTCGTATTGATCGCCTTGAAGCTCTTAACCTACCAAACTCACTATCTGTGAAAGTAGACGTAACAGACAAAGCATCTTTTGATGCAGCTATCGCACAAGGTGAAGAGAAATTCGGCCCTGTAGATGCGCTTATCAATAACGCTGGTGCAATGCTTCTTGGTCAAATCGATACTCAAGACGCTCAAGAGTGGAAGACAATGTTCGATGTAAACGTAATCGGTCTTCTAAACGGCATGCAATCTGTACTTGCACCGATGATGGAACGCAACACAGGTACTATCATCAACATCAGCTCAATTGCGGGTAAGAAAACATTCCCAAGCCATGCTGCTTACTGTGGTACTAAGTTCGCGGTACACGCTATCTCTGAAAACGTTCGTGAAGAAGTTGCGGCTTCAAATGTTCGTGTTACCACTATCGCACCGGGTGCTGTAGAGACTGAACTTCTGTCTCACACAACATCTCAAGAGATCAAAGACGGTTACGATTCTTGGAAAGAAGACATGGGCGGTGTATTGGCAGCTGACGATATTGCTCGCGCTGTATCATTCGCTTACCAACAACCACAGAACGTATGTATCCGTGAGATCGCTCTAGCTCCAACTAAGCAACAGCCATAGAAGCTAATCTATCACGCATATATTCGTGAATATTAAATAGAAAGCGCCACTACTGATTCAGTAGTGGCGCTTTTGTTTTGATTCAATCTAATTGCTTGCAATAAGCGAGATTAGAACTCAACGCGGTAAACTGATGTGCTACCACTCACTTCGTTGCCAACCGCAATAAAGTGGTTACCAGAGCGAGTGAAATACTTGATTGACTCTGGGCCTAGGTCACCCGCTTTTGAGTTGTAAGTATCGTTGTCGCAATCACCGTCTTCATCAACTTTGGTACACACTGGTTGTGTAAAGTCTCGGTTGTTCAAGTAACTGATGAAACTCGCGTTTTTAGGCTGTGTTACGTCGTAAACCATGATGCCACCTTGGCGCTCAAGACCAATAAAGGCATACTGCTTACCGTTAATCTCAGCCACTTCGATAGCCTCAGGTTCAACCCCTTTGTCATCGCTGCGAGCGTCACCACTTTGGTTGTTATCATTGGTGCTGTTGAAGTTTGCAGGATCTTGATCAAGAACGATTCGAGCGAAATCATCGCCGCTATCAAACACTAACTCGCCAGATTCATCCCAAATAGAGAAAGAACGGCTACCGAATGCTTGAACTTTTTGGTCAGCAGCAAGTGTTCCTTGTGGCTTAATCACCTTAAGACGAGCCAGTTGTTTGTTGTCTTTCAATGCACCAGCCAATGGGTGGTTAGCATCAACATCTAGCTTCTTGCCACGTACTTCATCAACATAAGCGATACAAAAGTCTTTTTCTGTGGTGTAGTTTTCGGTGCCTTTATAGTCATCACCATCCCACTCAAAGCCTTTATCATCACACACTTTTTGCGTTGTCTTGATGCCATACTCGCGGCCATCACCTTCGTTCGCAGTTACGATGTAGGTATTGCCATCGACACTGTAGCTAGTAATGCTATCAGGCATGTAAAGCCCTTCTAACATTGCGTAGCTTTGTAGGTTGCCGATGTTTTTGTCTTTGTTCGATGCATCCAACTGAGCGGTATCCCAAGGTTTACCGCCTAATCCGAGAATCGCATCGACTTGTGCAGTTGCCACGTCAATTGCTGCCAATGCATTGTTCTCTTGCAAGGCCACATAGAGTTTGCCGTTATCTGCAAACGTTAGGTATTCAGGCTCTAAGTCTTGAGCAACGGTCGCATTCGGAGCTGAGATTCGAACCTTGCCGGTCAGTTCTTTATGACGAGGCTGACCTTGATTGAATGCCTTGAAATCAATCTGCGTGACTTTCGCTTGCATCGGCCCATTCGCTAAATCTACCAATGTCACAGAGCCTTCAGGGTCAATGCTGTAATCCGAATTCGGCTCACCTTCATTTGCCGAAGCGATGTAACGGCCGTCTTTAGAAAAGCTCACCATGTCTGGCAGTGCACCGGCTTCGTATGTAGTGATCAGCTCTAATGTGTCTGAACGATAAAGCGCAATAATGCCATTTTGTTGTTTGTCGGCGTTTTCAATCGCGACAGCGACTAATCCTTGATGTGTCGAAACGCTATTTGCAGCGCCGATATTAATACCAGAAGCTAAAGCGGCAGATTGAAGAACAATAGAGCCTTCCGAGTTTGGCGAGCTATCGACATTCATCGATAGCACATCAACTTTCTTTGCTTGAGCGTTTACGACATACAATTTATCGGTACATGAATCGTAGCTGACAATTTCTGCTGCGGAAGTTGCAAAGGGAGCTTCGGCAATGGAACGGCCAACCAGAGTAAGCTCGGTAACTTCAGCATCACTTGCGATTGGCTGTTGGCTGGATTGGCATTGGAGGCTCAAAGCATCAAGTGAGGTTTGAGATAGCGTACTAGCGGTAGATGATGTTGACTGAGAACACCCGGCCAGAGCAGAACTCACTGCGATAGGTAGTAATAAAGTCAGCTTATTAAATTTACGATTCATATATCCTCCATAATTTGAATCGCGATCATAGAGGCCGCTTATGACAGTTATCTTTCCCTTTTGTTAACAATAGGTGACGACAATCGGTTCCACTTACCTATAACAACAGCAAGTTGGAGTGAGCGTTTCATTAACAAGCAAGCAAAAAAAGCACCCAAGCTGGCTGGTGCTTGAGCGCCTTTAGTAAACTGAATAGGTGGGTTAGAAGTTGTAACCACCACCGATCATGAATACCCATGGGTCGATATCAACGTCTGTTGAGAACTGTTGACCATTAAACTTATATTTTGCTGTCGTTCCAATGTCTGCATACCAAACTGATGCGTTTAGGAACCAGTCTTCATTGATCATGTAGTCCATACCAATGTTTGCCGCTAAGCCCCAAGAATCATCAAGAGATAAATCACTTAAGCCTAGATCTTTCGCTCCTTGGTTTAGTGACTCATCGAAGAAAACAGTGTAGTTGATACCTGCGCCTACGTAAGGGCGGAAGTCACTATTTGCTTGACCAAAATAGTACTGAACCATGAACGTTGGTGGTAGGTGTTTTGTATCAGCAATTTCACCTAGGCCAGTAGCAGAAATGTTGTGAGAAAATGGGCTTGCCGCTAGTACTTCAAGGCTGATGTTGTCAGTAAACATGTAACCGAAAGTCAAACCAAGCTGAGTGTTTGAGTCTACAGAAAACTCTGTATTCGGATCATTTAACACAGCACCGCTACTATCATTTGGAGATACCGTTGCTGCGCCTGCACGGATGATGAAATCACCTTCTTTATGAGCAAGAACATTTGTTGACATAAGAGCCGCAATAACCGCAATACCACATACTGTTTTTTCATTATTATTTCCTTTTGAGGGCTTATTCTTTATTGGTGAATGAGTAATCATTTCTTATTTTGCGTGCAAGGTAACATACAATAACCCTACTTTATTGATGGAAATCAATTTGTGAAAGGTTATGATTATTTGTGTAAATTTATATCGACCCGATCACTTTATTCTTTCATTTTATTGACAGTTTTGTAATGCAACTTTTCCGTGCATCATTTTGTTAACTCTGCCTTTTCACTTTGCTCGGATCTCTTTGGATCAAAATAGAGCAATCCAACATCCCGTACGCATCAATTTGGTGCAGTCTCGCAGAGTTCATTGTCACCTCGGTTAATATTCAATGAGTTACATTTGGCGTGGTGCTTGCAAGTCTATGTTCATAATCATAAATACATTGAGGTTCTGACTATGCAAGACACTCTAACAATCGTTCTAGCCGGCGGTGTTGGCTCTCGGCTTTCTCCCCTCACTGATAACCGTGCAAAACCTGCGGTTCCCTTTGGTGGCAAATATCGAATCATCGATTTCACGCTCGCGAACTGCCTGCACTCGGGGCTTCGCCAAATTCTGGTGTTAACTCAGTACAAGTCTCACTCTTTGCAAAAACACTTACGTGACGGTTGGTCGGTGCTTAACCCCGAGCTCGGCGAATACATCACCAATGTTCCCCCACAAATGCGCACAGGTGACAGTTGGTATAGCGGCACTGCTGACGCGATTTATCAAAACTTATATCTATTGTCACGCAGTGAAGCGAAGCATGTCGTGGTGTTATCGGGCGATCATATCTATCGCATGGATTACGCCCCAATGCTAAAGCAGCACAAGAAGAATGAATCCGACCTAACTGTTGCGTGTATGGAGGTGTCGATTGATGAAGCCAAAGAGTTTGGTGTGATGGAAATTAACGAATCGCATCAGATTAATAACTTTACCGAAAAACCACGTTACCCTGCATGTGTACCTGGTAGGCCAACACGAAGCATGGCTTCAATGGGGATTTACATCTTTGATAAAGAAGTACTGACACAGGCATTATTGACAGACGCAGAAGATCCAGATTCAAGCCATGATTTTGGTAAAGACATCATTCCTAAGCTAGTCGAGAACAACAGTGTTTACGCATACAAGTTTGGCGACGAAGAGGGGCGCGTAACCCAAGACGCCTATTGGAGAGACGTGGGTACCATCGACTCTTATTACCAATCGAACATGGATTTGCTAAAGCCAACTTCGCCAATCGATTTGTATCAGCCAGATTGGGCAATTCGTACCTATGAACCGCAACTACCACCAGCACGCACCATTGCTTCGGTAGAGGGAAATCAAGGGATATTCATTAACTCGATGATTGCTAATGGTGTAGTGATAGAAGGGGGCTCGGCGCAAAACTCTATCTTCTTCCCTAAAGTAAAAGTGAGCAACGCGGCGATCGTGATTGATAGTATCTTATTTGAAGATGTTGAGATTGGACGAAACTGCCACATTCAAAACTGCATCATAGATAAGAACGTGAAAGTGCCAGACGGAACCCAGATTGGTCTTGATAGACTAGCTGACGCAAAACGCTTCCACATATCAAAACAAGGCGTGATTGTGGTGCCCTCTTCTTATCAGTTTGAAGAATGATACTCCACCTAGCGTAGCTTCTCCCTGAACGAAAAAGGCAGCGAATTCGCTGCCTTTGTATTTAGTTGGATGGTTTCAAGCAAAGCTTATCCGATTAAAAGCCCAAGCCTTAGAATGGACCTAACTCAATCATTTGAGCAATCACGACTGAAATCAGAGCGCCGACCGACCAGAACAAGAATAGCGGTAAGAAGAAACGAACCCACTTTGTATAAGGCACTTTTGCGATAGCCAGTACCGCCAGTAAACCACCATTGGTTGGATAAATGTAATTCGAGATACCATCACCCAGTTGAGATGCCAACGCTGCAACTTGACGAGTGACTTCACCAATATCCGCTAACGGAATAATGATTGGCATGGTGATAACCGCTTGACCACTGCCCGACGGGATAAACAGGTTAATTGCCGCTTGCGAGAAGTAGATACCCGCCGCAGCAACAAGCTTAGAACTTCCAGAAATGATTTGCGCAAGATAGTAGATGATCGAATCGACAATCTTGGCATCTTCCATAATGGTCAACACTGAGCGCGCAAAGAAGATGATCAACACTGCAACCAATACATCGCTGACACCTTTGGTCCAATATTCACAAATCTTGTTCGGAGATAAACCTGCAACCAAACCCGGAATGATCGCCATAGCAACGAATGCACCAGCGATCTCGGTGAAACCGAAGCCCATCGTCAGCGTACCAAAAATCATGTAGGCAAATACGCCCAAGAACGCTATGCCCGCTAGCTTCTCACGTGTTGTCAGTGTTTTCGCTTCAACATTAGATTCGTAGTGGTAACCCGTGCCGTGTAACAAGCCTTTGGTTGGGTCTTGCTTTACTTTGCGTGCGTAACTCAACACATACCAAGCACCCGTCAACAGCATGAACATACCAACAATAAAGCGGTACCACATACCCGAATACATTGGCAATTCAGCGATAGTGTGTGCGATACCCGTGAAGAATGGGTTTGCTAATGCAGCGGCGAAGCCCGCACAACTAGCCAGTAAAACAACGCCAAGTGCTGTGATTGCATCGTATCCAAGCTTGATACAGATAGGGATCATCAACGAGATGAAAATAACATCCAGTTCACGCATACCGGTGAAGGTCACGTTAAAGAAGATAGCCGTCATGATCACTGGCGCGATCACATACAAGCCTTGTTTTTTTAGCTTAGTGGTAAGCGCGACGACCGAAGCGTCTAGCAGCCCCATGTGTTTGATGATACCGAAAGCACCACCAACAAACACCACAACACCCATCACGCCAGAAGCGGATTTGAAGCCTTTAAAAAATGATTCGAAAAAAGAGGCTAATGTTGTTGGGTTGCTAGCCAATAGTGTATAGCTGTCTGGGTCGATCACCGTGCGGCCATTCATAACCACTCGCTCAAACTCACCTGCAGGGATAAAGTAGGTTGCGATTGCTGCAACGATTACCATGATGACCAAAGAAAGAAATGGATGGTTTACTTCTTTCTCTGTCGAAGCTGTATTACCAGCTGGAGATGTAGGTACGGATGTAGATACCGTAGACGTCATATAGACTCCTTACTTGTCAGCAACCAAGCAATACTTGGCGCTGGGGGGATTTTCGGAAAAACGAAACCCTTCACGCAGAACTAAGTTCGCGCTAACTAGGCAGTTTCTAAAAGGCCTTTGATAGATGGTGCTCTCAAATGTACATAGTGAAGTAGTGAGAACTACTCTCTTTGCGTCCGAGCAAAATGCAGATGTTCAGCCAAATCAGGCAAAACTGAATGAGGTCATTACAAGCAGATAAACAGGAAACTCTGTTTTGGTAATGCGTTTTTTATCAATTACAAAGACAAGCGGCGCATACTAGCACAACGAGCGGTAAAATGTCAGAAAAGTGTGAGTTATGTCATATTTTGATGGACAACAAAAAAGCGCCCTGCAAAACAGAGCGCTTTGTAAAATATACAGAAAGACAGAACCAGCAGCTTACTTAGGCGCTAGCTCGTAGTTCTCTTGCATCTCATGAGGGGCAATCCCATACTCATAATCCGCTAAGTAACCGTCCTTATAAACCTTCATTCCTTTCTCATCCCAGCTCACTTTAATTACCGCGGTTTTGCCATCTTCACTCCCCATTAGCTCTAGCATTTCAGCATCAATCTTAATGGCTTTGATGGTTTTAATTCGCTTAAACGGCTTGAATTCAGTGGTCGACGTTGGTAGTGAACCATAGCTACTGATCCACGTCTCTTTTGGAACCAACCATTGGTTGAAAACATCATCAACAATCGCTTTAGGCATGCTTGCAATAACCACATCGCCCGTCATTACGTTGTTAGTTTCTAAGCTATAACCGCCCTTTCCGTCAGAAACGTAGGTAGGAAAGTCAGTACCGATTTCAGATTCAGCAGGCAAACGACCTAGAGTCACAGACTTCTTAACGTACAGTTCTGCGGTATCGAATTGCTGCATGATTTCCGGAATTTTCTGAAACTCAACAGGTGCAGCAAAAGCATTAAAGGCAAAAGAAAGTGAAGCCGCGAACGCAGCAAATTTAACAGGCATTTTCATGGTAACGAATCCAAGTTTAACGAATGCGTTAGAGTATCCCGTACTAACAGATACCTCAATTAACCACTGCAGCCTATATTAGTAATTGTGATATTGAGTGACGAAATCATAAATTAGTCGTTTTTTAAACTCTCCAAACTCCCCCCAACTTTACCGTACTGTCAGCCTTATGTCAGTGGCGTAAAATGGTAAGCCTGAGCTTAGAAGCCAAATAAAATGAGACTTTGATCATCATTTTGAGGCTTTCATGAAGGCTATTTACATCATTACTGCTGCGTTATTGCTGAGCAGTTCTTTAGCACATGCAAACGTGCACAAATGGAAAAATACCGAATTTCAGACCTACTCCGACAAGACTCAGGTGAGGTTTTTACTGGTAAATCGTTACACCAAACAAGCAGATTATTACCTGCGGATTGATGACAAAGAATTCCCAAACAAAATCCAACTCGATGCGAATCAAGAGATCGAGCTCGATATCAACGTAAAAACACCGGCAGCTCAAACAACCAAGAAGAAGATCTGCACGCGCATGGTGACGGATTCTCCAAACAGCTACGAAGTGTGCACCAATCTTAAATTCAAGCGCTATTAACCCAATTCAAACGGTACTAACGATGCAAAAAATCATAACAACGCTGCGCAGGGCTTTATTGACTGTCGTAGCACTGGCTATCGCTTCATTGACCAGTCTTTCTCTAACAAGCCCTGCATTGGCAAACCCGATACCGAGTGTATCTAACCCATCGGGAACTGACCGAATTCGTACGTCTGAGGGGGCTTCTTGCGAACAAGCGATTTCTACGGGCAAAACCGTTCAGTTCGGAACCTATGGCTCAACGGGTAATGAAGATAGCGACAGCTATTACAACAATTATTACTACCAGAATCAGGATGAGGCCGGCATATACGCGGCTGTCACACTGCAATTTGGTGGTGAGGATAGAGTTGACTGTCGTCGACTCTATGAGTTCGAGCTCCGTGAGCGAGAACGTTTAGAAGAGCTGGCTCAAGCGGAACATGAGCTAAAGCTATTACAAATCGAAGCAGAGAAATATCGCCTGCTGAAGATGAAACAAAGCAATACCACTTTTTCGGAGTAAAAAATGCTTAATAAAAAACCATTACTTGGCCTTGCTGCCATGTCGATTTTGGCGACCAATATCAGCGTGGCGTCCGCAAATGATGATGAAGTGAGCCATCAACCCGTTACTGGAGAAGTCATATTTTCAGGCAGTGTTGATTCTCAATGCGGTGTTTATGCGACACAAGATAGAGCCGACCTAGCTTTTGGGGAAGACTACAACGAATCCCACGCAACTGTGAAACTCATAAGCAACACAGATGAAAAAGTTAAGCTTTCTGCCACAGACATTGATATCTCATCATTTGGAGAGCAAATAGATAATAAGGATATCCATATACAATCTGCCGGTACCATTGATGAAGACAAGAGCTTAGACCATTGGGAGAGAGGTGTTGATATCAAGCGTAGCGAAATAGAAAACGAAGACAATTTGAATTTATATGCTCGAGTGGATGTTGATGAAGGTGACCTACAGTCCGGCATCGACTATCAAGTCAAAACCACATGGACAGTCGAGTGTAACTAACCATCATCTCTCCCACAGAAAGCCCTCTACTCGAGAGGGCTTACTGACTCAGAGGCTTTATGAAAACCTTACTATTATTCTTATCGATCTTATTTATCGCGCCCTACGCTGTGAGCACTGGCTTCGATAGACAAGAGGTTGAGCAGTTCAATCAAATATGTGTCGATGGCTCTGAGAATCATGAGCGTCGAATTTTTGATGCACTTTCAAATTCAGAATACATCGACTGGTCGAGTATCGAACTCATCGACACTGAAAGTCGTGTTAACTACACCGATACCACCACAGCAGTGAAACAGGCCGATCGTGTCACCTGTGATCTGATTGTTGAGTACAAATATCACCATACCGATATCGTACTGAGCTCAAGTTATCAGGTATCCCTCAAAGACAAGCAAACCATCAGCAATGTAGCCATTACAGAACAAGCGGTCACGGATTTTATAGTCCGCGTTATGGTGAACTAACATGCTACGCTTTATTGTCGCGTTTATTTTACTGAGCCTCTCTAGCTGCACATTTGCATCTAATAATCACTCTACATTGAGCTTTAAGAAACACGTGAGAGAGCGCTGTGGGCTAGAAGTGATTAATTACCAAGGTGAGATGAGTTTTGGCCAAGACTACGATGGCCGAGCGATCACACTAAAGCTGGAATCCAATCGAAAAGATTCACGATTGTTGCTCAAGTTGCAGCACATTGACTTAGGGTCAATCGATGAATCTCGCATTTCAGAACTTGTAAGGTTCAAAGTTGAAACGCCCGTTAGGTACGAAGGAGATATTAATTACTGGCGCCAAGGCGTGGAATTTCCTAGTGAGCAACTCGCGTCCAATAGTGAAATTTCAATTAAGGCGCGCATTACCATCCCGGAGTCACAACTCACGGCCGGTGAGTTTCACTTCAATATGGAATGGGCTGTTGAGTGTCTATAAATTAAAGTCTAGCGGTAACTTATTTATCAAAAACGAAAGAAGTTAACCAAGTGACAAGTTCGGAATTATAAAACGGAGAAAGAGAGATTCACTAGAATTTAACTCTAGACTAGAGCAAATCATCAGGGATGGAGTTTTTTTGGACATCTATCGAAAACACGAAACATAATATGCGATCAGTTATTCGGACTTTCAAGGGAGGAACAAGAGATTATTTGATAACACTGAAGTGAATCACACATGTGTACTTTCTCTATTGGTGAATCTATCCGATGTTTGCTACGTTTAAATGACACAGTCATTGGAAAGGTATGATTTATGAAAATAAACGTTCAAACACATCACGTATCAATTAACGACGACTCACGTAAAGACATCGAAGGTAAATTCGAGAAGATATCTAACCATTTCCCATCACTGATTAGCTGCGACATCATCATTACTAAAGAGCACGGTCAACATCAGGTTGAAGTATTCACTAACTACGAAGGTGTACGAGTAAACGCAAAAGCTACAGATGACGTTATGTATCCAGCTATCGCTTCAGCACTTAAGAAACTTGAAGCAGGCCTAAGTAACCGTAAGGGACAACTGAAAGCCGATCTACACGAGAAACCAACAAGCACGAAGCCAGAAATTGCTTCGGACATCATCCAAGAGATGAAACTGGTATAATTCCTCAAATAGTTGAAGCGAACTAACTAATAGAAGCTTATTAAGAATTTCAAAGCCAGTACATGTTGCTGGCTTTTTCGATCTAAAAGCCGCCCTTCCTTCTTTAACCGCCTCTCGAACTCAGCTCAAACCCACATCATTTTTAACTCCTTTAAGTTCCTAGCAGCTATAACAATCACCTGTTGTATTTGATACAGTTATAGGCAGAAATTTAGACCACAACGGAATGTTTATTATGAAGAAAGTCGCGTTGATCCTATTCCTAGCCACTCAGTTAATGGCTTGTACCGAAGTTGGCAGTGAAGCTTGGTGTGCGGATATGAAAGATAAGCCTAAAGGCGACTGGACGGCTAATGAAGCCGGTGATTTTGCTAAACACTGTATATTCTAAGTACTCCATTGCTAATTTAGACAGCATAAAAAAACGACCGCTAGGTAGACCGAAGTACCTAGGGTCGTTTGAGCTTCAAAGTGCTAGATAAGCTCTCAACTTTCACACAAAACACATGTCACAAAAAAACATAGTGCTCGCAACACTCTCATTAGATCAGTTTGTTACGGATGTGGATCACCACAGCTTCTGCAACGATAACCACAGCAAAAATACTCACCAATACCATCGAAACTTTTTGCCACTCAAAAAGGTTCTGTGCATCGTTTAGCACCACACCAATACCACCAGCACCCACCAAACCCAATACCGCAGATTCACGAACGTTGATGTCCCAACGGAACAATACAATTGAGTAAAATGCTGGCATCACTTGTGGCCAATAACCTTTAAGCAAGATGCTCATCCATGAAGCACCGGTTGCGCGCAGTGCTTCAATAGGCCCCATGTTCACTTCGGCAATGGCTTCCGCTAACAGCTTCCCTACAAAGCCGATACTACGGATAGCAATCGCCATGATGCCTGCGAGAACACCGGGGCCAAACAGTGCGATAAACAGCAGTGCCCAAACCAATGAATTCACTGAACGAGAAGACACCAGAAAGAATTGAGCAACCCAGTTCAACGCTTTATTCGGGGTAATATTTGGCGCATTCAATAACGCCAAAGGAATCGCAAACACCAAGGTAAATAAGGTACCTAATGTAGCGATGTGCAGCGTCTCAATCATCGCCGCATGGATCGACTCTGGATAGAATCCGTAATCCATTGGCACCATGCGTTCAAACATGTCCGCAAACTGAGCTGGTGCGTCATATAGGAACTCAGGGATCACTTCCACCGTCTGCCAAGACCACACGATGGCGCATACAAGGCTAAGGTAAACGGCAAATCGAGCCACACGTTCGTTGGGTGTAAAACGCTGCCACTCTCTATCAATAGATGCAGTTGTCATTAGAAGATTCTCCTAACAATGTTGGAAAGGAATTCGCCGACAAGAATCAGTGCGATGATCGTTATCAAAATAGCAGCGACAAAGTCGTAGTCGAAGCGTTGGAATGCAGAGAATAACGTTCCACCAAGGCCGCCCGCACCAACGATGCCCACCATGGTTGAGTTACGTAAATTCGAGTCCAACTGGTAGCTAGCGAAGCCAATAAAACGAGTAAACACCTGCGGCATTACCGCATACAGAATCACACTGATGAAGCTAGCACCGGTCGCTTTAATTGCTTCAACCGGTTTAAAAGAGATCTCTTCAATCGCTTCTGCAAACAACTTGGCAATGAAGCCGATTGATGCGAATACCAAGGTCAAGATCCCAGCCAGAGCACCAAAGCCTACCGCTTTCACGAATAGGATTGCGATGATCACCGGATGAAAAGAACGGCACAATGCGATAAAGCCACGAATCGGGGTTGATACAATAGAAGGCATCATATTTCTAGCGGCAAGTAGGCCTAAAAACAGTGAGATGACGATGCCAAAAAAGCTCGAAATAATCGCAATCTGTAAGCTTTCTGCTAAGCCACTCAATAGCAGGCTCGTCCGGGAGAAATCAGGCGGGAACATTCTTGAAAGTAACCGCTCACTTTCACCGAAACCTATAATTAGACGATCAAACGTCAGTCCTAGCGTTGAGAAGCTGTAAAACAGATAAGCCACGATCCCGGCGATGATCGCTCGATTGGCCCATGACACCTTAAATGGGTTTTCGTGCTTCGCTGGCGACTGGTTTGACGGTACGCTTGGCGATGAACTTGGGTTTAATCCAGCCATGACTCACCCCCATAGATAATTTTTAGATCTTCCTCAGAAATACCTTCAGGGCTACCGTCATAATGTACCTTACCATTACACATGCCAATGATACGTTTAGCATAACGCTTGGCTAGGTTCACATCGTGGATATTCACCAATACAGGAATGTTTTTCTGTTCTGCGAATGTCTCCATCAACTCCATGATTTCCACAGCAGTTTTTGGATCTAAAGAAGACGTTGGTTCATCTGCCAATAAAATATAAGGGTCTTGCATAACTGCGCGCGCAATGCCAACACGCTGTCTTTGACCGCCCGACAAGCTGTCTGCACGTTGGTTTGCAAAGTCTTGCAGTCCAACAAATTCCAGTAACTCAAAAGCCTTCGCTAAGTCCTCAGCGGAGTAGTTACGGCGCCACGCATTCCAAGCGGTCATATACCCTAAACGGCCACTTAACACGTTCTCGATAACCGTTAAACGCTCTACCAAGTTGTACTCTTGAAATACCATGCCAATATGACGGCGCTGTTTACGAAGTGCTTGGCCTTTTAGTTGAGTCAGGTCTGCGCCATCAAAAATAATCTCCCCTTGGCTTGGGTCGTTAAGGCGATTAATACAGCGTAGAAGTGTGCTTTTACCGGTACCCGATGGGCCAATAATCGCGATAATACCCGGCTCATCGATATCTATATTAATGCCTTTAAGGATTGGCTTGCCTGCCACATACTCGTGGAAAAGGTTGTTTATCTTTATTCCGTCATAGCTTGCTACGGCCATACTGCATTTCCTTGTGCGAATTTTAGAATGATCTATGCCCTACCCGCGAGGGCATAGATATTTAATTGAAGTAAGTGTTCTGGGAGACCTAGGCTTAATATGAAGCCTAAGTCTTCTTTGGAGCTAAGAATTAACCGTTGTTTGCTTGCTTCGCTAGCTCAGCGGCTTTTTTCTTTGCGCGTTTAGCGGCGTCTTTTTCAGCCAGTTTTTTCAGACCTGCTTTGGTATAAGCCGTACCTGTCGCATGGGCAATGTCACGAATCACGTCCCACTCTTCTTTGTAGCTGATTGGCGAGAAACGGTCTGCACCTTTGAATGATGCACTCATCTCTGGAGTAAAGCGGTAGCTAAAGAAGGCTTCGTTGATCTTCTCTACTAGCTCTGGCTTTAAATTATAAGCGTAACCGAAAGCAGACGTTGGGAAACGTGGGCTACGGTAGATGATCTTCAGTTCAGAATCGTCGACACGGCCAGCAGCCACCATACGATCGTATACATCAGATGCCACAGGTGCTGCATCATAGTCTCCGTTGAATACACCGAGAATCGACTGGTCATGCTTACCTGAGTAAAGTACTTTGTAGTCTTCATCTGGCACTAACCCTTTAGCAGGGAATAGTGCACGAGGAGCTAGGTTACCAGAGTTTGATGATGCAGAAGTGTGTGCAACCTTTTTGCCTTTTAGATCAGCCATAGTATTGATACCGCTGTCTTTGCGCACAATGGTGATCAGGTTGTAGCCTTGGAAGCCAGACTCATCGCCCTTCACAGCAATAGGAACGTAACCTGCTAGGTTAACTGCGTAACCAGTTGGGCCAGTAGAGAAACCAGCAACATGCAATCGACCAGAACGCATCGCTTCTACTTGTGCAGAGTTCGAGTGCACGGTGTAGTAGATCACTCGCTTACCCGTGATCTTGCTTAAGTGAGCTTGGAAGTCGGCAAACGCATCTTTGTATAACGCAGGATCTTCTACCGGTGTGTAGGTAAACACAAGTGTGCTTGGATCATTCCACTCATCTGGGTTCTTTGGTGAATCTGCCACCAAATCTTGGTTTTCATCACAGTATCGATCGTCTAACACACCACGGCTAGAGCAGTCGCTTGCCATAGCCATTGAAGGAAGTAGTAATGAGCTAGCGATTAACAGTCCTTTAACACTGATTTTCATATTCAAACCTTACTTTTACTTATTGTTGAAAGTCACCTTCACTATTGCAGTCTTTGTGCCAGGTTTTTATTCAAATAATTTCAATAACTTAAATAAAAAACCAAATTCAACAATAAGTTTTGAGTCATTAATGTCCAACCTAGAAGTCGGCATTTGGGTCATTTATGTCCCACCAATTTCAGTGGTAAAAAAAGAGCCCGAAGGCTCTTTGGTTCACTGCTTTTTCTCTTATTATTCTTTGGCCAATAGCCATCTATACAAACACTATCATTAGCGATGTAACAGTTCTCTCAGAATAGCCTAAGCGTCGCTGTCCATGCAGTTAGCGTAGTAGGTTACCGTTGCAGGCCAGTCACTGAATACGCCCATTACACCCACATCTTGCGCCAGTACATCGAGCATTTTCATCATATCGCCATCATTGTTTATGCCATCTTTCACACTCTTGTAGTACCAACCGCCGCCTTGCGCGAGTGGGCCTGAACGCTCAAGTGTCCATGCGATAATCTCAAGATCTGCATCCTTAGCAAGCTTCGCGTAGTTTGACGCAACCAATTCGTTATTCTTGTCTAGCTCAACCAAAGCAAACAGAGGTGGCGCGATGATATTCACACCCGCATCGTGCAGCTCTTTCATGTTCTCCACAGACGCAACAAAGTCCGCTAGCTCATAAACACGGTCATCAAGATAAACGGCTTGTTTTCCGAACTTCGGTGTTTCTTTGATCCAATACTTCACATCATCCAAGTTGAATGACTGCAGATAAGTCTCTGAAGGCTCAAAACCTGCCTCTTTCAGTTCGTCCACCAGCTTTTGCGCGTACATTTCTTGGCTGAAACCATTGAAAGGCATTTCGACCGCCGCAGATTTCAGCTCAGGCGTTACCTTCACGCCGTGCTCTTTAAATAGTGCTGCACTTTCTGCGTGCGTCATCAGTGTCCCTGTTTGGCTGTAAAGGTCAGTTCTCCAACCCGGTGTGCCATTCATGTACTCTTCGACAGTAGTCGCTTTCGGATTCGCGCCATCCATTTTCCCTTTAAGCGTCTTAAACTCTGCCAACGTGAAATCAGAAGTACGACACTCAACCTGAGCATCTTCACCTGTCGCTGGGTTCGCAGGTTTAAATGGAACTGAACATTTCTTAGCAAGATCAGGGTGTGCCAAGACATCTGTTGTGGTGTGCAGATCACTTTGCGAGTGACGGCATACCAACGCTTTATCTTTAGTAAAAGTGACATCACACTCAACGACACCCGCCCCCATCTGAATGGCAGCTAAGTAGGATTCCTTAGTGTGCTCAGGAAACTGCATTGCAGCTCCGCGGTGCCCAATAGAAAAATCGCTACGATGAAAAGGCCCTTCGCTACAACTCAGCAGCTTGGTTTTCAAAGGGCTCTCATCCATATTGTTGACTAAAAAGAGGGGACGAGGTCCTAGGTTTGCTGACTCTGTAGCTGCCCATGCTGTCATTGAGCTAACGCCAATAATCAGAGCAATCGAGCCTTTCAGTATTTGCTTCATGTTTGTATCTCCTTGCAACAAGCAATTATTTTTCTAACTTCCTTAATTCGGTCATTCCGATCTTCTCTAAGATGACCTCATGTGGGCTGATGCCACAATGTAGGGATTGCACGCTTTGTGCCAAATATTAAAACTCTTTTATTACAATCACTTGAAACCGTTAGTCATTCAACTAAATGATAAATGGGTCATTGTTGTCTTGTGCTTTTTTTTCGGTTTTCTCTTTTGGCTTTGGTTTGCTACTTGGTAACCAACTTCGCGAGTTAAGCCTTGAAACTCTCTTTATCCAATTGATGCTTCTTCATTTTTCGATAAAGCGTTTTGCGTGGTAGATTCAGCTTGCTCGAGACCTCATTGATATTGCCTGCACTCTCTATCAACGCTTCAGTCAGTACATTCCTTTCGTACTGCTCCATCTGTTTTTCAAAGGCGAAGTCTTCTCCTATTGATTCACAAATTGGTGATTGGAGATCGAAGCCATCACCGACAATGCCAAGTACAAATCGGTCGGCGACATTACGTAATTCACGCACGTTACCGGGCCATTCGTGTCGACATAGTTGCTGAATCTGCTCAGGGTAAATCGTTGATGGGCGTGTCTTGTATTTGTGGCTCGCTTGAATCACAAAATGACGGAACAACACCTGAATGTCTTCTTTACGTTGACGCAATGCGGGAAGGTTTAAGCTAGCAATATTAAGGCGATAGAAGAGATCGGCCCTGAACTCACCCGATTCACTCAAGCTCGCGAGATCAGCTTTGCTGGCGGCTACCACCAGGATATCAACCGGGATTAACTCGTTACCACCAACGCGCTCAATCATTCGCTCTTGAATGACGCGCAACAGCTTAATTTGCACGGCAATCGGCATGCTTTCAATTTCATCGAGAAACAGAGTCCCGCCATTGGCTTGTTCTATTTTGCCGATGCGTTTTTTGTTGGCACTGGTAAACGAACCCGCTTCGTGACCAAACAGTTCACTCTCAATAATACTCTCGGTCATGCCACCGCAGTTTATCGCGACAAACGGCTTTGCCTTACGACGGCTAAATTGATGCAACGCGCGAGCAATTACCTCTTTTCCAGTTCCAGTCTCACCATTAATAATGGTATCAACCCCAGTATGAGACAGCGCGAGCACCTGCTTACGTATGGTGTCCATCGCTTGGGATTGGCCGATAACCACAGATTCAATGGGTAGTTCCGTATCCTGATCGTCGTCTAACGTTGCAGGGCTGTTGTGCTGACATTGTGTCAACGCCAAATCTAACTTCTCCACCAACTCACTGGCATTAAGCGGCTTTTCCAGAAAATCGAAAGCACCCAACTTCATCGCCTCTATCGCCATGGGGATATCACCATGCCCACTCATCAGTAACACAGGAACGTTAGCTGCCCTATGTTGGATTGAGCTAAGTAGAGTCAAGCCGTCTACTTGTGGCATTCTCACATCACACAACACCACCGACTGACTGTTTGCCTTGAGTGATTTAAGACCAAGGTTTGGGTCGGTAAAGCTAGTGACGCTAAACCCTTCGAGCTCCAACATTTCACTCACTGCTTCAACAACGTCTGTTTCATCGTCGATAAGAACTATGTGTTTTTCTGAAGTCATGAGTCTGTGCCTTTTGGTAGAGTGACGATAAAGGTGGTGCCTTGGTGTTCAACTGATTCCACGTGAATCGAGCCGCCAAAGTCTTTAATTATGTTGTATGCGATAGACAAACCGAGCCCAAGCCCCTTACCTGTTGTCTTACGGGTATAAAATGGGTCGAACAGATAAGGGATGTCCTCTTCGGGTATCCCTAACCCATTATCCTTCACTGCAATTTGAATCGTGTTCGAATGCTCTTGAGTGGAGATGCTGAGCAGAGGCTGCTCCCTATGTTCAACGGCGTCTAAAGCATTGCTGATCAAATTCACCAGTACCTGCTCCAAACGAATGCTGTTGGCACGAACCATTTGGTCACTCTGTGGGGAATACTGAATCGAGACCCTACTTTGCCTAGTTTCAAACAAGTCGATAGCATCACCAATCACCTTTACCAGTTTTACGTTATCAATCTTGCCGTCGCTCTTACGTGAGAAAGCTTTCAAGTGACGGGTGATGGCCGCCACCTTATCTAGCAGCAC
This sequence comes from Vibrio gigantis, assembly GCF_024347515.1. Lineage (NCBI taxonomy): Bacteria > Pseudomonadati > Pseudomonadota > Gammaproteobacteria > Vibrionales > Vibrionaceae > Vibrio > Vibrio gigantis. Next base: position 970,846 of record NZ_AP025493.1, read on the forward strand.
TTCAATCTTTTGAAGATTCTCTTCGGCTCTATCTGGTCTTTGCTTACCTAACCACAATTGAGCGCTTCGAACATGGCTGTTTACCGCAGTTAGTGGTTGATTGATCTCGTGAGTGATTCCAACACTTAATTGCCCCAACGCTGCCAGTTTCCCTGCTTGGATTAACTCATCTTGAGTAACACGCAGTTTGGCTTCGGCTAGGGTTCGCTCTTCTACTTCGGCCTCTAATTTTCGATTGGTTTGTTTCACGACTTTGGCCGTTGTCTGGAATACCTTTAGGTACTTGGCCATTTGTGTCACTTCGTCTTTGCCACGAATCGAAACTTCGGTATCTAAATGGCCGGTAGAAATTGCAAACATGTTGTCTTTAAGCTGTAAAAGCCTTTCCAAAATGCTCTTACGCACGTAGAACCATGAAATAGCCGCTGCAGCCAGTACGCTGAACAAAGAAAGGAAAAGAGAGAGTTGTTGGTTCGATTGTAACGACAGCTGAGCCTGCTGAATCGACTGATCAATATTGCGGTTCACTTGGCTAGTATTACGCTCGATCTGCACAGTTAATTGGTTAAGATGCTCACGGCTGTTTTGCAGGAAATACTGCTCTTGATAAAGATGATCGAGCGCTTTGTTTTTCAGCCCATACAAGCTGCTATCACTTGAAGCTAGGTTGTAAATTACGGTGAGTTGGTGATCTAATTGGGGAAACTTGCTTCTTAAATCACCATTTACCCAAAGCTGCCACCACTCTTCTCCAACCTGCCCTAGTCGTAAGCTGGTGTAATCCAACTCATTAAAGCTAGAGTCGTTATACAGCTTTTCGACCAAGCCTAATTGGTAATACAGCAGGGATTTTAACTGCGTGTATTGGATCTGGTCTTTGGCTGATTCAGGTAAGCTATCGAGTGAATCACTGGCTTGCTGCAATAGAGGATAAAAGCCTTCAAGCAAATTACGAAGTTCTTGATTGAGTTGTTCTGACTCAATCTCACTTTGATACAACAGGCTCAGGCTATTATTAACTTGGGCGATAAGATCTTTAAAGTAGGCGTGATAATCAGGGAATTGAACCATAACACTATTCATTACTGATATAGCCTCTTCAATTTTAAGCATCGCCTGTTTGCGCTCTAAATTGGAGTCTGCGTCACTGAGTTGTGATGAGGTGGTGATAATCACTCGCACCATGTCGTTCAAGCGTGCAGCGTTATCTAAGGCAGGGATTTCACTCTCTTTTAATTCGACAAGCCTTTGATTTAGGTTGTCAAAGGTGAAGCTGGAAACAACCGAAAGGAAGATGGTGGTCATCGATAACATGGCCAATGCCAACACCAAGCGCAGTTCAATGCCTTTCCAACCAAACCACCTACGACGGGGAATTTTGATCGGAAATGGACGTTCAAAACGAACCTTACTATCTATCACCTCTGAGACACGACTACTCACTCGCCCCACCTTATTCTCATCAAAAAACCAACAGGAAAGGTCAATGATTCAATCAGTTAGGTGGTCAACCTGACTTAAAGCCACTTCAAATAGTTTTAGAGAAACTATGAAAACAAGAGTAATCATTAACATTTCACATAAAACACCATAACAATTATTTTATAAAGCTTGAGCTGCCTGTTTTGCGATAATAGAAAGTGACCTCACCGACAGAAACGTGATTACTCTATCAATACTAACCAGTAGAGGAGAATTAATAACTCTCGATCAAATAATAAAACTCTCATGTAATTAGTCAGTTAAGGCTTATTGACGCAAAAAAAATCGCACAAGCTTTCACTCATGCGATTTCATTTAGATTGTTGCTCCAACTAGACAGTGCTAAACCATCTCAGAGAATGATCATCCCATCTCGATAAGTCAGTGCTGGCGAAACATCTTGCCCAAGTAATACAGGACCGTCGAGGTCGACAATTTCAGATTGAACCGCGATAGGCAGCGCTGCACGCATCGCCAATGAAGTACCGAGCATACAACCCGACATCAGAGTAAATCCGAGCCTTTGCGCTTCTTCGGCGAGTGCTAATGCCTCTGTTAAACCACCGGTTTTATCTAGTTTGATGTTGACCATTTCATACTTGCCTAACAAAGATGAAAGTTGTGAAGTAGTATGGCAGCTTTCATCAGCACACAGTGGAATCGGATGCTTGATGTGTGCCAGCGAGGCATCATGCTGCTGTGGTAAAGGCTGTTCGATCATCGCAATGTCAAACTCAGCCAGTTGATTAAACAGCTCTTCAAGGTTGAGCCCTGTCCACGCTTCATTGGCATCCAGTACAATTTGAACACCTTCGGCAGCTTCTCGTACCGCACGAACACGTTCAATCACCTGCTCGCCATCCAGCTTTACTTTCAGTAATTTCGCGCCATTCTCCACATAGTCATGCGCTTGTATTGCCATTGCTTCTGGCGTGCCAATAGAGACCGTCATTGCGGTAACCATTTGCTCTGGCAACTCAAACAAGCTATTTGGGAATAACTGATCATTTTGCTTCGCTTCAAATTCCCAAAGCGCACAATCGACAGCATTACGCGCCGCCCCTCCAGGTAATAAAGACAGAAGGTGCTCTCTTAGCTCTGCGGGATCGGTCATGCCTCGCTCAAACATGGCTTCAAGTGCGCTAGACGCCTGTTGGATTTGCGCTAGTACAGACTCCGATGACTCGCCATAGCGTGGGTAAGGCGTACACTCGCCTTGCGCTTGTTTGCCGTCATGTTCAATGTAAACACGAACAACGTGACACTCAGTACGGCTGCCTCGAGATATTCGGAAAGGCGTTTGCATCGCGATAGTAATGGATTCTGCTGTAATCTTCATAATTTCACTCGGTTGATGTTCGCTTTAACAAATGGAAACGTAGAATTGATGAAACCGTTAAAGTGAATGTCGCAAATGATCAGTAATATGTTGTACACCAAAACGAACAGAATCCGTCACTGGTACTTGATAAAGTGTGGTCCATTCTTGGCACAATATTTCAGCCTCTTCAATGCTAATCGCCGATGTGTTCAGGCAGATACCCACCAGCTTCACATCTGGATTTGTCAGTCTCGCGGCTTGTAAGTTAGCTTCAATGGTCTGTTCAATCGTTGGCAATTGCGCGTGAGGAAGGTTGCGAATATGTGGTCGCCCTACTTCGTGACACAACACCAAAGCATCAGCTTGTGCACCATGCAACAAACCCAAACTCACTCCAGCAAAAGACGGATTAAACAAAGAGCCTTGCCCTTCAATGATGTCCCACTCGTGGTCGGCAAAATCGGGGCTAATCGCTTCGACCGCGCCGGAAATAAAATCCGCAACCACAGCATCAATCGAAATTCCGCTGCCTTCAATCAAGATACCTGTCTGGCCTGTCGCTTTAAACTGAGCTGATGTGCCCGCTTCTTTAAGCGACTTCTCAATGGCCAACGCCGAAAACATTTTCCCGACCGAGCAATCCGTTCCTACCGTTAGAAGACGCTTACCTTGACGAGGTTTACCATTACCCACGTTCAGGTCACCATCAAAATGGCGTACATCATGAAGCTTAGTCAATCCTCGCTGTTGCATGTCAGCAAGCGGTGAAAATTCACTCAGCCGTTGGTGCATTCCAGATGCAATCTCAAATCCCATTTCTGCTGCTGCCAATATGGTTGGCTGCCACGAATCAGGAATAACACCGCCAGGGTTCGCAGTACCAATCACTAGAGTTTTAGCACCCTGCGTTTGTGCCTCTTGCAAAGTCATATCGGTTAAGCCAAGAGAAACCGTTTCGTCTGTTAAACGCAGTTGGCCTAGACAGATTTCTGGTCGCCATTGGTGAATACCACGGGCTGTTTTTGCGGCCAATGGGTCAGTAACATCCCCAAGAAAAAGAAGGTAAGGTTGAGCGATAGACATGAGCATTCCTAATTAATAAGTCCTTGTATGGAATTACTTTAATTAAGAAGTTAAAGGCTGCCGAATACCTATTTATCGACACCCTATAACCTTAGGTTATAGGGTGAATATTGCTCTTCAATGAAGTGATGAACTGCTTAACAGAAATAGACTGAGGAGTGTGCTCTGCGCAAAGCATCGAAACCGAGAATTGAATATCAGGTTGCAATGGCAACACACAAATCGACTCATCGTTTTGACAGTGCTCCGCAGTCCAAGGGTCGACAATCGCAAACCCCGCTTGATGCTTGACGAGCTCTGCCGCTGCGCTATAGCTACGAACTGTAATAGGATGATGATAACGGCTATCACGAGCAGAAAGATTCTGATGGAGAAGCAAGCCAATAGGGTCTCGGCTATCAAGTCCAATGATCGGTAAAGGGTGTTCGATAAGCTCTTCGAAGGTCGGCGCTTCAGATAACGATTCAGCCATGCCTGCCGGAATTAACACTCTAAGAGATTGAACCAACAACACTTCACTTAATATCGCAGGCGGCGTTTCATCGCCAAAAGCAATCGCAATATCAAGTTCATGCTTGAGTAAACCTTCACACAACTCATCTCGGTTTGCGGTCAGCAATTCAAACGAAAGCCTTTGTGTGCCGGACTGTTGATCCCGTGACATCTGAGCTACTACCGGAGTCAGCAATTTGGTGGCAAGGATAGGAGGCGCGCCAATACGTAAGTGCTGTTGCCCTTGTTTGACTTTATTGGTCAGAGAGCGAAATTGCCCCAATTGCTGATACACCTTCTCGGCTTCTGGCAGTAGCGCTTTGGCTTCAATGGTAGGAACTAAACGCCCTTTCACCCGTTCGAATAATCCAAACCCAAGCTGCTGCTCAGTATGAGCTAGAATACGAGTAACGTTGGGCTGAGAAACATGCAGATTACGTGCAGCACCAGATACCGTGCCTGTCTGCATAATGGCGTAAAAGACTTCCAGTTGTCTTAGGTTCAAATCAGTATCCTTTGGATTCACAAGCTAGATTAAGCAGCTAGAGATACTAGCATATAGCAAGTATGCATCCAGATAGAATGACACCAAATACAAAAAATCGCATAGGCCCCCACCCATGCGATTTTTATTTAAAATCCTCTCAGTAAAGTAAGGGTTACTTCCCCAAAACAACCATCACTTTACGTTTTTTATCTCCAGAGAAAGGACGACGACCATGCATAGCAAGGTTATTGTCAACTAGCGCTACATCGCCAGCCTGCCAGTTAAGGTCGAATGACAACTCTTCGGAGATCTTAGAAATCGTCTCTAAAAATGATTTAGGAATTTCAGAATCATCTCCAAAGCACAGTGCTTTTACAGGGTTTTCTTTAACGCCTTCCCACCCCTCAAATGCGGCGATAATTTGGTTGAAGAACACTTTACGACCGTCAGCGACCGTTTTGATCCCAGCTAAAGCCCCCGTTTGAGCCAGCAAATCACCATTGTCTTGCCATGTCCACGTGTAACCTAGCTCTTTCAATTTAGCTTCAGCTTGTTGCTCGTTTTCCACGCTTAGGGTACTTAGCCAACTACGACCTTGTGCTGACTCAGCACTGTCACCACCCTGCATAGTCGTTGTGTACTTAATTCCAACTTCTTCTAGCTTATTTGTTAGTTCAGGCTCAACTTTGATTAGCTCGTTGTAGATCATATCTGAACGACATAATACGGTTGCTCCGCCCTGCTCTGCCGGACTCTCACAAAATAATGAAATACGGTTTGGATAAATAGGTGTTTGTGCCATTTCGTTGTGCAAGTTAATCGCAACTTCTTTAGGTCCTTCATTGGCTGTGAAGACTAGCTCGGTAAAGTTGATACGCACTGCATTCGACAATGACTCTTTATACGTAAAGTTCTCATAACCGAACGATGCAAAAAATGCATCATAGCTTTCAGCATCAACAACAGGGAAACCACGAAACAGAATAGCCCCTGTGCACAGTAGCTCTGCTTCCAAGTGCTCACGGTGCTCTTCAATCCATGCTTTCGCTTCTGCTAGTGTTGTCACTGAGCCATCGTTTTCAATGATCGTTGGAAAATTGCTTACTTCGAACTCTAGTGTTTCTGTGATTTTATTTAATACACCCATGATTAGTCCCTTAATCGTAAATTGGTGAAAAGTGGTTGAACGCAGCTTCGCAGAAATCGCCAGGATCATTGAATCGGCGGTTAATGTTCAAAGCTGAAATTGACTCCATTTCGCGCTCTGTTAGCTCGAAATCGAAAATAGAAAGATTCTCTTTCAAACGCTCCACTTTTGAGCTTTTAGGTATGATGGTGCAACCACGCTGCACTCCCCAACGCAACGCAACCTGAGCGGGTGTTTTTCCATGCTCTTTCGCCGCATTTACTACAACTTCTTGCTCCAAAACAGATTCCAGTTTGTCTGCCATATTGAGCTCTAGGTACGATAAAGCGCCAAGTGGAGAGAAGGTTGTTACCGAGATACCATAGCCTTTCGTAAGCTTAATCAAACGCTCTTGCGTTAAGTATGGGTGAGACTCAATTTGTAATTCACTAGGCTTAATCTTTGCGTAAGCCATTAAGTCATTCAGCAAACCTGAATTGTAGTTACATACGCCAATGTTCTTTACTAGCCCGGCTTCAGCCAGTTCTTCCATTGCTTGCCAAGTTTCGAACAAAGGCACTGGCTCAATCATCATCTTCGGCTCATCCGCTTGAGGATCAAAGATCCACTCTGGCGGGTAACGAGTTTCAAATGGAACATAGGGCTGTGCGATTGGAAAATGCACAAGATAAGAATCTAAGTAATCCACTCCAAGGTCTTGAAGTGTGCGCTCTAAAGCTGGACGCACGTGTTCTTTCTTATGGTAGGTATTCCAAAGCTTTGACGTTATCCAAAGATCCTCACGCTTCACTATGCCATCTTCAATCGCGCGCTTAATACCCAGGCCCACTTCTTTCTCGTTACCATAGTCACATGCGCTATCAAGTAATCGATAACCAATTTTAATCGCGTTATAAACCGTTTCGGCACATTGATCTTTTTCAATCTTCCACAACCCTAAACCTACTTTAGGGATTCCGTAGTTGTCGCTCATTGTTCTTCCTTTTTACTTATGGCGCTCTATTTTTATTTTTGAGCTTATTTTAGATATGACTTTACTGCCAGGCTTAAGCATTAAACTACCGCCTGTCTATTTGTTTTGTTTTTATTAACTAGTTAATGTGTTACTGCCCTGATATTTTTCTTATTTCATCGGCAATAACATGAACATTCAAAAATACAACTTGGATATGATTATCTGGTAGTCGGATAAAACCGAGAGCACCTTGTCGTCGCAATAAGCTTTCATTAACTGTTTCAATATCTTTCACTTGTATACGTAATCGAGTAGCACAATTATCAATATGCCCTTCAACGATATTATCGACACCACCAAGGCCTGAAATTATCTTATTTGCTTTGGCTGTCAGGTTACCTTTATCTCTGATCATATTAATCTCACAGTTAAAACGACATGATTTAAGATCAATACTTCACATAGAAGCCAAGTATCGCTCTATAAGATATTTATTAAATTAAACTGGGGTTACTTCATCGAAACTTCATAAGAAGCATTGATCTGAGCTTCACAAGTCTGGATTTCAGATTGGAAACGTTCTAGCCACTGCTTGCCTTCAGCATCTGCATTGTTTGCCCAGTTATCAACAACCGGTTGAGTCGCGTCTTTGAACGCCTGTTTTTCCGCAGCAGTTGGGTTATAGATCTCGCCGTCCGCTTTCTTGAACTCTTCGTAAGACGTGTATTCATTATGTTTAGGGTAAGACATCAGGTATTGCTGCTGTGCTTGAATACCATCAAGTACAACTTTCTTTAATTCAGGAGAAAGTGATTTAAACTTCATATCTGACATTAGCCATGCACCGCCCATGTAGGCGTGACCGTCCAATGTTAGGTAATCTAGGCTTTCATGGAATCGACTTTGAATAATATCAACAATACCATTCTTAGTACCTTCTACAACACCTGTAGATAGCGCTGTGTATACCTCTGGCCATGCGATTGGTGTTGGTGAGCCGTCAAGCTGCTTAACCAAATCTTGCTGTACTTTTGCAGGAACCGTACGAATCTTCATGCCTTTTACATCTTCAGGGGTTTTGATTGGCTTCTTCGTTGTCGCAAAGTTACGCCAGCCACCAGAGTTCGCAACCATCATTAGGCGTACGTTTGGAGCCTTTTTAAGAACGTTAGCGCGAACGTCAGAGATGAACTTATCATTACCGTAAACACACTCAGCCACGCGGTCATTCGGTAGTAGGTATGGAAGGTCAAATGACTCAGCCGGTTTCCAGTAATAAGCAATCTCAGAAACTGTCGTCGGGAAGTAGTCAAACATGCCAGCTTGTACGCCCGCAATACACTCTTTACCTGAACCACATAATTGACCTGACCCATAAATTTTAACTTTAATTTCACCATTTGAACGTGTCTCTAGGTGATTTTTAAGTACCAATAATGATTGGTGGTTATAACTTTCAGGTGAAGTTAGATGAACCACATTAAATTCAGTTGCTGAATATACTGCACCAGATGTTAATAATGCAGCAGCAGTTGCTAAGTTGATTATTGTTTTCTTCATAATATGTACCAGTGTAGGGTTTATTTACAGCATCAGTAAGTGCTGCATTTATATTGTTATTGGTTAGTGATTTTATTAAAAATATTTATTCTATTCTCGGCTATCACATAATCCCAAATAATTGAGGGAGACCTATTACTAATTGAGGGAAGCATGAGATAACAAAAATAAGAGCCATCTCTACAACTAGGAATGGAATTATCTTCTTAGAAATTTCAGAAACTGAAACTTTTGAAACGCCAGATGCGACAAACAAAACCAAGCCCATTGGTGGTGTCGCTAAACCGATTGACAGGTTTGCACACATCACAACACCAAAGTGAACTGGGTCGATACCCGCACTGATCATAATTGGCGCAAATATCGGAGCGAAAATTAGAATTGCAGGGCCCGCATCTAAGAACATACCGATAGCGAACAATAGAACGTTAATAATTGCGAAGAGTAAGTACGGATTGTCCGTAATACCGTTCATAAAATCGGCGACCATGTTCGATACACCAGACAAGCTGATGAGTGAAGCAAAGCCACTCGCGGCCGCAACAATAATTAAGATAGACGCTGCGTTTACCGCGACTTTGGCAAACAGTGCGTATGTTGCTTTTACATTGGTTACTCGAATGATAAACAAAGACACACAGATTGCATAAGCCACTGCAACTGCTGCCGCTTCTGTTGGAGTGAATATGCCTCCATAAATACCGCCTAAAATAATAACCGGTGTCATCAATGGAAGAATCGCGAGTTTGAACGCTTGGTGACGCTCCATTGCCGGTGCACGCTCCATTGGCTGTACCGCCGGGTACTTGCGAATCTGGTAGCGATTCATCAGCATCAAACCAATACAGAAAATGATGCCTGGAGTCACACCCGCTAGGAACATTGCAGCAACCGATGTGTTCATCACAAACGCGTAAATAAGCATGATGCCAGAAGGTGGGATGATATTGCCTAACACAGTTGCTGCCGCAGTCAGCGCTGCTGAATAGCCGGTGTCGTAGTTATATTTTTTCATTTCTGGAATTAGCATTCCGCCAATCGCAGAAGTTGCCGCTACCGCAGAACCAGTTAGCGCACCGAAAATAGTTGCAGCAAGAATCACCACGTGCCCTAAGCCGCCACGAAGGTGCTGAACCATGGTTTGAGCAAAAGCAATGATACGTGGTGTGATGCCACCGGCCGTCATGCATTCGCCAGCTAACATAAAAAACGGCAGAGCTAAAAGTAAAAAGCTGTCTAGCCCCGAATACAAACGCTGATAGAGCATGTTAGCAAACAGCATTTGATCATTTTGAAACAGTGTGATGATTGGTGACAGTCCCAGAGTGAACAGAACAGGGACACCTACAATCAATAACGCAAGAAAATATACTAAGAAAATTGGGGAAACCATGTCCTACTCCTTATGACGCAGATTTCAATTCAAACTGTTCTTCTTGATCAGCTGAATCATCTTCGGTTTGACAAGATTCCAGCATCTCTGCGGTTTTACTTGTCTGAGATACATCTTCAAAGTCACCCAGGATGGCGCGCACGCAAGCAACACTTTTTTGTAGCGCGTACAACATAGTCACAACCATCATGACCGGTGGTGCGATGTACACGAAGTACATTTGGATAGGCAAACTGTCTGCCATCACCGAACCTGTATTGAAGAACGTCCAACCGAATTTAATCCAAACGGAGAACACAAGAATCGCTGCGATATGACCTAAAAGAGATAACAGAGCGAAGAAACGAGGGGACTTCTTCTCGACAATTTCAGTCACAAAAGTCATCGCAATATTTTTATCAGTTAGGTACACGAATGGCAGGCACAGATAAGTCATATAGATCATCAGGAATCGAGAAGATTCATCCGTCCAACTTAATGGAACATTGAATACATAACGGAACAGCACTTGCGCTACTACGATCACAGTCATCAAAAGCAGTAAGATACCGGCCGTATGACGGAGCAACTTAGCTAGAGGAGTTGTTATCGTATTCAATGCTTTTTCAATGGCTCTTAACATAGAATCACCATAATAATTATTATTGGTCTATTTATAAAACGACACACGGTTTATTGGGTGTGTATTGATAACTCAGTTAATAATTTAGAACCGTGATATTTTTCACACAGATAAATAATGTGTCGTTTTTGTAGGGTTTATGTCACATAAGTGACAATCTATGCCTTGCCGTTTGAACCAAACAGACGAATTTTGTGTTGTACAACTTCTTTCATTGAAGAGATACCCGTGTTCATAACGTCAGCAAGAATGTAGTCTTTTTCATTGTCTTTCCAATGTGCTTGAACACCGTGGATAAAGCCTTGGCGTAATTCAGTATCGACATTTATTTTTGCTACGCCACGCTTAACCGCTTCCATTACTTGGTCATCAGGTACGCCTGAACCACCGTGCAATACGATCGGTTTTTTCACAGCTTCTTTAATTTCTGACAAACGATCAAACTTAAGCTCAGGTGTTGTTTTATATACACCGTGAGCAGTACCAATAGAGACAGCTAAGTAGTCAACACCTGTACGCTCAGAGAAATCTAATGCTTCTTCGACCGTAGTGATCATCGCGTCTTTCTCATCAACGGTGATGTCATCTTCTGTTCCACCAATCTTACCGATCTCACCTTCAGCCCCAAGGCCCAAGGCATTAGCAACATCAACAACCGCTTTAGTGATACGGATATTCTCTTCGAATGGAAGCGCTGAACCATCAAACATTAGCGATTGGAAATCACGTGTCGCCGCTTCCATACATTGTTCGAATTTACGGCTGTGATCTAAGTGGATACAGATTGGAACAGAAATTTGATGATGTTGAATCAGTGAATCTACTGCATCACGCAATGGTTTCATGCCCATTTCATTAATTGCTTTTTGACCAATCTGAATCATGATTGGCGACTGTTCTTCTTGAGCTGCCAACAATACTGCTTTAATCGTTTCTAAGTTGTGAGCTGTGAATGCACCGATAGCGTAGCCATTGTTCCACGCTTCTTTGATCATTGTTTTTCCAGACACGTAAGGCATTAGGTTGTTCCTTTTTTATTCATTTGTTTGTTCGTTGTTGTAGTTAAATTATCAGCCACTAGCTTTCATTTCTGTTAGTTATGTATCACTTTTCAACACAAATGGACAAAAATAAACAAAATGAGTCCTAAGCCACATATTAAATGATCAAGTAAAATGAAAATGAGTGAAAAGTCTTTGAGCAAAAAAAAGGTGACAGCCAAAAGCCATCACCTTCTAAAAGTTTTCTAGTTAGCCTAAACGCTAGACCTTTCTCTAGTTAACACCATGGTCAAGTAAGCCTGCAGCGAGAGCCGGTGCTAAGCCAGGTGTTAATGGAAGCCTAGGGATCACTAAGCAGTGCATTAAATGATAAATATCTTGCTTACCATCCCACACCTTGCTGGTCCCAGCTTGATTGTTTGTGTCCAGTTCTTGCCACCATGAGCATCCCTCGTAATCAATCAGGTATGTACGGCAGTAATCCCACCAAGTTTGGTAAAACTCTTCGTATTTTTTGTCACCCGTCACTGTATACAGCGCATAAGCTGTACCGATTGCTTCTACTGGTGCCCATCGAATACGCTCACGAACCACTGGCTTTCCGTCCCAATCAACGGAATAAACAAAACCTGGTGCACCATCGACAGACCACGCATCACGGACGGTTGCATCGAATAAGCCTATTGCATCCTCAAGCAGCCAGTCAGGGGTGTTCGCACCAATCTCTAATAAAGTCGCGCGAAGGTGGCAGATTAAACGCCCCCACTCGATCCAGTGACCCGGCGTACCACCGTAAGCTCGGAAATGGCTTGCTGGCGTTTCTTTGTTGTAATCTGGCAGCGGGTTCCACTCAGAATCAAAGTGTTCATTTACGCGGTAATGAAGACCTTTTGCCGTTTTATTGATCATAAATTCAGTAATATTAAGCGCACGGTCTAACCATTTTTTGTCTTTCGTTACATCGTAAACAATCAGGAATGCTTCAACCGAGTGCATTGCAGCATTACCCCCTCGGTAGTCTTCAGTCTCTGAGAACGTTTCATCCCAAGACTCAAAGCACATCTGCTTTTCTTCGCTCCAAAAGTGATTTTCGTACACGTTAATCGCTTCATCTAGTAACGCTTGTGCACGAGGGTGACCTGTTGTCGCAGCACTCGCAGCAGCTAACAGTACGAATGCGTGTTGATACCCTTGCTTAGACGCATCAACGATACCTTCACCTTCATTATCTATAGTCGCGTACCAGCCACCGTGCTTGTTATCTTTTAGAGGTCCTTCTAAGGCAGCAATACCATGCTCAACAAGGTCATAGGCACCAGGTCTCCCCATCAAAGCAGCTAACGAATAACAGTGCAGCATGCGCGCGGTAATCCAAAGGCGGGTTCCCATCTCATCGCGGATATTACCGTTATTGCCTACCCAACCAAATCCGTTAGATACGACAGATTTTCTTCCAAATTCAAAAATACGATCTGTTTCAGTTTCCAACCAAGAGTTATGAGATTTGGTATTGATCCATTTCATACGATCTTTCCTCGTTATTATTTTTTATTGCTGCTGAAACTATCAGGCAGCGGATTTGAATTCTGTTAGCTAAGTTCTACTTATTACAAAACCAATCAAAATTGGACATTCTTGATCACCAGCACACAACCAATGACCAGAAGCAATCCATGTACGATGTGGTGATAGTTAATTTTGTATTTCTGTAAGAAGTGGTATCCGACCATGCCACTTGTCATTCCGACTAAAAATGCCGGCATTGCCGATCCAACGAGACTGCTGACCTCTGATGTAATAAGCCCTTCAGTCCAAAAACTGGCTATCGCACCTATCATCTGTAGCATGAAGAAGAACACTAGTGTCGATTTAGCCTGATCTGCAGTCCAAGGCTGCATTGAGGTATACGCAATAACCGGGGGCCCCGCTTCACCAACGCTTGCCCCAAGCACGCCAGAAGCAAACCCTGTTCCCATAGTGACAGGCACTGAAGTTTTGGAGAACGCAGGTTTCGTGCTACGCATGGAGTGAATACTCGATAAAATCAGCACAATACCCATCGTTATTAAAATGTATTGAGATGGCAGGCTAGCCAACAACTTAGCACCCACAAATGACGCAGGTAACGAACCCGCTACGAGAATCAGACCAGCTTTATACTGAATCGAGTGACGCATTTTCCACACAATCGGGAATGTTACTAACCAACCGAAAATTCCCGCGATCGGCACCGCCATCTTTGCGTCGACAACGAGCGAGAGTAACGGCACAGAAACAAGAGCAAGGCCAAACCCGGTCAAGCCTTGCGTAAAGCCCCCTAATGCGATGATCAGGGAGACTAATATGACAGTCATATCCATAGTAGCGTCCTAATGAAGGGCGATGGTTCACCCTAATATGGTTATTGAAAGGAGGTATTACTTCACTGAGAAGCGATGGAGTGTTTTCTCTTCAAACACATCACCAGGGTTTAGCCGAACACTTGGAAAGTGAGGTTGATTTGGGCTATCTGGGAAATGTTGTGTTTCTAAACACATCCCTTCAAATGATTGATATTGATGACCATTTCGACCTAGCCAAGTATTATTGGATAACTTCGAAGCGTTGTAGAACTGAACCGCAGGTTGCGTAGTTAACACTGTCATTACTCGGCCGCTTTTTGGGTCGTAAAGCTCCGCAGCATAATGGTACTCACCTTCATTATTAGACTGGTCGAGAATAAAGTTATGGTCATAGGCTCCATCGAGCACTTTCTTTTTGTTGTCACCGATGACCATCGAAGACGTAAAATCTAAACCCGTATCTTTAACACTCAGCACTTCCCCTGTCGGGATCATATCTTCAGTTGCCGGTGTATAAAATTGAGAGAATAACGTGAGGTGATGGTTATCGACTGAGCCCGAATCGTGACCACCAAGATTGTAGTAACCATGATTGACTAGGTTGACTACCGTAGGCTTGTCAGTGGTTGCTTTGAAGTTATAGTGAATCTGATTCAATTCATCTAAACCAATGGTATGCGTGACATCCATAGTGCCACCATAACCAGCTTCACCATCCGGTGAGGTTCGGCTTAGATGTATATAAACCGCTTCGGGTTGCTGTTCGACTGCATAATTCCATACATATTTGTCGAACCCCCGGATGCCACCATGCAGGTGTGTACGCGACTGCTCATTGGTATCAAGTTGGAAGACCTCACCATCAAGCTCGTAACGCCCGTCTTTAATACGATTGGCAAAACGCCCCGCCACCGCACCAAAAAAAGGATGCCCGGCAAGGTATTTATCTAGGGTTTCATAACCCAATACCACGTCAGCCTTATTGCCTTCTCTATCCGGAGTTTCTATCGATGTAACAATACAACCGAAATTAGTCAGCTGTACCTTCATACCTTGACTGTTTTCTAGGGTAAATAGCTTAACGGGCATCGCTTGACCATCTACTTGCCCCCAGTTTTCGACATCTAGTTTCACGTTATTGTCTCTATTCTAATTATTGTTTTATTTTTGCTTCTAAACCTGACGTAACACGAAGTTGTTCAAAGACAGATGTCCAGTCTTGACGACCACGCCCTGCAGCTCGAGCAATACTGTAAAGCTCACGAGATGCAGCACCACACGGCATTGGTACATTCACTTGGTTAGCTAAGTCCAAAGCGATACCCAGATCTTTATGCGCTAAATCCACCATGAATGCCGGAGTCAAATCGCCTGCTAGCACTTTACCCGGCCAGGTTGTCGTAAAGTGTCCTTTGCCAGCCGGTGTACCACTCATCACTTGCAATGCCGTTTCGAATTCAAGACCAATTGCTTCAGATAAAGTAGCGGCTTCTGCCGACAACGCATTAAGCGCGATACTCATGTAATTATTGATAATTTTTACGCGAATACCTTTACCCGCACCGCCACAATCTACAGTCTCGGAACCCATGCAATCAAAAAGAGGCTGTGCTCTCTCTATTTGGGCTTTGCTACCACCAGCAAGAATCAGTAACTCGCCTTTAACCGCGTGGTCTGAAGTGCGCCCTACCGGAGCTTCCATCATCTGTAGACCTCGTTGATCCATATCAGAAACCAACTTATCCGTTTGGAATGGGTGAATAGTAGACATATCAATCAACAACGTTTCAGGCGTCATTACTTGTGCAATCCCCTGCTCACCAAACAATACATGACGCACTAAGTCACCATTCGGTAGCATAGTGATAATAAAGTCGACATCTTTTGCAGCGTCTAGCGCTGATTCCGCAGCCGTTGCTCCCAACTCAACCAGTCCGTTTACTGCATCTGCATTTAAGTCAAAAACCTTTACCTCATGGTCACCTTTTAGAATGTTTGAAGCCATTGGGCTTCCCATTTGACCAAGACCAATAAAACCAACGCGACTCATAATCCTTTCCTTTTATAAATACCAACACACTTTGAGTGGGTTAACTATAAACAAATGAACAAATTGAACTGTTGACCATGTCACACTTTGTCTATTTTTGTTGTTTAATGTAAGTTTGTGAGCATTATCGAAGTATTAGGTGACACAGGAAATATAATTTACTCTGTACTTATATTTAGATAGCTGTATTGGCTAAAAGGAAGAAAGATGAAAATTGCTTGCCTGGGTATTACCGTTCTTGACCGTGTTCAGCTTGTTGAAAAACTGCCAACAACAGGGGGGAAGTATGTATCAAAAGATTACTTTGAAATTGGCGGAGGCCCAGCGGCAACGGCGGCTGTCGCCGTTTCTAAGTTAGGGCATGAAGTAGAGTTTGTCGGTCGTGTAGGGAGTGATAGCGTAGCTAATACCATGATCGAAGAGCTCAACAATTACGGTGTTAAAACAAATCATATTGTTCATATAAACAATGCATCTTCATCTTTCTCTAGTGTTCTTGTTGATGATGAAGGTGAACGTATGATCATCAACCACCAAGACCCTATGCTAAGCCGTGACATTCGCATGTTGATGGATGTTGATTTTAGTCAATTTGATGCAGTGCTGTGTGACGTACGCTGGCCTGAAGGCGCTAAGTACCTATTAGAAAAGGCAAAAGAGTATGGAATACCGTCAGTTCTAGATGCTGATTTATCACCGGATCCAATCGATGAATTGGTCAAATTGGCCGATCATGTCGCATTTTCAGAGGAAGGATTGTCAACTTTTGTACAAAATTCAGAGGTTGAAGCAGGATTACGCTTAGCAAAACAAGAAACTTCTGGCAAAGTATACGTCACTGTAGGAAAACACGGCTGTTATTGGTTAGAAAACAACGAGCTGCAACATGAAGCAGCCCCAGTGATTGATGTTGTCGACACAACCGGAGCGGGCGATACATTCCACGGAGCTTTGGTTGTGGCTGTAGCTGAAGGGATGGATACCCGTGCTGCAGTCAAATTCTCAAATATTGTCGCTGCAATCAAATGTACTAAATTGGGTGGCCGAGAAGGTATACCAACTCGCTCAGCAGTGAATAAACACATAAATGAATAATAAGAAGGTTTAGTATGACTAATCCTAGACAAGATAAATTACTAAAGTTAGTTATTGATGAAGGCTACTATACCGTTGAAGACTTAGCGGAAAGCCTAAATGTCTCTACCCAAACCATTCGCCGAGACATCAAAAAGCTCAGTGATGATAAGCTGTTGATTCGTCATCACGGTGGCGCAAGTTCGCCAGCAAGTAAAACGAACTTGGATTACGAGCTACGCCGAAGCGCTGAAACTGACGAGAAAAATGCAATTGCGAAATGCATTGCTGAATTAGTCCCTGATAATTCGACTATCTTCATCACTATTGGCACAACGGCTGAAACTATCGCTAATCACCTATTAAAAAAGAGCAACTTACAGGTGATTACTAACAGTTTACGCGTTGCAAACATCCTACACTCAAATCCATCATTTGATGTGTTGATACCTAGCGGTAAAGTAAAAGCATCAAATGGGGGTATTGTCGGCACAGAAGCTATCGATTTTATCTCAAAGTTCCGTTTTGATTACCTATTAACGAGTGCTGGCTCTCTTGATACCGACGGCACTCTCCTTGAATATGATCTCAACGAAACCGAGTTAGTACAAACTGTCATGAAGTCAGCAAGACACATGTACGTTGGACTCGACTCAACCAAGTTTGTACCTAAAGGTTCAATAGCGCTTTGCCATATTCGTGAAGCAACAACGTTATTTACCGACAAAGCATTACCAAACACTCTAGCCAAAAACCTTCAACACGAAAACATTCTCATTGAAGTGTGTAAGCCAGAATAGCTTGGTTATCCTATCTAGCAAAAAGCTCCCAAATTAAGGGAGCTTTTTAGTATTAACGATATGTACGCACTGCTATCTAGCTATTCATGAAGGCACTTATCTAGCATCGGCATCAGAATCTCAGCCCAAGCCTGATAAGCCCTGCCATTCAAATGTAAATCATCACACGTGTATTCATTCGACAAGTGTTGATTTGGCGCTAATACCGCATTCACATCTAAAAACTCGATGCCATGCTGCGCACAGTAATCTTTTAGCTTTCTATTTAAAGACTCAACACTTGGGTTTAAGCTTTGCAGCTTAGTTCCAACATAAAGTGTCGACTGCACCAACACTTGGATACCATTATCTCGCCATATGTTGACCATTTTTACGTAGTTATCATACACATGTTCAACGCCGTAGCCTTGAGCCAAGTCGTTGATTCCCGCCATGAAACAGACTAACTGGGGATTCACGTTTAACGTGGTGTCAATACGTCGCAACATGCCTGATGTGGTATCACCAGCCAAGCCGCGGTTAACCATAGAAATATCACGAAAAATATCAGCCCACGGCGCCCACTCGGTGATCGAGTCTCCAAACATCACTAAATCCGCTTGAGGTGAAAAGTGGCGATGATTGTCCGATGTCATGATGTAACGACTCATGCTGTGACCTCGTTGCTGAATCTCAGATTGAATTGCAACCGCCTTAAGAATGTCACTATCAGGCGTGGTACCGTCGAATTGAGCCAGTACCCCTTCAATATGAGGCTTCAAAGGGCTAAGTTGGGTGCTCAATTGATGTTGTTCTTTGAGGGAAGATAACCTCTCCAATAAATCATAGAGAGAGCGATCTTTGCCGACGTTTTGAAATAACTGATATAAATCGAGGATAGGTTCTTGTTGTAGTGCGGCAAGTAATTGCTTGTCTTCCATGGTGTTATCTAACCCTTCCATTATCTGATGATGTATCAAGATAATATCCGATAAACTGCAGGATAGATAACACTAGACAGCAGCAGTTACTTTTCTTTGATCACTAAATGGTTGCGGTTATCGCGGCTTTTCTTAATCAACTCATTGCTCTCATCCATCTCGTCAGATTTTGCAAGGCGGTCATAAAGAAGAACATTCACGGTCGCAGCCAGGTTCATGCAACCGACCGTCGGCACATAAACAACATGATCGGCTCGGTCAGCGACATCTTGAGAAATAGAGCCGTCTTCCGGACCAAAAATATAGATGGCATTTTCTGGGTGTTTAAAACGTGGCAGTGGGATCGCACCTTCCGCTAGTTCCACACAAACGATCTTGGTTTCTGGATCAAGATTATCCAAAAACGACTCAACCCCCGTCAGAGGGATAGTACGCGCAGCACTCTTAGTATCGGTGTGAAATTTAGCTGCTTTTTCGTAGCGTCGCCCTGTGTATTTAACTTCGTTGACTTGGTAGCAACCAGCCGCACGCATAACAGCACCAACGTTTGTCGGGCTCTTTGGGTTAGTTAAACCAATAGTCACATGGCTTTTATTCATGAATCTTTCTCACTTAACGAATAGACATAGCAGGGTGCTACAAAGCGTCGCATTCTAACAAAGCAGCGTCTAATTCAAAAGCAGAGAAACAACCAAGCCTATCAAGGACTGAGCGCCTAGTTACATAAGTCAAGAGGAGCTAAAATCCAACCACCATCAAGTTTACAAAACAAAATCACTTCCGGATAACAATTAGACCAAAAGCGCATTTACATTTTGAAACCACATTAATAGTGTGTTGATAACGGCATGAATAATCGCACAGGAAACGTGATATGACCCTAACCATCAAAAACCGCCTTTATATTCTCTCTTTCATTCCACTACTACTGATGGCAATCGGGATGATGAGCGTGACGTATATGAAGAGCACCGAGCTAACCGCACAACAAGTAGAATCGACGCGTAGCAATATGATGGCGATGAAAGAAAAGGAACTCAAAGCGTATCTGCAAATGGCCTACTCTTCGGTCAGCCCGTTCTTGGACAGAGGTGCGACACTAGAAGAGGCCTTACCTACGTTAAGAACTCTCGAATATGGTGAATCTGGTTATATTTTTGGTTATGACTCTAAAGGCGTTCGAGTCGTTGTCGGGCAAAATAACGATGGTATTGGTAAAAACTATTACGACCTACAAGACAAGAAAGGTAATTACTTAATCCGTGACCTAATCAAGAACTCAAAATTGGGTGAATTCACCACTTACTATTTCCCAAAACTAGGTCAATCTGAAGCTTTACCAAAACTCAGCTACTCAATATTCATTCCGCAGTGGGACTTAATGCTTGGTACCGGTTTCTATACTGACGACATCGATGCGGTCATCGCAGAGATGAAAGAGAGCTCGAACGCAGCACTACAAAGCTCACTGACTGCCATCGCTATTTTCTGTGGATTAATCGCCCTTGTGGTTGCCGTGTTTGCAGTAGCAGTTAACCGAACAATTATGAAGCCACTTGAGCAGTTTGACCGTTCAATCAGTGCATTCGCGAGTGGCGAAGCTGATTTAACCGCTCGAATGGAAACATTCAAAGCGCCAGAATTCACTAAGCTCAGCGAGAACTTCAATGCCTTTGTAGCCAGCCTGCAAACCATTATTCGAAGCGTAAGCGATGTGGGTCAGCAAGTGGTAGCAGAAACGTCTAGCATGTCTTCTCGCGCAGCTCAGGTCGACGAAATTGCCACAGGCCAACGTGAAGAGACTGAGCAAGTTGCAACGGCGATGACTGAGATGACCACAACCGCGCAAGAGATCTCAAGCAACGCAAGCCAAGCGGCCGATTCAGCGAAACTAGCAGAGGGCAACGCAAAAGAAGCGCAGCAAATAGTGAACGCAGCTGCAGATTCGGTTGCAGGCCTAGCGAGCGAAGTATCGGAAGCCAACACAGTGGTATCGCGTTTAGAAGGCGATGTTCAGAACATCTCTTCTTCATTGGCGGTTATCCAAGATATTGCAGAACAAACTAACTTACTCGCATTGAATGCCGCAATTGAAGCGGCTCGAGCAGGCGAACAAGGCCGTGGCTTCGCAGTTGTTGCGGATGAGGTTCGTAAGCTGGCAAGCCGAACTCAAGAGAGCACGGGCGACATTCACAAGATGATTGAACAGCTAAAAGCCGCTTCAGACGCCGCGGTAAAAGCAATGGATTCAAGCCAAAACCGTAGTGCTCAAACGGTGGAAGAAGCAAACGCTGCTGCCGCGGCGCTTGCGAAAATCCAAGAGTCAATCGATACCATCATGGACATGAACTCGCTTATTGCTACAGCAACTGAACAGCAAAATATTGTGGGCCAAGAGATCTCTCAACGTATTGTGGTAATTTCAGATCAAAGCTCGCAATCGGCTGCACTAGCAAACCAAAACCGTACAGGTAGCCAAAACCTCAACAGTCGAGCAAATGAGCTGTATCACTTGGTGGATCGCTTCACTGTCTAATACATTTTCAGTCTAGTAAGCAGTAACCAAATGCTACTTAACATCTAAAACGCATCGGGCTTCAGAATCTCTATTCTGAAGCCCGAATTTTATCTAAGGATGATTGGATAACAGAAATAACGCCTAGTAGGGCTAAACTCCAGCTTTAACGCAATCTTGATTTAAAGGGCAATGTTCGCACTTTGGCTTAGGATTACAAAACTGCTGCCCATGTTCGACTAACAAGCCATGATAATAGCCATACCTTTTGGTATCTAAGGGAATCACGCTCTCCATCAAACAGCGGAATTTTTCATACGATTTAGGCACATCCAGCCCATTGCGAGTAAAGATTCTTCTCGCGTACGCGTCAATCACAAAAGACGCTTTACCTATCGCATACACCAGAATAGCATCAGCCGTTTCTCCACCAATCCCTTTCACTTCCAGTAGTTCTTTTCGCAACTGATTCTTATCCTGTTCACGAACAGCAGACATATCGTATTGGTACTTCGAAAACCACTCTGTCACAGCCTTCAACTTAATGGCTTTCTGATTGTAATAACCACTGGATCGTATTTTCTGGGCAAGATCATCGAGATCCATATCTGCAACCGATCTTGGCTCGCACTTATCACCTAAATTCGTCAATGCCTTTTCTGCATTTTTCCAATTGGTGTTCTGAACCAGAATAGCGCCTAGGATTATCTTGTAAGGGTCGTCCCGTTGCCACCAATCAAAATAGCCATAATGTTGCTCTAGTGTATCGAACACACCGAGTATCAGGTCGTTTGGGCTAATTTCATTATAATGGCTTGCCGTCATAGAACTAATCTAATTGCTCAGAAAGGAAATCCACCAGCAAACGAACCTTTGAGGACAAGTTACGGTTCTGAGGGTAAAGCGCCCAAATCCCCTCTTTATCGTCACGAAAATCGGTCAAAACCTCAACCAACTCACCCGATTCAAGATCTTCACTTACGTAATACTCAGGTAGCTGCACCAAGCCGATACTTTGCTTTGCTGCATCTAATAGAGCCAAGCCACTATTACACTTAATTCGGCCATTCACTCGCACCGCGCGAGGGCGCTTGTTCTCTTTAAAACGCCAGTGTTCAAAGCCACCCACTAAACATTGGTGGTTACTCAGCTCAGAAAGCGTATGAGGCTCACCATAGCGTTCAATGTACTCAGGGCTAGCACACACATAAAGTTGTCGTTGTGACAGCTTTTTTGCCACGAGGCTTGAATCTTCTAATCTGCCTAAGCGAATCGCCACATCTACACCTGAATCGATAAGATCAAGCTTTTGGTTAGTTAGCATCAGCTCTAATTCAACTTGCGGATAGAGCTTTAAAAACTTATGCAGAATAGGCGCCAATTGACGTTCGCCATAAGTGACTGGCGCAGTAACTTTCAAAAGCCCTTTTGGCGTAGATTGCATTTGAGTCACAGCAAGCTCAGCAATTTCTAACCCTTCAACCAACAACTTACATTGTTGATAATAGAGTTGACCCGCTTCAGTTAAAGAGACTTTACGGGTTGTTCTGTTCAGGAGTTTAACCGCTAGGCGCTCTTCGAGGTTAGCCACTCGTCGGCTGATTTGAGCAACTGACGTAGCAAGCTTCTGCGCAGCTCCCGTAAAGCTTTCACGCTCAGCTACGGCTACAAACTCACTTACCCCTTCCCAATTGGCCATACTTTTACCTTATGATGAACGATGATTACCCATACAGTGTATTGAAGTTACAAATAAGTGTCACCTAGCTTGATAGGCTCTGCGCATAAATCTGCTCTAGCTACAATCACTCGAAATCATTCCAACCAATCCCTGACATTTCTAAATATTCCTCACTGAACACTAACAAAATCGTCTTCTCCTCTGACACTCATCTTACCACTTCGTTGGTATGTTGGTTCTGTACCGGAACACAGGTACTTCAACAAAGTAAGGTACTCCTATGAAAAAATTAATCATACTTGCATCAACTCTTGTACTCAGCACAACAGCGTTTGCAGCAACTAAAACAACGATTCAAGAAACAACGCTAAAATCTGATACATTTGTTACTGAAGCGGAAGCATACGATGCAGGAACTAACCTTATGGATGAGTTAAGCGCAAAGACACCTTTTGAGCTTTCAAGAGAACTGCCACAGTTCCAACAAACAACAAAATACGATTCGTTTAAAATTGATGACGCGAATATGGAAGTGAAAAAAATCACTAACATGAACGGTGACATCCATTACCAAGCGAACGTAAAAGTTGACTACCGCTACACATATAAAGACGGCCGTAGCAGCTAACACCGCATTATTTGCAGAGCCCGAAACCAAGCTCGTATCTAAAAAGAAAGCCCGCACTCATTGAGTACGGGCTTTTTTATGGTTCATCACGAATTCATGGGGACTAAAAATGAGCCCTACTGCTGGCTCATATTCAAAACCTAAACTTCAAACTGAGAAACAAGACCGTCCAGCATTTCACATTGCTCCGCCAGTGCCATGCATGCATTCTCAGCACTGCTTGCCATTTCAACCATCTGCATGGT
This sequence comes from Vibrio gigantis, assembly GCF_024347515.1. Taxonomy (NCBI): domain Bacteria; kingdom Pseudomonadati; phylum Pseudomonadota; class Gammaproteobacteria; order Vibrionales; family Vibrionaceae; genus Vibrio; species Vibrio gigantis. Next base: position 994,644 of record NZ_AP025493.1, read on the forward strand.
GCTTTCAGCGATGCGTTGTACGTTCTGATTCACTTCTTCCGATACTTGAGATTGTTGAGAAGCCGCTGTTGCAATTTGCGTGTTCATCTCGTTCATCATACCGATAGAGTTACGAATCTCACTCAGTGAGGATGCAGCAGTTCCAGCTTGAATAATCGTCTTCTCACCGCTGATCTTACTTTCATTCATCACGCCAACCGCTTGTTGTGCGCCTTGCTCTAAACGCTCAATCATCGACTGAATTTCACCCGTGCTATCTTGCGTTTTACTTGCCAAGGCTCTCACCTCATCAGCCACAACTGCAAACCCACGGCCTTGCTCACCAGCACGAGCTGCTTCAATAGCCGCATTCAACGCCAATAGGTTAGTTTGCTCTGCAATGCCTCGAATAACACCAAGAATAGAAGCAATGTTCTTCACATCACTATCAAGTTCATGAACAACACCACTTGCATTATCAATGTCATGAGCCAGACGTTCAATTGAACTCACAGTTAAGCCTAATGTTTTATCAGCCGACTCAACTTCTCGATTGGCTGTATTACTCGCAGAAGCAGCATCAAGAGCATTTCCACTTACCGCTTCGCTCGTAGCTTGCATCTCATGAACAGCCGCTGCTACCACTTCGCTTTCTTGCTGCTGATTGGCAGAGAATTGAGCAACGCTTTGTGTCAGAGACTTAATGTTTTCCATCTCAGAACGTACTGCGTTAGACGCTAAGATCACCTGCTCCACCGTAACGTGGATCTTGCCTACAAATTGGTTAAATGCAGAACTCAAGCGCGCAATTTCATCACTTCCGTTCACAGCCATACGCTGCGACAAGTCACCATCACCAGAAGCAATTTCACTCATCGCCTTTTCTACACCTTGGATAGGTCGAACGATAAAACGATTCGACAACCACATCGCAAAGCACGCCGCGAAAACAGCAACGGCCATACCTACTTCAATGATCACCTTACTTGCTTCAATCGAGTCGTCAGCTTGCTTACGTAACTCGGCTTGTTTCACTTCAATCAAAGTTCGGATTGAACGCAGTTGCTTACGAATAATGGCAAACTCAGCGTCAAGCTGATGCGAGTAATCAATATTGTATTGATGAGCATTGGCAGGATCAGCAAACATAGGCTCGTGCAGCGACACCCACTTGCTCATCGCGTTCACAAGCTTCGACAGCTCACCGCGAGAAGAAGGATCCAACACACCTGCTGTATATAGAGTTTGCACGCTTTCAAAACGAGGGACCGCTTTGTAAGCATTATCTCTAAATTCAAATTTTTGGTAATCAATCGCCGCTTGGTCTTTAGCAAGTAAAAGACCTTGAGCTGATGCAATGATTTGGTAGATGTCACGGTAACCATCTTCTAGGTTGTCTAACACAGGCTGAACAACATTGTTGAGTTCATTATTAATCGCCGCTTGCGCGTTAGATTTAATAACATTAAGTACAGTTACAGTTGAGAACACAATCACGATGACCATTAATGGAATCGCGATTTTGCTCCTAATAGAAAGGTTGTTGATACTCATAAAGGCTAATAACCACACAGTAAATAGGGATGCGGGCATAATATACCGTATCAATATTCAACACTGCTAAGAGTTTGTGAACCTCATCTCATAGCAAACGTTATCGTTCAGGTGTGTGTTGTTTATTTAGCCAATGGTCAACGTATACCGGAGCGAACTACTGACAATATTCGACTTATTTGCAGCTAACGCATGCTAACACTGGAGAAGTGCCACAAATAACACCATAATATAGGGCTCTAAAATAAGTAGGTAATAACATGAAAATTTGTGGTGTTGAAATCAAAGGTAACGACGCAGTCATCTGTCTTCTTTCTCTATCTGACGGTGTATTTAACATTCCTGATTGCCGAGTATCTAAAGTTGCGATCAGCGACGCTAACGACACACAGAATATGAAAGACTTTCAATTCTCTTTTGCAAAGTTAATGGAAGATTACCAAGTAGATAAAGTTGTGATTCGCCAACGCCAAACGAAAGGCAAATTTGCTGGCGGTGGTTTCGGCTTCAAACTAGAAGCGGCAATTCAGCTCATCGATGGCCTAAACGTTGAAGTGGTTTCTCCAGCTGACATCAAAGAGAGCCTTAAACGTAACCCTCTTATGATGAAATTCAAAGAGACAGGCCTTAAGCAATACCAAGAAGCACCGTTTACCACGGCTTACGCTTGCTTGATGAAGCGCTAATCAAAAGTCGCCAAAGTAATTTGTAAAGAAAGAGCCTGTTGAACAGGCTCTTTTTTGCATTTGACACTCGGATTTACGAGTTATAACACCACTCACGCCACAGACTAAACAGTAAACTCTTTGAGCCTACGCTGTTGCTCTTCCGCTAACCTCGCAAGCTCCTCGGTCGCGACCGAGCTTTGTGCAATGCCCGCAACATTCTGGCTAACCACATCCGACACTACTTCTACGTTCTTGGATATGTCGCTACTCACGGCCGACTGTTCCTCTGAAGCTGTTGCGACAAGAATATTAACTTCAGAGATTGAGTTAACCGATTCGATGATAGAAGAAAATGCTTTCGCTACCGACTCGACAGCATCTCTAGATTGCGTGACTAGCTCAATGTTGCTCGACATCTCAATGTTGGTTGCTTCTGACTTCTCTTGAAGTCTTTCGATCAAGGTACGAATACTCTCAGTCGATTGCTGAGTTTTGCCTGCTAGGTTTCTAACTTCATCGGCGACAACTGCAAAGCCTCGACCTTGCTCGCCAGCACGTGCTGCCTCAATTGCAGCGTTCAACGCCAATAAATTCGTTTGCTCTGACACGCTACTAATCACGTCAATGACAGAGTTGATATCAAGCGAGTATGACTTCAACTCTTCAAGCGCCTCAGCTGTACTATTCACAGATTCAGAAATCTGACTAGAAATGTCTTCCAAAGCGCTCACTGCCACGTGCCCGTTAGTTACAGAATCAGTCGCATTACCCGCCTGCTGCTCGGCATGGCTAGCATTCTGACTTACCTCTTTCGCCGTCATAGACATCTGATTAATTGCTGTCGCAATCTGAGTAACTTGATGACTCTCTTCTTGCGCATTGGCTGAGGATTGGGTCATCACAGCACTCAATTCCACAGAAGATGCCGCTACACTCTCTGCGATATTGGTCAGGTCATTGATAACTTCGCCAAGATTATCAGCCGAACGGTTGTAGTACTTGGCGAGTATGTTTGCTTCATTATTACCTTCGATATCAGGCAATCTTGTCGTGAGCTTTTGATTAGATAAGTCTTCTAGCGCGCTACATACACGGTGAATCTTCTGAGAAATTGAATTCGATAATAAGAAGCCTGCAATGAAAGAGGCGAAAACTACGATTAACAAGATACCAACCAACATATAAATGGCTTCGTGTATTTCAGTTTCAGCTTCTTCGATTTCCGAAACAACATGAGATGCATAATTTTGAACTCTATTTGCCAGTTCATTTCGAATTGAAACACTTATCTCACGCCCTTTTGCTATGTATTCATCTCGTTCGAGTTGTGATACTAGGCCATTTTCGTATGCATCAAAAACTTCTTTAGCTCTCTTATTATGTTCATAATAATTATCTACATTCCGAATGAAATCTCGATCAAATTCAGATCGACCAACACGGTCAAACAGATTTTGATAATCGCGATACCACCGTTCGATTTTGTCTCCATAAGCTTTTCGCTCATCATGTGAATATATAGAACGAGTTAAATCGAGTCTCAATTGCCAAAACGGAATTGTTTGCTCATTAACAACATTCAAAACGACATTAACAGCACTCTTGACTTCCACTGTTGATGACTTGCTAACATCACTTAACTTGCTAGCAGAGTAACCGATAGACAAAGACACTGTAGCAAGCGAACATATCGTGAGTAACAAGATGAGCTGCTTAATGGTGAGATTGTTGAACAACTTTTGCATGAATACTTCCCTAAAGTAAAAATCGAATATTAGTGACACTAACCATGGCCAACATGCTTCCAATCAGTATTGGCAATCCTGTGCGGCATAATGTCACGCCAAATTAACCATTTACTCACAATTTTTCTTGTAGGATTTTTCCGACACACATAGTACTCAGAACCTTGCCACATAAGGGATAGATGGCATATATACATAATAAAAAAGAGGCTCAATTGAGCCTCTTTTAGGATGAGTCGTTCTCTATCAAAGAGGAATTAACAAGAATCAGCAAAGTCAGCCAAGTAACCCATTTGATTAGAACACTAGACTCTTTCTTCCATGCTTAGTTTTGTTCAATCATGTCATTGAAGTAGTCTACTTGCTCTTGAAGCGTCAAACTTTGATTGTTTGAACCTAGAGTCCAAATGAAAAAACCACCGTATCCATTTGCTTTCTGCCAACGAGCACGCTCAATGTTATTTTCGTAAGTTTCTACAAAACGGCCATTAGGTCCCCACTGACTGTTAATAGTTGCACCTAGAACGATCTTCGTTGGATCTTGCACGTGATAAGCATAGTTCGCCATTGCAACGTCATACTTAAAGTTTTCACCTGCGTCATATGCCATCACATTGTAGAAGTCGATCGTATCTCGAGTATTCTGAAGCAGTGATATAACTTCTCCGTGGTGAGCAGAACGATCTGACTCAATGAATGAACAGTTTTCGTATACGTTTGGATTCGCACACTCAACAGGGTCAGCACCTACATGGTAAGTGGTTAATGAAAGGATCTTGCTTAGGCCAATCTTGTCACGGATTCTATTAATTATATCTTCAAGTTCGCGGTTTTGTTTTTCAGTTAAACGCGCTGCCGTCTCATAGTCGAAGTCAACACCATCAATGCTCACGTAGCCTGCTAACTGGTACTTAGTATAATCACAATTCCCTTGCCAATCCGTTGCTAAACACTCACCAACAATCTCATCTGGGCTCAGGTTTTTCTTATAAACCGGGTATGGCTGAGACATCATTTCAACAAGCCCGTTAGCAATGGCTTCACGACTTTGCTCTGACCCCATCAGGCTCCAAATTCGCTCATCACTTGCACCACCAAACGCTACCATCATAGTCTTGTTATCATGGCTGTGTTTTAGCTCTGTCCAGGATTGATAGCCAGGAGCCATCCAGCTAGGGTCATATTTCGGCGTGATCATATCATCACTAACTTTGATATTACCGTTCGCATCCCAGTTACCAAACGATAAGAAGTACGCATCACCGTTAGAGTTATTTAACTCTTCAATATCAGTCAATCCCCAAGATGTAAGATAAGAAATCGACCGATCTGGATTATCTCGCAAGCCAGTATCGAATGTTGGTTCTTTAACTTCAATCGTCGATGTTGGTGTCGTTTGGGTGTCACCAACAGTATTAAGTGCTATAGCTTCAATCGTATGTGTTCCTAATTGCGCACCTAACCATTCGAATTCGTATGGTGCCTGTGTAATTGTCGTGAGTTCTACATCATTGACTAAGAAGGTCACTGACTTGATATCACCGACAAAGCTTTGAGCTTCTGCGACAAGTTTAATACTACGACCTTGGGTAAAGCTCGAACCATCAATAGGAGAAGTCAGGCCGACCGCCAGATCACGATCGGTGATTGCGAGCGTGATTGGTTTGGTTGCAGTCGACGCACCTTTGTCATCGTAAGCCGTTGTCACTAGCTCATAAGAACCTTCAACTTGACCTGGAATTTCCAGTAAGTAGTTGCCGTCAGGAGTCAGTTCCGTTGACGTAGCCATGACAGTACTTTTGAGCAACGCTTCAACCTTAACAATTTCGCCGTCTTCATCGAATGCATCAACAATCACATCAAACGACTGATTAGGCTGTAAACGGTCGCCATTTTCTGGGCTTATTAGTTCAATCTCTGGGGCTACATTTGGATCGCACTGACCTTCAGTTTCCCATGCGTCTTTCCAAGCATCAGGATAGTTCGGGTGACCTGTTCCTGGAGTCCAAACTGGATTACCACACCAACCAAAAACAGTACACGAGAACATTTCGCCTGCATTCGAAACAAGGTCACCAACTTGATAGTTTACGCCATCTTGATACTGAGGTACGTCACCACAACTGTTGCTCGATTCCGTGATCGTAATCTGAACGCTGGCTGTTGCTGAAAGATTTTGTTCATCCATCGCCACAGCGTCTAATACGACGGTTCCCGCTTTATCAGGTTGCCAATCGCAACTAAATTGGTCGACTTTAGTTGCATCAAATTCACACACTGATGCATTATCAGATTTAATCACAACCGTAGATAAATCATCTTCTGCGTCAAAAGCATCGACAGAAATAGAAACGGTCTCTGTTTTCTTAAACGTTGCCCCGTCTTCCGGGCTAATAAAACTCACTTCTGGTGCTGAAAAATCTTGGTCAGACTCAATATTCACCTTCAAAGTTTTCTGCTCGATCTGCTGATCGCTACTATCAAAAACCAACACATGAATCGCTGACTCCCCTAATTCATTAGGTGTCCATGTTTGTGAATAATTCGTAACATCTTGATCAACAGGTTGATCTGCAATCTTCAAATTATTTACCCAAAACTCAAGTTTGGATGCCGCTTCACCCTCAACTGAGCCTTGAATTTCAGTGATTTGGTTTGTGACCAAACGCTGACCTTCAAAAGGAGAAAGAATAGAAAGCTGCACTTCAGGGACTGGAGGTGTCTCCCCCCCCTCCCCATTAAACTTAATGGAGTTTTCAAAAGAAACGAGATCGGGCAACTGACCATTGATCCCAAACGAAAGGAAAAACGCAGTATCAGAAAGTAGCTCGTCCTTTACCCAAGCGCCATTATCGAACGAAAATGTGACCTTATGCAGAACACCATCCTTTGTTGTCTCATGTTCAATATTTTGGCTTGGGTAAGATAAACCTTGAGAAGAAAACTGAATATCAGTTGTCGCATGGGGTAGGACAAGCTCGAGAACAGAGCTTCTCATGTCTATCGCCTGAGAAGATGTGTTCTTAACTTCAACTTGGTAAGTACTCCACCATTGGGATTCTGAGGCGGATACATCAATATTAACATCGTTGGTAAGCGCTGCAGTAACTGGGTTCAAACTGAAACCCGCCATAATCAGCATTGCTGCTCCAATTGTTCTTTTCATAATTTTAATGACCTTTCAAATAGCTAGATAACTAGTGGTACCTTATACATATCTACTTATATATAAATTTAGATAATGTAATGCTAAACAGTAAATTTCAGCATTTAAATATAATTCTAATTAGGTCAACAAGATGGATCATGTAGGACAATTCTTACATGCTATTTTTCTTGATAGCGATTAAGATGATAAAATTGGTAAAGTTACGTTTTTAATTATCATTAAAATGAAGATAACATTTACATTGATAATAAATACAACGTTACTATTTAATTTTAAGTGAAGCATCCCTTATCTAAAGGGACAAGGCTCATATGAAGAACTTGAATAATTTTTTTATTTTTCTATTTTTGTCGTTATTATCATTACAAGTTAAAGCTATTGAGTCTTTAAGGTTAACTGAACAAGAAAAACAGTATTTAAAAAGTAAAAGTCATTTAGTGGTCGCTAGTTTCGATATGTACTATCCGCCCTACTCACAATTCGAAGGCGGCGTTATAAAAGGAATACACCAAGATATCACCAACCAAATCAGTGATATCTTGAACATACCCATAGAAACCAAAATCTTCCCACACATATCCGGAGTGATCGACGACATCAGCTCTGGAGATTCAGATATATCAATAGGTTATAGTGATAGTCGTTATCGCTCTCAGAACATTATTTTCTCTAAGATCATCTACAAAGAAGTTATGGCCTACTGGGTTGATGTCCCTGAGAACATTGAAGAAAAACCTGGTGATATGACTTGGACGTGTGTTCAGGGTTCCTCGTACTGCGATTATTTACAAGAACGATACGACACGATTGTGCCCGCTCTCGACTTTTTGGCCAGTATTGAATTGGTTCGAGAAGGTATTGTCGACGGCATTGCCAGTAACTATGCATCTCTGATCAACTATAGCTTCAATACCTACGAAACAGGTCAAATAAAACTATTTGATGATAATTACATTGAAGAGAACAGAATAATAATTTCAAATAAAGAACCTGTTTTAGAGAGCGTTATTAATAAAGCTATTACATATATAAACAACAATGGCGGAATAAACTCCAATAATAAGTATTTTCATGCAACACAAGCTAATATCAGACAGATATCTGAACACTCGGGTAGCAACACTCTTAGGTATACGATTACGCGGGATATATTCCCTGCTCTTTTTATTGATAAAGAAACGAAAAAGCCAAGCGGCTATGTTATCGACATACTGAGACAGATTTCATTGAGGACTAGCCTTAACTTTCAATATGTTGAAAGTCATGGTGAAGAAGCTCTGGACCTATTCAAAGAAAATAAAATTGACTTAATAGCCTACGCAAATCTTGATGACCCGAAGCTATTCGATGATAGCATCATTCAATCTAAACCTTATACCAATGCGCAGTTCCTAGTATTAACGGGGAAGAATGACAGCCCGCATGTTGGTGTTTTATCACGAGCAGAAGCTTTCAATACTTACATCGATAGCAAATTTGGTGACGAATTTTCGTTAACATTTTACACCCAACCAAATGAACTATTTAAGGAATTGATTGATGGTGATATTGGTCGTGCTTTCTTAAACAAAGATGTCATTGGCTACGATTTTCTCGCTCGCTATAGTGGAAAAATTGCACTAGCAGAAACTGAGAATTTCTACAGTGTTCCAGTAGGCATGGTGCTGAGAGGACAACACATCGCAGCCATGGATCTCATCAATCGAATGCTATATCCAATGACAAATCTCCATATCGAGCAGTTTAAGAACCGATATAACCTCGGGGTAATCAACTACGGTTATAACAAGAGAACCTTAATGATAATTAGTGGCACGTCACTACTCATTATCTTAGGGCTTTTCCTATTCCATGTTCTACGTCGAAACCGCCTACAAAAGAGCTTACAAGCACAATACAATGAGAAGAAAAAGGCGTCTGAAGAAGCTCTTTGGTTTGCAACTCTGCTTGATGATCTTCCTGTTTTAGTCTCAGTAGTAGACGACAGGTATAACCAAGTGTTCACCAATAAGGCATATCGTAAATATTTCCATAATTGCACTAAGTGCAGGAATGAGCACAACTTGTGCGCGCTAGCCGACCCTCTTTTAAACAATGATGAATTTGATGAAACTTACTGCGTGAACAACGAAAGTTACTTTAAACGATACTTGCACCACGTAGAAAACCCAAGAACAGGTAAGAAGTTCCAGATTTTAGTGTTAGATGACACAACCAAAGCCCACAACCACAAGAAAGAGTTAGTGAAGGCAAATAAGATTGCAAACAGAGCCATCGATACCCGAGCGCGATTCTTGGCTGTCATCACTCATGAGTTACGCACCCCAATCAACGGCATCGTTGGGCTTCTAGAGCTGCTAGAACGAAAAAATAACAACAAAGAACAGAACATGTTCATCGATAGCATACGTAAGTCGGCGTATATCCTAAATAATCATGTGAGCGATATTCTTGATTTCTCTAAGATGGAAGCAGGAGAAAGCAACATAGTAATAGAGCAAACCAACATTTTGGTTGGGATAGACACAATATTAAAATCTCACCAATCCCATGCATTTGGAAAAGGCATCGATTTCAAAGTGTATTGGGAACCAACCCCTCTTATCTTGGTGTCGACTGACATGGATAAGATCCAACAAGTCATATCGAACTTACTCTCTAATGCAATAAAATTTACCGAATATGGCGCGGTCACTATTACCATTTCTATAAAACAGAGCGATCTCCACTTCCAAGTACAAGACACTGGAATTGGAATGACCTCAGAGCAAGTGGACACCATATTTGAACCTTTTGTGCAGGCAGACAACAGCACATCACGTCGGTTCGGAGGTACCGGGCTCGGTATGACAATTGTAGATACCATAATCAAACAATTTAAAGGCAGCATAGATATCACATCTGAAATCAACTTCGGTACTAGCATCACGGTATCAATACCATTGCACGATGTTGGTTCAAAACCAGACGTACCATTAATACAGTTTGATTCAACCTCATCTCTTATCAATTCATGGTTAGCTGAGTGGGGGATATACAACGAAGGAAGCCAACCATTTAATGCCCCGCTTCTCGATGAGACCTATGAAAAATTTCCTAGCGAGATATACACCTATCTACTTTCTTTTGCCCAATCCACTCTTGATGTTGAGCCCAACCTAGTACAATTTTCTGCTCATATTTTGGTTGCAGAAGACAATAAAATTAACCAACTAATGATTAAGCAACAGCTTGAAGAGATTGGGATCGACTGCTCGATTGCATCTGATGGGCAAGAAGCCATTGCTCTCTTTGAGCAAGATCCAACGAAATATGATCTGATGATCACAGACAATCACATGCCATTTATGGATGGTTTTGAACTCACACAACAGGTGCGCAATAGTCAGAAAAATGCAGACATATCTATCATTGGCTGTACTGCTGATGATCCTAAAACGACACATGCTGAATGCTTAAATGTTGGTATGAGTGACGTACTTTACAAACCTTATGAGTTGAAAGATCTGATTGATGTATTGCGACATCACCTGCCGTTGAATCAAGAGGAACAAAAGCCCACAACGATAAACGAATCAGGCTCAGAACATTTTGAGTGGATTAACCACATAAAAAAATCAAACCAAAAAGAATTATTACAGGTGATCCGCGAGTCATTCTCATCAGATATTGAAGATTTGTCTAACAACCCTAGCCACTATAAAAAAATTGCCCATAAAGTGAAAGGAGCAGCTCAACTTCTAAAGATCCAACATATCGTAGAGTTGACGGAAGAAATGGAAAGCTTTGAATATCACAACCCTATTTACAACGAACGACTCTGTAATGAGTTAATAAAAATAATAAAGATTGCAGACGAAGCAATCCCTTAGTTTAAGTGATACGCCCTATGAAAATTCTAATAATCGAAGATGATCGTATTCAAGCCATCTCATTAAAGTTGCTCTTGAATGACCTAGGTATTGCGCAAATCACGATAGCTCATACGAGTCAGAGTGCTCTTGATTTCTGCACCAATGAGAAGTATAGCCATATCTTTTGTGATATACAGTTGCCCGACTCTGATGGGATCTTACTACTTCGTGAAATATCTAAATACCAACGCTCAGCCACTATCACTATATTAAGCTCGAGTGAAACGAGTGTGATTAAGCTGACTTACCTAGCCTGTAAAACCCTAAGATTCAAAAGTGTACACAGTTTAAAAAAACCCTTTACACACGACTGCATCTCAAAAATTGTTTCTTCGAGCACGCCGCAAACCACACAACATCTAGAGCACAACAAACCACACTTCACCTTTACTGAGTCTGAAGTGGTATCTGCGATAGAAAATGATGAAATCTTCTATTATTACCAGCCGCAAGTGGACTTTCAATCTGACAAAATTGTCGGTGTAGAAGCGCTTGTAAGGTGGGACCATCCAGAGCTGGGGGTGTTAACGCCAAACCACTTTTTGTCATACATCACCAAGTCTGAACACTACAATTTGTTGTTTTGTACTGTACTCAACAAGTCTATCCGAGCAATTCAAAGCTTAAACTTAACAATGCCGATCAAGCTATCGATCAACTTCACTCAACGAGACCTTGAGTGTAGTGATATCTGTAATGAAATTATTGAGGCTTGTGAACGTGAAGGGTTCAACTACAACAACCTTGTTCTAGAGCTTACAGAAAGTCATATCTATTCTTCGGATGCTAATTCCCTCATCAATTTAGCTCGACTTAAATTGCTTGGAGTTAAGCTCGCCATCGATGACTTTGGCACAGGCTATTCATCACTGGAGAAAATCACGCAGATACCTTTTGATATTCTGAAAATAGATCGCAGCTTTGTTCGCAATGTGATTCAAGATTACCAAAATGCATCTATCGTCAAGCTCTGCATCGGCACGGCAAAAGCGTTGCATTTAAATGTGGTTGTCGAAGGGATAGAAGATGCTGATACTTGGCAATATATCAAGAACATGGGTGCGGATGAATGCCAAGGTTATTTTACGGGTCGACCTATGTCGATTCACGATCTTCAGCAATCGCTTGTTGAACAAAAAACCGCAACAGAAATTAAAAAACTCAATGTTCTTGTAATAGATGATCAACCCATAATTGGCGTTGCACTTAAAAATGCATTACTTGAGCAACAAAGTGTCGAAAATGCGCATTGTGTTACCACTCCTCAATTAGCGTTAGATTATATGCGGGACAATGTTTACAACCTGCTGATTGTCGATGTGAACTTAACCGACGAAAGTGGCTTTCATCTAGTCGAAAAGATTCGCCAAACCGAGTTTATAGGAAGAGTTATCTTCATCTCAGGGGAGGACAATCCACTGTATGACTCCTTATGCCAAGGGCTAGGTGCTACATACATAACCAAAAGTCTCGAACTCAACGAGATGATAGAAAAAATCATCTATTACGGAGGGCAAGATACGGATGAAACACCTTTAATCAACACGACACCCACACCATTGGACTCGCTCTCCGTAAGGGAACGTGAAGTGCTAAGACAACTACTAGATGGCGTGGGTAACAAAGCCATCGCGAATCACCTCAATATAAGTCAAAAAACGGTAAGCACCTATAAAAGCCGCTTGCTTCAAAAGCTAAATGCTAAGTCTTTGATTAATTTATCGAAGTACAGTAAATCCTTACAAACTTAATAAATGTAGGTCACTTCTAATCTATAAAACTTCTAGCACAACACTAAAACGCCCTGCATTCTCATGTCGGGCGTTTTATTATTTGTCCCTTCCTAAAATTCACAGCTTAGGTCGAACTTGCACTTAAACGATGGGTTCTCAAAATATTGGGCTTTTTCACCACCAGATAAACCGCGGCGGCAGACAACGCGAAGCCCATTGCCCCGTAGATGTCGAACGACTCACCGAAGATAAGCCAAGCTTGAATTGCTGTTGTCGGTGGAACGAGATAGAACACCGATGCAACGCTTGAAGATGCGCCATGTTCTACCATGTACAGCAGTAACAGTATTGCGATACAAGACAACACAACCACCAGCCAGATTAGCGTTAACGTAAATTCCACAGTCCAATTAACCTGCATAGTTTCGTAGCGCATTGCGAACGGCAAAAACAGCGCTGCCGAAGCCAAGTATTGCACCATAGCGCCACCCACCATATCTGTCCCCTGACAAAAGCGCTTCTGGTACAAAGTGCCGCATGTAATACCGACTAGCGAGACTAAGCACAGTAAGGTCGCCATGCCTTTTTGATCGTCAGATTGCCACTCAATGTTGCCCATCAATACCAAACTAATTCCGGCAAAACCAAGCGCTAACCCCAACCACTGCGCGAAGTTAAAACGCTGGGATGTACAACTGACCATAATCAACGCTGTGAGAATCGGTTGCAGGCCAACCAGTAGAGAACTCAATCCCGCAGGCATACCCCAATCTATCGCTAAGTATGTGCCCCCTAGGTAGAAACCATGGATCAAGATACCGACCACACAAGCATGGAAAAATGCACGTCCTCTTGGAATCTGTCGTTTAAGGATGGCAATTAAAACTAAGAACAACGCGACGTTCGCCACCATCCTAAGTGAAAGTAATGTGGCAGGTTCCGCGTACTCAACACCCAGACGGGCACCAACAAAACCCGACGACCACAATATTACAAACACGAACGGTATCATTTTAATTAGCATCACAAACCTCTGGTCAACTCTTCATCAATGCTGTTACCTTAGTTGGGTACAGATAACTAATAAAGATACAGATATAACACTTTAAACGGTTACAGATTGAGTGTGAGCATCGAGGGGAAACAGCGTGGAAGTAGAACTTAGCGGCAATAAATATTTCGCCACCGAACAACACATTAAGGCTCAGATTGATAAAGGGCTCTATCACCCAGATGATCGCCTTCCCTCCATTCGCCAATTAAGTGAGCAGCTTGGTGTGAGTAAAAACACCGTGATTCGAGCCTACCAAGAGCTGGAAGCAACAGGTTGGGTATATTCAGTGCCCAAATCAGGTTATCGGGTGAAGACACCCAACACAACAAGTTGGGATGCACCAAGCCAACCTCAAAAAGTTGATCTGTTATCGGTGACTAAGTCGGTGCTCACACGGCCAAAAGGGCGATTAAAACTCTTAGCAGGCTCTGCACACCCCAATATCAACAACCCCGCGATCCGTAGCTTGTATGCCGAAATTGGTCGCCACAGTCGTTTGCAAACTCAACTGCCCGGTTATTACCAGTTACCGCCCGGCGATGAACAATTAGTAAAACAATTGTTAAAGATCACCCATGATCTCGGCGTTCCCGCGGGATCGAAAGAGATAGCGATCACTCATGGCGCACAACAAGCGATCAGTTTGGCGCTGCGTGCGCTAACCAAGCCGGGGGACATCGTGGCAGTTGAATCACCCTGTTACTTCGGTAACTTACTGCTGCTCGAATCGCTTGGTTTACAGGCTCTTGAGATACCAAGCAGTGTTAGCCACGGAATCGACATTCCATCGTTACAAAGTGCGCTTGATAAATGGGATGTCACCACTATTCTGCTAACGCCTAATTTCACTAATCCCACTGGCTCAAGGATGCCATTAGCTAACCGGAAAGCACTGTTGGAGATAACCGGCTCTTTGCCGATTATCGAAGACGATGTGTTCGGTAGTTTGGCGTTTGATGCACCGATTGCGAGCTTGAAAGAGCTCGATAACCAAGACAGAGTCATCTACGTCAACTCCCTATCAAAAACCTTAGACTCACGCTTGCGAGTCGGTTGGCTACTATCCGGTCGTTACCAGCCTTTGATCGAAAAGTACCTATTGTGCGACAACATGGGGAGCTCCAACCTAATGCAATCGGCAGTGGGACAGTTCCTCACAACGGGTAAATATCGTAGTCACTTATCCAAAATGAAGCGCCTCTATCAAACCAATCAAAAGCAATTTCAAAGCCTGTTAATACAAGCTTTAGATAGTTACCCGCATCTTGTCGGGTGCTACCACCTATCAAAGCCAGAAGGGTCATTTTTAAACTGGATAACCTTGCCGGAATCCGTCGATAGCTACGCTGTCTATCAAGATTGCTTAAAGCATAAACTGGGGATCTTACCTGGGACAGTGTTTGGTACCAATGACCAATATAAGCACTGCTTACGCTTCACTGTTGCCAATATCGAAGAGACAAAAGAGTGGAAAGAAGGCGTGGTCACGCTAGCTCATATAATCGCTAAGCACACGCGCTAGATATTACCAAGCTAAACTCACTTGATTAGCGTTAACAAGGTTTGACCTTATTAACATTTTCAACAGCAAAGATTCGCTACACTCGCAGCCTTTCAATGCCTAGTGGAGCAAAACGTGGCAACCATAAAAGATGTCGCAGCACTTGCAGGAGTTTCAACAGCAACGGTTTCACGTGTATTAAACCGTACCTGTTATGTTGAGCCCATCACCTTGGAACGTGTCGAACGAGCGGTGAAAGAGCTTAACTACCACCGAGATGCGCGCGCTACTGCCTTAGCAAGCCGCAGCAATAATACACTCGGCTTGCTAACAGGGAACTTAGCCGACCCGTTCTTTGCACTTGTCGCTAAAAGCGTTGAAGAGGTCGCCAGAACCAATGGATACCAGCTGGTGGTGGTCAGTGGTGGTCACAATGCTCAGCGTGAAAAAGAAGGGCTCGATTTTCTTATCAGTCAAGGCTGTGAAGCCATGGTTATCCACTCAAAAATGCTCGATGACGAAACCTTACTTCGTTACGCTGCTCAACTACCCGCTATGGTGTTACTCAACCGAACCATCGCACAGATATCAAACCGTTCAGTATGGGTAGACAACCGACTTGGTGCCCAAGTCTCTGTTCAGCACCTAATTCAACTCGGACACAAACAGATTGCCTACGTATCAAGTGATCTGCCCATTGAAGATAGAACCGACCGACTACAGGGCTACCGAGATGCAATGGAAGCCGCCAATATCGAAATCAAGCCTAACTGGATCATCAGCCAGAGCTTCAGTGAATCTGGAGGGGAGGCAGCAGGCGACATCATAGCCAGCCGATGTCCAGAGGTGACAGCCGCCGTTACCTTTAATGATGTGATGGCCGCAGGCTTAATGACCAGCTTACAAGATCAAGGTATCTCGGTTCCCAACGATATCTCTATCATCGGCTTTGATGACGTTCTACTGGCTCGCTACCTCTACCCTAGATTAACCACTATGCACAACCCGATTGATGAGATGTCGACTTATGCGGCTAACCTGGCGATTAAATTGAAGTCCACAGGTTACGCGCCACCGAAGCAGCATAAATTCGAAGCAACCTTGGTTGAAAGACAGACCGTAAAGCCAATCAAGCGCTAAAATCAAACAAAACGTGACCAAAATCTCATGTACACACCTCATGTAACCGCTTACATGAAAACAGTGTTGAAGTCGCACTTTCGACTTCAGAGCACGCTTATTATCCACTCCGAACAAACCCTACATTCACCTGAGGACAACAAATATGAATAACTCAAAGCCTCTACCATCGTTCGGATTAGCACTAGCGCCCATCGCCGTTATGTTTGCACTACTTGCTATTGGATACGGTGTATTAGGACTTCGAATTGAAGTTCTGCTACTCATTTCTGCGACTTTCACAGCATGTATAGCTTGGAAGATGGGCTACAACTGGGATGACATCATCAACGCGATCGTTGAGAAACTCGCAAAAGCGATGCCTGTCATTTTGATTTTGGTATCTGTCGGTGGCCTGATTGCCAGTTGGATGATCAGCGGTACTATCCCTTACATGGTTTACTGGGGGCTTAAAGTCATCAGTGCCGAATACATACTCATCGCCGCCTTTTTTGTTACCGCTGTTGTCTCTGTATGTACTGGTACTTCTTGGGGCTCTGCGGGTACCGTTGGTGTCGCGCTGATGGGTGTTGCGGCCGGTCTAGATGTATCACTGGCAGCTGCCGCGGGTGCTGTTGTTTCTGGCGCATATTTTGGCGACAAGATCTCCCCTCTTTCAGACTCTACTAACTTTGCTCCTGTCGTTTCAGGCACCACGCTCTACGAACACATTCAGCACATGCTTTACACAACGTTACCTGGCTTTGTAATTGCATCCGTTGTGTTCTTCTTTGCTGGTCAAAGCGCTGACATTACAACCGTTGGCGAGCCAGAAAAAGTGACTCAAATTCTTGCTGGATTAGACAGCCTTTATAACTTCAACATTCTTTTGATTATCCCACCTGTGATGATTCTTTGGGGTGCATTAACCAAAAAACCTGTACTGCCACTAATGTTAGGTGCATCTGCACTTGCGATTGTATTGGGTATGGTTTTACAAGGCTTCTCTCTACAACAAGGTTTCCAAGCTTATGTAGACGGCTTCAATGTTGCTCTATTTGAAGCAAAAGGTACGGCGATTGATGGATTGATTCCTGATGTATCTAAGCTGCTAAACCGTGGCGGTTTGTTCTCAATGATGAGCACTATCCTACTGGTTTTCTGTGCGTTCTCTTTTGCTGGAATTTTAAGCCTAACGGGTGCTTTGAATGTGGTACTCGGTCGATTCCTACACCTAATTCACTCAACAGGACAGTTGATTGCGGCAACAGTTGTTGCAACCATCACGGTAGTATTCACGACCTCTGACGGCAAACTCGCACTTCTTATCCCTGGTGAGTTGTTCCAAAACGCTTACCGCAAAATGGGGCTAGATACGAAGAACCTATCAAGAACCATCGAAGATGCAGGCACGATTATCGAGCCACTGGTTCCTTGGACCGCTGCGGGTATTTACATGGCAAGCACACTAGGTGTGGCAACGTTAGATTACCTCCCTTGGGCTATCCAATGTTACACCGGTATCATTTTCGCTCTGATTTATGGCTTCACTGGATTTGGTATCGCACCTGCAAAACCAGAACAGTTAGAAGACTCAGCAGAATCTTCTCTAGCTCACAGCACTAAGTAAGGCTCACATCTAATGAACGCTTTCGACAACACAATTAACCGCCGAAATACTGGCTCGGTAAAATGGGATTTTATGGAGCAGAAGCTTGGGCTAGAAGGCTCAGATCTACTGCCGATGTGGGTATCAGACTACGACTTCCAAGCGCCTAAGAATGTTCTAGACCGTCTAACTAAAGACGTTAGCCATGGTATTTTTGGTTACTCAGAGCGTCAGGATGACTATTACCACGCTGCGATCAATTGGTTTAAAGAACAACACGATACCAACATTAAAAAAGAGTGGATGGCGACAATACACGGCGTGTTACCCGGTATCGCGATCGCACTGCAAATGTTGACGGAAAAGAATGATCAAATCGTCATCCAAAGCCCGGGATACGGCTCGTTTCGCAAGATCATCGAACTTAACGACCGCAAAGTACTAAACAATCCACTGATCGAATCAGAAGGGCAATACACGCTTGATTTTGCTCACTTGGAAGATTGTTTCGCCAGTGGTGCAAAAGCCTTAATTTTCTGCAACCCTCACAACCCGACAGGCAGAGCGTGGACAGAGCAAGAAATCACACAGGTTGCCGAACTCTGCCAAAAATACAATGTTTGGCTAATCAGTGATGAGATTTGGAGCGATCTAACGCTTGCTCCCAATGTATTCTACTCGTCATTAAGGTTACCGACGGCTTTGACCGATAAGCTCATCGTCGCGACGGCAGCAAGTAAAACCTTTGGTTTATCTTCACTGAGAACCTCGAACTTCATCATTCCAAATTTGGAGTTAAAGGAAAAATTTGTTCGCCGTTTAGATGCTCATGGCATGGATTGCTTCAACAGCCTATCAATGTCAGCAGCGACCACAGCGTATCAAGAGTGTGATTCTTGGTTAGCCGACTTAAAACACTACTTACAAGACAACATCCATAGTCTTGATGGATTCTTAAAAACAGAACTGCCTCATATTCGATTTGTGAAACCGCAAGCGACCTACTTAGCCTGGGTAGATTGCAGAGCCTTACAAATCAGTGATCAAGCGTTGGAACAAAAGCTTATTGAAGCCGGTATTGTGCCGAGTATGGGATGTGCGTTTGGCGAAGAAGGTTCAGGGTTTATTCGTCTAAATCTAGGATGTCCTGCAGAAGTATTAGCAGACGCTTTGGTAAGACTTAAAGCAGCATTAAGTAACTCGAAGTAAGTGACAAGCTAACGCTATTCAGCTCATGCTGCAAAGCCCTGCAACTATGCAGGGCTTTTATTTTTGGCAACAAACCAGCTAACTAGATTAACCTTGCCATGCAAACTGTTCGAACACCTTGTCTACTGGCGTTTCAGCAACACGGTTTACATAGTTACTGATCACTTTCTGAGACAAGCCAAGAATCACTTCTAACACTTGTTGTTGACCATAACCCGCCTCAAAGAATGCTGCCATTTCACTTTCAGACACATTGCCGCGGTTGCGAACCATGCTTAGCGTAAAATCATGCAAAGCTTGCAGTTTCTCAGTAGGCATTGCTGTGCGATTACGCAGCGCTTCGGTGATTGCAGGATCAACCTTCATTGAGTGTGCAATGCCTGTATGTGCAGGTACACAGTAGTGACATTCGTGTTCAACGTTAATGGTTTGCCACACCACTGTCAGCTCTTCTGCATTAAAAGACGAATCGTTAAACAGCTGATGAAGCTCTCTGTAGGCTTTCAGAGTATTTGGAGATTCGGCTAACACACCAAATAACCCCGGAACTCGACCCATCTGCTTTTTTGCACCTTCAAGAATAGGTTGGCTTTGCACGGGTGCGGATTCTACTGAGTGAATTTTAAAATTGCTCATCGTTCTATTCCTATCGATTCTGATTCTAGATTTATTCCTTCACGAAGTAATGTGTGGCTATTCTCCGTTGGCGTGGAAACAATATAGATCAAAATGGAACGATCGTTCAAGCGCTTATTTGAACAGTCGTTCAGAACAATGAAAAGTGAGATATTCAAAAGGAGCTCGGGCGGTTAAAACTTGAGTAATTATGGGCTTGTCTGATTGATTAAAAACTAAAAGCCCATCAAGTGAAACCTGATGGGCTTTTAGTTCATCTAAGATTTTATTTTAAGCGACTACCAGTATTGAGCGTGAGCCAAAGCTTCAACACAACTCGACTGTTCACTCGCCACTTTAATCTCACCGCCAATCAGCGATTGAGCTATCCAACCGTGGGGGTAGCTCAAATTGAATGGTGCCGGGATCTGTTCAACAGTGATTTGCTCAAAGCCCACTCTTGAATAGTAACTAGGATCACCGTATGTCACAGCAAGCTCGGCACCCTGTTCTTTTAGAATCTGTAAGCCAAAGTTAATCAGTTGTTGGCCGATACCACGCTTTTGAACCTGAGTACTGACCGCTACTGGAGAAAGCAAATACGCCTTAGTTTCATCATCAAAGGTGAATGGAGTAAAGATAATCGCACCCACAATCTTGCTGTCAGATTCAATAAAATCATCTTCTGCGACAAAGCAAAGTAGTTCAGTTGGATCTGTGGTAGTTAAAAGGTCATTAGCGAGCTTACCCACGGTTTTACCTTCATTTTCGCCTTCTGAATCGGTAAAGGTTTGAGTAAAAAGCTGAGTGATCGTTTCGATCTCGCTTGAATCGTATTGTCTAAATTTCATCGTGTTCTTCACTTACTGTACTTTCTTCAACACAAAAAAGTGATAATCAAAATCACGCTTCGCTGAGCCTTGAGATCCTTCCACTAGTTCGCTGTTATTGAAGAATTGTTTAATTTCATTGTCGCAATCTACGAGCGCTTTTGAGTTTGGCATCGTCGCTTTCAGCGCTTCAACTTGCTTTTGCAAAGGCTGATAATAGGCAAGCCAACCGGCATCACTCATCGCAAAGTCATTCAGGACTTGATAGCCCGCTGCTTTTGCCTGTTTCATGCGCTCAGAAACCGTCGTCATATCTGGGTACTCTTTCTGCCAGAACACTTGGGCTGATTCGTTAGGGCTCTCGGTGTTCCAGACCAAATCATTCACGACTAATATGCCATCATCGGCAAGTAACTTTCGCCACTGTTTAAGCGCCTTCTGGACACCCATGATGTAAGCACTACCCTCTGACCAGATTAAGTCGAATGACTTCGCTTCAAACGGTAAATCCATCATGCTTGCACACACGGTTTTAATATTGCTTTCGAGACCAAGTTCTCGTGCTTGCTGGTTTAGAATATCCAAACACGGTTGATCATTATCTACCGCAGTGACCTGCACTTCAGCCTGATGTTTTTTCATCGCATTCGTTAATACGGAGGTTGCGATACCTTTACCGCAACCAATTTCAAGGACGCGCTTCGGGGCTTCCGGAACGTGGGAAAGCGCAGTAAGCGTATCCTCATTCGTTCCGGGACCTAAACGTTCTAGTCCCTCAAAGATCGCGCCGAAATCTGCCATATATTGTTCATGTTCATTCATGTCTTTCGATAACCACTTCAATCGCAGAGCCTGTTTCTCATCAAAGCCCTGCTTAATTAACCAATCGAGGTGTGCATCTGGCGCAAGCTTATCCATCGACTCATGCCACTCTTCTAATCCGCTTTCGCCTAGCATTGCTGCTAATAGATCTCGTGAACGCTGTTTTTGCAGTAGCTCTTCATCCAACTGCTTGAGTCTATTTTCCAACAAACTACGTTCGATTTTTGCATCTAAACAGGCTTGGCACTCTTTAAGCGTCAACCCACCCGCCTGTAATTGCTGTAACAAACGAACACGTTGCAGGTCCTTTTCAGAATAAAGGCGATAACCATTGCTCTGACGTTGAGCTTCAATCAAACCTAGCTTGCCGTAGTACAACAATGTAGAACGACTCAGCCCAACTAATTCGGCCAGTTCAGAGATACGATACATGCACTTCCCCTCTCATTTCGGTAGCAAAGATAAACTATGAAGCTGTAGTCAGGTCAACAGAATTTTAGACACTTTTCTCGTCTTTTACCTGCTTACCTTCAAACTGATAAAGCGCTCTGAGTGTCTCTTTTAACCATAAAACGAGCGGATTATAAGCATTGCGTTTGTGCCAAATCATAGTAAATGGGATCAGTAGCTTATTGGCATGTTCTTCGTCTAACGGAATAGGTAAGCACGTAAGGTTGGGGTGAAGTTGCTCTGCATGGCGTCGGCAGTAATTGGGCGCAACTGTCGTCATAGTGTGATTGGATTGAGCCGCCATAAACAGAGACTGCTCAAAGCCTGCAAGCGTAAGGGCAATGTTTCGGTCTAGTTGCAAATCGGTGAGCACCTCATCCAGCGCCCATCTCTCACTTTTCTCCCAAACAATATTGATATGAGGGTATTTAAGAAAGGCCTCTAGATTCCACTCTTCTTGTAAAGCAGGATGGTCTTTTCTTAGGTAGACCACGGGAAGATCATGAAACAGAATTTCATAGTCAATGAAATACGGCAACGCGTTTAAAGACTCTTTTGAGCGAGGGTGACTTTCTCGTCCTGAGAATCCGATATCAGACTCTCCACGGACGATGGAGTCGATTGAATCGTAATCCCAGTTACGCATTTTAATCTTCGCATCTGGGTAACGTTGATACACACTTTGTGTTAACTCATTAAGCATGATCAGCGACAAAGGAGATTCAGCCTCGAGATTCAAGCGTATGTCTTTTGGCGTATCGTCGCCCCGAGTCGTCAATATCTGACTGCCTATCTGCAACCAATCTTGTAAATCTTTTTCCATGGTTAACGCGAGAGGCGTTGCTGTTAAGCCACTTGGCGTTTTCACAAACAGCGGATCATCAAACCAATCACGTAGCTTCGTCAGAGATTTACTCACCGTTGAAGGGGTAACATTCAGCTTCTTCGCTGCTTTTGACACACTCTGCTCTTGTAATAACAATTGCAGAGTGAACAGCAGATTCAAATCAAGACGGGCTAGTGGCTTCTTCATAATCACTTTTAACTTGGGAAGGACCTACACATAGTATTAGAGCAATACTGATAACTCCACCAGCAGCCAGTATAAATACCAACATATTCAATGCACTTAGCCCAACAACACCCATCAACCAAATGAACAGTGCCGAAGTACACACCTGAGAAACACCCAGTATTGAACTGGCCATGCCTGCTCGCTGTGAATAACAACTCAATGCTTGGCTCATCGCGACACCAAAACCTAACGAGAAGCCGCCGCATACGAAGGCAAAACCAATAAGCGTCACGTAATGCCCTAAGCCGCCATCGATCGATGCGAGCAGCAAGACAGCCGCAATAACAAAGCACATTTGAGATGTCAGCATCAGGCTTTTCTGCTTAAACACGTTCAATGCAAACGGAGCCGAGAACGACACCAACATACTCACAAATGCTGTGAGAGCCATGGTGTAGGAATACTGACCACGGTCGAAGCCAAGTTCTGTCATGATCAACATTGGAGAGACATTCACGTAAGTCAGAATCGCCGTCACACCCAAACTGGTCATGATCACTCGGCTAATGAACAACGGTTCTTTAAATGTTTCGATTGACGTCGCTTGAGATGCCTCAGATACAGAGACTTTCATTACCATTGACTCTGTAACGTTAGGTTTAGTCTCTTTTAGTACAAACACCGACAACACGCCCACCACGACACCCATACTCGCCATGGTCGTAAACAGGCTCGGCCATGGGTATACCATCATGATTAAGTGACCAATCACCGGAGCCAACACGGGAACAATACAGGTAATGCCATTCATCATCGACAAAACCTTGGCTCGCTTTTGGTCGTCCAATACATCTCGCAAAATAGCAAACGCAACAACGTAACAAGAGCCCGCGCCTACACCTTGAAAAAAGCGTACTGCGAGAAATGGTTCAGCACTGGTGACACTCGCCCCCAGCATCGAAGAAGCGGTAAACACGATAGCGCCGAAAATCGCGACAGGCTTTCGCCCCACCGTATCGGCGAACTTACCAGCAAACAGCATAGTGGTTGCCATACCAGCTAAATAAATTGAAAACGCGACATGCAATTGCGCTTCAGAAGCATTCAGATCCGAAGCGATTTGAGGTAACCCAACAAGATACAGATCAATCGCTGTTGGGTATAAAAGAACAAGCGCAAAACTACAAAACAGAAAACGATACATAACACCCCCACATAATTGATGTGGGGATAGTATGAGCCAAACGACAAACTAGCGAGTGGCATCTGCGACAGTAGGTCTTTCCATTTACGACATACCATTTCTAAGTGCTGCATCTTTGATGGAGGCATACATCAAACAACTCACGACACATACCCCACCCATGATGAGATAACCCGCACTCACACCAAAGAATTTCACGCTCATCCCCGCGATCAAATAAGTGAACAACCACCAGAAATGCGTTAAAGAGAAGTGCGCTGCAAAATATGGGGCGGTGTCTTCTCCCTCGCACGCTTGGGTGATCAATAGGCCTGCGGAAGTTTGAATACAAGACATCCCTCCCCCCATGGCTAAACACATTACTCCAAAGCCGACCCAACCAGGCGTGAAACTACCCACCACAAAAGAGCCACAAATTGTCAGTAAACCTATCCAGTGGAAATGTTGAGGAGAATGATTTTCTAGCCACTTTGGTAACCGAAGCGCCATCAACATAGAGCCCAAGCCAACAACCATCATCGCTAATGCGGTTTGCGTTTCGTCACCATGCAGCACTTCATGCACATAGATAACCGTATTCACCAGCACCATCGCAGAAGCACTGGCCGCTGCCAGATACGCAAACCATAAAGCTCTCAATTTAGGTTTATTCAAATAATTACGCAGCCCTTGCATCACACTAAGTTTCTGAGTTTTATAAGCTGATTCTGTTACTCCTTTCAAATTCGGAAGTGTGCACAGTAAGATCAAAAACCCAGACAGCAAAAAGGTAGCGGCATCAAGCATGAACAGCTGCCTAAAGCCAATTAAGCTCAGCAATAAGGCCGTCAGCATTGGGCTAAAGATCTGTTCAAGATCGTAAGCCATTCGGCTGAACGACAGGGCTTTCGCATACTGTGTTTTATCCACCAACACCAACGGCAACGTGGATTGAAACAACGGCGTAAACCCCGCAGAACATGCATTGATGAGAAACATCAACACATAGACTTCCCACACTTCAGTGACAAACGGCAAACATACAAATAGCAACGCCCTAATCAAATCGAGCGCGACCAAAGTCCGTCTTTTCGGTAACTTATGTGCGATAGCACCAAATACCGGAGCTAATCCAATGTACGCCAACATCTTCAAAGCGAAAGCGATACTCAGCACCATACCTGCGTCATCACCTGATAGTTCATAAGCGAGCAACGCTAAGCAGATAGAACTCATGCCCGTGCCGACCAAAGAGATAATCTGCGCAGACAGCAGGCGTATATAGTCTCGGTTGCGCCACATTGGCGTCGTGCTCATTTCAGTGATCATTCGTTCACCTCAATCCGACCCATCAAGTCAGAGAATAGCCCACCGAACCAAAGTTTGACGCTGTCCCAAAGTCGCACCATCCAAGAGCCTTGTTCTACAGTTTGATCTGCGACTAAAGCGTAACTTGCCACCGTACTACCGTTGCTCTTCCAGACGACTTTGCCCACCTCAGCTCCCTGCTCAACAGGCGCAATAAGCGGATCAATCATTACCACAGATTTTTGCAGCGAATCGACTAACCCTCTAGGCATAGTCAGGTACGCATCTTCGGCTATCTTGGCACTAACTTGTTCGATATCCCCCTTCCACACTCGCACCTGAGATTCGACTTGATTGTGCTGCATCACTTGTTTGGTATCGTAGAAACGAAATCCATAACTCAGTAGGTTCTTTGAAGCCGTGGTTCGTGCTTGCGGGCTATTGGTACCCATCACGACCGATATCAACCGCATCTTACCTTCCGTAGCAGAGCTGACTAAGCTGTAGCCCGCATTTTCGGTGTAACCCGTTTTGCCACCATCGACGTTAATGGACTTATCCCAAAGCAGCTTGTTTCGATTGTATTGAGTGATCTCATTCCACTTGAACAGACGCTCTTGGTATAACGCATAAACGTCTGGTACATCCTTAATGATCGACCGCATCAAAATCGCCATATCAAGCGGAGAAGTTTGGATTCCTTCGCCATCTAAGCCATGTGCATTCACAAAGTTAGTATCTTGCAGCCCAAGCGATTTCGCCCAACCGTTCATTAGGCTAACAAAAGCTTGCTCACTCCCCGCGATGTGTTCGGCCAAAGCGACAGAAGCATCATTACCCGACTGAATGATTAACCCTTTCATAAGGTTCGAGACCGAAATCTCGTCTCCAGGCTGAATAAACATCTTGGATGACTCTGAAAATTTTGCCGACCACGCATTTTCACTGACCGAGACTTTATCCTGCCACGTCAATCTACCGGACTTAATCTCTTGTCCAATCACATAAGCCGTCATCAACTTCGTCAAACTGGCGGGCGCTAAAATCGCGCGTGAGTTTTGCTCTACAATGATGGTGCCTGACTGAAAGTCCATCAAAACATACCCTTTGGCGGGCAACTCAGGAGGATTGGGCGTGACCACCGCCAAGCTTGGTGCACTGATCCCCGCTAACGTTAAGCAAGCCAAGGCTAGTCGCCATCGAAGCTTCGCTCTAACCTTCATTTTAGTCTTTGCTTTCACAGCAAAATATGAGGTGACCCTGAACTTCAATACCGAGACCGGACTCATAACATATCCTCCAAAGTCAGTGCCGCAACATCGCCGATATAACATTGTCGACCCACTTGATTAGTCGTGATGTATTGATGAGTTTCCGAGCCTTTGCCACACACTAAGATAAGGTCACCACTGCGACTCAATTGCTTGGCAACCTGAATCGCCTCATGGCGGTCACTGATTTCGTAGCAAAGCGTACTACTCACTTGCGAAGTTAATGCACGGAAAATATCCTCCTGCATTTCGCCAAGTGGGTTGTCTGAGGTGAAAATAACAACATCAGAATGGGTAGCGCATAACTTCCCAATGTCAGCTGCATCCCGAATTCGGTCACCCGTCACACCGACGACCGTTATCACTCGCTTAGCTAACTGAGAGTGAATGCCTTGGTAAAGAGCCGAAAGGCCATCAAAGTTATGTGCATAATCCACTAAAGCTAAAGCACCATTGTCTAGCGATAGATACTTTGAACGCCCGTCAGGTGCAACAACACCATTCAGCGCGTTTGCGATGTCCGATAACGACCACTTCAATGTCAACAGGGTTGCTGCCATCGCTAAGGCATTCTCGACATTAAACTGAAAGGGAAGTTGGCTAAAAACAGGCTCCTTTCTACCTTGATTATTGAGTATAAAAGTAGCGCCAAATTGCTCAACCTTCAGTTGTTCAACATAAATATCCGCCTCTGGATTGTGCATTGAGAATGTCACAACATTAACTCGGCTGCTTGCTCGCTCTATCGCAACATTGGCGTGCGCATCATCTAGGTTGATCACCGCAAAACCATTGGGTTGAATACGATCTAAAATCTGAAGTTTCGCCTGAACATAGCCATCAACCGTTCTGTGATAATCAAGGTGGTCACGGCCAATATTGGTGATCACCCCAACAGACAACGGTACAAATCCAGCTCTGTCTTGCACCAATGCATGACTGCTTAACTCCATAACGTTATCCGTGACCTGTGCTTCAGCCATATCCTTAAATAAATTCAACAGAGTGACACCATCTGGTGTGGTATTACTCAGATCTTGTTTCTTACCCGCGAACTCCACACCGAGCGTTCCAATGTAGGCGCTCCGTTGCTTGTGCTTGAGGATCTGATTCAAACCATGAGCAACCGTCGTTTTTCCATTTGTTCCGGTAATACCGATGTGATTAATCTTCTTATGTGGGTATCGATAAAAAGCCTTAATAAGCAACAAGCTTTGGTAATGACTTCCAGTCACCAACACAGGCACCGATGCTGAAACAGGTTTTGTTGCAATAATGGCAACCGCCCCATTCGCAATCGCACTTTCAATATAACGATGGCTGTCATGAGCAGCCCCTTCGCGGCAAACAAACACATCCTGAGACTCAATATGCTCACTGTTTGTTGAGAAGCGCCTAATCGACAATGCGCCCAGTTGTTTTAAAAAACCTTTCAATTTGTCACTCAACATCCACTTGTCCCTTAAGTTGGCTAGGATTTCTTGATTAAGTTGAGTATATTTTGCTGACCAACATCGATAAAATTGAACAAATCAATCCAAATTATTAGTCACCTTGATAACCTAGATTCTTTTGTGTTACCTCTACCAGATGCGAGTATTACTGTGAAAGATCTTAATTGGCGTGGAATCGACCTCAACCTACTGCTGACTTTTGATGCACTTTTTCGTTTAAAGAGTGTTTCCGCAGCCTCAAAAGAACTGCACTTGGGGCAGCCTGCCACCAGTTATAACCTCAAGCGGCTCCGTGAGTTATTGGGTGACCCTCTGTTTGAAAGGCAAGGCAATAAAATGCAGCCGACCGTGAGAGCACATGAAGTCGCCCCCAAAGTTCAGCAAATTTTGTCGATTTTCACGCAAGATATTTTACCTGCTGAGCAATTTGAGCCACAAAACTACACAGGTCAGTTCATCATTGGCGTCAGTGACTATGCAGAGCAGATCTTTGGCCCAGACATTTTCGACACACTTCAGAAACTTGCTCCTCAAAGTAAGGTTCTGCTCAAGCCTGTCGACAGTGCAAATTGCGTAACGTTACTCGAAGATCAAGATACTGACTTATGCATTGGCGTATTTCAGGAGCTACCGAACCACCTCAACACCACCTTTCTTTACCGAGAAAAGCACCTGTGTACCTTTGATAACAAGGTATTGAATACCAAACTTCCAATTCCGCTAGACACCTACTTAAACACACCGCAAATGATCATTACGGCGAATCAAGAGTTAACCAGCCAAGTCGACGGCACATTGGAAAAAATGGGAGTAAAACGAAATGTAGTACTTGGGACGACCCGTTTTCTAACGATTCGCAGGATGCTTTCAGGAAGAAATCTGTTGGCTGTAATGGCCGAGATGGTCGGTCGTTCTGAGTTAATTGACGATGACTTGGTGTTATGCGACCCGCCGATTGATATCCCTGACTTTGATATCGACATGGTGACTTTAAAACGCGACGCGAACCACCCTCGAATTCAGTTTCTGACGCAACTCGTCCAAAACCTCATTCAAGATAAAGTGAGAGAGCTAAGATTAATCAGATAAGCACAAATCGAGGCCAATTCTACAAATATTCATGCTCTATTTTATGGTGGAATCCGCTCGAACTTGAATTGCCAAGCAATTTATAAACGTTAATCGACCGATAAATGCAATCACAAGATAGATAAAACAACCAACAAATCATAACCTCGACAAATGCCTTTGCAATTTTTTTAGAAAATTTCAAAAATTATTAGAATTTAATCCCTAACTCTAATGAGTATTTTGTTAGTCTTGGAAACAATTATTTACAATCCAAAGAAAAATTATTTGGATCGCTAGAGGTTGTTTTTTTGAATATGAAATTATTCGGTAGTTCCCTAATCCTTTCAGGAACTGCACTAGGGGCTGGCATGTTGGCCATCCCAATGGTTTTAGCTCAGTTCGGCTTTTTGATCAGCTCTGTGCTGATGCTGCTGATTTTTGTTGGCACCACATACTCAGCACTGCTACTCGCAGAAGCCTGCACCAAAACCAAAGACAACAGTGGCATGAGCAGTGTTGCTTACCTGACTTTGGGCAGCAAAGGTAAACATTTTATCAATGCACTCTTCTACCTGCTGTTGGTATGCATGCTCATCGCTTATATCTTGGGCGTTGGTGACATCATTCACAAACTACTACTCGATGTTGGCGTAGACGTATCTGCATCTGTTGCCTATACGATCTTCAGCCTATTAATGGGTGTAATTGTAGTGTCGGGTAAATCCTACATCGACAAACTGAATCGCGGACTGTTCATCTTGATGGTGGTCATGCTGTTTATTGTGATTGCTTCTCTATTTAGCAACATTCGTTTGGATTACCTAACTCAAACTAGCAACTACACAGCCAACGATGTCGTTCAATACAGTGCGGTTATCTTTACCAGCTTTGCCTCTATGGTGGTGATCCCGTCACTGGTTATCTACAACCGAGAAGCAACACAAAAGCAGATCCGCAATATGATTCTTTTAGGCTCCGTAATCCCATTGGTCTGCTACCTAACTTGGTTATTTGCGATTATCGGTAACCTTGGAACAGACGCTATCAGTCAGTTCCATAACATTTCAGAGCTGATCTCGGCGTTTAGCGGACAGTCTGCTTGGTTGAAAGTCGTGATTGCGCTGTTCTCAGCATTAGCCTTGGTGACCTCTTTCCTTGGTGTGTCCATGGCACTTTACGACCAAAATAAAGATGCCGTTACCAACAACAAAGCGTTGGCTTATGCGTTGACCTTCATTTTGCCTTTGGTATTAGCAGAGCTATTCGCCAGCCAATTTGTAAGCATGCTGGACTATGCAGGCATGGTGCTGGTGTTCTTAGCTATTTGGGGCCCACTCGCAATGGTGGTTAAGGTTCGCAGACCGGATTTCCCTCACCTACAAACCGAAGGCAGCTATACGGCAGCTGGAGGCGATACAGCACTTATCGCAACATTCGGCTTTGGTGCATTAATTTTTATCTCTTGGTTTATGGGTTAACTATTCACTGAGTAATAGACCCAAACTAAGACCAGAAAGAGCAGCGTTGGCTGCTCTTTTTTTATGCCTAATTTCCCTACCCACGTTATTCCTTCCTCCTTATCGACACACATCGTCAGAGACCTTCAAACAACGTATTTAGAAACAATAATTTAGATAAACAACTCGTCATATTTAGATCTCAGCACCAGCTCAAAACACCATGTTCTATGATCATATAAAGTAACTGCGTTGCTGATACATCTGATAATTAGATCACAAAACAACCTCAATGGTATTGTATTGGTATTATCTTTTGAAATACCATCATTCGCGTACCCTACAGTACTAAAGGACATAATAAATGAAATCGAATAACTTCAAACTGTCTTCAATGATGTTCATTGAATGGTTTATCTGGGGAGCATGGTTTGTTCCCTTGTGGCAAATACTCAATACCAATGGCTTTACGCCAACAGAGATCGCATGGTCTTACGCATGTACCGCGATCGCTGCGATCATTTCACCGATCTTGGTTGGATCAATCACCGACCGATTCTTCGCTGCTCAGAAAGTACTTTCTGTGATGTTGATAGCGGGTGCAGGTTTGATGTACTTAGCGGCTCAGCAAACCGAGTTCGCCACCTTCTTCCCACTACTTTTGCTTTACTCGTTAACTTACATGCCGACGATTGCACTGACCAACAGCATTGCTTTCTCTAACGTAGAAGACGTAGAGCGTGACTTCCCGCGTATCCGTGTTATGGGTACTATTGGTTGGATTGCTTCTGGTATCGCGATTGGTTTCTTACCTGGGTGGCTAGGTTACGGTGATATCTCATCAAGTAATATCCCACTTATTCTTACGGCTCTTGCTTCGGCTGCACTCGGTATCTTCGCTCTGACTCTGCCAGATACTCCGCCAAAAAGTACCGGTAAATTAAGCCTTAAAGTAATGCTTGGCCTAGACGCAATCGTGTTACTGAAAGACAAAAACTTCTTAGCATTCTTCGTTTGTTCTTTCATGTTCAGCATGCCTCTGGCGTTCTATTACATCTTCGCTAACGGCTACCTAACTGAAGTAGGCATGAGCAATGCGACAGGTTGGATGACGCTTGGTCAGTTCTCTGAAATCTTCTTTATGCTGGCATTACCTTTCTTCACCAAACGCTTTGGTATTAAGAAGGTATTACTACTTGGTCTCTTTACTGCGGCTGTTCGTTACGGTTTCTTCGTCTACGGAAGCGCAGACACTTGGTACCTCTACTCGCTGCTATTCGCAGGCATCCTATTACACGGTGTGAGCTATGACTTCTACTTCGTAACGGCCTACATCTATGTCGACAAAAAAGCACCGGCTCACATGCGAACCGCCGCTCAAGGCCTTATCACATTAGGTTGCCAAGGTATTGGTAGCTTGCTGGGTTACCGCTTAGGTGGCGTGTTAATGGAAAAGATGTTTGCTTACGACGAACCGCAGAATGGTCTGACATTTGATTGGGCAGGTATGTGGGGCTTCGGCGCCATCATGATCGCCATCATTCTCGTTATCTTTATGTATTTCTTCCGTGAACCAAACGGCGAGATTAAAGAAATTAATATCGACAACAAACCCGATGGAACCCCATCAGAGCAGACTCAAGTAGAAAAAGCTCAAGCGTAATTTTGTACCTGCTCAGTCTCTCCCCCTAGTTTCTGACTGAGCAGTTTTTAAATAACCTATTTTTGGTGAAGTAAGATGAACATTTCAAAACAAGACAGAATTTTAGGCACTTTTTATGGTCAAGCACTGGGTGATTCAATGGGAATGCCCTCAGAGCTTTGGCCAAGAAGCCGAGTAAAAGATCACTTTGGTTGGATTGATTCTTTCCTACCTGGACCTGCTGAAAACAACGCCGCTTGTTATTTCGATGCTTGCCAATTCACGGATGACACGTCAATGGCGCTGGCTCTTGCTGACGCCATCATCGAATGCGACGGTGAGATCTCACCAGAAATCATTGCTCGCAACGTATTAAACTGGGCTGAAGGCTTCGATGCTTTCAATAAAAACATTTTCGGTCCAAGCTCGAAAGCCGCAATGCGTGCCATTAAAGAAGGTACTTCAATTGACGAACTTGAAAACAACGGTGTGACTAATGGCGCTGCGATGCGTGTATCGCCTATGGGCTGCCTGGTTCCAACCACTAGCCTAGATACATTCATTGACCAAATTGCACTGGCCTCAAGCCCTACGCACAAATCTGATGTTGCGATTGCAGGTGCGGTTGCGATTGCTTGGTCGGTATCAAAAGCGATTGAAGGACATAACTGGAGCGCAATCAAAGATCAGCTACCTGCTATTGCCAATGCAGCTCAAACCAAAAACATCACCACTTTCAGTGCATCGATGGGCGCTCGTATCGAACTTGCTCTAATGGTTGCTTCTGAAAATAGCGGTATTGAAGAGCGTATGGAGAAGATCTACAACCTAGTTGGTGCTGGTGTAAGTACGATTGAATCGGTGCCTGCGGCAATCGCGATGGTTGAATTAGCACAAACCGATCCAAATCGTTGTGCCATCTTATGTGCAAACTTAGGCGGTGATACCGATACCATAGGTGCGATGGCAACAGCTATCTGTGGCGCACTTAATGGTATTCAAGCTATCGATATCGAACTGAAAAAACAGCTCGATGACGAAAACCAACTCGACTTTGCCGGTTACGCTGAAACCTTCCTACGCTTAAGAGAGATTAAGGAGCAAGGGTATGCCTCATAGTGCTTTGATTACACTGATTCCAACTCTACAGAACAAACGACAGTTGTGCCTAATCGGCGCTGCTGTGGTCGATATCGTGACAGAGACACCTGCGTTACCAAAACGCGGCACAGATGTAGAGCTAACCGAGAAAGGCATTCATGTTGGCGGGTGTGCTCTCAACATCGCCATTGCATTGAAAAAGCTCGGTGTTGACTCCATTAATGCTCTGCCAATTGGCCAAGGTAAATGGGCTGATACCATTACTGCAGCAATGGCTGAGAAAGGCCTAACAAGTAACCTACGAGATCCAAGTGGCGACAATGGTTGGTGTTTAGCGCTAGTAGAGCCAGATGGCGAACGCACCTTCCTATCTGTTAGCGGCGTTGAGAACAATTGGAATCAACAAGCACTTGAGCAGTTGGATCTTCAAGACGATGCAATCATCTACCTTTCTGGTTATCAGTTGTCTTCGGGTTGTGGTGAAGAGATCGTTAGCTGGCTAGAAACATTGCCCAACAGCATTGAGCTGTTCATCGATTTTGGCCCTCGTATTGGTGATATTCCAAAATCGCTATTTGAGCGCCTAATCAAACTGAAGCCAACGGTGTCTTTGAACCGTCAAGAAGCCGAAGTGCTAGGTATGCAAGACATCAACACCTTTGTTGAGCAATGGCATAACCGTTATGGCTGCCCACTAATCTTGCGCATCGACAGCGATGGCGCACTATTCGCCAACCAAGATGGTCATGGAAATGTTGCACCATTTAAAGCGACGGTGGTTGACACAATAGGCGCTGGTGACACCCATGCAGGCGGCGTATTAGCAGGCTTAGCTTCTGGCTGGGAACTACCCGATGCAATCTTGTTAGGCAATGCCGTGGCATCTTACGTGGTGAGCCATGTAGGTGGCGACTGTGCCCCGAGCGTGGACGAGATTACTCGTTACCTTAATCAATACTAATCCTTGTTAACTCATGTAGACACTAGGCTCAGTATGACTGGGCCTTTTTGTTACGCCTGTCATTTTTACCTAGCTTTTTGGCCTCTCTATTATGAATCATTCTTCTGTTATGAACCGTTTTTCTAATGCAAATAACAAAGCAACAAGGATTCTGCTTGCTAGCTGTGGAATCAACCTCTGCATCGGTGTTCTCTATACCTGGAGCGTGTTTAAAAATTCTCTTTTGAGCCTTGGTTGGAACAACACTCAAGCTTCAATGCCCTACACCATCACCATCATAACCCTTTCATTGGCACTGCTCATTGCTGGTCGTATTCAAGATAAGATTGGCCCACAAAAGGTATTGATGGTGGGTTCTTTGATGGCGGGCGCAGGAATGATCTTAGCAAGCCTCTCCTTAACCCCTTGGAACCTTAATGTCAGCTTTGGTTTGATCACTGGTGCGGGAATTGGCTTCGCTTACGCATGCTTGAACCCAACTGCAATGAAGTGGTTTCATTCTTCTCAGAAAGGCATGGTCAATGGGTTACTCGCCACGGCGTTTGGCCTTGCTGCTATCTACTTGGCCCCGCTTACTAGCTACCTAATATCTGTTATTGGGTTAGAGCAAAGCTTACGTGCTTTAGGTATGGGGCTAGTACTCGTCGCTTTCCCATTAGCTTGTTCTATTAAAAATCCACCCGTTGGTTATGAACCCAAAGCTCGTTCATCAGAATCGAATTCCTCCAAGCCTGTGTCAAAGCCAATCCGCAACTACATATGGAAAGAGATGCTCGCAACCAAACAGTTCTACTTGCTGTGGTTTACATACGCTTTTGGTGCGGCCGCTGGTTTGATGATCATCGCCAACATCACTTCAATTGCGGCTGAACAAGCCAATATCTTAGAGGGTGCTTATTTGATTGTGACCTTATCGATATTTAACTCGGCAGGCCGACTGGTATCAGGGTTACTGAGCGACAAGATTGGCGCATTAAAAACATTGGCTATCGCACTAGGGCTGCAAACCATCAATATGTTGTTGTTCAGTCAGTTTGTCTCTAGCCCTACTCTGATGGTTGGCGCGGCGTTGGCAGGAGTTGGATATGGCACCTTATTAGCCGTGTTCCCCTCAATCATGGCGGACTTATACGGCCTGAAGAACTTCGGCGCCAACTACGGCGTACTATACACCGCTTGGGGCATTGGCGGCTTTATCGGCCCTATCCTTGCTGCGATATCGATGGACTGGTATGGCAGTTACTCAATCGCTTACTTGATATGTGCGGTCTTGGTGAGCATCGCTACTGTACTCACCTTCCGAGTAAAACCAATCACAACAGAACCATGTAGCGACAAAGAATCGGCTCCAAGTTGTCAGTTGGAACGTTCAAGCTAGCTCAATGAAACCTCTGAGTGGTGGAATCTTTGTTTCGCCCTCAGATTTCACATTTCTATTAAGTGTGGGCTTAGACTTCGGGTATACTTCGGTTAAATAAAAAAGCTAAAACAGACCTTTATGAGCGCTTATCAACCACTGCTTACCCTGATTCAGGAACGAATCGACCAGAAAGATAAATCACCTCTGTATCTGAAGATTGCCGATTCAGTGAAGCTAGCGACTGAGCAACAAATGCTCAAGGGCGGGGACTTCATTCCGACTGAGCGCGAGTTCAGTGACAAGCTTGGGGTATCTCGTATTACCGTTCGTAAAGCGTTGGATATATTAGATAAAGAAGGTGTGATTGTTCGTTCTCGTGGCTTGGGAACGATGATCAGCGAAACTGTCGAATATTCAAGTAAAGAGGCGACAGGCTTCTCTCAACAAGTGGTTCTGAAAGGCAAAAAACCCGATACACTGTGGATTAAGAAAGACGTGGTTGCTTGCTCTTCTGAAATCGCCAAGATGCTCAAAATTGCCGAAAACGATCAAGTCTTTCTGTTGAAGCGCGTTCGTTACATCGACGAGCAAGCCGTATCCATTGAAGAATCTTACGTTCCTGCTCATTTGATCCATGACCCAGATGAAATTCAGCTGTCGCTTTACGATTACTTCCGCAGCCAAGATATCTCACCGACAAAAACGCAGAGCCGAGTGTCTGCAAAGATGCCAACAGAAGAGTTTCTAGAAAAGCTCAACATCGACGAAACCGTACCGGTTCTGTTAATTGAACAAACCGCTTACGACAAGAAAGGCCTACCGATAGAGTACAGTATCAACCATTGTCGTGGTGATATGTACGTGTTTGTGAGTGAAGACTAAACCAAAGCGCCTTCCATAAGAAAGCCCGTGAATTCTAAGATTCACGGGCTTTTTAGTTTTATTTAATCAGCTTCATTTGAGCGTCTTCGAACTAGCTCTTAAACGTACTCGCAATCTCTTTCAATGAAGCCGCGAGTTCAGCTTGCTCTTTAGCGGTTGCTGCAATTTGCGTTGCACCTGTGGTCGACTCTGTCGACTTCTGTTCAACCGCCATCACGTTTTGTGCGATGTCTTGAGTTACGACCGCTTGCTCTTCTGTTGCTGTGGCGATCTGCTCTGTCATGCTAAAGATCTCGCTTATTGATGCAGAGATGCTTTGTAAGGTCTGCTCGACCTCTTTTGAATCTTCGACTGCTTTTGATGACATCTTCTTGCTGTTATCAATCACGTTGAAGGCTGTTTGCACATCAGACTGTAGCGAGCTGATAAAACCTTCAATTTCCGCTGTCGATTGCTGAGTACGTTGCGCCAGTGTACGAACTTCATCGGCAACCACCGCAAATCCACGACCTTGCTCACCCGCTCGGGCTGCTTCAATTGCCGCGTTCAATGCCAGTAGATTAGTTTGCTCTGCTACCGACTTAATCACATCAATCACGCTGTTAATGTTATTGCTGCTCTCGTGTAGGTGCGTGATCTTTTCCGCTAGGTCATTAATTTCAGATGCCAGCTTTTCGATAGAGTGATAAGAGTTTTGAACCGTACTCAAACCTTCTTGAGACTGCTCATCGACCAGTTTAGCAGAGCTTGCTGTCTGCTGAGTTTTAGCCGCCACCTCATTTACCGTTGCTGATAACTCTTCTGTTGCCGTCGCAACCAAGCCAATTTGGTCTTGTTGTTGAACCAGGGTATTCGAGTTGTAGTGACAAGTTTGCGAAGTTTCTTCAGCAGCTGAAGCTAAGGTCAGGCTAGATTGAGACAGATTGTCGATGACGTTCGAAAATTTCTCCAGTGTTTCATTTAGAGATGATGAGATAAGCCCCAGTTCACTGTTGCCAAGGTACTTGGCTCTTACTGTTAAGTCATTGTCATCACGAACAACAGAAAGTACTGAAGTCAGGTTCTTCACTCGAGCAGTTAAGTCTGTAATCACCTTGAAGCTCACAAACGCAGCAAATAGTGTGATCGCAACAAAAATCGCAATACTGAAGAACAATTCAGATCGAGCTTCATTCGCCTTACTCTCAGTCAAAGCCATCAATGAGTCAGCCAACTGATTCTCTGTTTTCTTCAACTGAACTATACGGCCTGTAGCTTGGGCGAACCAGTACACAGGGTCGACATCAAAGCCGCTCATCTTAGATTCAGCCAAACTACGAAGCTTTTCTACTTCTGCCACAGAGCGGTCATTTAACTGTTGCTCAAAGAAACGAACGTTAGCAGGGTTGCTCAACACTTCAAAGTTCGAGAAATAGGTATTTTGCTCTGTCACCAAAGAGATGAATTTCACCAGCATACCCGGGCCAAATTCATTTTTTGAAAAGGTGTTATTTAGGACAGCACGCTCGATACCAGCTCGCTCTTTACCTTGTAAAAAGTTGTAGTAAGCGATGGTTTCTGTAGTAATGGTGGCATCAGAGCTTAACTCCGCAATTAACGCCGAAACGCTAAGCAGCTTTGCATTAAGTTTGGTGTAGTAACCCAATGCCTCAGAAAGCGGAATCGATTGAGAATCCACTCGATTTCGAATCGTCGTGATCTGATTAAGGCTTTGGCTGATCTCTGTGTTCAGGCGTTTAATCTGTGGCAGATTGATATTGGCAGACTGCCAGTAATCGTTTCTTTGATTGCGTCGGTTATCGGCATTGGTTCTCTGCGCGGCTAATTCACTGACAAACTTAGTACCTTGAGAGCCAATAAAGCCAGCTGTCATGCCTCGCTCTTTTTGTAACTCATGCACTAACTCACTGTACACAACCGAAAGGCGTGTCAGTTGATTCAATGAGGACATTTCAGTCTTTGTTTCTACGCTTTTGGATATCGCAGAAACACTGAGCCAGAGAAACCCTAAGATCGGTAAAATAAGCAAAGCGATGATTTTTTGCTTAAAAGACATATCGGTTAATTTCATTTTTATTTCCTAGCGGCTAACGAATCTTTATTTATCGTGTAATTAGACACACTTCTAAAACGGTGTACCTTTACTGAGATCATAATAATATTTAGTTTTATCAATTACCGTGCCATATTGGACGACAATCGATAACGCTAGCATTTAACCTTACATAATTCATTGACTTATTTATAAAACTGTTAGCTATGCAACTTAAGAAAACATAAAAACCGTGCAACAACAT
This sequence comes from Vibrio gigantis, assembly GCF_024347515.1. Taxonomy (NCBI): domain Bacteria; kingdom Pseudomonadati; phylum Pseudomonadota; class Gammaproteobacteria; order Vibrionales; family Vibrionaceae; genus Vibrio; species Vibrio gigantis. The sequence goes on from NZ_AP025493.1 coordinate 1,033,617, forward strand.
TTTTCCGGCGCAAGTGACTGAAAAATGACAGTTTTTATTAACCCTAAAGAGGTATAAAAACACCTTTTATCTCTTCCTTTGTCACTATATATTCAACGCCAACTATGTATAATGCCGGGCTCAAAAAGTTACGAATTAAATTAACGTAGAAGCATAATTAGAGGTTTTTATGGACTGTCCTGCTTGCGAAGAACACATTGTATGGGAATGGGTCGAAGAAGAAGCAATCGAACCCAATGAAGAATTCGATTGTCCAGAGTGCGAAGAAACGCTGATGTACACTATCGATGAAGGCACCTATTACGGTGCGCAGCACAAAACCGTCGAAGTTGTAGATAGTTGAACGCCAACGCTAGTTTGAATTCAAGCCATACGAACTAGCGTAAGCACATATTGTTACTCTCTTCCAGATAGATTAAACCTCTTCATTTTCCGGGCGGTAAGGTTCTTCTCGTAGAATATGGCTGATTAGTAACTTCAAATAGAACACAGGTAAAAACCACTCTAAGCCGACCGGTGATTCCAGGACATAAAGCGATAAAATTAAGCTCAGTGTGTATAGGATCAAAGCAACCGGACGTTGTAGATAGAGTGCAGTTTTCAATACCAAGGCACACGCCAACATCATATAGCCACCGGTCACTGCTACCCACATCAGATTCAAATCCAAGAACAGCCAACTGAATACTGTTAGTTGAATGAAGTGAATAGCGATAAAGGTCATGTGTTGTTTAAAGCCTTCCCCTTCTCTGTGGAACCAGCGCTTGGCACTTGATGTCGCGTTGGTGATCACGCCACCCAACATGTCGATGGTTAACAGAACTGCCGCTACGTATTGCCCCCAAGACCAACCCAACTCTGCATGGTTGGCATACGCGGCAATAAGCACACCCGCTATGAAGGGAATGTACAGTTGCAGGTTCTTCTCTGCTGATGTCGCACCCGGACCAATAAATTTATCTAGTCCGCCCAAGAAGCCCGCTCTGAATGGGGGTAGATTCCAATCAATTCTCATAGTTACCTCGAATAATCGTCGTTTGATTTTTATTTAGAACACTTGGTCTTTTTAAATTAGATCGAAGTTTGGTTGCTGTAAAGAATTATTTTGACCACTTGGACTAATTTAAACTAAGATGGCACTTATCAGATGTATTAAGCTGTTGCTTCAGTTGCCTAAATCAACTGAACATTCAAACATTTAATTCCGAGGAAGGCTCATGCCAAAGATCGTCGATCATGACAAAAGACGCGAAGAGATCGCACTTAAAGCCGCAGGTGTGTTTTTAGAGTTTGGTTATAAAGAACTGGGAATGAGACAACTGTGCTCACACCTCAACATGAGTAAAAGCGCGGTTTATCACTACTACAAAAGTAAGGACGAACTTTTTAGGGCTGCGACCGAAGCCATTGTTCGACACGATGGCGGTAACCTCGCCGACTTGCCTCTAGCTGTGGATGCTACAACCGAGCAAAAGGTTGAAAACTTCGTCCATATCTTTCAAGCGATACAGTCACGCTACTTCCAAGAGATGAAGTTGGTCTTTGATTACATTGATGTAATTGGTCAAGAAGCCGTAGCTGAAGATGCCAGCATCGAGATCGCCAACAATAAGTATCAACAGCTGCTCGCCCAATACATCGATGCCGAGAATGCGGTCGAGCTGTATAGCATCCTCATCGGCCTACTGACCCACCAAACCCTGTGTGGTGGAAAGCTTGAACCTGAGTATGTGCGTTCCGTGGCAAGTAAATACTTAAACTAGCCAGTCTTTTGAAAAGTAAGAGTGTAGCCAAACAGTATCAAAGGCTTAGTTGCTTTAAGACGCTCAAGTTAGGTCGATTGGAATCAAGCTAAGCCAAACACACCTTTACTGGAACGAACGTTCAGCATAAAATATTGAACATATGTTCAGATTAATGAAGTAGATGTTATGGCCAAGACTGCGAAGTTCGATAGACAAGATGTTGTAGATAAAGCAACGAACCTGTATTGGGAAAAGGGCTTTCACGCGACTTCCATGCGTAACCTGCAAGATGTGATTGATATGCGTCCGGGTAGCATCTACGCGACCTTTGGCAGCAAAGAAGGTCTGTTTAAAGAGACGCTTGCTCGTTATACCGAGCTTGGCATTCTCAACCTGAACCGCTTTCGTAGCGAAACAGATTCACCAATCAAAGCGCTTGAAAGCTTCGTAAAACGTGCTGTTGTTGAATCTAAACAAAGTGCGCCAAACGGCATGTGTATGTTGGCTAAGACGGTGGCAGAGCTGACTGACGAGCACGCCGAGTTGTTAGAAGAGGCGAAGAGGTCTCTAAAAATCATGGAAGGCGAATTCGCCAAGCTAATTGCAGAAGCACAAGAGCTTGGTGAAATAAGCAAAGAGCGTGAACCAGTTCAGCTTGCTCGACACGTTCAGGTTCAAATCGCAGGCCTGCGTACCTACGCGAAAACCTGTGACGACATCGATTTACTTAACTCAATGGTTGAAGACGTATTTAAGTATCATCCTTTTTAAATGCTGAACTCAGACATATCAACAAAAAGACTCCACTGTTAGCTAAGGGCTAAAGCGGAGTCTTTTTAGTTTTGATCTCGTTAACTTTGTAGCCAATTAACTCTTAGTTTAAGGGTTACACCTTTCTCATGATCAGCGCCTGCGCATTAAGCATCGCTTCTTTGGTGCTGACATCTAAGATCTTCACATTCGCAAAGCGCTCGACTTCTTTAATCGCCACATCATGAGCGAAGATCACCAACCTCGCCCTTTCAATATCTTTCTGTGTAATGCGATTACCTATTCCATTTGCACCTTGGGTCTCGACCTTTATACGAACTCCAAGGTGATGAGCCGCCTTTTCTAAAGACTTAGCCGCCAAGAAAGTATGAGCAACACCTGAAGGACATGAAGTAATCGCGAGTACATCCGCTTGCCCTTCTTCCGTCACCGAGCCACCTGCTGACTGATAAGAAAGTTCGTCGCCCTCTACCACATTCTTCTTAAGCAGTATCACGATGAATGCTGTGGTTAGCGCCCCCGCAAGTGTGCCGATAATGTAGCCAATTTTGCCATCAACTACAGGCAGAACAATCCATCCGCCCCATGGTGCATGGTTTACCACATGGAACATAAAGCCAACCACGTTACCGACAATACCACCAGCAACCACAGCAGGTAGCACTCGCGCAGGGTCAGCAGCGGCAAAAGGAATTGCCCCTTCACTAATGCCAATCATCCCCATGATGCCTGCGGCTTTACCTGCTTCGCGTTCGTCTCGCTTGAACTTCTTAGGTGACAGGAAAGTCGCCAAAGCCATGCCAAGTGGCGGCGTACAAATCGCAATGCCGACACCTCCCATCAACCAAGGTTGGGTATTAACCTGAGTCTGAGCAAACAGCGTAGCGACCTTGTTGATCGGGCCGCCCATATCAAAGGCTGTCATTGCACCAAGAATACTACCGAGCACCATTTTTCCTGAGCCTGCCATCCCCGTGAGCATTTGGTTCATCTCTAACATCACTTGAGCTATCGGGGAACCAATCACCCACATCACTGCACCACAGGTTACAAAGGTACCGACTAACGGGTAGATGAAAATAGAGCTCAGCGAGATCATGCTGTCTGGCAGTTTGATCTTCTTAAGGAGATTTACCACAAAACCTGCGAAGAAACCGACCACGATCGCCCCAAGGAAGCCCGTGTTGTATTGATCTACCGCGACCCAAGAGCCAATCATGCCAGGTGCTAACCCCGGTTTATCAGCCATTGAATACGCGATGTAGCCGCCTAGAACGGCAGTAAACAGAGTTAAGCCTGCGATACCCATCTGTGCAATGTCTGCCAGCACGCCACTTTCAGGCACAGCACCATGGCCTGAAATCATCACTGACAAAGACAACAACACCCCACCCGCGACCACGAACGGAATCATGTGCGAAGTGCCATACAGCAAATGCTCTTTCATGCGATTAAGAGACTGCGCCCAAGGGCTGAGCGGCTCAACGTACACTTCATGATGGCTAGAGGCATAGCTATCGAAAGAGTCGGAATTGGCTTCGAGAAACAGCTCTTGAGCCTCTTCGACCGACTCGACCGCCTTTAATTTTGTAACAAAGTCATCTTCAATCAGTTTGGTCGAAATCTGTGCCAGCACCTCGATATGATGGTCGTCATTGTTGTCTGGTGAAGCGAGCATAAAGAACACATCGGACAGTTCACCGCCATCGGCACCATAATCAATCCCCGTTCGGCTGATACCTACAGCAACGGCAGGTTTAGCAACGGCAGTACTTTTCGCATGTGGAATCGCAATACCATCATCAAATCCCGTATTACCAATCCCCTCACGCTTCCAGATATCATCAAGGAATTCACTTTTATTCGAGAGCTTACCAGCGCGATCGAGTAACTCGACAAGCTCTTCAAAAACTGCCTGTTTTGAGTCTGCTTGCAAATCTAAGCAGATAATCTCGGGCTCGATAATATTAGTGATATCCATGGTTTACTCTGCCTCGCCTGATTTCAGACTGAAGTAATTAGGTTCTTCCGACCTAAATTAAAATTCGATGTTAATAGGATGAAAAGATTAGCGGTGTGTCGGCGATCATCATATAGGACGAAAGGTGCATTAACTGGATTATTGTAACCAAGAACTCAGAGTGTGACGTCCACCTTAGAATAAAAAACGGCAATCCATAAAATCCACAGAACCCATAAACGTATCGCCCCTACGGTATGCTCCCGGTCTATACTGGGTTTTCCCATACCAGAGAGTAAAGTGGCGAGATTAAGCCGAGAATAATAATGAGAATTGTAGCGGTAACTGCGTGCCCTACAGGCATTGCGCACACCTATATGGCAGCTGATGCATTAAATAAAACAGCCCCTAAATTCAACGTTTCAATCAAGGTTGAAACACAAGGCGCTATGGGTATTGAAAACTTACTGTCTGCACAGGACATTACTCTCGCAGACAAAGTGTTGATCGTCTCTGATATCGACATCGAACAACCAAGCCGATTCGACCCAGTAAAAACCGTATTCATTCCTATGGAAGAAGTGTTGTTGAGTGTCGATAAGGTTTTCATCAAGCATTGTCGGGCTTGAGCCTTTCATGAACGAATATCAGATCACCTTCTTTGTTGACGACCCAACGGCGAACTCACATGTCGCGCAGCCGCTTGCTCGCTTAGCGAAAAAGTTCAAAAGTACCATCCGCATTATCAACATCACTCAAAATCGAACCGCCGATCTCTCCAAATCTGTCGCGATGTTACAGGTGGGTTTACTCCGAGGGGATTTATGCCAGATTACCGCGGTAGGTATTGATGCCGAGCTGGCCTGTTTTGTCATAAAAGACGTGATTGCCGAACACTACACCATGGTTGGCTCACAAGTGAATCATGAGTTCTCTAACGATCTTATCCAACGCATGCCTCAGATATGCCCACCTTGCGACATCAGGTGGCACCATGCTAAAGCACAAACTCAACTGACCAAGTTTGAGTGCTTAAAAGGGCTCGCTCAATTAGTGCATCCAGCAGATCCGGATGAGCTGATTCTTGCCTTCATTAAACGAGAAGAACGCTCGTCTACGTGTGTGTCACCGGGGATCGCCTTACCCCATGTGATGTTTGAATCGACCCAAGACCTCTCTATTGCCGTTATCGTCAGTGATGACCCCATCGATTGGGCCTCTCCAATTGGCCAAGTCCACGTGGCTATAGCTTTGGTATTACCAACTAAACCGCAGCGAGAACACATTGTTGCCGCCACCAACCTGACACGAAATCTACTACACGATCAGGTCAATGAGCGTTTGCAAAAGACCCGAAGCAGCGTCGACCTACAAGCCCTGTTGATGTACATCTCTTCACGTCTTATTTAATGACTAGAACGTCAGATCTAGATTGATCCTCGATACTCTGTCGGCGTTCGTCCTGTGCGGTTTTTAAAAACTCGGCAGAAATAGTTCACATCTTTAAAACCACAACGTACAGAGACTTCATTGAGCTTAAAGTTATACTTCTTGAGCATGAACTTAGCACGGTCAACTCGCACACGAGTGATGTACTCTGCCAACGTCATATGGCCTTGTTGGCGGAACATTCGTGACAAATGGTTAGAGGAAATACTAAAACGCGAGGCAATGCTATCTCGGGTGATCTGACGGTGGAAGTTCTCTTGAATATAGATACAAATGCCCTGATACACATCCTGAACTCGGCTGTGAGATTTCTCGACAGGCGCATCTAACATCGTCTTGCTATATTGAAGCAGTGCTTGCAGCAATAACTCATCCATCGGCTGCTTGTTACTCTCGCGTGCTAATGAACTGAGCGCCTCAAGGATATTGTCAATGGCAAAGCCAGAGCGAGTCTGAATACTGTGCTTTTGAATATCATAAAAGCTCTCTTCGCCTTTGCGCTTACTCACCAAGCTTAAACCAAGCTGACGACGGCCAAACAACATACTCAGCACTGAGCAATCAGTATCCCAGTTCGGCTTGTTCCAACAGTTAGGCGGGATGAAAATCGCATCCCCAGCTTTCGCGACAACGTTAGTGATCTTACGATCATGACTCTCCATTTCATTAATATACTCACCGTCGAGCACCAGCTCTAGACGCGGAAAGTTCACCTGATAACTGAATGCTGAAGGCGTGTGAAAATCGCCCGCAAACCAGATGTTATGAAATGGTTCTCGCTCATTTAATACCGACGAGATTAGGTCATGAAATATCATTTATTCGAACTCTTAAAAGCAGCAATAACGCTACGGCAATAGATATACTCCTTAGTGAAACATAGCGCTATTGAGCAAAATCACAATTTGAGATCTAGGTTACAAAAATCCAGTAGTGGAAATAAATATCCAGTCTAAGGCCAGATTTAGAACACCGTTGTCATGATAAAAAAATCGACCTAAAACCTTATCAACAAAAGCCTTACAAGCTCACCAAAGTTGTCAACACTCCCCCAAAACGGCGCTCCTAAACGATCAAAATCACACTCTATTTAGAAGGCAACAATCATCCAGTAAATGCGTTTTTTCTTCACTACAGAAGGCAAGTAATCAATTTCAGAATATCCCTAACAAAATAAAAACAGAGTAGGGGTTCATTATGATCACAACACTGATCAATCAAGATTTGATTAAGCTTTCGCTTAGCGCTAATTCCAAAGAAGACGTATTTAAGGAACTGATAGATGTGCTATACGCACAAGGCCGAATTTCAGACAAGGCTCAGTTTCTTGCCGACATTAAAGCGCGAGAAGAACAAGGTAATACCGGCTTTGAAGAAGGCATCGCCCTACCACACGCGAAAAGTAGCGCGGTAATCAAACCTGCGGTTGTTATCGGCGTGCACAAAGAAGGCATCGACTACGGCGCCGATGATGGTCAACCTTCAAAACTGTTCTTTATGATTGCCTCTCCCGATGGCGGCGACAATCACCATATCGAAGTATTGGCAGAGCTCTCTTCAAAACTGATTGAAGAGGGTTTCATCGAAAACTTCATGAATGCCGATTCCGAGCAAACCGCGTTGGAACTACTTCTGACGAAACCAGAGCCAGCTCAAACCGAAGAAACGACAGAAACCCAAGGCTTCATCATTGGTGTAACAGGTTGCCCAGCTGGCGTAGCACACACCTACTTGGCAGCTGAAGCGCTAGAGAAAGGCGCAGCGGCACTTGGCTACGATGTTAAGGTCGAAACCAACGGCTCTATTGGCGTTAAAAACAGCCCAACTCAAGAAGAGATTGAACGTGCAGACGCGATTGTCGTGGCTTGTGACAAGCAGGTCGACATGGCTCGTTTTGCCGGCAAACGCGTTATCTGCACCAACGTAAAAGCACCAATCAAAGACGCGCAAGGCTTGATTAAACAAGCACTCAACGCGCCAAGCTACCAAGCAGAACAAGCGCCGACCAATCAATCCGTTGCCGAAAAAGCCTCACAAGCGCGTTCAGACCTTTACCGTTACTTGATGAATGGCGTATCACACATGATCCCATTCGTAGTGACAGGTGGCCTTTTGATTGCCCTAGCCTTAGCGATTGGTGGCGAGCCAAGTGAATCTGGCATGGCGATCCCTGCTGGCAGCATGTGGAACCAAATTCTGGAAGTGGGCGTAGTTGCCTTCACCCTGATGATCCCGATTCTGGCAGGTTACATCGCTTACGCGATCGCTGACCGCCCTGCTCTAACCCCTGGCTTGATTGGCGGCTGGATTGCCAATAATGGCTCTTTCTATGGCGCTGACGCAGGTACAGGCTTCATTGGTGCAATCATCGCAGGTCTGTTAGTGGGCTACTTCGTTAAATGGATTACCTCGTTTAACTACCACAAATTCGTTCAGCCGCTTGTGCCTATCATGATCGCTCCAATCACTGGTTCTCTATTCATTGCAGGTCTGTTCATCTTTGTAATAGGTGCTCCAATTGCTGGATTGATGGATGCGCTTACTGCACTGCTAACTAGCATGAGCACAGGTAACGTGGTTCTGCTTGGCATCGTACTGGGTGGCATGGCTGGCTTTGATATGGGTGGCCCATTCAACAAGGTGGCGTTCCTATTCTCGGTTGGCATGATTGCCAGCGGTCAAACTCAATTCATGGGTGCAATGGCGTGTGCAATCCCTGTTGCTCCGCTAGGTATGGCTATCGCAACCAGAATCGGCCGTAAGTTCGACCTGTTCGAATCTTCTGAAATTGAAGCGGGTAAAGCAGCCGGTGCGATGGGCTTGGTGGGTATCTCTGAAGGTGCGATTCCTTTCGCCGCACAAGACCCGATGTCAGTTATCCCTGCCAACGTGCTTGGCTCAATGACGGCTGCGGTTATGGCGTTCTCATTTGGCATCACCAACAGCGTTGCTCACGGTGGCCCTGTGGTTGCTCTACTTGGCGCAATGAACTACCCACTGCTAGCACTTGTGTGCATGGCATCTGGTGCGGGCGTAACTGCGGTTACTTGTATCGCGCTTAAAAATCTACGCAAAGCCAAGCTAGCAACAGCAGCGGCCTAAGCCATTTCAACTCCAATGGCTTGAGCCCACTCTACTCTCAGATTTCATTAGGCCGAGTAGAGCTCAAGCCATGTTTCCTTTCATGGTGATTTCGATGTCTGATTTTTCTTTAGCGAACGATTCGTTCGTACAACGCTTTTTCTACCCTATGACCAACGTGATTCAAAACTACGCATGGGGTAGCCCTTCTTCGTTCAACCAACTGTTTGGAATTGATAACCAGTCTGGCGAGCCACAAGCAGAGATCTGGATGGGCGCTCACCCAAATGGTTGTTCAATGGTGAACGACAACGGGCAACAGACCACACTGTCGAGCTTGATCTCTAAGAACCTAAACCTGTTTTTAAGCGAGAAAGTGGCGAGTCGCTTTGGTGAACTCCCTTATCTTTTCAAAGTATTAGCTGCTGAGAAAGCACTCTCTGTTCAAGTTCACCCAAACAAGCAACAAGCGGAATCGGGATATGCACTAGAAGAGCAACAAGGCATTCCGATGACAGCGGGCAACCGTAACTACAAAGATCCCAACCACAAGCCAGAATTGGTGTATGCCCTAACCGACTACACGGCGATGAATGGCTTTAGATCGATCAGCGAGATCCTTGAGCACTTCCACTACCTCGATATTCCTGAGCTGCACTCGATGGTTAACGACCTCGCGGGCGATCAAACACCCAATGGCTTAGCCTGCTTTTTTTCGAGCTTACTGTCTTTGGAAGGTGAACAAAAAGGCATGGCGTTAACTATGCTTCTGATGAAGGCCAAACTCTCTGATGCACCCGTATTCCAATTGATTTCAGATCTTGAAGCGCAATACCCTGGTGATGTCGGCTTGTTCGCTCCGCTACTATTGAACGTGATAACCCTAAAGCCAGGGCAAGCCATGTATCTGGATGCCGAAACGCCTCACGCTTACATCAAAGGCACAGGCTTAGAAATCATGGCGAACTCAGACAATGTGTTGCGTGCAGGGCTGACGCCTAAATACATGGACGTAAATGAACTGGTTTCTTGTACTCGATTTAATGAAAAGCCCGCGGATAGATTACTGCTCAACCCGATTGAACAAGGTGATGTGATGGAATACGAAATTCCCGTCGAGGATTTTAAGTTCTCTATCGTGCAAAACTCGCATCAACGCAAGATCACTACCGAAAGCGCAGAGATCCTACTACCACTCGACGAGTCCATGGTGCTCACTCACCAATGCGGCGAAACCTGTGTGATAGAGAAAGGCCAATCGGTGTTCATTCCTGCTTATGCTGAGAGTTACAAACTGGACTGCGTTGGCCGAGTAGCGCGCGCTTACAGCTAGCTTTCTAACAACTCACAACACACTCTTCATGCCCTGCTTTTGCGGGGCATTTTTGTTTCTACTGCTTTTGTGTTCCTAGATCTTTTTTGTCCCTACAGCTCTTTTATTCCTACAGAAAGTTATTTCAACGCCGAAATACACCATCAAATATGACCCATCTCACACTGGATGAATGATGCAAATCACACTTAATTTTGCTTGGTACAAATGTACAGTGAAGGGCTTTTATTTGCTATTTCGCGAATCAGGTTAATCCATTAATTTTAATTCAAGAACTTCAATAGTGAATGAGTTAATAAATGATCACACAGCTAACTAACGTCAACTTAATTAATAACAACCTTCAAACGAATAATAAAAAAGAACTGTTTGAAGAATTGGCAGGCATGTTATTTGAGAATAACCGAATCAGCAGTAAGGAAGCCTTTTTGGCAGACATTGAAATTCGTGAATCTCAAAGCATCACCTCAATGGACGGCATCGCTTACCCACACTCAAAAAGCAAGGCAGTAACGGAGCCAGCGATTGCTGTGGGTGTAAAACGAGAAGGCATTGAGTATGGCGATGAAGACGGCATTAATCCAACCGTGTTTTTTATGATTGCTTCACCAGACAACGGTGCTGATCATCATATTTATGTACTACAAGAACTATTTGGAAAATTCAGTGATGAATTTATCCAAAATATCCATAACGCAAAAGATGAACATCAAATCCTTAATATTTTAATTAATTCATAAGGCGTAGACAATTATGAGCACCCTAGCAAACCAAGCTACGAATACCAGTAGCAATTCTAATAACAGAAATAGTAGTAGCGACTATAAAAAGCTCCTTAGTACCATGAAAGGCCACCTGCTTTTTGGTACATCACATATGCTGCCTTTCATTGTAGCCGGTGGTGTTCTGTTGGCGTTGGCGGTAATGGCATCGGGTAAAGGTGCCGTTCCAGCAGATGGCTTGCTGGCAGACATCTCCAACATCGGTATCAAGGGCCTTGTTCTTTTCCCAATCATTCTTGGCGGCTTTATTGGTTACTCAATTGCGGATAAACCAGCACTAGCACCAGCAATGATCTCTTCTGGCATCATGGCAGACATGGGCGGCGGCTTCCTCGGCTGTATCGTTGCTGGCTTCATCGCAGGTGGCGTGGTGCTTCAACTTAAGAAGATCCCACTATCTACCAACATGACCGCACTAGGTGCTTACTTCATCTACCCGCTTGTTGGTACGCTAATCTCTGCAGGTATCGTACTGTGGGGCATCGGTGAGCCAATCAAACTGTTCATGGCATCAATGAACGAGTTCCTAGCGTCAATGGCCGGTGCATCTAAGATGGTTCTGGGTACAATCCTTGGTGGTATGACGGCATTTGATATGGGCGGTCCAATCAACAAAGTGGCAACCCTATTCGCTCAAACTCAAGTAGACACACAACCATGGTTGATGGGTGGCGTAGGCATCGCAATTTGTACACCGCCACTAGGTATGGCATTGGCAACTTTCCTATTCAAAAACAAGTTCTCTAAACAAGAACAAGAAGCAGGTAAAGCGGCGGCAATCATGGGCTCTATCGGTATCTCTGAAGGTGCAATCCCATTCGCAGCGAACGACCCAATGCGTGTGCTTCCTTCAATCGTTGCCGGTGGTATCGTTGGCTGTGTGTTTGGCTTCATGACAGACATCCTACTTCACGCACCATGGGGCGGTCTAATCACTGCACCTGTATCAAGCAACATCCCTATGTACGTGGTCGGTATCGCACTAGGCTCTCTAACCACAGCGGTTATCGTTGGCTTCTGGAAACCAGTAGTCGTTGAAACAGAAGAGGACACAGTTGAAGCTGCGCCAGTTCAGGCTCAAACAGCACCTGTAGCAGGCGAAGGCGAGTACGACATCGTAGCAGTAACATGTTGCCCTTCTGGTGTTGCACACACCTTTATGGCTGCCAAAGCACTAGAGAAGGCTGGTGCGGCTGCAGGTCTGAAGATTAAGGTAGAAACACAAGGTCAAAATGGTATTCAAAACCGCATCACCGACCTAGATGTAGCAAATGCGAAACTGGTTATCTTGGCTCACGATATTCAAGTGAAAGACGCTCACCGCTTTGCCAATGCGAACGTGATTGAGTGTTCTACTAAGGAAGCGATGAAGAAAGCTGCAACACTGGTCGTCGCATAACCCAACGTCAAGTTAGCTCCTAACTCTAGAGCCCTACCCCCTAAGGGCTCTATTTTTCTCTTCTCTATGAGCTCGTTACATGCTCTTCAGTCCCCACTTCTCAGCGGTTTGCTTGAAGAAACCTTGCGTCTTTTTCAATTCAACCCAGTGGTTAATGTAGTTAATCCAAACCTGATCATCTTGTGGTAGTAGCATCGCAATTGGAGTTGGTTTGCGTGGCTCTTTCACCGGAACTATCGCGAGTTGTTTAAACTTCTCGACTAAGGTTGCAGCCTCTACGTTTGAAGTCACGGAGACATCGGCGCGGCGAGCTAAAAGCTCTTGGAAATCCCGTGCTGGCGCTTCAATCACGATGTGTTGTGCCGATGGGAAGAAGTCCTTCACCATTTTTTCTTGTACTGTGCCGAGCGTGGCAGCAACTTTGATTTCTGCTTTGTCAAAGTCACTCCAATCAGAGAACTTCTCTATGTCTTTCTTTTGCACAACAGGGACGAAAGCCAGATAGAAATAGGGTTGGCTGTACCCCGCGACTTTTGCTCGAGACATGTTGAGCGATGCGCTGCCAGTCACGTCGTATTTGTTGGCTGTGATGCCATTCACCAAGGTTTTCCAGTCTGTTGCGACGTATTCCACTTTAACGCCTAGGTCCTTAGCCAACTCAGTCGTGACATCGATATCAAAGCCGCGGTAGCTATTGGTCGCTGGATCCTTCATCGTCATTGGGTTCCAATCCCCCGTTGTACCAACGCGAAGAACTCCGGCATCGAGTATCTCCTGCAAACGACTTTGTGCATGTGCAATTTGTGTAAAAGCAAGTAAGCACATTCCTAATGCAATTAAGCTTTTCTTCATTTTTTATTCCTTCAAAGAATGCTGATTTCTAAGTGATGAATGTAGATATTCTTCTTAATTATTAACCATTAAACAGATTTGGTTGTTAACATAGCAATAACAAATGGAGTTTTTGGGAGTAAATGTGAACTATCGTCACTTATCGCTAGTTTCTCTGCTGTTTCTGACAGGATGTTCAGACTACCAATGGGGATGGTATGTACTCGACCCGTCGACGGAGCAGGGGCGAACTAACATTCAGTTTTTGATGGCTGGTTTTAGCGAGACTATTCAGGTTTCGTTGCTAAGCATGTTTTTTGCTATGGCTCTGGGTCTATTGGTCGCCTTTCCAGCGCTTTCTAGTTCTCCAATACTCAGGGGGATTAATCGACTTTACGTAGAGGTGATGCGTTCTATCCCTGTATTGGTATTGCTATTGTGGGTGTATTACGGAATGCCGACATTACTCGATGTCTCTTTGAACCACTTCTGGGCAGGGGTAATCGCATTGACCGTTGCCGAGAGCGCCTTTATGGCAGAAGTGTTTCGTGGGGGGATTCAAGCGATTAATCGTGGCCAACATGAAGCGGCCGAATCCTTAGGATTAACCTATTGGCAAAAAATGCGATTCGTTATCCTACCGCAGGCATTCCGTCAGATACTGCCGCCCTTGGGCAATCAGTTTGTTTATATCCTCAAGATGAGTTCGCTAGTGAGTGTGATTGGTTTGAGTGATTTAACAAGACGAGCAAATGAGCTGGTGGTGAACGAATATTTACCTTTAGAGATCTATACGTTTCTGGTTTTGGAGTACCTTGTTCTTATTTTGGTCGTATCACAAGCGGTTCGTTGGCTAGAAAAAAGAATTGCGATACCGAGCCATTAAATGGTTCTAACCCTCAAGAGTGTTTAGCTATCTCCAACAAAAAAGCCTCGAGTACAGTCCCGAGCTCCTGTTGATACTCCTCCTAAGAAAAATCCCCACTCATCTGAGCGGGGATTTCTTTATTTTGACTCTTCGACACATCGACTTATTCAGTCAGTGCTTCTTCTGTCTCTAAATCAAACAGGTGACACTGTGAAGTGTTGAAGTGAAGCACTGTCTCTTCGCCATTATCTGCCGTGCGATCAGCATCGAAAGGCACGCGAGCCACCAGCTTATCGGCACCCAATTTGAAGTAGAGATATAGCTCGTTACCCATAGATTCGACCACATCAAGCCTGTGCGTTTGAGTATTTACCTCAGACAACGGCGCATCATGATTAGCCAGTTGAATGTGCTCAGGGCGAACACCGAACCACACCCACTCACCCATCTTTTCACGAGCGATAATCTGCTTGTCTTGTGGCAGCGTCCAACGAGTACCACTTTCAGAGACCACGTTCATCACACCGTCAATCTCATCCAATCTCACCTTGAGAAGATTCATCGCTGGCGAACCAATAAAGCCCGCAACAAACTTGTTTGCTGGGTATTGATAAAGATTCATTGGCGTATCGACCTGCATGATCTCGCCTTGGTTCAACACACAAATGCGGTCGCCAAGAGTCATGGCTTCCACCTGATCGTGTGTCACGTAGATCATGGTGGCGTTCTGCCCTTCTTGCTTCAGATTGTTATGCAGCTGCGCAATGCTGACTCGCGTTGAAACTCGCAGCTTCGCATCCAAGTTAGACAAAGGCTCATCAAACAAGAACACATCTGGTTTACGAACCATCGCACGACCAAGCGCGACACGCTGCCTTTGACCACCAGACATTTCACCCGGCTTATTATTTAGCAGGTGTTCGATATCCAGAGTCTTGGCTGCATCTTCAATTCGCTCATTGATTTCATGCTTTGGCAGCTTCTGTTGCTTCAGACCAAAAGCCATATTGTCGTATACCGACATGTGCGGATAAAGCGCGTAGTTCTGAAACACCATCGAGATGCCGCGATCTTTAGGTGGCAATTCGTTTACACGCTTATCGCCAATGTAGACATCGCCTTCTGAGATATCTTCAAGGCCTGCGATCATACGAAGTGTCGTAGATTTTGCGCAGCCAGACGGCCCAACAAACACCATGAACTCACCTTCGCGAATATTCAGATCGACACCGTGCACGGCCTTAAAACCATTTGGGTAGGTTTTTTCTACCCCTCTCAGTGTGACTTCAGCCATAACCTGTCCTTAAATCAATTGGTTAAATACTATCTTTGCAATCTGTCGTGGACGTTTTAGCCACGTTCTTGCAGTTGGTTGAGCTCAAAATGGGCGACTGATGCGATAACCAGATCCGCTACTGGCTCTAGCTCACTGTGTTGTGCAGTTCCCGTCAGCACGCCGACATTGCTTGCACCTGCATTGCGGCCAAACTCCATATCCGAAACCGTGTCACCAAACATGATCACTTCATGTGGCTCAATACCGCATTGCTCACAGAAGGCATTAAGCAGTGCTGGCGCTGGTTTAGGTTCGATATCACCATCGGAATAACCAACATAATCGAACATCTCACTCAAACCCGATTGCTCTAGTGTGTAGATCGTTGAGTCTTTGGTGTCTGCAGTCGCGATGCCTAAAATCATGCCCTGTTGTTTAAACACACCCAGCTTTTCAGCCACACCCGGTAGTGCTTCAATCCAGCTTGGGTTCTCTTCCACTTCGTCATTGAAAGCGGCTTTGGTCACCTTAGTGAACTCAGCGAGTGAGACATTAGGTTGCAGCATGTTGAACCACGCTGTCGCGGTATCTTCCACTGGGTTTGAGGCTAATAGTCCATAGTTATCAACTACATCACCTTCAACACCGATGGCCAAGAGTAACTCAGCAGGTGTGACAGTTTGATTACCCTGATACTGGTCACTGTAAGATTTCACACGCTCACAAGCACCACGAGAAACGTTAAGCCACATCTTGTGGAACTCTAACAATGTGCCGTCTTTATCAAATAACATCGCCTTAAACTTCATCACGGCTCATTCGCTCCATTAGTTCTCCCCAAGTACGCACTAGGGGTTGATTAAATTCTGGTTGTTTGCCATCGAATACGGCGTTGATGCAGCCTTCAAAATCATGCTCGTCAGATTCAGATTGAGTGCTGTTGGTTAATGCTGAAGAAAGATCCCCACGACGAATATCGACACGGCACCAACGGTAGCCTTCATCAATATGGATACTTTGCAGCTCATCACTCAAAGCGATTCGATCGACAATCTCGCCATCTACCACGCACTCCGCGTAGTAAGGGTTTTCTGAGTCAGAGACGGCAATTCGATATGTTAGTGGCTGACCTTGAGAGTCACTGCCCGGTAACAAATCACCTAAGTTGATATCAAACTTCAAGCCGCAACGGCGCTCTAGGTAAACTTGTCCATTACGCATTCCAGACAAGATGCCTTCACCACTCAAACCATGGCTGTAAACGAATGTTGATGGGTCACCGTAGATAGAAGGCTCATCCGATTTAGGATTACGTTCATGCGGCTCAAGGTGTGAATCGCTGCCGCCAATCGCGGTTATGCGCTGGCCACAATTCCACATTTCATTGAGAACCAATAACGCTTCTTCGGTCGCTTTCGGTGAAGTCGACCAAGTTGGGTCACAACACACTTCAAACGTAGACACTTGGCTGAGATCGACTTGATCGTAATGCCAATGCCACGGCTTCATCATCGGATGGTTAATGCCAAGGGAGCTGTGTCCACTTTTTGCCAAATTCAATCCTGCTTCCATGGTCGCTTGGCTGCTGTGTTCAACGTCTCTAAGGTCCAAAGACTTAACCGGACCATGCACATTGAAGTGCCCGAGATCGGTCGTGACTTCTAACGCAGGTAAGAACAAGCACTGCTTTGATACTGGCAGTTTAGGCTGGCAGATGTTGTGCTCTGTAAAGAAGAAAAAATCGAGCCCTTGTGATTCCACAATGCCTTTAGCCGCAGCCAAGGTATTGTGACCATCAGAAAGCTGAGTGTGAGCGTGTAAATCGCCACGATACCAACGAGAATCAGAACTCAGCATGTGACTGTAATCAAACTCGATATCGTGAAAACTTGTCACCGTTGGGTTTAGTTCTAGCTCAACATCTTTATTCGCTAACTCTTCAGAGCAAAGTACATCGACTTGATACTGCATCGCACGCTCGGTACGAAACTCACCTTCAAGGTTGTAAAGCTCTAAGAACCATTCGCCCGATGGAATCGCCCCATCAATCGCGCCTAAACCAGAGTTTTTCGGTTGGATAGTGAGTGACTTGTGCGCCTTTTCAAATAGCACTTTGCCACGAAATGCTTGGTTGGCATCATACGCCGCTGCGTACAAGAATCCTTTTTTCACCGTTGTGCCGGTAATGGTTACGCTGTGAGAACCTGCTGGCACATCAAAGGGGATACGTACTCTGCCAAACGGCAGCTCACCTTGAAATTGGGTCATTGTCTTCACCAAGTTCGTCCTAATTGAAGGACTGGGTCAAAATAGGCCCACCCGAATAGATGGGCCTTAATGCGTGCAAAGATAGTTTTGTTATCTTTACGGATTAAGAACGATTCGCTCGGTCTAGTGCACGTTGTGCTTTCTTAGCCGCTTGTTTTAGCGCTTTATCAGCAGGCACGTTTTGGATTTGAATCTGGTCCGCAGCTACCTTCAGCGCATCCATGATCTTACCGTTGGTAGGGTCGAGGAAATCTTTGGTCGCCGTGTTTGCTTGCTTCAACGGAATCAGGGCTTGCGGGTTATCTTTGGTGAACGCTTGGTATTCTGGAACTTCAGAAACACTGTTGCGCACTGGGATGTAACCTGTGAACATTGACCAAGCTGCAGTGTTTTTCGCGTTGGTGTAGAACTCAACAAACTCAAATGCACCTTTCGCCGCTGCGTCATCTGTGCCTTTTGGCATTACGTAAACCAGCGCACCTGCTTGTGGTGCAGAAGGGTTTGAGCCCCAACCTGGTTGCGTGGTTGCTGAAAGCTTAGTGAAGTCCAAGTCACCTTGGTCACCCGATGAACCGGTGTAGCCTAGTGCGTTGTCTTTCATCACATCATCAATGGTTTTGTACCAGTATTCCCAACCTTGACCACCGTAGTGAATACGCATGATTTGATCATCGTGGATCCACTTACGGAAGCTGTCCCACACCTCAACCCACTCAGGAGAGTCAATCAGCACTTTCTTACCGTCATCACTGATGATCTTGGCGCCATTAGAGAATGCCGCGTCAATCATGTTGTCTTGACCCCACATCGGCTCCCAGCCGTAGAAGGTCACATTACCTTTATCATCACGTTGTGTGACTTTCTCTGCGACCTTAGCCACGCCTTGCCATGTGTTTAGATCTTGCTCAGTAAAGCCGTTATCTGCCAACACCTGCTTGTTGTAGTAGAACACTTGAGTTGTACCGTAAGCAGGTAGACCGATGATGGTGCCGTCGTCTGCCGTCACTTGATCTTTGAACGCGCCAATGAAATCAGAGAAGTTGAACTCTTCATCCATGAACGGCGTTAGGTCACGGCTCAAACCACGCCCGTGCATCGCTTCCGCACGACCTGAATCTAGCAGCACAAGTTCAGGTGCCGTTTTCGACGCTAAACCAGCTTGCAGCTTCTGGTAGGTTTCCGTGTAGTTACCTTGCAATGCAGGCTTCACCACATACTCATCTTGGCTCGCGTTGAACTCTTCGATGAGCTTAGTCATCATTTGCTGTGGCTTAGTACCACCGGAATACCAAAAGTTAACTTCGGTTGCCGCAAGAACACTGCTAGAGAACATAGACGCGCTTGCTGCGCCAGCACACACTAGTGCGAGAGTTTTTAGTTTCATTTCCGTTTACTCTTTTACGCCGTTATCGGCGATACCTGAAAGAATCGTCTTTTGACAAATGACGAATAGAATTAACAAAGGCAATACTGCAATGGTGCTCGCCGCCATGATTTGCGACCAGTTCAACCCATAGTTACCTTCGGCAATAAAGTAGTGACGAATACCAGTAGCGATCAGGTTTAAATCCTGAGTCGTAATCACCAGACTTGGCCACATGTAGCTGTTGTAATTGGTAATAAAAGTGATGAGGAACAGTGTTGCGACTGCTGCTCGGCATTGCGGTAAGATGATTGCCCATAAGATCTTGAGCTCACCTGCACCATCAATTCGTGCCGCTTCAATCAGCGACGGATGCACCTTGATAAACACTTGGCGTAGATAGAACACACCGAACACCGACGCCGCGTTCGACGCCACCAAGCCCATGTGTGAATCCAACAAACCCAGTTTTGCCAAGGTGATGTAAGACGGAATGTAAGTCACTGCGCCCGGCAGCATGTAACAACCCATCACGATGAAATAGAGCACTGTCTTCGAACGAAATTTCAGCTGAGTTAGCGCGTATGCAAACATCGCCGAATTCACAATCACCAACAAGGTAGTGAACAAAGCCACACTAAAGCTGTTGAAGATGTACAAGCCAAACGGCGCGCTGTGGAAGGTTTCGACAAAGGTTTCCCAGCGAAACTGCTCTGGAATCAAGTCCAGCGGGTTAGCAAAAATCTCATCGTTGCTTTTCAGTGAACCAGACAACATCCATAAGAACGGAAACACCATGATGGTTCCACAGGTTGCCAAAAACAGGTGCTTAGCCAGTGCGAGGAACGAACGGCGATCCGCTGAGGCTTTCTTTGACGCAACTTCTGACTTCGTCGCTTTGACTTGAGCTCTAACTTTGGTTTTCGCTGCGCTCTGATTTAAGACTTGATTGGCATCCAATACTTGCGTGGTCATAATTCTGTCCTTTCAAAAATCGACTAGTAGTACACCCAGCGCTTGCCGATGTAGGTATTAATAAGTGCCAGCAATCCAGTAATCAGGAATATCACTAACGATGTCGCGGCCGCAGGTCCCATTTCGTAACGTTCGAACGCTTGTTGGTAGAACAAGTACAACAAGGTACGTGTCTCACCACCCGGCCCGCCCTGCGTTAAGATCTGGAACTGATCGAACGCCTGCATCGCCGTGATAATGTTGACCACTACCAAGAAGAATGTGGTTGGTGAAATCAGTGGCAGCGTTATCTTCAAAAAGCGCGTTAAGCTGCTGCAACCATCAATCAAAGACGCCTCATACAGTGATTCTGGAATCTTGTTGAGTGCACTAATGTAGAACAGCATCGTCCAACCAATCGCCTGCCATACCGTCACGATAATCACCGCAACCAAGGCTGTGTCTCCGTTCTCTAACCATGGAATCGCACTAAACCCTGCCGACTCCAATAAGTGGTTTGCCAAACCCGATTTGGTCTCGAATACCCAAGACCACACAATCGAAACTGCTACCGTTGGTGTAATCCACGGTGAGAAAATAACCGCTCGATAAAACTGGCTGCCCTTGAAGTTTTTGTGCAGCAACATGGCAAACACAAGACCAAGAAGGATGGTGGGAATCACCACACCGACTGAGAACCAAAACGTGTTGAGCATCGCTTGGATGAACTCGTAGTCCTCAACCATGTACTCGTAATTTTCTAAACCGATGAACGAATAATCTGGCGAGATGTAATCCCAATCAGTGAAGCTGATGTAAATCGAATAACCAAATGGTACGAGCCAAAAAGTAAACAGTGGCACCAACAACGGTGCAGTAAATAGCAGTACCTTTAAGCGGTTTTTCATTGGTTCTGAGAAAGCACTCATGGTGACCTCGTCCTTATTTGTATGCGGTTAAATTAAGGGGTTTGTGTGACAGGTTAGTAAGAGCGCCCTTCATTTTTTTTATGGCTACCCATTAGAAAATCTTTCTTCCAGCTCGCCATCTTCCATCTGGTGATAAAGCCAATCACAAAAGAAATTCACCTTGGCACTGCGCCTGTGTTTAGTAATCAAATAGTGGGCTGATTCAGCAGGCATTGAGGACTCTGTTGCCAAAACAAGTTCGTTTTTCTCCAACAGCTCAGACACCGCAAGCGAACGCACTAACAACACGCCAATACCATGTTTGACCGCCTCTAAAGCGTGCAGAGAGTTACTCACTTCAAGTAGCACCTTCGGTAAAGTCATCTCGAATTGGTTGTGACTCAGCCATTGCAGCCAGTTCTCTCGGTAGCCTTTTACTTGCACGGTCGGCAGAGCAGAAAAGTCATGTTCAGCCAACGAATCTTGATATTGGTTTTTAAATTCTGGGCTGCACACTAACTGCCAATGCTCTTGAAACAGTCGCTCGCAATGAGTGTCTTCGCTTTCGACCTTACCGTTGGTCAGTTCGATATCGACATTCTGACAAGGGTTGGTAGATGGCCAGTCCACCAGCTGAATATCGAGCCTGATAAAAGGGTATTTTTGATAAAAAGATGGCAGGCGAGGTAACAGCCAGTTATGGCAAAAGGTGTGATTAACGCGAAGGCTCAAGACATCGGTTTCTTTTTCCCCGAACAAGATTTGAGTCTGTAGTTTCAGATGGGCCAATGAGCCCGCAACAATCGGTTGATAATGTTGGGCAGCCGATGTCAGCTGTACGCCTTTGGAGCTGCGTTCAAACAGTGTGGTATCGAGAAAGGTTTCTAAACTTTTAAGCTGTTGACTCACCGCAGCTTGGGTAACGCACAGCTCTCGCGCAGCAGCGCCAATAGAACCGAGGCGGGCAACAGCTTCAAACGCAACAAGGGCACGTAGAGGGGGTAACATGGCTTCACCTGATTGAAATAAAAGTGAAAAATACTTCAGCCAGGTTTCAGTTTTTTGCGCTTACGGTTACAGATTAATGACGAAGGGACGTTGATCAGAGATTTATGATCAACGTCCCTTTTCTTTATTTCAAACTTTTAATGATGTGCCAGAAGCTCAATTACTCTGTGATGTAGAGATCCTTAGAGTAGATACGCCCTTCTACATTGTTCTTCGCAAAACCACCGACACTTGGTCGCACTAGACGGGCCTGCATGTAGTAGTAGATTGGTGCGATCGGCATGTCTTCTGCCAGCAATTGCTCCGCTTGGTCATAGAAACCTTGGCGATCTTGTTCACTGGTTGCGGCTAGTGCGCTGTCCATTGCAGCGTCGTACTTGTCATTGCTGTAGCGAGCAAAGTTACCCGAAGAACCTGAACGCAACAGGCTCAAGAAGGTTGATGCTTCGTTGTAGTCACCACACCAAGAGGCGCGCATCACATCGAAATCACCTTGGCGACGTGATACCAAGTAAGACTTCCACTCTTGGTTTTCGAGTTCGACTTGAGCACCTAGATTACCCTTCAGCATTGACGCAATCGCCACTGCAATCGACTTGTTCGATTCACTGGTGTTGTAAAGCAGTTTGAAATCCAACGGGTTAGACGCATCGTAGCCCGCTTCTTTCAGTAACTCTTTTGCTTTTTGATCGCGTTCCTTTTGAGTCCATTCACTGTATTCAGGCTGAGTCGCATCAAAACCTGCCGTGTACTCATGGGCAAAAGTATAAGCAGGTAGGTTACCCACCTGAGTCACACCATTGGTGATAACGTCACGCATCATAGAATAAGAGACGGCTTTACGTACTCGCGCATCATCAAAAGGTGGTCGCGTAGTATTGAATGCGTAGTAGTAAGTACACAACAGAGGTACTGTGGTAAACGCATCTTGGTATTTGCTTTTAAGCTGCTGCGCCATGTGTGTAGGTACGTCCGAAGTAATATCGACCTCACCCACGGCATAACGGTTAATAGAGGCATTCTGATTCTCAAACGGAATATAAGTCACTTCGGTTAAGTGAGTATCTGAACTGTCCCAATATTTTGGGTTCTTCTTCAGTTCAATACGCTCGTTCACCACCCACTCGTCTAGCACAAATGCACCATTACCAACAAATTGCTTAGGATCGCTCCACGGCTTGTCGCTACTTTCTAGGGCTGCTTTATGCACTGGCATCATGGATGTGTGCCCCGTCATCGCCACAAAGTATGGCACTTGGCTGTCGAGTTCAAAGCGCACTGTATGTTTATCAACAGCCGATACGCCGAGTTCTTCAATCGGCTTCTTACCTTCTGCCACATCAGCAATATTGTTGATTTTGGTGAGCTTCAGGTACCACACATTTGGCGATGCCGTTTTTGGGTCTACCGCGCGTCGTATCGCATACACGAAATCATCGGCCGTCACCGGATCGCCATTCGACCATTGCGCGTCTTTACGCAGGTGGAATACAAACGTCTTGTTGTCTTCGGTTTCCCAAGATTCCGCCACACCTGGAGTAATGTTGCCATCGCGGTCTTGAATCACTAAACCTTCAAACAGGTCACGTAGAATGTGCATTTCCGGTAGGCCCTCAGCCTTTGCCGGGTCAAGTGTCGCCGCTTCTGCATCATTCGCGCGCACCAAGTGTTGTTCTTTCGCCAGAGAAGTTCCCGCAGGCAATGTGTCAGCAACGGCAGTCACTGAGATAAAAGGGGTCAATAGAGATGAAATGAGTAACGCCGTTGAGTGTTTCTTAAAATCCATATGTTTTTGCTCTCCTAGCCTATCTTTGAAGCAAGTAATAAAATTAACAATGCGACTGTTGACGAGTTTTAATGCTTTCGTTTATCTAAGTAGTTTTTGTAATCGTTAATACTTGATAGTACTTGATCAATCAGGAGATAAAGGTGAGTTTAATTCCAAGAACGGAAAGAGCTGCATTTTCAATAAAGCCGCTACCATATGGAAAGTCGGTATTGGGCGCACCCTTGCTCTATTTCCCCGCGCAAGTAGAAAGCGAATCTCGCGGGCTAATCATAGCAGGCACACACGGTGATGAAACCGCGTCTATAGCAGGTTTGTCTTGTGCACTAAGAAGCCTGCCAGCCGCTAACTTGAGACACGATGTGATCTTGTCGATGAACCCAGATGGTAACCAGCTAGGCACACGCGCCAACGCTAACCAAGTCGATTTGAACCGCGCATTCCCGACGCAAAACTGGACAGAAGACGGCACCGTCTATCGCTGGAGCTCTCACACATCAGTCAGAGATGTAAAAGTAAAAACTGGGCAAGCCGACCAACTTGAACCGGAAGTGCAGTCACTCATCAACCTTATCGAAGCCCGTGAGCCTAAATTCGTCATCTCTTTCCACGAACCACTCGCCATGGTCGATGACCCAAACCAATCGGAACTCGCCACTTGGCTAAGCAAACAGTTCAACCTACCGCTCGTTGAAGACGTGGACTACGAAACCCCAGGCTCATTCGGCACCTGGTGCCAAGAAAGAAACCTGCCGTGCATTACCGTAGAGCTACCTCCGGTTTCTGCGGACCTGACGATAGAGCAGTATTTAGATGCGTTTGTGGCGGTGTTGGGGGGGGGGATATGACTGAACAAATGTTTGTCGATAGTTTTAGCTTTGTTGCATAATTCGGACAGAGAACCAAGCCGCTTGAAATGGAGAGTTACTGAGTTACAGCTTTGCTTTTTTGAAATCTGAATCAGGGTGCATTCTAGCGTGCATAGCGCGAATTAGCCCCATTGCGGAGCCATTTGAATATGCTAGTTTTCTGGCTTTTAATCTTAGAAAACTTGCCCATATAGAAGGGGATGGGTAATGCAACTCTTGATGAATCATTCCCTTCGAGTGGTTTTGAAACTCTTGCCTATCGACTACTCTATATACCTCTTGCCCTACGTCTGATTCATCAAGGACTAGGTAATTGATTTTAAACTTAGATTGAGGTCTATTCTTGAGAGAGCTTTTTAGTAGATTACTTAAGTGAACCTGTTGAGAAGAGCAAGATACGAACAGATTTGCACGACAGTTCAATATTTGTAATTGGTTGAAAAACTTAATATCTTGCACTTGCCTTGCTCTGACCCAACCTTTACTCGATGGTATTTGGTAAATGTCAGAGTCATAAGCAATAAATTGGATTTTCGGAGTTAGAGGAAGGGCAACAAATAGACCTGAACTACCCAATCCAAAGCCTCTACCAGTTTGCCTTAAAGTTAGCATATTCAGTCTGCTTGCTTGTACCGCAGGGTCATCTGAAGTAATAAATTCAATATCAGTCTCATTCTTCACAAGACAGATCTTCAAGTCATCAAGATACCCTCTAACTTCTAAAAACATAGCGATGGAATCTTGCACAGCCTGTTCCATTTCAATTTTAAATTCTTGAGCAGGAACTTTAGCTGCATCTGCTATTTCTCCAGTCATTTCAACATACCGCTTTGATGTCGCCTCGGTACGCTGTTGTTGCAAAATCCAATAGTGAAGCAGAAATTGAGAATCTTCCTTGGTAAGCTCATACCCCTTGCTAGCCACTGAGTCCAACACTCTTGCTAAATTGTTTTCAATAGGCTGAAGAGCTTTTTCTAAACGTAAGTCTTTTCCATAGAAGTAATTTTTAGAGCATTGACCTTTTATGGGAGCGTTAGGTACAAACTTTGCCCTATCAATATTCATTAAGTTGATAGATGCGCGATTATCATCGGAGGAGAATCTTCGAAGATAACATTGTGGAACATAATGTTGGTTTTTATTTGAAGCCATCTAAATTTAGTCCGATATATCAACGATGTAGATTATATCGATTATACCAAGTGTATACCATGTAGCCAGTTGGAATTTAGCTTACTAGCGGGGCCTGGTCTTTCCATTTGCTATTCATTACTATTTGAGCCAAATCATCGATACATAAGCTTGGATACATAACTCATAATGGGGCAAAAACGAGTTAGCCCCCTAATGACTCACCGAACTCGAAAACAGATTAATAATCACCACACCAGCCAAAATTAAAGCGATGCCGATGATCGCGTAGATATCCAGTTTTTGTCCGTAGACCAACCAAGACAATGCTGCGACCAACATTATCCCTGCCCCGCACCAAATCGCATACGCCACACCCAAAGACATGGTTTGCACTGTTAGAGACAACAGGTAGAAAGCACAGCCGTAGCCAGCCAATACTGCGGCAGTGGCAGGTAGAGAAGTAAATTGCTGTGTTTTAGGTAATAAAGAAGTGGCGACAACTTCAAGCACGATAGCGAGTGATAGCATCACTGGCGGTGGGAGAGATAAAAGCATGTTTGGGTCCACAAAGATAAAGTGAACGGCAGTTTGCGCCCTGTTTGTGTCGGCTTAATGTAACCAGTCATCAGCCAATGTTACTGCTCCCTATAGCTTTAATAATGACTTAGCCGAATCACTCAGGGCAAAAACCTATATCTTATGATTCTGGTAACTCTGATGGCCCTTGATATGGAATACAAAAATTAAACTTTGCACCAGAAAAACGACTCTCTTCCACTTCTATACACCAGCCTGAACGTTTCACTGCTGCGTGAGTAATTGCAAGACCCAACCCAAAACCTCCCGTCTTTGAAGTTCGACTCTTATCTAATCTCGAGAAAGGGACAAAAACTTCTTCTCGTTTGTCTTTTGGAATGCCTTCCCCATCATCCTCAACAACCATGCAAACTTCATTAAGTTTAACTTCTATGGTCAGTAAAACTTTTTTACTTGCGTACTTAATGGCATTTTTTATTAAATTATCTACGACCAAGCGAGCCATAGTGTGGTCGCATAAAATCATCACTTCATCGACAAAGTTGCACTCTACACTCACCTCTCCATGAGGTAATGCCTCAACACGAGATCGAACAAACCCCACAAACTCTAAATCCATTTTACGAGCTTCGTAAAATGACGACTCTTTAGAAGTTAACCGCGACAGCTTAATAATATCTTCGGTCAACGTATTAATATCCTCGATATATAGGTCAATATCATCAAGTAATTTAGGATCGATAGAGGGATTTTTTACGCGAATAAGATCACTGACCAATTGAATACGGCTCAATGGAGTGCGAACTTCGTGAGGAATAGCCTGAGCAAACACCTGACTTTGAACAAGGCGGCTCTCAATTTCATCAGCCATACGGTTGAAGTTTTTAGCCACATTACCAACAGGGTCAGGCACACTCGGATCGGCTCTCTTCGAAAAGTTTCCATCACCAAATTGAGCTTGAGTGCTCTGAAATTCCTGCGCCTGATATTGTAATTGTCTTGTAGGAAGGTAAATGGCAAAAATAAAAATCGGAATAACACCACATATCAAGGAAAACAAAAACAGAATAGAAGTAGTTTTAAACCAAGGGGTTGTATAGGTGAAGTAATCTTTATCTTTGGAAAAAACGAGGTAATCAGAGCTGTTTGGGATAGCCATTACCGATGTATAGTACTGTTCACGATCGTAAATAACAGAACCATCGATTTGAGTTAGTTCCTGACACGACGGACAAGGTGGAGAACCATCCCATTGTCTAATAAGCTCGAGTTCCATTGTATAGGAGTGAATTTTATCCTGTAGTTGTAAATCGGCATACAACCCAACACTTTTCTGTTCACTCGCTATATATTTCTCTAAAAAGAGATGGCTGTCTCTGAGAAACGACTCTACGTTACTCTTATATAAATAGCTTTCTCCTACCCCAAAAGTAAAGGTAATAATCAATACAATCGAAACGACAATTCCGATATAGAGCCGACAAAACATACTCGAACATTTGTTAATCATCGACAAGCATATACCCTTTATTTCGAATAGTTCGAATCATGGTTCCAGAGCACTTAGCACTCGCTAATTTTTTCCTCAGGCCTGATATTCTCATATCGACTGAACGGTCATTAAAGCCATGCTCCATACCTCGCAACAACTGGCAACACTGCTCCCTGCTTACAATGTCCCCCTTGTTATCTATTAATATTTGTAAAATCTCGAATTGTGCCGCTGTTAATTGAAGGTCTTGACCTTGGCAAGCCACTATTTTTTTAATTTCATCGATTTGAAAAGCATAAGGGAACTTATTCGGCAACGAAAATTCAGGTTTAGCACTTCTCAATAACCTTCCTTCCTTACGCCTTAGCAGTGCTTCTATCCGGGCTAAAAGAACATGCCCACGAACCGGTTTCGTCATGTAATCATCAGCGCCAAACCGGAGTAAACTGACTTCGCTCATTTCCTCTTCAGATGCAGTGAGCACTAATATCATCCCTTGATAAAATTGCTTTGCCTTCACGCAAATATCGGCTCCGTTCATCCCAGGAAGCATCAAGTCCAGTAAAACCAAATCGGGGTGTACATCTTGAATTATTTGTATTGCATCAGCACCATCATCAATCGCATGGACCTCATAATCATCGGCCTCTAGATACATCTGTACAAGACGACGAATCTCTAAGTCATCTTCAACGATTAGAATTTTACCTTTACTCAAAATCTCACCTAAATAAATCAAGATTGCTTACTAAATATATACCCAGTGATTGTAAATTAAAGCTTCAGTAAAAAAGTAAAATGGATACATAACTTACAAAAGTCATACCTCAAGATCTCATCATCCCAATAGTTGATGCCATATCCTGTAATAATTTGACTTATTTTCTATTATTTTCAGCTGTATCACCCTAAAGCAATTCAATTCGGAAAATTGCTGTTTAATAGCCTAATAAGTAACCATGGAATTTCACTGTATAAAGGCAAAAATATAATCACCAAAATTTCACTCCTTTCATAACACTCACGCCCCTTACAAAACTTACATCTCTTTATTCGACCGAGTTATAAAACAGATTTAATATAACGTTACTGTCTCATTTTTGGATTTAATGTATGAAAGTAATGCTCACTGCGCTAGCCACCTTATTGACGGTATCTCCTGTCTTAGCTAGCAGTAACATCGTTCACGAACTCACTTACATAGGCTTTGGATATAAACATGCAACTCTTGAGAAAGGGGCATTTGCAGATTATTTGGATAACCAATACTCCAATAATGAAGACAAAGCACTCGGTGGTTTGTACCTTAACCTTGGTGTAAATATTACCGAGTCACTATTTATTGAAGGCGATGCTGACTTTGTTACTCGCGTAAGCTCAGAAATCGATACTTGGAAACTTGGGGCGGGGTTTAATGCGTCGATCAACGACCACTTTTCGATACCTACCTCATGTGGTGCAGTCAACTATCGAGCAGACAGTGACTACAGTAATTCATACAGCGAACAAGCTGCCTACTGTAAAACCGGAGCTCGCGTTCAAGCAGCAAAACATTGGCTGATCGATCTCTCCTATCAACACGACTTTTTAGACGTAGATAAAGACACGTTCAAAATGAACAACGTGTTTCAATTTGGACGCGTCTTTGGGTTAGTAGCCGGCATCGAAACATCTAAACGCCGATACTCCGAGAAAGCCTTTAATTTAGGTGTTCAATTCACGATGTAAACCGACTATAGAATTTGACGCATGAGTAGAGCCAATACTTCCATATCGCATACATACGATTACAAAACAGGTTAAGATCCACTATTTTGTCTAAGCTACAATTGGAATATTTAAAATCTTATCCCTTTATCCAGAGAGATCTAATGATTGATTCCAATGAAACCATGCGTAAACAAGTTTTAAGTGCTCTCTGCATAACACTGATGGTTATGGCTATTCCCATGTCCATTGGTAATAGCTTTGTATTTCCTAACAAATCTTATGCGTTATCAATAATAGAAGTATTTTATATCCTATTGGGTGGATACACTCTCTATCAAATTAGAGATAACCAAAACGTCACACTGCACTCTCACCTTCACGTCTTCTTTATTGCTGCGGCAATTTGTTTCGCTGAATACGCTAAGCCCATCGAAGAAGGCATCTACATTTGGTCTTGCAGTGTGCCTCTTCTCTTTTATTTACTGTTAGGAAGTCGTAACTCATTCACATATTCGATGGGGCTGTTGTTTATCCAACTCTCGATCTTGTTGCATGAAATAGCCCTCTACAATAAGCACGAATACATACTCTCAGTCGTCAATTTTTTGTGTGTTTACTTGGTAATAACAGCTGTGAGTCGTAAATATGAGAAGGAGCGTGAAGGCTCTAAGCTCTACGCTCGATACCTTGGCAGTCATGACTTACTGACAGGAGCACTGAGCCGTAACTCTTTACTGCAAACACTCAATAATGATTTCAATGATTACAATTCATTCATTATGTTCGATATCGACAACCTAAAAAAAATCAGTAGCAAGTTTGGTTACGCATATTCGGATAAGTTGATTAAAGAAGTCGTTCAAAGAACCTATACCATCATTAATCGGGATTACTTATATTACTTGGGTGAAGGACGATTCGTTGTACTAATCAAAAGCGATAGATTTAGAGAAAGTGCAGTGAATGAATTCAGTTTGGTCAACGATATTCAACAAACTGTCTCCGCTACCCCTTTCGCCGTCAACGAGCAGAAAATTGCAGTGACACTCAGTTCAGGAATCGCAGAGCTCAGTAAGTTCAATACGATAGAGCATGTATGGTATGAAGCTGAGGGTAACCTAGTGCTAGCTCGAAGCCATGGTTCATCAAGCATTTTTAAGAATCGTACTAGTCTCGTTAACTAGCTTGCGGCACTCTTTCAGGTAAGAACATAGTGAGATACGAACCTGACATTCGCATCTCACTAATCATTGAGTCCAACCTCCACAGACTAGAAGTTGTATTTTGCACCGATATTGATTGAGCTAATATCTGAATTTTTAACGCTCACAACTTCATAGGTCGTTTGAGCCGTCAATGGGCCAAAGTGGTAGCCTAGACCGCCGCCATAACCTAGCTCAACCGCAGACTCTTCAATTGTGCTGTTGAACTGATTAGTCACGTTTGTCGTTATCTTAGCTGTATAGCTAACATTATGCAGACCAACCTTGCCAAGAAGATAGAAATTGTCGCTAACGTAAAATTTAGGGATAGCATTGATACCAATGGAAGTTGCTGACAGGTCAACTTGAGCGTAACTCCCCTGACCAACGTACTCTCTTTCTACAACACCACCCAAATCTTTATACTCGACTTCAGCTGCCAAAGTGAAAACACTCCCTAACTCAAAATCGTATCCAGCACTAACAGTAAAGCCATCATCACTACTTACTTCTTCTGAATAGGCCACCTTACCGTGCCCTAGCTGTGAATAAGCAGTACCAACATAAAAACCATTCGCAAATGTTGAACTAGAAACAGATACAAGCATTAGAGTTAAAAGCGTTTTCTTCATATGAACCTCAAGTTAAAACATCAATTGGAATGCCCGATTCACACAAAAATTTAAAGGGCATTGAAACTTGAAGTAGGTTACCAATTTTCTAAACCGCCATCGGTAAGGCCGTGTAACGAACGTAACAGGAGACATTTACAAATAGCTCCCCCACCTATTCGCACTTCTTTGTACACTTCCCCCCAGCACCTAACTATTACACATATGTAATAATCATTTTCCATTTAGGGGGATTATCAAAACCTACACTCACACCTATACTAGCCACAACAAAACGAGAGAGCGGAAACAATTAAGCTCGACTACTCTTAACGAGTTAACGTTAATTGAACAGTTATCCGCTGTACTGACATATATAGGAAATATCCAATGACAATCGAAATTAAACCTGGTCAAACTCATATTAAATCAAAAGCAATGGTTGCATGGGCAGCTGGTGAACCGCTAAAAATGGAAGAAGTTGATGTACAACTTCCTAAAGCTGGTGAGGTTCTAGTTCGTATCGTTGCTACTGGCGTTTGTCACACTGATGCATTCACTCTTTCAGGTGACGATCCAGAAGGTATCTTCCCTTCAATTCTTGGTCACGAAGGTGGCGGTATCGTTGAAATGATCGGCGAAGGCGTAA
Organism: Vibrio gigantis; assembly: GCF_024347515.1. NCBI lineage: Bacteria > Pseudomonadati > Pseudomonadota > Gammaproteobacteria > Vibrionales > Vibrionaceae > Vibrio > Vibrio gigantis. The sequence goes on from NZ_AP025493.1 coordinate 1,065,603, forward strand.
CAAGCGTTGAAGTTGGCGACCACGTTATCCCACTTTACACAGCTGAATGTGGCGAATGTAAATTCTGTAAGTCTGGTAAAACTAACCTATGCCAAGCCGTTCGTGAAACGCAAGGTAAAGGCCTAATGCCAGATGGCACAAGCCGCTTCTCTGTAAATGGCGAAACTATTTTCCATTACATGGGTTGTTCTACATTCTCTGAGTACACAGTACTTCCAGAAATCTCACTAGCGAAAGTAGCTAAAGAAGCACCACTTGAAGAAGTTTGTCTTCTAGGTTGTGGCGTTACAACAGGTATGGGCGCAGTACTGAACACAGCTAAAGTAGAAAAAGGCGACAACGTTGCTGTATTCGGCCTAGGCGGCATCGGTCTATCTGCAATCATTGGTGCTCGCATGGCTGGTGCTGACCGCATCATCGGTGTTGATATCAACGAGAGCAAATTCGAGCTAGCGAAACAACTTGGCGCGACTGACTGCATCAACCCAATGAACTACGACAAACCAATCCAAGACGTTATCGTTGAGATGACAGACGGTGGCGTTGAATACTCTTTCGAGTGTATCGGTAACGTTAACGTTATGCGTCAAGCACTTGAGTGCTGCCACAAAGGTTGGGGCGAATCTGTAATCATCGGTGTTGCAGGCGCAGGTCAAGAGATCTCAACTCGTCCGTTCCAACTAGTAACAGGTCGTGTATGGCGTGGTTCTGCTTTCGGTGGTGTTAAAGGCCGCTCTGAGCTTCCAGAAATCGTAAACCGTTACATGGCGGGTGAGTTTGGTCTACAAGAGTTCATTACTCACACTATGGGTCTGCAAGATGTAAACGAAGCATTCGACCTAATGCACAAAGGTGAATCTATCCGTACTGTTCTACACATGGATAAGTAATTCTCCTTGGTCTCGATACTTCGGTGTCGAGACCAAAGTTCTGACTTAAACATCAGAGCGAAACTGTCTTCACCACCTCCTGCCCGGTGGGTGGTGAAACCTTTAGCTATAACTTTGGCTTTAGTATTAAACAACCCAAACACATTAATTCCGAAACCATCAACCTAACGGAGCACAATAAATGACAATCGAAAACATTAGCCAAGCAAAGGTTGCTGGTGGTTGGCACAAACAATACACCCACTTTTCAGCAACGCTTGACTGCAACATGCGTTTTGCGATTTTCTTGCCACCAAATGCAAGCAAAGAAAACCCAGTTCCTGTTTTGTATTGGTTATCAGGCTTAACCTGTACCGATGAAAACTTCATGCAAAAAGCCGGTGCTTTCAAAGCCGCGGCAGAGCAAGGCATCGCTATTGTTGCACCAGATACAAGCCCACGTGGCGAAGGCGTTGCCGACAATGAAAGCTACGATCTAGGCCAAGGTGCAGGATTCTACGTGAATGCAACTCAAGCACCGTGGGACAGCCATTACCACATGTACGATTATGTAGTAACAGAGCTCCCAGCACTGATTGAATCGTTCTTCCCTGTAACATCAGTAAAATCAATTTCTGGTCATAGCATGGGCGGACATGGTGCACTAACAATTGGCATCAAGAACGAAGACAACTACCGTTCTATCTCTGCATTCAGCCCAATAACAAACCCAATGCAATGCCCTTGGGGACAGAAAGCATTCAACCAATATCTAGGCTTAGATATTGAAGAGTGGAAACACTACGATGCTTCTGAGCTTCTAAAAACCAAAGGCACTAAGCTGCCAATTTTGGTAGACCAAGGCGAAGCTGATAACTTCCTAATTGAGCAGCTAAAGCCTGAACAATTAGTTGAAGCCGCTAAGGTAACGAATGCCGATTTAGAGCTACGTATGCAGCCAGGTTACGACCACAGCTACTACTTTATCTCTAGCTTTATTGATGAGCATATTGAGTTCCACGCTGCTTACCTAAACAAATAGTCACATCTATTTAGCCCACACCTTGCAAAAGCGTGAGGTGTGGGCTTTTTTGTGCCTGCAATATGAGCTAATCCGCGATTAGCATCGAATACCACTTTCAAACACTCTTGCTATACCAACACAAACAATACAACGATAAAGGTACGAATATGAGCTGGTTTTTCTTGATGATGGGCGTAATGGCTGAAGCACTTTCTCACGTTGCACTTAAGGCAACCGATGGTTTTAGTTTGTCTAAACCTGTTCCTGCTTTGCTGGTTATTTCAGGACACTTAGCGGCATTTCTATTTTTGAGCCAAGCCATGAAAGGGATGCCAGTTGGTGTGGTGCACTCTTTATGGGCAGGTTTAGCTATCGTGACAGTGAGCCTGATTTCTACCTTCGTTTACAGCCAACATCTGGGCACTAAAGTTTGGATTGGCATGGGGCTTGTTGCCGCAGGCGTCATGTTGATCAACCTATCACAAGGGCACGCTCATTAATTGAACAATAAATTATCGTAAGGGGCTTACCAATTCAGATTTACAAGCAATAAGTTATGAACAGTGAGTCAATTCGTTCAAATTTCCTAACAGACAGGTGATGCCTTCACTTATTCATACTCTTACAATCAGCAAATCAAACCTGTTACCATAGCGCCTTCAACATTACCTATTTTGAAGGTTGCTATGAAAGCAATTAAAACTCTTTTCTTCCTGATGGTTTTATTGAGTGGTCTGTTTACCGCTTGGCTGTTTATCCCGATTCCTGCGACCATAGACAAACAAACACTCGATGTTCCATTAACGGAACCATTCAAGCTGGTGGCGTATCGCAGTAATCCGAACGATGCGAGCAAGCCGCTGACTTATCACTACTATGTGATTTCAGATGTGGTTGGCGTGGACGACATGGACCCGTTTCTAATTACGACAGACCAGTTTGTGAAGCTTGGCGAATTCGACGAGAATACATTCAACCTTACGGTTAACGGCAAGATTGAGAGCTACACCAACGATTTGTGGATCAAGAAAGCCGATGGCAAACTGCAGCACTGGTATGTAAGTATTAATGCCAACTACGTTCGTTAAAGTCGGTATACAATAGAATCTATTATTAGACAGCGCTTGGCTTCCAAGCGCTGTTTTTGTTTCTAACAACGCTCTCCACTTATCCCTACCCAGTCGACATAAACTGCATTGCCTACTTTTGATTCACTGCTACCCTGCTCTCAATGTGTTATAAGCTCTTTAGATACGATAAGCTCATCCAATGCTCACGCCCAATAAATCAAAAATAATAAAGGATCACCCGTGGAATTTACGCTCGACAAATTTAACGGCATCATCATCGACCCAGTGACAGCACCTCAAGATACTGATGCATTTCATGCCGAACTTTGTGAAATCACCGAGTTTTCAAAGCAAAACAGCAAAGGCATTATCTGGATCAGTTTGCCTATTTCACTGTCACGTCTTATCCCAGTAGCAACTAAACTCGGCTTTGTGTTCCACAATTGTCTAGAAGACGAGATAACGCTGATCCACAAATCCGAAATCGTCGAGTTTGTACCTTTCATCCCAACCCATACTCTGGGTGCTGGTGCATTGATCACCAATGAGCATAACCAAGTACTGATGATCAAAGAGCACGGTATGAAGGGCTACAAACTACCAGGTGGCCACATTGAACTTGGCGAGGGTATAGAAGAGTCTGTGGTTAGGGAGACCTTTGAAGAGACAGGCATCGAAGCCAATTTCGTTTCAGTGGTTGGTATGGCAACGCGCCATCCATATCAATTTGGCAAATCAAACCTCTACTTCGTTTGTCACCTTATCGCTCAAACTCAAGAGATTGCGATTCAAGACACGGATGAAATTGCAGAAGCCAAATGGGTAGATGTAGAAGAGTTCATCAACAACACTGAAAACTACCCGTTCAACCGTCAGATGGTCGCTTCTTTGGTCGGCAAACAAGGTTTGGAACTGACTCAACTCGAAGGCAATTCAGGTCCAACTCATAAGCCAGAAATCTTCTTTTCGAAGCACTAACGCACAGTCGTCTCAAAGATTGCAAAACAAAAAAGCCAAGTGATTTGAAACTCACTTGGCTTTTATTTCGATTAAACCTTCATTACTACCGGTTTGGTAGGTTGTTTAGAAAATCTTGAAAACCCGCCTCGCGGACACGCCCCAGCACTTTTCGCAATTCACTAATTAAGCACCCATCAGCCCAATCAACACGAATATCAATCGGCGCTTTAGTCAGGCTTTCTACTCGGAGTGATGCGGAAAAGGTTCCTCTCTTGTCTCCTCCCGCTTGCAACGCGGCTTCCAAGGCTGTTATCAATATTTCTGGTAGCTCTGCTTCATAGTTATCTCTATAAACAGGCGAGCCATCTTCTAAGATTGAGCTCGGATTCTGCGTCGTTTGAGCGATAAAGCTGTCTGAAAAGGCCTGTAAAACCTTGTCACTCTCTAGCATGTTCCCAGCAACGGCAATCGTAGGATAAGCAATCGCGCCAACATAAGGGATGTTGTCATCCCCATGAATGAAAGCGCTATCGCCATTTTTATCCATCACCATACATTGGCGTTTTGAATATTCGGCATCGCCTACTTTTAAAGACTCGACAACCTGATCAGCCGTCTTACCGAGAATAAATAACTCACGCGCTTTGTCTGCATACCAAGGGTTAGTAAATAACCCTTGAGTTGCACACGCCCCGACACCTCGCCAGCTATGGTTTACATAGCCTCCGACTGACACACCTCCTGTCGCAGAGATAGAAGCCGACAAACCGGTATTTGGGTTAACGTGAATAAGTGAAATTGTCATAGATGTTCAACACCAAAAAAACTAATAACCAATCATTTGTCCAATGAACAGCGCCACCCAACATAGGGCATAAACCACCAACATAAATGGCACAATCGCTTTCAACCACTGCTCGTAAGAGACTCGACCCAGCGCAAGCATCGCTAGCGTGCCGCCAGAGGTTGGTACAATAAGGTTTGTTAGGCCATCACCTACTTGGAATGCAGTAACCATCAGCTGACGACTCATACCTGCTAAGTCAGCAACTGGGATCATGATCGGCATGGTCACCATTGCCTGACCAGAACCACCAGGAATGAATAAGTTGATGATGCCTTGAACCACACTCGCCACAATAGCAGCTAACGCGATTGGCATATCTTGAATCAATGAACTCAGTGCATTAACAATGGTATCGATAATTGACGCTTGGTTAAGGATCACTTGAATAGAGGCAGCAACACCGATCACCAAGGCACCAGAGGTAACGCCCGACGCACCTTCCATCATCTGCTTAACAATGGCGTTTGCACCCAAGCCGTTCACGATACCAATAGCAATCGCCATCAATAAGAAAAGACCCGCGATCTCATTGATGTACCAGCCATTAGCGAACACACCGTAAAGCATGATACCTAAACCAATAAGAAAAACGCCCAAGGTCATTTTGTCTTTCTTATTGAGTTGGTATTCAGAAAGATCTTTACTCAGGCCGCCAGCAGTCTCTGGCTCTTTGAACTCCATTTTAGTGACACGAGAACAAATGTAGTAAGACAGAAATGCCAAAGAAGAAAGCACCATAACGGTACGCAACCAAGCACCAGAGAAGATTGGAAGCTCCGCAATGCCTTGTGCAACACCAACCGTGTACGGGTTAATCGGTGACAGAGCGAAACCCACACCGATACCACCTACCGCCATCACCGTGCCAACTAAGCTCGAATATCCAACCGCAGCAGAGATCAGTACCGCAACTGGCACTAAGGCGATGTTGTTTTCGAAGCCGACCGCTACACCAAAGAAACCATAGATGAACGTACCTATCGTAATGATTAGATTACGGTTTTTAATTCCAGCCTTATTTACCGCAACACCGATGGCATTTTCTAATGCACCAGTGCGTTGCAAAATATGGAATAGACCGCCCGCGATAAACACAATAAACAGGTAAGGTGCCGCGCTAATCAAACCTTTAGGAATAGACACAAAAATATCGAAGAAATGTACTGACGGAATGCCTTCAATATAAGTAAAGGAATCAGCAACAACCGTTGTTCTGCCATCAACGACAACGCGTTCAAACTCACCGGCTGGCACTATAAAAGTAAGAAGGTAAGTGGCAACCAGTATAAAAAAGATAAGAACCATCGGGTCTGGTACGTTTTTGTACCACGCCTTCTTCTCTGCTGTTTCCATTTTCTCTGTCATATCCATAACCAATCTCTCCTTAGTATAGGGAGCGCCTGAGAGCTGCGCTCTGTAGTATTTGTAGCAGGCGATAACCAGAACTTTGTTCAGATACCGTTAAAGACTGCTACCAAAATCTCGAATCGTTTATTTTTGCTCTGCTTTCATCAATAGACAGAAGTGGTTTAACACTTCGACTGTGGCAACCAAATCTTGCTGAAGAATGGCTTCGTCTGGGTGGTGGCTAATGCCATCAGTACAACGCATAAACAGCATGGCAATGTCGGTGAGCTTACTCACTGCCAAGCCGTCATGGCCTGCACCGCTATATAGATGTTTCGGTGTAATACCCGACAAACTTACCGCGTTACTTAAAACTGACGATAAAGAGTCGGCACAGGTCACAGCTGATTGCTCATAAGTCTGTTCATGACGGTAAGCCAAGTTGTATTGAGTCATCAGGCTGTCGATATCTGCCAACATTTCATCTCGCGCTTTAACACGAGAAGCGTCATTTGGCGAACGAAGTTCAATGGTAATGTCTGTTTGTTGAGGGATAACGTTGACGCCATTCGGATAGTTAGCAATTTTGCCTACAACACCGACTAGGTCTTCTTCTCGCTTACAAAGCTGATCAAACATGTGGATCACTTGAGCTGCACCTACCAACGCATCTTGGCGTAGGTTCATCGGTACTGTGCCCGCATGGCTCGCTTTGCCAATGATCGACAAGGTATGGCGCTCAATCCCAGTCATTGCCGTCACTACCCCAACAGGCAGGTTGGCTTGCTCTAACTGCGGGCCTTGCTCAATGTGCAGTTCAACAAAACCAAGCACATTTTCTTTCTCATAAGCGTCTTCACTAATGAGGTCTGGGTTACAACCAAAAGACACCAAAGCATCTCGCATGCTTACGCCGTTTGCATCCTCTGCTGTCAACATCGCAGGGTCGAATATGCCTGAAATCGCTTTTGAGCCTAAAAGTGTCGATTGAAAGCGCGTGCCCTCTTCGTCACTAAAAGCAATCACATCAATATGAAACGGGAACTCTAACTGGTTGTTGTGAAAGTAATTAACCAGTGCGATTGGCAGTATTACGCCAAGGATCCCATCATATTTGCCCCCATTAGGCACCGTGTCTTGGTGTGATCCAAAGATCAGTGTTTTGGCATCTGGGTTAGCACTTGGGTAACGACCAATTAAGTTTGCCGCGTTGTCCATTCGAACTTCCATACCAGACATTGTCATCCAGTTATGCAGTTTACGGTTTGCCTCTTCATGCTCTTTAGACGCACATAAACGCGTAACCCCTTCGTTATCGGGATCGGATGTTTGGCTGCATTGAGCAATAGACTCTAGCCATTCCCACGTTAAGCTGGCGGTTTCTTCGAATTTACCCATCTAAAATCATTCCATTCTGATCATGTACACCCAGGCAATTTATCATGATAAATATCAAATAAAAGCTATTTATCATGATAAATAAATATTTTGTGACTAAGATTCGATCAATAATCGGAGTGTTTCATAACTCAACACTCCGATTTTTCCGGGGTTTTTAGGGCAAGAAAACAGGTGACATTCAGAGGAATTCCGTCAGAATTCAATAGGTACGGATAACACCCCAGCGAGGATAATGTGGCAAAAAGCGCGAAGAGACGTAGAACACAAGAATTAGCAGAATCGATCAAGAACTGGATCGTCGAGCAAGCACTGCAACCTGGGGATCGTTTACCTAACGAGCTTGAGGTTATGGAGAAGTTTGACGCTTCAAAAGGAACGGTTCGTGAAAGTATGCGAATCTTGGAAGCGCAAGGCATTTTGTCGACCAAAACCGGCCCGAATGGCGGTGTGTTCGTTAGTGAGATGAGCGAAAACAAAGCGCAGTCACTCTTAAGTAACTACCTGTTTTTTAAGAACACTTCGATATCAGATTTATACCAAATGCGTTTGTCGCTTGAGCCGGAGATTGCGGCTTCCCTCGCGGGGAGACTAAGCGAGTCGCAACTGCAGGCACTGAGCGACCAAATCGACAAGTATCAAACGCCACCGGAAGATATCTATCAAGAGCGCGAACACCACATCGCATCGCTAGAGTTCCACAGCTTACTGGCAAGCTATTCAGATAATGAACTATTAAAGTTTGTAGTACGTTTTTCCGCGCAAATGCTTACTGAGCTGACGATTTATCACAAGCTTTACGAACCAGGAAACCACAAACTGTGGCGTACCGGCGTACAAAGCCAGCGCGACCTTGTGCAAGCGCTGAGCAAAAGTGACGCAATAAAAGCGAAGCAAATCATGCAGCAACATATGCTGACAGCGCACCAGCTTATGATTAAGCAAGAAGCGCAAATCGCTAACAGCTTTATCGCCGAAGAATAAGTCCGAGCACGTTCAACTTACCTAGCACATCTCGCACACACTAAAAACGCCAAGCTCATAAGAACTTGGCGTTTTGGTAATGATCGAGCACCATTTTGTGTCTCACGACCAATGCCTGACTCCTTGTAACCACCAAACTCGCATTAGCTTCGTCCAGCCATTGCCAATAAACTGCCTGTACCAATAAATACACTACCGAAAATACGGTTTTGCACAATCATATGGCGGCGATTCTGCACTAATCCGGTCAAACGACTGGCTAACAGTGCATAACCACACATCACAAGCATATCGACTGTAAGTAAAGTACTGCCTAGCACTAGTATCTGCTCTACATGGGGACTGCTTGACACAATAAACTGGGGCAAAAGAGCTACAAGGAAAACAATACTTTTAGGATTGGTAACGTTGACAATCACCGACTGACAAAACATTTTCAAGCCACTGACTTTCTGCTGGTGTCCTTTGTAATGTGTATTATCCACCGTCTCTGTAAACTTCTTGATGCCCAAATAAATTAGGTAGAATGCCCCAACCCACTTTATAGCGATAAACGCAACTTCTGATTGGGCAAGAACAGCGCCAAGTCCAACACCAACCATCACAATATTGAACATATTTCCAACTTGTAACCCAAGGTTTGAAATCAAGCTTCGGCGAAAGCCGTATTTCATTGTTATTGACATCATATTCACGGCTCCTGCACCAGGAGAAACAGCTAAAACAATGCACGCCATCAAAAACGCAAACCACAAATCAAAATTCATTTAAGCTTCCTTTTAAAGTGACATCGGCTCTAGACTTAAGCCGTAGTTGTAGCTAGTTTACTCATCACATAAAAGTAGAAAAACTAAGTTTTTATATATTCATTCGTAAGGAAACCTATGGACATTCGATTTCTTGAAAGCCTTGTCGCAGTCGCAGAGGAAGGGTCAATAGCCGCTGCAGCTCGTGCGCAAGGCATAACACCAGCAGCGATCAGTCAAAGGATTCAAGCGTTAGAGGGCGAGTTTAATTGTAAGTTGTTTAGACGAGCAGGAAGTACTGTTCAGGCTACATATGCCTGTTTGGCGGTTGTCCCTAAAGCAAAATCGATCATCAGAGAGACTCGTGATCTTATTGAAGTTGCGCAAGGGTCGGGATTAGATGGAACGTTAAGAGTGGGGGCTAACTCAACGTCATTAACCGCGTTTATCCCATCGACTCTCAAGTCCATACGCAAAGTTGCGCCACAGGCAAAATTTCATATCATTCCTGGGAATTCTATCGACTTAAATCGGAGCCTTATCAATGGCGACCTTGATGCAGCTATTGTCGTTGCCCCTCCCTCAGTCATTCCGAAAACATTGCGATGTAGGGAATTGAGAAACGAGCCTCTTGCATTAATTCATAACAAAACGATTCAAGGGTCAATTGCAAGTATACTCGACAACAACGCTTACATTAGGTATGACCCTACCTGTTGGGGCGGGCAAATGTCGGAACGATTCATGAACGACACGGGCATGACTAAAAATACCATTTTCGACCTAGATTCCCTTGAGGCGATTGTTCAGCTTGTGATGGAAGACGTTGGAGTATCAATAGTTCCAGTCTGGCCTGGCTTGGAGCTCTTTGATGAACACATCACCATCACACCAATAGCCAACAAGAAATACAACCGGAAGATGGTACTACTGAGTGCATACCACCCTAGACAGCCCAAACTACTCGAGTTGTTTGTAAAACACTTAGGTGAACTCGACTCGATTACACTGCAAAAAAATGAGTCAAACCATCAAGGATCGGGGCAATAAAATGGGAAAAAGCGCCGTTGATACGGCGCTTTGTATTGAGTTCAAATACTACCCTGAATCCATTTTTTGTTTAATTAGAAAAAACCTAATGGATTGGTATCGTAGCTGATCAGTAGGTTCTTGGTATTTTGATAGTGGTCGAGCATCATCTTATGTGTCTCACGGCCAATGCCAGATTTCTTGTAACCTCCAAACGCCGCATGTGCTGGGTAAGCATGGTAACAGTTAACCCAAATACGACCCGCTTCGATATTACGACCCATGCGATAAGCAAGGTTAGCATCACGCGTCCATACACCTGCGCCCAAGCCATACTCGGTATCGTTGGCAATCTCTAGAGCTTCCGCTTCATCTTTGAAGGTAGTGACAGCGATAACAGGGCCAAAGATCTCTTCTTGGAAAACACGCATTTTGTTGTGTCCTTCGAGCATGGTTGGCTGGATGTAGTAACCATTACCTAAATCATCTGGTTGCTGCGCGATTTCGCCACCTGTCAGCACTTTCGCGCCTTCTTGGCGGCCAATCTCAAGATAGCTAAGAATCTTATCGAACTGCTCTTGAGAGGCTTGTGCGCCAACCTGAGTTTCGGTATCTAATGGGTTACCTTGTTTGATAGTTTGGGCACGCTCGACCACTTTCGCAATGAACTTGTCGTATACCGATTCATGGATCAACACACGCGAAGGACAGGTACACACCTCACCTTGGTTAAAGAACGCCAGCAACATACCTTCGACACACTTATCTAGGTATTCATCTTCATGGTTAAAGATATCTGGGAAGTAGATGTTTGGAGACTTACCGCCAAGCTCTACCGTTGATGGAATCAAGCTTTCAGCAGCACACTTCAGAATATGATGACCAACTTCAGTTGAACCCGTAAATGCTAACTTAGCAATGCGATTACTGGTCGCGAGAGCCTGACCCGCTTCACTACCAAAACCATTGACGATGTTGACCACGCCAGCAGGCAGGAGATCTGCAATTTTCTCCATCATAACCAAAATAGAAGTCGGAGTTTGCTCGGCAGGCTTCATCACGACACAACAGCCTGCTGCTAAAGCAGGAGCCAGTTTCCAAGCCGCCATTAGAATCGGGAAGTTCCAAGGAATGATCTGCCCAACCACACCAATTGGTTCTGGGAAGTGGTAGCTAGCGGTGTTTGAATCTAGCTCAGCTGCGCTGCCTTCTTGCGCTCGAATACACCCCGCAAAGTAGCGGAAGTGATCGACAACCAACGGAATATCTGCCGCCAGAGTTTCACGCACAGGTTTGCCGTTTTCCCACGTCTCAGCAACCGCGATCTCTTCTAGATTTGCTTCAATACGGTCAGCAATTTTAAGTAGGATATTAGAGCGCTCAGTTACACTGGTTGCTGCCCAACTCGCACGAGCTGCATGCGCTGCATCGAGTGCTAAGCTAATATCTGCTTCGGTTGAACGTGCCACTTGGCAATACACCTGACCATTCACTGGGGAAGTGTTATCAAAATACTCGCCGCTGACAGGCTTCACCCACTCACCACCGATAAAATTATCGTATTGAGCTTTAAAGTTCACCACTGCGTTATCACTACCCGGCTGTGCGTAAATCATAGTTAGATCCTTCTTTGATTTTTAGTCGTTGCTCATTCGTTGTTGAGCTTATGTTGTCGAGCTAGCATGGCGTCTTCCCGAAAGAAAAGAACACGTAAACAAAACCCGCCATGTTTATTCTTTCTGTTTAAAACACTGATACTTCGTGTTTTCTTCACCATAGTAACAACGCAAATCACACGCCAGAACTTCAAAACTTGTTGTTAATAAATTGTAAAACTATGATTACCAAACGTTTACAACCCAAAGTGAGTTGGCATTGAACGGACGTGTGGAAACCACTCCAGTGTTCAACTGTTCCAATTTGGTACACCCTCACTGTTACGACATGGAACAGTCATGCAACTTCAACACACACAAAACTCAGATTGGCTTTCGTCCTCTTGGCACCGCAGCACAGAAGCGGGGCTAAAACAAAGACGACTTCCCGAAGATATTCGTCTGCCACAATCGATTCTTAAGCAGCGACGTCATCAATCATCGAGCTTGATTCAAATCGTCGAGCGCAATGCACTGCCTCTGTTCAACCAGATGTTTGCACGTACCGACAGTCGTTTGATCTTGACCGACATTGAAGGGGTGATTCTGGCTAGTTGGGGACAAGAGAGATTTAAAGAAAAACTGACTTCGATTGCACTCAGCTCTGGTGCCTGTTGGCAGGAACAACTCAAGGGTACCAACGCGATTGGCACCGCCATTGTGGAAGCCAAACCAGTGACTATCATTGGTGAACAGCACTTCATCCACCAGCATCGGTTTATAAGTTGTTCAGCAAGCCCTGTGTTTGATCATCAAGGCCAGATGGTTGGCGTATTGGACATTACCAGTGAGCAGCAACAACACGACAGTTCGGTGCAGCTACTCGTTCAAAATATGGTTCAGCTTATTGAGAATCAGCTATTGAGCCATATCCCACAAGGCACGACTCGTATTGATCTCGCGTGCGATAAATCGCTACTTCACAGTGGTTGGCAAGGGATTGTAATAGCCAATGAAGCTGGAGAGGTGGTCGCGCACAATCAGGTCGCCTCTCAACTTTTAGATCAAATCTCGATCGTCGGTGAGAGTATCGATACCCTCTTCAACCGAACTTCAATAGATGCGCCCTTTGTGTTTGAAAAACAGCACCTCAAACGACCAGTAACCAAGCGCACACGCTCTATTTCAGCATCGTGTGATTTGCACCATGGTGAACAACAGATAGAACACGCTTGGCAGCAGGCCAATAAGGTTATCGACAAAGGCATTAGCCTATTAATTCTAGGTGAAACAGGTGTCGGTAAGGGCGAGTTTGTTAAAGCGTTACACAAGCAAAGCCAGCGTAAATCATCACCCTTAGTAGCAGTCAATTGTGGCGCGTTGCCTAAAGATCTTATCGAATCTGAATTGTTTGGTTACGCGCCGGGCGCCTTTACGGGAGCAAGCCACAAGGGCTTCCAAGGCAAGATCCGCCAAGCAGATAAAGGAATTCTATTTCTCGATGAGATAGCCGATATGCCTTTAGAAGCTCAGTGCCGACTACTGCATGTTCTGCAAGACAAATCCGTGGTGCCAGTTGGTTCCAATCAAAGCTACCAAGTCGATTGCCAGATCATCGCTGCCACACATAAAAACCTAGAACAGTTAGTCGCAGCAGGAGAGTTTAGGCAAGACCTGTATTACAGACTCAATGGCTTAGCCTTTACCTTGCCAAGCTTGCAACACCGACAAGATAAGCATGCTTTAATCGAGCACATTCACAGTAAATACGCCGAAGGTGAGCAGACAATCTGCCCACATTTGATGGGGTTGCTATGCGCCTATTCATGGCCGGGTAATATCCGCGAGTTAGACAACCTAATCAAAGTCGCCACTTTACTGGCGAGTGACGAACCACAACTCACACTCGAGCATGTGCCTAGCCACCTTGCTCAGCACCTCACCTCTTTAGCTCAAGATAGTCATCACCAGATTACTGCTTCTCGTATCATCGAAGGTAAGCCAAATGCAGATTTAAGAAGTACCGTTGAAGAAACCTTGCTACAAACCTATCAGGCTAACCAAGGGAACATCAGTAAGACATCGCGGATCCTTGGGATCAGTCGTAATACAATTTATCGAAAGCTAAAGAGTTTGGGGATTCTTCAATGAAGAGAATGAACCAAGCTTTGTCTTGCATGGATTTATAAAACAAACATAGAAACTCGCATAAATAGGAGGAATGAATGATTTTAAGTAAAATTAAGTGTGACCATTGTCATATAATGAATAATCCACATTCAGTAACAAGCGAAAACAACACTACTCTCGCCCAATAAAAGACCACTTTATCAATAAGGTTTAAAGATCAATAAATACAATTGGTTACTTAACCTTAAACAAACATTTATTTCTCTTTCAGAACCCATGCATCAAATATAAAGATAAGCCCAACACAATCCTGTTTATAAATTTGATCTTCCCATTCTTTATCTGTTCATTATCTTGAATTTTTCATTCATTTATCTTGTTTAAAATCTCTCCAAAACTACCACTATTTAGCTAGAGAGATCATATGTTTAACAGTATACGAACGCGAATTGCGGTGAGTGCAGGCGGGGCGATGGCTTTCACCCTGTTGATCGCAATGGGCATGACCACTAGCGCTTTTACTGATGTGAACAAACAAGTCACAGAGAAAGTAAAACTACAGTTAACCGACGCTACGACAAGCGATTTACAAAATACGGCACTTCAGCAAGGGTTGAACATTTCCAACCAACTTAACCCGGTGCTAGCCAACTTAACACAAGCACGTTCAATCATAGAGTTGAGTTCAGAAACGGACGCTAGCGCAAACCTTATCGTTAAACAGTTTACTGCCGCGCTAGAAGCACAAAATAAAGCCGTATTTGCTGGCTACATGGTGTGGGAAAACAAAACATGGCCACAACAAACCGATCTGAATGGCGAGATTAGCTTGAACAGCGAATTAGGTTTCAACAGTCAGGGCTACCTTGCCCCTTTCTTCTCTCCCAATGACCAAAACAGCTTTGATGCAGTCGCGATGGAGAGCTTCAGCAATACTGAACTCAACAGCAATGGTGAACGCAAAGACGACTGGCACTTAATGCCTTACCAAACCGGCAAAACGTTCGTAATGGAACCGTATTTCTACCCGGTTCGAGGTAAGCAAGAGCTCATCACCACCATCAGCCAACCAATCAAACAAGACGGGAAAATCATTGGCTCAATTGGCTTTGATTTGTCTTTGTTCGAGCTTCAAAGCCAGAGTGAATTGTTTGCGCGTGACCTGTTTGATGGCAAAGGCAAGATCCTCATCACTTCCTGGAAAGGCATTACACTGGCCAACAGCAGTGCTGGAAACATGGTTGGTAAGAAAGTCTCACCAGAGCTAGAAAAAGAGTGGTCGCGTGTTCAGTCTATCGCTAAACAGTCTGGGGCTGGGTTGGTTACATTTGGCGGAGATGAGTACGCCATTACTGCTATCGAGACTAGCGACGCACCGTGGGTAGTCATGGTGTCGGTTCCCAGTAGTCACCTTGCAAAAAGTGTCGACGAATACACCCAGTGGAGTGATGAGCAGAATTCGAAAGCGCTTGAGAAAGGTGTGTGGGCGGGGATCGTCGCCGTTCTTCTAGGCATAATATCTATGGCATTGATCGCCAACTCACTGGGCAAAGTTCTCAATAACTTGGTCGAGCGATTCAAAGATGCCGCACAAGGCGAAGGCGATTTAACCTACCGCATAGAAGTAAAAGGAAAAGATGAGACCGCGCAACTGGCTCACTGGTTCAATACCTTCCTATCTCGTATACAAGAGATGCTACTTACTGTAATGGCGACAGCAGACCAAGTCGATAAGAACGCGACTGAAGGTCAAGCGCGTGCAGAAGTTTCCCGTGACCAGTTGAACGCTCAAGTAAACGAAGTGAATTCACTGGCCACTGCAATCAATGAGATGAGTGCAACTGCGCAAGAAGTAGCGAACTCAGCCGTGCAAGCCGCTGCCGCAGCGAGCCAAGTCCAAAGTAATAGCCTTAACGGTATGACACGCATGGACAATGCTGCCAGCGCGGTTGATAGCTTAGCGGTTCAAGTAAATGATGCGCAGCAACAAACGCAAAACTTGGTCGATTCGAGCACTGCTATTCAAGGCATTTTAAGCGAGATTGGTGGTATTGCAGAACAAACTAACTTGCTTGCACTGAATGCTGCCATTGAAGCAGCCCGCGCAGGCGAAGCAGGACGAGGCTTTGCCGTGGTGGCCGATGAAGTACGTAACCTAGCAAACCGTACTCAAGGTTCGACCGAAGAGATCCGCTCAATGCTGGCGCGCTTAGAGCAAGAGACCCAATCTATCGTGGTGTTGATGGAGCAAAGCCAACAGCAAGCGAATGATACCAAAGGCGAAACTCAAGCAGCTCATTTAGCGCTGTCTGAGATTAACCAAGCTATTGAAGTCATCAACGACATGAACAATCAAATCGCTTCCGCGGCTGAAGAGCAAAGTTCAGTATCTGAAGAGATTAACCGTAATGTGGTCATCATTAACGACACCGCAGTGGAAGTGATGGACACCATGACATCGTCGGTAGAAATCAGTAATGAGCTGACAGTAAAAGCCGGAGATTTACACGGGGAGTTGAGTAAATTTAAGCTCTCTTAATTCGCGCTCTCTTCCATAAAAACAAGGCCGAGAAACGCAATGTTCTCGGCCTTGTTTTTATGGACTGCTCTCAGCATCAATGCCTCTCACCAAGCCACAAATCTAATTGGAATCTAACTCAATCAGCAGATTGAGCACCTCTTTATCCAACACCGGATGATGCTTACTCGCGAGCAACAGTACGATGTCTACCGCTGGTAACGGCGGCATATCATCGAGAATCTTCAAATCAGGTGTGACACTGAGCTTGCCCATCGCACCAATTGCCAACCCAGCTTTGACGATTGCACGCTGCGCTGAAGCCGTATTACTACACGCCAAAAGCTGATAAGGCGTGTCTTGTTTGGTTAAACCATTCACTGCCGCAGCATGGTATTTACAATCCGTCTGGAACAGGGCGAGCGGGACAGGTTTAGAATCATCAAACAAAAAATCAGGGCTGCTTATCCAAACGCCCACATCATTGGTTAGCCAATATCCCTCTTCGCTATCGGGAGCACGAGTGACAATCGCAGCATCAAGCCTACCATCATCAAGCCACTCTCGAAGCGTAATGCTCGGCAAACTAAATACTTGAATGGAACAGGTGGGTTCTGCGTTCCGCAACAGCTTAATCACTTTCGGCAAGATGCTGTCGTTATAGTCTTCAGGGCAACCTAATCGCAAAGGCTGTTTATCCTCATAACGCTTTACTTGTTTTAATGCCGTATTGTGGAGCGCGACGAGCTGCTCCGCATGAGAACGCAGTGCTAAGCCCGCCTCAGTTAAAACTAAGTTACGCCCCTCTTTTTGAAACAGGGTGACGTTGAGTTCCTCTTCCAACTTACGCATCTGCGCGCTAAATGCCGATTGGGTGCGATTGATCTGTTTCGCAGCACGCGTGAAGCTACTGGTTTCCACAAACGCGAGAAAGCCTCGCAACGCATCAATATCCATATTGAAATCACCACCCATCGTTTTTATTAATGTATTGCATCAAAATTATCCGTTAGTGCGCCGTAATACAATCCCTTAAGCTCAAATGCATACCCACCACACGCAAGGAAGCATTTATGCAGCTTTATATCGCTAATCAGAACTACTCCACTTGGTCACTGCGCGCATGGCTAATATTCGATCACTACAACCTCAACGCAGACGTCATTAAACTTAAGCTGTTCACCCCAGATTTCTATGACACGTTAGCGAAAGTTACACCCACTGCAAAAGTGCCGACTCTGGTTGATGGTGACGTTGCAGTGTGGGATTCACTGGCTATTCTCGAATACGTAAACGATGCCTATTTAGACGGTGTTGCGTGGCCTTCTTCCGTCGCTGAACGCGCCTTGGCCCGAGCTATCTCGGCAGAAATGCATTCTGGTTTTTTCAACATCAGAAATGAATTACCAATGAACTGCCGAGCCAAAAGAAAACTGGTTTTGAGTGAGGGTGCCCAGAAAGATATCGCTCGTATCGATGCAATATGGTCAGCGCAAATGGAACAGTATCCAGAAGGCTGGCTATTTGGTGAGTGGTCGATTGCTGATGCGATGTTTGCACCTGTAGCGCTGCGAGCCGAAACCTATGGCATCAAGCTTTCGGACAAGGCCCAACAGTATCAACAACGTGTGTTGAATAGCCCGTCGATAAAAAAATGGTTGGCGGAGGCGAGTTTAGAAAAGGATATCGTTGAAGAAGACGAGGCGGGAGAACCTGTTTAGTCTGGAGCGAATGAGTCTCGAATAAGTTCGAGACTCATTGTTTTCATAAGGGAATACGATCTACTGACTCGCTATTCAGCAGTAGCGCTCTCTTGGTGAACGTTCGCTTCAAATTCCAATATGTCACCCGGTTGGCACTCTAACACTTCACACAACTTGTCTAGTGTAGATAGCCTTACCGCTTTGGCCTTGCCATTCTTTAACACCGACAAGTTGGCTTCTGTAATCCCTACTTCTTTTGCCAATGTCTTCAATCGCATTTTCCGCTTGGCCATCATAATGTCTAAATTAATGCAGATAGTCATGACAAGTCCTTTAAATCGTGTGGCTGTGTTCGTCGGCCAAAATATAACCCTCTTTCATCACCCATGAGATGATCAAGATAATCATACCCAATATCAGGGTTAAAAAATCCATGCCGACAAAACTAATTGCCAATATTCGTTCGCCAGGAGGATTATTGAACGACAATACTACAGACATCGCTGCACCGTAGATCACCGACCCAAATACCCAGTAAAACAAGCAGTAACCAAGCTTCTGATAAGACATTGCATTTTCTAGTGAGAAGATTTCTCCGCGTTCATAATTCCGGAATAAACGTATCAGAACCATTAACGCATACAAAACAATGCTCCACACGGCCAAACTTGTGAACATCGCAATGACTCTTGTGGTCAAAGTTAATGGCAATGTCGTAAGAGATTCAATTTCGTAAGAAAACTGAACAATACCCATATTAGTAAGGAAGTCATAGGGAGTTTGAACGGCTAGCCAAAAGTAACACACCATGATTGGTACAAGTGCAAAAAGACATTGCAGTAGCATGCGAACACGTCGGCTTTGTTTTTGAATGTTAGACATAGTTATTGTTCCTGTTGAGTTGACAGGAGGATACTAAGATCAAAACAAACGATGATCAATAAAAAATTATCGATAAACGATAACTTTTTAAAGTATGCTCTTCAATAACTCACTGAACTTCGACGCTATCCACTGATGCGAAGCTGATGTAAATGTACGCTGATGTTGCAGTAAATATAGGTCGACGTGATATTGCTTACTGGCTACAAAATCGTAAATATCGACAAACTGGCTATCGAAACCCGGCAGTGCATTCAACGCATTCATACCAAAGATCACCGCATCTGAACGAGACGCGATCTCCATCAACACATGAGTTTGGGTGCTTCGAAGTTTTGGGCGTTTGTCACTTTCCAACTGTAATAGAACTTGTTGAAGAGGCGTGTTGAATGCTTGCTTGTGGTCTTCTTCTACGTTCATAGCGACTATAGGGTATCGCATGATTTCGTCTAACGTAGTGTCTTTTCCAACCAGCGGGTGGTCTTTACGAACAAACAGTTTGGGATAGATTGTTCCTATTTTTGTCGCTTGGTATTTTTGATCTAGCGAGCTTGAATAATGAATAGCAAAGTCTAACTTCCCTTTGTCGAGTAAGTCGTAAGGGTTACTTTTCGCGGCCATTTCTATCAAGTTGACGTCAGGAGCTTCTTCAAATAACCCTAAGGCTAGATTGGGAAGAATGGTACTTCCTAGAAAGGTAGGCAAAGAGATCGAAAACGTATCATTACATTCTCGAGGATCAAATTGACTACGTTGAAACAACGCACCCAACTGCGGAAGAATGTGTTGCAGCTCTTGACCTAACTCTAGCGACTTTGATGTCGGTGTCAGGCCAGTAGAGGTTCGGATAAAAAGGGGATCATCGAAGGTTTCTCTCAACCGTTTTAAGCTGCGACTCATCGCCGACTGCGAGACAAATAACACCTTTGCAGCATTGGTTACATTGCGTTCTCTAAGTAATGTGTCAAAGGCCACCAGCAAATTCAGGTCGACTCGATTCAATTGATATGAAATATCTTTTTGCATAATCCCTCTGCGATATTGAACAACGACATTGTTTAGACGAACTAACCATAACACGAAAAGATACACCCACTTAAAGGTGTATCCAATCTTGATTAGCCTGCTACTTTACTTTGATAGAATTACTCGTTTACTTTAATAAAGTCACCTGGCTTCCATGAATTATCAAACCATTTTTCTGTCGGTGAATACATACGGAAGATGATATTAAAACCTTTCCCTTCCGTCGTTTGCACCCAGTTGTTTTCCATTCCTTTTGGCGCATCAGGTGCAAAGTGTATGGTGATAGAACCATCACTGTTTTTCCTAATGTCTTCACTCAAACCATCTATACCCGCAGATTTTTGGTCGGTTTCTAACATGGAACGCGTCTGGTTATCGTAGATCATAAATGACCAGAACTTCTCTACAGGCGCATTCGGCGGCAGTGTTACCGTGTAGTGCTGGCTACCATCTAGCACTTCCTGATTGGCATCACGCGTTGCCAATAAGTAATCCGAACCTTTGCCGACGGTTTTCGTCACCATATCAGGGGTAATTCCCGTTGCCATGAAGTGAAATGTTGCTCGCATATCAGAGTCAATAACCCCATTTGCGTCTTTAAATTCATGCCCTGAGACTAACGGAGTAAACCATTGTCTATCTTCGTAGCGAAACATCTCTTCCTTAGGATGAAAATAAGTAGAGCGCGCTTCAGCCGTTGCTATTTTTGCCGCTTCCGACAGGATTTGCTGCATGCGCTTATTGGGAGCAAATTCCTGCCCTTTTTCGATTCCGATATCTTTGGTTAACGACAACCATTCAGCATCAAAAATAGCCGTAGGTTCGTATTGAATGAGTGCATTCACCTCATCGTAAAATGTCGCATCCATTGCATGAATAGTGTTGTAGTCGACACCTGAAATATTCATGAACTCTGTGTTGTCTTTCGCTCCATACGGGTAAAGCTTAGTGGTCTTTTTCAGCGTCGCAATACTCTCTTGCATTTCATCTGGCGAGCTTACAAGACGCAATAACAACCAGTGCTGATAACCTTCACTGACGATTTCAATGTATCCCTCTGGCACTTCACCTTCCCATGAGGAATGGCGGATAAAGTACTTGCCTGACTTTGCGATATTGTCTGGGTGGGTAACACCAATTCGGTCTACATATTTAAACGCGGCATTGTCGAGTAAACCAAGTACTGGAGTGGGGATTTCCAGAACAACCGGGCCATTTTTCACATCAATTTCAGAAGTGATATACGGTGTGGTTGTATTCGCGGTTAACCACAAGCTATTGGCGTCTAAGTTGTCTTCAGAAATCGCAATGGTTTGGTTCGGCTTCATGCCAATACTTTCGTGCCCCAGTAGCAGTCCTTGTATCGAAGCAACAGGAATACCGGACAGAAACACACGAACCGCATTGGAGACTTGAACAAAGTCTTGCACCTTAGTGTGCGTTTCTTCAGTAGGTGCGCCATCGGTATAGTTCAGCTCTCCTAGATAGGCTGACTCAACCTTATTTGGGGTGATAATACTCTCTGGTACTTGGGCACTATATTTAGGCTCAGCGAGTGCAAAAGATGAACAACCTAAAGTAATCAGTAACGTAGCAATAATGGATTTTTTCATCATAATTTCTCTTATCTAATGTGATTCACGTAGCCTAGGCTGTCTAGTTTGTAATCTTCATTTGGCTATCCACGCCATAGGCTATTTATTTCCAGAGACGGTTGAGTCTCTATTGCTGGCTAGTCACTGATTTTCTCCATGTCTTCTAGCATCCAGTTCTTAAAGAACGTTTTCGAGGTTGGTCGGTAAAGTCGGAATAACAAGAAGTAATCTTCTCCGCCCGTAGGCACCCAGTTATTCTCTTGCCCTTTTGGTGCTTCTGGGCCGAAGTACAGGTCGTAAGAGCCGTCTGGGTTCTTTTTCATCGTGTCAGCGTTTCGAGAAGATAGTCCTACTCGGTCGACACCTTTAACAAAGTTCTTGGTTTCCATGTTGTAAACAATGGCAGACCAGAAATCTTCAACTGGCGTATCGGCTGGCACGTTGAGCTTATACGTCGCTTTTCCATCTAACATTTCACCTTTTGAATCACGCAGCCCCGTTAGGTAGAAGGTTGAACCACCCAGTTGTTTCGGTAAATAAGTCACATAAAAGTACGACGCTGCACGCTTATCGACTAACACCTCATTTTCATCCACAAATGGGAAGCCAAGCTGAGCCTGAGGGCCAAAGTTCCAGAAGGACCATTGTGAAAGTGGTTTGCCATTTTCATCTTTCCATAGCGCGCTAACCGTTTGATCAGGCTCTACGAATTTCGACTGCATGTGCGCATACGCCATCAGTACTCCCTCACGAATCGCTTTTTTCTGCTCTTCTGACGGGTCGAATTTTTTGCCTTTCTCGATACCAAGATCTTTGAGTAACGAAACCATCGCCTTATCTTGTGTTCTAACAGGATTCTCTTGAATGACATCATTAATATCTTGGAAGAACGTCTCGTTGTAATACGGAAGGCTGTCATACGCGACATCCGTTGCGTCTAAGTAGTCTGTCTTTGGTGGATTTTTGGCCTCAGCAAGATTGTAGATTTTGATTTTCTTCGCGTAATTACCCGCATCTAAATCTGTTGCTCCATTGGTCAACGACGGTCTGAACGAAAAGCCATACAAATACGTGTCGGTTTCAAACACCAAATAACCTTGGCTTTCTAACGCTTGCTTAGTACCAAGTTCATTCTCGTAACCTGGTGGTAAGAATAGATACTTTCCTCCCTTACCTTCATCAGCACCTTTGTACCCCACATCTGTAATCGGCACCTCCCATTGGTTCACAATCGAGCCAAAGTAATTCACCTTGTCTGTTGCAGCCGGAACTTCAATAACAACAGGGCCATTTTTAGAGGTTGTGGTTGCCCAAGCATAAGCCGTGGTGTCGTTAGCCGTGAGGAAGCCTTTTTCTGAGCCAAAAGGTTCGTTAACGTAAACCACGTCATTGAAATCACCATTCAAGTCACGACGAGTCGCTTTCAAAAAATCAATCTGGGTGACTGCTGGCATGTAATGAATAGCGGTTTGCGTGGCACGTTGTACCATCATTTTGTATTCGAGGTTTTCGATCTGCGATGCGCGGTTAAGGATGTCATCAGTATCATCAAATGATTGAGAGTAGACCGGCAATGTACTGATAGTGAGTAGCGAAGCGAGTAGAAGTTTTTTCATGTTGAGCATATCTCTTCGTAAAGTTGAAACATCAATTGTTTAAAAAACATCCTTTGTTTGAACCAAGTATACGAATGAGACCAAAATTCATCCAATGACTTACAATCATTATTAATTATTCATTTTTAGGATAATACTCAATAGTAATTTGCTGACCCAGTAAGGCTCAGAACTTTGAAAAACTTACTCAGCATCGTTGATAATGTGGTTGATTGTGATCACCTAACCACAATGTGCAGAGCTGATTGTTTATATTCAAGCAAACTCAAATTATTAAGATAAACATCATGTTACGAGCCTCTATCGCATTACTCAGTGTCACGAGCTTCGCTGTATCGGCCAATATTGCCCTTCCTACTGGAGAAGACTGGATTAATCATGCTAGCGAAGGATTAGCACCTTACTGGTTGATGCCGAGTGCTCAAGGAGAGCCGATAGGCAACTTCCCGACTTTTCGCTGTGATGATGGGACATTACTTGATGTGACCAATGTTTGTCCTGAGTTAGACCGAGGCTGGATCACGCCGCACTTTGGCAAAGAGTTCACACGAATGAAGTCACGCCAAACCTATGCCTATGGCGTGCTCTACCACCTAACCGGAGACAAACAGGCATTAGCGCTTACCAAGAAAGGAGCGTACTACCTCGTTGAACACTTAAAAGATGAGCAAAATGGTGGCTTCATAAGCTTCACCAAAGACGGTAAAGCGGGACTTGAGTGGCAACAACGAACTTCTCAAGATCAAGCTTATGCATTAGTTGGATTGGCGATGTACTACTACCTGACCCAAGACAAAAAAGTTGAGCAAGCGCTCATTGCCCAACAAGCTTTTATCTTCGACAAATATCGACTTAGCGATAACAGCGGCCTTGCTTGGGTTCTTGCTGATGGTGAAGATGGCAGTGCCAAGCAACGTGAGCTGGTCGCGCAACTTGATCAAATTAACGGCTATATGTTGTTGATTGCGCCACTCCTGTCAGAGCCGACAAAATCAAAATGGCTTGATGATTTGGATTGGCTGACGCAAGCCATGATTGACCACTATCACTCTCAAGATGAACAACGCTTCTACGGTGCCATTCACAGCAAAGCAGCCATGATGCCAAACGCCAATCACAATGATTTTGGGCACACGATCAAAGCGTATTGGATGACTTACCTTACCGGACAAACACTGGATAACTCCGAATGGAAAGAGTTCGGTATGAAAGGGATGAAGCACACTTTAGCCCAAGCGCAGTACCAGAAAGACTTCACCGATGTATCCCAATACTTTGGCGGCAAACTTCAGAAGGCATGGCAAGGACGAGAGATTACTGGCTGGCAAAGCAGACCAAACACAAATTGGGCTTCCTCATGGGAGTGGGCTGAGCTCGACCAAGCTGCAATGACGGTATCGCTAGTCGATGGTTCAATGAAAGAAGTCCTGCAATACACGCTGCCGACGTTTCATGATGTGTGGGTCGACCACAAGTACGGCGGCGTAGGGCTTGAACCCAAACGCACCAAGGCTTTCCATTGGGGAAACGGCTACCATCAGTTTGAGCACGCGTTGATTGGTTATTTGTACGCGCAGCAAGTTGAAGGGCAACCCGCGGTATTGCACTACGCAAGGCCAACCAACAGCACAATGCCAATGGCACCGTATTACTATCAAGGAGATTTGGTTAAGTTGGAGAAGCTTGAGGGCGGAATGCAGAAGGTCAGCTTCAATAATATTCGACCTTAGCCTGGGGTTAGCTCTGGATAAACGAATTAACGACAAAGCCTGAAAAGCAATTTTCAGGCTTTTTAATGACTACTTTCTTTTACCCTGTTCTACCAACTTTTCATTCCATGCCGTGTTACCGTCGCGTTTAGTCACATCATACTCAGAACAGAACTGAGATATGGTCATGTTGTTGTCGCCAGTAGCAAGTTTGAGAGCCAACTGAACTTGTTGAAGCTTGCTTTGCAGACGCAAAATTTGACCAGCATTTGGGCTTTTCTCTTTGGCATACTTTAAAGCAGCATGTTTACGCTCGGCGGCACCAGCTCTACGATCCGCTTCTGATAACAGATACTTTAACTGCGCAACACTCTTGCCCTTCTTAAAAGCAGGATCAAGCAGCTCAACGCACTCATCAAACGATGGATTGATAACGTATGGGTCTACTTTATGTGCCTGTTGGCGCATCCACTCTAGTGCGAGTTTTTCATCTGACATAATCAAATCTTTTCCAAAGAAATAGCCCTATATGGTATCGCTCAATAGCAAACGGCTGCAATAACAAATTGAGTAACTTTGGATCTATAGACTACAA
Organism: Vibrio gigantis; assembly: GCF_024347515.1. Classification (NCBI taxonomy): domain Bacteria; kingdom Pseudomonadati; phylum Pseudomonadota; class Gammaproteobacteria; order Vibrionales; family Vibrionaceae; genus Vibrio; species Vibrio gigantis. Next base: position 1,091,246 of record NZ_AP025493.1, read on the forward strand.
CTCAATCACCAGTACTTTTCAGGCTCTGTATTTGCCCACTCTTACCATGAGTTAACCAGACATAATAAGCCTTCACTTTTCATAATTCGTAAAGGTAACCCAACGTCATAGAGACTTTCGAACTCAACCTAACTCATTTTGTTCGGTAATTTACTCACAAAAGTGCTAACTTTCTTTCCATAAACAAGATGAGGCTCAGCAAGCGACTAATCAAAACAATGCGCCCGATAAGAGTCCACCACTTTACCTAACGTCCGTTACCGAGGAACCCTTTGAAGTTAACTCACTTTAAATACAAAACCCGCAAAGGCCCAGACTACCGACACGGCGATCAGGCGTCTTTCATGGACATTAAACAGACCTTCGGTATGGGCAGCATTCGTGTGGGCGCTTGGGTAACCAAAGAAGAGAAGGACTTAGCTGCGAACTTGATATTCGATTCATTAGCAGACCTGGCTTATATTTTGGCTCTGCCACCTGAAGCGATAGGCTTGCGTGGCACACTTGGGCTGGCATTTGGCAGTGGCGGAAGAAAAGGCGTGCAAGCGCATTACGCGCCCAACCAGCGTGAATTAGCTCTAGCTAAAAACGCAGGTGCCGGTGCGCTCGCCCACGAGTTTTGGCATGCATTTGACCACTACATCGCTGAAAAGGCGTTTGAGATTGGCGATACCTCAGGGCCTCGTAAACACATCTTGTTTGCCAGCGATTGTTGGCTACACGATAGAAAGGTGCGACCTCATCCATTAAACGAGAGTCTGATGTCGCTGTTCGATGCCACGCTACTCAGCGAGAATAACTTGGATAAACACGATTACGTTGCCCGAAGTGTCATAGCCGACAAAGCGACGTCTGCTCGTTACTTCTCGTTACCAACAGAGATGATGGCGCGCGCTTTTGAGTCTGCGATTGAATCCTGCTCAGATATCGAAAACTCGTACCTAGTCGATGGCACAACAAAACCTGATATGTTCCCTCTCTATCCAGACCTCGCGCATAGAAAGGAAATCTACAACGCGATACAAGGCTATTTTGCACCGTTGGGGCGATCTTTAAGTAAGTAGCGTTTTAAGCAGCTAGGACAATAGATGACCCAATCTTGAAAACTGTTTATAGTCGACACAAACTTCAACACCCATGATATAGAGGTAGTAATGATCAGTTGGCCATCTTTAGTAAAACTCGACGGCGATGATGAACTGATTTACGTCGCATCAGACAGTGACTTTCAGGCAGAATGCTCAGACATGATCTTGGGCAAAGATGATTACCTCATTGATTCTGAAGGTAACAGCTATTCACTTCAATCCAGCTCAGACCAACTGAACCTAGCGAAACGACCTGAGCAATATTCGCTTGAAAGCGTAACTAAACTGATTCGCAATCATGAGTTCCAGAAAGCCGAAGTGTGCCTAATGAAAATTCACTTCCCAACTATTGCAGAAGCGATTCAGTCTTTGGCTTTTGAGCCACGTTAAGATTGGTTGCTGATACAGTTCAGGCTCGTTAAACAGTGGATACAAAAACAGCGCGAATGAGCGCTGTTTTATTATTAGTTTATGTCCGAATGAACTTAAATCGTTGATTCTACCAAGCTCGCTTTTTAACAAAACCAAGTAGGAACAAAGACGCAATCATCGTCACTACATAGACCGTCAATACAGGCAACATGATCGAGTTACTTGATGGAACAAATGGCAGGTTAATGTAAATAATCTGCACAATTGGCAAAATAAATATGTTCATGATTGCCAACTCAAACGCTGCAGGTGATTTGAACTCAGGATCAACAATACGCAGCAGTAATAAACCTGAAGCAACTGTACCGGTATAACAACCAAATGCCGCTAAGCCACGTTCGAACCCGTATTTAGGCATACGACGAGCAAACCACACAATTACGAAGAAACTGACCACTGAAGCACAAATCGTCGTCGTTAAGAATGGGACAATGATCTGCTGGATATCGTTGATACCAATCGCTAAGAACACTGCACAAATCATGAAATCAACGGTTGTACCCGTTATGCGGCGCGTCGTAGAGTTATCTAACACATGACACGATTTGACCTTTCTTAATGTTTTTCGCGTGATAACGCCAGCTAACATGCCCCAAACATAAAGCATACCGAAACCAAGGCCTCTAACCTTCTCAATTGATTCAGGCCAACTGAATGTCGCCCATGCCAAAGCGAAAACATAACCCGCACCGTACAGCACAAACATCACAGCAAAATGGAAAGCAAAAGTGTCGATATTCGCGCTATGAGTCGTAGATTGTGCACAAGGCTCAGAGTTACCTTTACCCATGATGCCGGTTAATAACGGCTTCGGCATACTGGATAAATGCTTTTCAGATAACCAGCCTTTCTTAATCGCTTGATTGGCAAATGGAATACCGATGAGTACAGCAAACAGAAAACCCGCGGCACCAAAGGCTAACCCAACTGTACTTGCGCTTTGTACCCCGTATTCATTTTCCCAAATACCTCCAATAGCTTGAGCTGCCCCAGGGTTTTGTGAAAACCCAACGCTTACTAGGTAGCCGTAACCAGTAAAGATTTCGCCCGAGGTAAGGTACGAATAAAGTTCAAAAACAGTACGCCCAGTGATCCCTTGTATCGCGTAGATAAGGCAGTAAATCAGAGCAAGCCAAAGTGCCCCACTTCTTACCCAGCTAGAGTTAGCTTTGTCAGCTTCAGGTTCATCTTGTTGGATTAAACCAATACCGATAAAACCAAACACGAACAAATGAGAAACCAACACACCAAACGCGCTCGTTGGTATCTCTTTCCAGCCTTCTTGAGTTGGCATACCTATTAAACCGAAGTTCATAAGAACAAAGCCAATCACACCACCAATCAGAGCTGAAGGAATCAGATTCTTTTGAAAGAAGGTAACTCTTGAGCGTAGGAAAGCTGCAAAAGACAGCAATACACCGACCCAAAAAAAGGCTCCTACGTATGGAAAAAATAATGATGACATAAAATAATCCTTTATTGATCTAACACGTTTTTACTACTACTCACTCACGCAAATACGTGTTCCTATCAGTTTCAAAGCGAGAACTCTCCACAATATCGTTCAGCTAAAAGTGGAAAGTTCACCGCCCAAATACAGTCCAAAATTTACAGACAACTCAAAGTTTGCAAGTCAACTGGTGTTACATGCCACGGAAGAATTGCTGAATATCTGCCATCAACGCTTTAGGTTGCTCCATTGCAGCGAAATGACCGCCGCGTTCCATAACCGTCCAGCTCTTGATGTTATACATACGTTCTGAGTATTTCCTCGGTGGCCACGCCAATGTCTCTTTCGGAAACAGTGCAGCTCCTGTCGGTACCTCTACACGACTACCGTTTTCACCTAATATACGACCGCCTTCTTCACGGCGTCCGTAGTAGATCCAAGTGGAAGAGTTGAAAGTCCCTGTCGCCACATAGATCATGATGTTGGTTAACATCTCATCTTTACTGTGAACGCTTTCAATGTCCCCATCGTCTAGATCGGACCATGAGTAAAACTTCTCAACTATCCAAGCTGCAATTGCAACTGGGTTATCTTGCATAGCGTAACTCAGTGTCTGTGGCCGTGTTGCTTGCAAAGTTCGATAGCCGTCTTCCATTACTGATTCTCTATCAACACGATCTGACCATGCTTGCTCTTCTTCATCTTGAGGGCCATCAATATGGCGCATCGTCGGGAAGTTGATATGGATCGCTTTACAATGATCGGCATAATCATGACCGAGCCAACTACAAATCGCGCTTCCCCAGTCCCCACCTTGTGCCAGATAATCATCGTAACCAAGTACATCAGTCATTAAGCTGTTGAGTACCTTAGCCATCGCTCTAGGTCCCATTGGTCTTTCTGGTCGGTCAGAGAAACCAAAACCGGGCAGCGAAGGAACAATAAGATCAAACGCATCTTCTGCTTTTCCGCCAAACAACTCAGGGAAAGCAAGAGGTTCAAGCAAATCAAGAAACTCAGCAACAGAACCGGGCCAGCCGTGGCTAATAAGTAGAGGGCGAGGCTCTACAGAGCTGCCGCGAATATGGATATAGTGAATATTCATCCCGTCAACTGAAGCTGTAAATTGCGAGAACTTATTCATTTTTCGTTCTTGCTCACGCCAATCAAACTCGTTCACCCAGTAGTCACACAGCTCCTTAAGGTATTTGATATTCGTACCGTAATCCCAACCACCGTCGTCAGGCATATAACCCCATTGGTATTCGGCAACATTTTTTCTAATGTTGAACAAAATATCATCACTCAAGTTAACCTCAAATGGTTTAATCATAAAATCGTCCCTTTCATTTATGGCTGCGATATGTCGCTATCATCCTCGATATAACGACATATGCATCAGTTGCTATACTTTTTATTAACGGCTATTTATTTACATACCAGATAGTTTTCGTCTGTTGGTATTGGTCAAATGCTTCAACGCCATTGTCTTTACCGCCAAACCCAGACTGCTTAAAACCACCGAAAGGTGTGCTGATATCCCCTTCAGAAAAACCATTAATCGAGATAGTGCCAGCATTCACAGCCGCCGCTGCACGTTGAGCACGGTAGATGTCAGAGGTGTAAATCGAGGCAGCTAAACCGTAATCAGTATCATTGGCAAGCTTGAGTGCTTCTTCTTCGGTATCAAAGGTCGTTACCGCTAGAATCGGACCGAAGATTTCTTCCTTAAAGATGCTCATATCCGAAGTAACCTCGCTAAATATCGTTGGCTGAACAAACAGACCTACGTCATCAGAAGCTGTACCTCCGTAAACCAATTGCGCGCCTTCACTTTTAGCCTTATCTAGATAGCTTTTCACTTTATCGAAATGTTTTTGCTCAATCATTGGGCCAACAACTGTGTCAGCCTGAGTTGGGTCGCCCATCTTCCAATCACGCATTTTCGTGATCATTTTCTCGATGATCTGATCACGAATTGAGCGTTCAACAATCAAGCGAGAACCACAGCTGCAGTTTTCACCCATGTTCCAAAATGCAGCGTTTAGCATGTCATCGATGAAAGCATCCATATCATGGATGTCTGAGAAAACGATTTGAGGAGACTTACCACCGCACTCCAAAACGATCTCTTTTAGATTACTTTGTGCTGAATATTCTAAGAACTTGCGACCAACTTCAGTTGACCCAGTAAATGAAATCATGTCGATATCATGGTGCAAACCTAACGGTTGGCCTGTGTCTTCACCATGACCAGTGACCATAAGAAGCGCCGATTCGGGGATACCTGCTTGGTGCGCTAATTCAACCATGCGATACGTGCTCAATGAGGTTTGTTCTGCAGGTTTTACAATCACAGAGTTACCCGTAGCTAATGCTGGGCCAGCTTTGAATGCGAACATTAACGCGGGGAAGTTCCAAGGTAGTACCGCCCCTACAACACCAATCGGCTCTTTGACGATGAGTCCCATCGCATCACCATTAGTTGGTGAAACCTTACCGAACTGCTTATCTACCGCTTCTGCGTACCACTTAATAAGTGAAATAGTTTCTGGAATATCAGTTTCAAGACACTCAGCGATAGGTTTACCTGCTTCAACACAATCGAGTGCTGCTAACTCTTCGGCATGCTTTTCAAGCAGCGCAACCCACTTGTACATCACGTCCTTACGTTCCGCTGGGTTCAATTTAGACCACTCGCCGTTATTGAATCCTTCACGAGCTGCATTCACAGCTAGATTAACGATTTCTGGACTACCAGATTCAATTGCACCAATCACAGACTTGTTATGTGGAGCAATAGTAGGAAAAGACAACTCACGATTTACAGAGTGGTCAGGAATCAAATGACCTGCCCATAATTCACCCTGTTCGGCCAAAGAAAAAATATCTGCTGCGACTAGTACATTGTTCATTAATCATTCTCTTTTTAATCTAATGTTTCCAGAATGTTAATAATTTGATAGATTCCCGTAAAGCATCAGAAAGATATATCTTGATACCTTTTAGGAATGAGTATGAGTTTGAATTATGAAATCCGTCATCTAAAACACTTCTTTGCATTGGCGGAGGAATTGAATTTTCGAAGAGCTGCAGAGAAGCTCAACATTGCTCAGCCAGCGTTGTCGAGATCATTACAGAAACTCGAATCTGACCTGGGAGTAATTCTTTTTATTCGAACCACTCGCCTCGTAGAATTGACCGACGCGGGGAAGGCATTTCATGTGGGAGCACACCAAGCGTTTCTATCGTTAATCGACGCAGAAAAGAGTGCGATGCGCGTGAAGATAGGGGAAGAAGGATCATTGAGAATTGGCTATACGAATTTTGCAATTACAGGTCAATTACCTCAACTTCTGAAGGCATTTAAAGATTCTTACCCTTTGATTCGGCTAGAACTTATTCATCAGTTTTCGGCGGATCAAATAGAGTCTCTAGAAAAAGAACGTTTAGATTTTGGCTTTATTACTGGACCATTAATCTATAAAGGTATGACCTCATTTCCTTTTCAGCAAGATCCATTAGTGGCTATTGTCCCCGACTCTCATCCACTCTCGCATAAACAATCTATAGATCTGACAGACCTAAGACATGAGTCTTTCATTCTTGGGAATGCCAATCACTGGACTCATTTTTTTAAAATTATTCAGAGGGTTTGTCGAAATGCTGGCTTCATGCCAAACATAGTGGAAGAAGCTTATGATACAGAGGCTATTCTCGGCTTAGTGAGCTCAGGTTTTGGCATTAGTCTGCATGCAGGAACGGTCAAGAATTACTATAGAAAAGGCGTCAAGATCATCGATATCAACGATCATCTCGACACCATCAGCACAGAGTTGATTACATTTAACCCAGCTCAGAGTCCGATCAAAAAGATCTTCTTCGACTTTGCTAAAGCGTATAGCAAAAGCCTAAAGAATTAGCATCAGCTACTATTGTTTAGTTGTACACTTTCAGTTAGCCAAAGTTAATTAACAGCGGAGCGAACTACAAGGGTTTCCAATACAAAACAGCGCCAATTCAGGCGCTGTTTTTCGTTTCTTACTTAGCTAATTACATTAAGCGATAAAAATCTGAGCGAGTGCATAACCCAAACAACACGCGCCTACTACACCAATTAAACCCACCGACATGAATGAGTGGTTGAAGTACCACTTACCAATCTTGGTGGTGCCAGAGACATCGAAGTTTACTGTTGCGATATCAGATGGGTAGTTAGGAATAAAGAAGTAGCCGTAAACCGCTGGCATCAAGCCGATAAGCAGTGCTGGATCTAACCCTAGGCCAAGACCTACAGGTAGCATCATACGTGCAGTTGCGGCTTGTGAGTTCACCACAACCGATACGATGAAGAGCGCTAGTGCAAACGTCCATGGGTAATTGGTTACCATTTCAACGATGCCCGATTTGAACTGAGGCATTGCGTATTGGAAGTAAGTATCCGACATCCAGGCGATACCGAAGATAGCAATTGCCGCCACCATGCCCGATTTAAATACCACGCCATTTGGCACATCACGTGGGTCAGTTTTAGTTGCCAGCAAGATGATACCGCCGAAGCAGAGCATCATCATTTGGATGATGACCGACATCTTGATTGGCTTGTCACCGTCTACGATGGTTCTGATTTCTGGCACCATCGCCACAATAACAATCACAACTATCGACAGTAGGAAAATCAATACTGCATTACGTGCCGAGCTTGGAAGCACTTCATCCAAAGACGTCGCAGTGGTGTTTTCAATACGCTTTTTCCACTCAGGATCTTTTAAACGAGCTTGATAATCAGGATCGTCGTTCAATTCTTTGCCGCGCTTCAAGCTATACAGAGAAAGTAACAACGTACCGAATAGCGTTGCAGGCACCGTCACTAATAGAATTGAAAGCAAAGTGATAGAGTGTTGAATATCAGACAACTGCGCTAAGTAATAAACTACGGCTGCCGAGATTGGCGATGCTGTGATCGCAAGTTGAGACGCGACTGAAGCTGCCGCCATCGGGCGTTCAGGACGAATGCCATTTTTCAATGCTACATCACCGATGATTGGCATGATTGAGTAAACCGCGTGGCCAGTACCCAATAGGAACGTCATCGAATAAGTCACGAACGGGGCTATCAAGGTGACACGTTTCGGGTTCTTTCTGAGCACCCTTTCCGCAACTTGCAGCATGTATTTCAAGCCACCTGCGGCTTCGAGGATCGAGGCACAGGTAACAACGGCGAGGATAATCAGCATTACGGTGACAGGTGGAGACGTTGGTGGCATCTTGAAGACAAACACCTCGATAACCAAACCAATACCAGAAACAACCCCTAAACCAATACCGCCATACCGAGAACCGATATAGAGAACGACAAGTAAAAATAGAAACTCAAAATACAACATAAGCAACCCTGCTAAAAATGTGGACTAATTATATTTTGTCCGCAAATTCAGCCATTTACTTGTTGCTTGGTCACACTCTCATTGCAGGCTTCCGCAAATTGTTTTTTATAAGATTGTGGTCACGCTACCAAGTCTGTAAGTTTATGAATTGTAATAGTAAACTAGATTCTCGACCTAGATTTGTTATCTATGATAACCATTATTGTGTCTATTAGACCCGTATAGCCTATAAAACACTAGTCTCATAACTTAACGGTATTATTTCAGCTACAACCAATCACAATCAAAGTCACTCATAAGCATATTTCCGAACCAATTAGACGTATTCCCACACAACACTGGCTCGCCTATCCCTAGACACTATGTCAAAATACCTGCCCTCACGACGACAACACATAAAGAACCACTGATATGAATTTTCAAGCTGCTATTTTTGATATGGATGGACTGCTGCTCGACACCGAGCGACTTTGTATGCAGATTTTTGAAGAAGCATGTCACGCGCAGGGTGTCCCATTTTTAAAGGACGTTTACCTAGGCATCATTGGCTGCAACGCAAAAACCATCGAACAGATCTTTCGAAATGGTTATGGTGAAGATCTCGATTATCCGGCTCTAAATAACGAATGGCGCACCCGCTATAGCGCGATAGTGAAGAACCAAGCTATTCCAGTAAAAGACGGCGTGATTGAGCTTTTAGAGTGGCTAAAGTCGAACAATATTCCTATCGCGGTGGCAACATCGACGCAGCTTGATATCGCGAAGAAAAAGCTGGAACTGGCTGGCTTAGATTCTTATTTCACCTCATTAAGCACAGGTTGCGAAGTGACTAATGGTAAGCCTCACCCAGAGATTTACTTACTTGCAGCTGAACGCCTAGGGGTTGCACCTGAAACTTGTCTCGCGTTTGAAGATTCAAACAACGGCATTCGCGCTTCTATGGCAGCCAACATGATCAGCTTTCAAATCCCTGATTTAGTAGAGCCATGTGACGAAGTAAAAGCGCTTGGTCACACCATCAGCCCTTCTCTGCATGATGTATTAGCACAGCTTCAACAAGCTGCAGCTTAAGCTCTAACTGCCGTTGATAATGCTTTTATCAACATAGACAAGCCTCTCTATTAAGCCGACTCACAGAGTCGGTTTTTTTGTCGGTATAGCTTTTATAAAAGATAAAAACTCGCGCTTGAAACTGTTAAAGTCGATGTGAAACATATGCCAAATGATGAACAAGATTGCTAACGCCTAAAGGTGGAGAAAGAGACACGTGATTGAGAAATTTGAAGGCCAACTGCTTGATTTTGCACAGCGAGAAATGACACAAGATGCAGCGCACGACATCAGCCACATTAAGCGTGTCGTCAAAACTGCCAAAGCTTTGTGTACTCAAGAACAGGCTATACTTGAAGTCGTTCTTCCCGCTGCTTATCTTCATGATTGCTTCACCTTTCCTAAGAACCATCCAGACAGAGCCCAAAGCTCAAGAATGGCAGCAGACAAGGCGATCTCTTTCCTCAAAACTATCGACTACCCCGTGTCCTATCTTGATGAGATCCATCATGCCATTGTCACGCACAGCTACAGCGCCAACATCACACCAGAAACCTTAGAAGCACAAATCGTGCAAGATGCGGATCGCCTTGATTCTCTCGGTGCAATTGGTATTGCTCGCTGCCTGTACGTGGGTCAGAGCTTCAACGCTGAGCTCTATAACCATCAAGACCCGTTCGCTGAACGTCGAGACTTAGATGATAAGCATTACAGCGTCGATCACTTCTACGTGAAGCTATTTAAGCTCGCTGAAACCATGAATACAGAATCCGCCAAGTTAGAAGCTAACAAGCGCACTGACTACATGCGCGGCTTTCTTGAACAGTTAGGCGCGGAAGTTTAGTGGCTTAGAAAAAGAGACACTCGACAAGGAGAAAAGGATATGGAAATTAATCGCTTTAAAGAATCCGACGCCGACGAGATCGTCACTTGGTTCACATCACTCGAAGAGTACGTGCTATGGGGCGGGCGCACCTTTGGTTGGCCGTTAAAAGCGACTTCTATCATTGAACGATCTCAAGAACCACATGTTAAGCTGTATACATTTTCTCAACCTAGCACAGGCTCTAGCACCGGTGAATTGCTTGGCTTTATGGAATTTCAACGCATGTCAGACAGTGAGCTTCGCTTTTGCCGTGTCGCCATACACCCAAATCTCCGAGGCAAAGGGTTAGGACAATCGATGCTAGAAACGGCCCTCGAAGCGGCGAAAGAAATACCGGATGTCACCACCATCACCTTGGCCGTATTCAAGCAAAACCAAGGGGCAAAGCGCTGCTACGACAAAGCGGGGTTTCAGGTTGTCGACAAAGAACCAAGCATTAAAGAGTTCAATGGTAAAACGTGGCCCTTGTATCAAATGGAATTACAGCTCGGCTAGTTCGTTTTAACTGTCAGGCTGGTTTTAATTACCAGATTTGACCCCATATCTTAGAAACTGGCATTAGTTTGGAACCTTCAATGACCCAAGAAAAATTCGACACCATTTACCAACGAGCAGCTCACCGTAAAGGCGGCGTAGCCGAACTCGAAAAGATTGTTCGCGCGCCTCTTTCAAAAGCTGAGCTATCACAAATCACAGACGACCGCTGGTTGGCAGCCTTTACTGAAAAAGTATTCCAATGTGGTATTTCATGGAATGTAGTGAGAAAGAAATGGCCGCAATTTGAAGAAGTGTTCTTTGAATTCAATATCGAAAAAATGCTGATGCTGCCGAATGAGATGTGGGAACAGAAAGCACAAGACCCGCGTATTATTCGCCACCTCACTAAGGTGATGACCATTCCTGCTAACGCCACCATGATCCACAATTCCAAGCGTGAAGCTGATTCATTCTCACAAATGGTTGCAGATTGGCCATCAGAACGCATTACTGAACTTTGGGATTACCTGAAAAAACACGGTAAGCGTTTAGGCGGTAACACGGGCGCCTACACCTTACGTCAAATGGGCAAAGACACCTTTATCTTGTCTTCTGATGTGGAAGCGCACCTGCGTAGTACAGATGTTATCGATAGCGGTCGTAACACCAAGCGAGCACAACTGGCGGCAGGTAAAGCCTTTAATGAGTGGCAGCAACAATCTGGGCGTAGCCTAAGCGAAATCAGCCAGATCGTTGCATACAGCTGCGGCGATAATCGAGTCTAGTTATCGCTAGAATTGCTTAAAGCTCAATATTGCACACAGTATCCTGCAAACTAAATGTTATAAGTCATTAACAAATAAGCGTGTATTACACTTTCATGCGGTGGCATTGTATAGATAAATGTATACAATATAGAGTAATACTCATGAATTACTCTCGACCAGACCAACTCGACTAAACAAGGGTCCTTATCTCTATGACAGCTCTCAAAAACTCTGTCTCCAAAGGTGTAAATACAAAAGTATCAGGCCAGACTCAAGACGATGTTGTTTACTGCCATATCTTCGACGCAATACTAGAACAAAGGCTACCACCAGCCACTAAATTAAGTGAAGAAGCCCTAGCAGAAATCTTTGGTGTTAGCCGTACAATCATCCGTCGTGCCTTGCTACGTCTATCTTTAGAACAAGTTGTGGTGATCCGTCCAAACCGAGGGGCAATGATTGCTGCGCCAACGGTAGACGAAGCCAAACAGATATTTAAAGCGCGTGAAGTGATGGAAATCGCTATCACCGAACTTGCAGTGAAAAATGCGACCAAAGCTCAAATCGAAGAATGTAGAAAATTAGTAGCGAAAGAGAATTGCGCCTTTGACCAAGGTGATTACGGCTCTGGCTTACGACTGTCTGGTGAGTTCCACATCAAACTGGCTGAAATGGCAGAAAACGCACCACTTCTCGCCTTCCAACGCAGTTTAGTGTCACAAACTTCACTGCTGATCGCTCAATACGAAACAGGTAATCATTCAAACTGTTCTTTAGATGAGCACTCTGGGTTACTTGATGCGATTGAATCAGGCAATGAAGAGCAAGCGGTAGAGTTGATGCAAGAACACTTAAGCCACATCCGTTCAAAGCTCAATTTAGACAGCAGCACCGCATCGAGCGACCTGCATGTTGTGTTCTCAGATCTGCTTAAGAACAAGTCATAACGAGTTGACCATTCCAATTCAGCTCTAACAACTTTTTGTTAACAAGACGGGAGAGAAGTAAGCCTTTGCGTTTACTTCTCTTTTTTATGCCCTCCCTATAATGATAGACGCGAAGATCGGCGCATTTCACCTCAAAACACTCTTAATTCTGAGCAGAATAGTGCTCTTATCCTCTATAGCATTTGCTCCTAAATGCCAAAATTCTTGTCTTTATTTTGTATACATAGTCATTAATTCATTCACAACACAAAACTCAGCACTTCCAATTTAAATCCCAATAAAACAAGCAACTAAAGATAAAATTAAATTGTATACAATCCACCAAATCACAATGTTGTTGCATTTTTGTAAATAAATAGTTGACCACAGGGTCAGGATGGATAATTATTGACCTAGAAGTCAAAAAGAATACACATGGAAAAATGTCGATTTACAAGGAGGTCTCTTGATTACTTTTTTGCTCAATCAGGAAATAAGACGTGAAGACAATCTGTCGCCGAATATGACAGTGCTCAATTACCTTCGTACCAAGGTTAATAAAACCGGTACCAAAGAAGGTTGTGGGTCTGGTGACTGTGGCGCATGTACCGTCGTTTTAGGTGAAGTGGTGGATGGACAGCTGCAATACCGCTCGGTGAACTCTTGCCTTACGTTCGTTTCAGCGCTGCACGGAAAACAGCTAATCACAGTAGAAGATCTACAAAACCGAGATAAGTCATTGCACCCTGTACAGAAAGCGGTGGTTGATTTTCACGGTTCACAATGTGGTTACTGCACGCCGGGCTTCATCATGTCGATGTTTGCGCTAGGCAAAAACAAACCCGATGCGAGCAAAGAAGATGTTATGGAATCATTGGCGGGTAACCTGTGTCGTTGTACGGGCTACCGCCCAATTGTTGATGCTGCGATGTCGCTTTCAACAGATCAACCTTTGATCGACCAATTCGCTGAGCTTGAACGCAACACCATCAAGAAGCTAGAAGATATTCAAGACACCGAAGCCAACTTACGCCTTGGTCACCTCACCGCTTTTTCCCCGAAAAGCACCGATGAGCTGGCCAAGCTTTTTCAAGCGCATCCGAACGCTAAGCTGGTTGCTGGCGGCACGGATTTAGCATTGGAAGTGACGCAGTTCCATCGCGAGATAGAAACACTTATCAGCGTAAACCTTGTTGAAGACATGAAGGTGTGCGAAGAGACCGACACTGACTTAATCATTGGTGCCAACCTTCCAATCAGTGACTCTTACGCACTACTGAAAAAACACTACCCAGATTTTGGTGAGCTACTGCACCGCTTTGCTTCCCTGCAAGTACGTAACCAAGGCACCATTGGCGGTAATGTTGCCAATGCTTCACCTATCGGTGACACCCCTCCTCTACTAATTGCCCTTAACGCGAAGATCAAACTTCGTTGCGGTGACGAGTCACGCACCATGCCGATCGAAGATTACTTCATCAGCTACAAAGTGACAGCGCAAAAAGAGAGTGAATTCATTGAACAGATCATCATTCCTAAACCAACTAACGACAGCTTCCGAGCTTACAAACTATCTAAACGTTTAGACGATGACATCTCTGCGGTGTGTGGTGCGTTCGATATTCAAATTGAAGATGGCAAGGTTTCTTACGCTCGTATTGCCTTTGGTGGTATGGCTGCAACGCCTAAGCGCGCGGCGCGTTGTGAAAACACGTTATTAGGCAAACCGTGGACAGACACTAATATTAAGTTAGCGATGCAGGAACTGTATAACGACTTTGAGCCGCTATCCGATTTCCGTGCAAGCCAAGAATACCGTTCATTGTCGGCAGCCAATATGTTGCGTCGCTACTTCATTGAACAGCAGAACAAAAACAACCAAATCGAAACAAGGGTAACGTCTTATGTCTAATTCGAACAAGCATGCGATGACCCACGAAGAGATGGTTACCATTGCAAAACAAGACCTAAAAACTGGCGTAGGTAAAAGCGTTAAACACGACAGTGCAGCCAAGCAAGTCACGGGCGAAGCGGTGTACATTGACGACCGCCTAGAGTTCCCAAATCAGCTGCACGTATACGCACGCCTGAGCACTCAGGCACACGCGAACATCACCAATATAGATTTATCACCGTGTTACGAATTTGAAGGCGTGGCGATTGCCATTCAAGCCAAAGACGTTCCGGGTGAACTGGATATCGGTGCGATACTTCCAGGTGACCCACTGCTTGCTGACGGCAAGGTTGAATACTACGGCCAACCGGTAATTGCGGTAGCAGCTAACGATCTAGAAACCGCACGCAAAGCCGCGCACGCAGCCATTGTTGAATACGAAGAGCTACCTGCCATTCTTGATGTAAAAGAAGCGTTGGCAAAAGAGCACTTCGTAACAGAAAGCCACACTCAACAGCGTGGTGATTCGAAAGCTGCATTGGCAAAAGCGAAGCACGTGATCTCTGGCGATCTAGAGATCGGCGGCCAAGAGCACTTCTACCTAGAAACCCAAATCAGTAGCGTGATGCCAACCGAAGACGGCGGCATGATCGTCTACACCTCAACACAAAACCCGACCGAAGTTCAAAAACTGGTTGCGGAAGTGATTGGCGTACCGATGCACAAAGTCGTGATTGATATGCGTCGTATGGGTGGTGGTTTCGGTGGTAAAGAGACCCAAGCAGCCTCTCCAGCGTGTATGGCAGCTGTGATTGCCCACCTAACAGGCCGACCTACCAAAATGCGCCTGCTGCGTAATGAAGACATGCAACAAACCGGTAAGCGACACCCGTTTTACAACCAATACACCGTCGGCTTCGACGACAATGGTGTGATTCAAGGTGCTGATATTACCGTTGCAGGTAACTGTGGTTACTCGCCAGACTTATCAAGCTCTATCGTCGACCGTGCAATGTTCCACTCAGACAACGCTTACTACTTAGGCGATGCAACTGTGGTTGGTCATCGATGCAAAACCAACACAGCATCGAACACTGCGTATCGTGGCTTTGGTGGCCCACAAGGCATGATGACTATCGAACACATCATGGATGAGATTGCTCGTTACCTGAAAAAAGATCCTTTGGAAGTACGTAAGGCGAACTACTACGGCGAAGAAGGCCGTAACGTAACCCATTACTACCAAACCGTTGAAGACAACTTTTTACCTGAGATAACCGAACAGCTTGAACGCAGCAGTGACTATCACGCACGTCGTAAAGAAATTGCTGAGTTCAACAAGCAAAGCCCTATCTTGAAGAAAGGCTTAGCGATCACACCCGTGAAATTCGGCATCTCGTTTACTGCGACTTTCTTGAACCAAGCAGGTGCGCTCATCCATATCTACACCGATGGCAGTATTCATTTGAATCACGGTGGTACTGAAATGGGGCAAGGCTTGAACATCAAAGTGGCACAAATCGTTGCACAGGAGTTCCAAGTCGATGTCGAACGTATCCAGATCACCGCTACAAACACAGACAAAGTTCCGAACACATCACCAACCGCAGCCTCATCGGGCGCCGACCTCAACGGTAAGGCCGCGCAAAACGCCGCAATAACCATTAAGCAGCGCCTGATCGACTTCGCTTCTTCGCACTTCAAAGTGTGGCCTGAAGAGGTGGTGTTCAAGAACGGCATGGTGCAGATCCGCGATGAGATCATGACCTTCAACTCATTTGTTGAACTGGCTTGGTTTAATCAAATTTCGCTATCGAGCACTGGCTTCTACCGCACTCCAAAGATCTATTACGATCACGAGAAAGCGCGCGGTCGCCCGTTCTACTACTACGCGTATGGTGCCTCTTGTTCAGAAGTCATCATCGATACCCTAACCGGCGAGAACAAGATTCTGCGAGTCGATATCCTGCATGACGTGGGCGCTTCATTGAACCCAGCGATTGATATAGGACAAGTCGAAGGCGGCTTTGTGCAAGGTGTCGGTTGGTTAACAACGGAAGAGTTGGTTTGGAACCAGCAAGGCCGATTAATGACCAACGGCCCGGCGAGTTACAAGATCCCTGCGATTGCTGATATGCCGATTGATTTCAGAACGCACCTTTTGGAAAACCGCAGCAACCCAGAAGACACAGTCTTCAACTCGAAAGCCGTGGGTGAACCACCTTTCATGTTGGGTATGTCGGTATGGAGTGCACTGAAAGATGCGATTAGCTATGTCGCTGTCGATGGTGCGATTCCTAAGCTCAACACACCTGCAACGCCAGAACGCATTCTGATGGCGATACAGGAAGTCACTGAAACGGCTCCGACTTCGGTCGATGCTCAATCAGAAACGGCTTAGGGCTGATAGGTATCTAAGACACCAATAGGCAGCTAGGGAAGCAAAGAAGGGATTTAGGAGGACATATGTTTAAGGATAATTGGATTCACGAACTGGCAAAACTGGAAGAGAACTACGAGCCATGTGTGATGGTGACAGTGCTTGAAGACAGAGGCTCAGTGCCGCGTGATGCGGGTACCAAGATGCTTGTCACTCGTGACCGAATCATCGCTACGATTGGTGGTGGTCACCTTGAACATGTGGCCACTAAAATGGCTCGCGAGATGCTGATTGCCAGCGAAAAATCGCTCAAAGTCGAGCGCTTCAACCTCGGTGCTCGTTTAGGCCAATGTTGTGGCGGAATGGCAACGTTAAGCTTTGAACCGATTGGCACTCAGCAGAATCACCTTGTGTTGTTCGGCGCTGGCCATGTTGCCAAAGCGCTACTGCACATTGTCGCAACTCTGCCCTTCCGTGTGACCTGGATTGATGAACGTGAAGAAGTATTTCCTGAAACGCTGCCACACGGTGTGAAAAAACTTGTCTCAGACGACCCTGTCGGAGAAGTGAAACACATGCCGCCGAACAGCTATTACCTTGTGATGACGCACAACCACCAGCTCGATTTCGATTTAACGAAAGCCATTATCGACCGTGAAGACAGCCGTTACTTCGGCATGATCGGCTCGCTTACTAAGCGTAAGAAGTTCGACTTCCGCTTAGAGCAACGTGGCTACAGCCAAGAACAAATCGAAACCATGATTTGCCCGATTGGCATTAGCGCCGTGAATGGCAAACATCCGGCTGAAATTGCGGTATCGGTTGCGGGTGAACTGATCGCACACTATCAAGGCCAAGCGCTTGAACAAAAGCGCCCAACCAAACAATATCGAAATCAGGATTTGACCGATCAACACAGTCAACCAAGCGATGTAGGCGAACCACCATTGGAAGAGAAGATCGCCTAATACAAGTCGCAAAGCTTCAGTGGCCATAACGTCGCTGAAGTCATTAAAAGGAAGTAAACATGACAACGCAACGCAAAGCTTATCGCGCCAGTATTTTACACAGCGTAGCCGACCCAAAAGACGTCGGTATCGATGAGTCTTACGACTATTTTGAAGACGGTGTTTTAGTGGTTGAGAACGGCCACATCGTCGACTTAGGCAATGCCGATGAAGTATTGGCTCGCCAGCCTAAAACACTCGAAGTAAAAGAATACAAAGACAAGCTGATCACCTCTGGCTTTATTGATACGCACATCCACTACCCTCAAACAGGCATGATCGCGTCTTACGGTGAGCAGCTACTCGATTGGTTAGAGAACTATACCTTCCCAGAAGAGAAACGCTTCAAAAACCCAGTTTACGCACACAAAGTAGCAAAGCTATTCCTAGACGAATTAGCAAGCAACGGTACTACTACTGCACTGGTTTTTGGCACGGTACACAAAGAGTCGGTTAACGTATTCTTTGAAGAAGCAGAGAAACGTAATCTACGTATGATTGCAGGTAAGGTGCTAATGGATCGCAACGCGCCAGACTACCTCACCGACACGCCAGAATCTGGCTACGCTGACTCCAAAGAACTCATCGAGAAATGGCACAATCGCAGCCGCTTGCTTTACGCGGTGACACCTCGTTTTGCGCCAACCAGCACACCAGAGCAATTGGCTACCGTTGGTAAACTTCTTGAAGAATACCCAGATGTGTACATGCACACGCACCTTTCTGAAAACGAGAAAGAGATTGAATGGGTAAAAGCACTATTCCCAGACCGCGACAGCTATTTAGATGTTTATGACTACTATGGTTTGCTGCACAAACGTTCGGTATTCGCCCATGGTATTCACCTGTCTGACTGCGAATGTAAGCGCCTAGCGGACACCGAATCCGCCATCGCTTTCTGTCCGACCTCTAACCTGTTCTTAGGCTCCGGTTTATTCCGATTACCCGAAATGGAAGAACACGGCATTCGTGTTGGTATGGGTACTGATGTCGGTGCAGGCACTAGCTTCTCAATCCTGCAGACCATGAGTGAAGCCTACAAGATCATGCAGCTTCAACATAAGAAGCTGCACCCAGCGAAATCCCTGTTCTTGGCAACATTAGGCGGCGCACGTTCTCTGCATTTAGAAGACAAGATCGGTAACTTGGAAGTAGGAAAAGAAGCAGATTTCGTGGTGCTCGACTTGCACGCCACACAATTGATGCGCTTTAGAATGGAACAAGCAACCAAGCTTGAAGAAAAACTATTTGTACTGATGAGCTTAGGTGACGACAGAACCGTCAGCGAGACTTACATATACGGTGAGAAAGCCTACGATGTGAATTTCAAAGACTACAAGAAGCTCGTTAGCTAGACTGAAAACCGAGTAACAATCGCTAGACAGCGACAGCCGTCGTTAATTAAAAATCCGTCCAGATTTATCTAGCCTCGAAAGACCAGTTGCTGATGCCACTGGTCTTTTTTGTGCTTCATTCAAAGAAATATAAATTAACCGTTCACAAACAACGATCTTCGGTGACGCCAAGTCATTATATTGATAGGTTAATGTTTATACATATCGACTTCATACTTCACTTTAGCGTCTCTCTAAAACATTCGTTTCTCAGCTAAATGGAAGCACTCAATCTAGAAAGGAATTCTATGTTCGAACAGGTCGTCAGTATTCTGTTTCCCGTTTTTGCTTTAGCCAGTGCTGGCTTTGCGGTCGGTCGCTGGCTCAAGCCCGATTTCAAGCCGATCAATCGCATCAACATGGATGTTTGTATTCCTGCTTTGGTGTTTGCATCGCTGACCACCATGTCCCTCGACACCGAGCAACTGCCACTGATCTCTGCGTCTTTGGTGGCGGTGCTAGTGCCAGCTTTATTGATGATTCCGATCTGTAAAATCTTTAAGCTCAATTTCAAAGCCTGGGCTCCACCACACATGTTTCGTAACAGTGGTAACCTCGCCATTCCCTTGTTCACTTATACTTTTGGCGAGAGTGTATTAGCCCCTGCGGTATTACTGTTTGTGGTGTCGGCGTGTGTGCACATTAGTGTTGGTTTAGCGCTACTAAGCGAAGGTAATCCGATCAAACAGATCCTCAAGATGCCGATATTCTTAGCCGCCGCATTAGCGATGACGTTGAACCTATCTGGCATTGCAGTGTGGAATCCAATCTACGAAGCCACATCGCTGCTTGGGCAAGCTGCCGTGCCTATCATGCTGCTATCGCTGGGTTCGCAAATGGTCAACTTAAGGCTGAGCGGATTAAAAGTCGGCTTGTTGTGCACCGTTCAATCCCTGTTTACTGGCGCCATCGCCTTTACCATCATCTATTTATTTATCCCGCTACCTACGCTGCACCTACAAATGATGGTGCTGTTCACCATGCTGCCACCCGCCGTAATGAACTACCTGTTCGCAGAACGCTTCAATGTAGAGCCACCCAAGGTCGCGTCTATGGTGTTATTCGGCAACTTCCTGAGCGTGGTAACGCTGCCGATATTGCTATCATTTGCGTTGTCTTTGTCGACCTGAAGGCCGTAAACCTTTTACTATCGAGTCGGATAAGCCTGCCCTTCCCCCTGAGAAGTCGCGGCCGATGAAGCGTGCCTGTGCAGCCACACCCAACGGTCCGTTTTCTTGAGTATCACGCTCCAACGAACAGGGATAGACAAAAACGATCCACCCGCATTCAAATGGATCGTTAAACACTGTGAAACCACAGCATGATCACCCGATATCACAGTATCTGACCAACCCCATTCAAACCTCATCGCTGTGGCTTCAGCAAAATTTCTTAGAAATAGCTGCTTTACTGATTCTGCACCTGAACACAACTCATCTTCACCCGTCCCTATCACTGAAATGTGGCCATTCACATCAAATACACGCATCAGTGCTTCAATATCTTTTGCACAATACGCGTCTGCGTAATTATTTAACGTAGCCATAATGTCATCGAGATCTTTCATGGTGCACTCCTTGGTTACCATGAAGTGTAGACCAACGCTTTAAAACGATTCGATCCAAATCAAGGCTGTTACTTACACTGTAATATCATCAAAAAAGAGGAGTTTTCACGAAGAGAGCCGGAAGGGAAAACAAAAATGACGGACTTAACCGCCACTAGAGAGAAGGTGTTTTAAACTTAGTTTGAAGGGTAAACGCGATAGTTAGGTTCGTTGAGGTTCTCTGCAAACCCAAGCTCACCAATAAAGTAGATAGCACTACCAATCGTATCCAAAGTATCATTCGGCTCTCTTTCAGGTATGTCACCGATTGACGGTACGGTTTGTATCGCAGCTCTCTCTTTACAAATGATACTTCCACATTGCCTTTCAGAAAAACTCGGTGTCGGTATCTCATGTTGTTTTCCGTGCCCTAAAAACACAGATTCATTCGCGCCAAATACACCGCCTGAGAACAAAACGAGTAAAGGTACCCCTAGCTTTATCATACTCACACCCTACTGTTTATAAAATTGAGCAGAATGATATCTAACACTTGAACTATTGAACAGTGTTTTTAATTAAACGGCATAACATCGCCTATCTTGCATGATAACGACCAAGCCTGAAAACTAACTTATGAGCGCTAGAAGTTGATAGGCGATGAGCACTAAGAACATTAATACGGTGGAATAAAATGTCAGAGCAAAACCGAACGCTCTGGCTGGAGCACCTTGTTTGTACCCCTTAAAAAAGAAAATTCGCCCAATGGCAAACAACATCGAGCATAACGGTACGACCGATAACCATGAAGCTGGCATTAATAAACTCCAAGCCGTATACACACCAAGCGCAATCACAAATTGTTCTAATGTGTTTTGGAGTAAGCTCTGTAAAATCATCGCTTCGTTTGTGCCAGACGTTAAACCACTGCCATCAATGTCTTCCGGGCTAAAAAAACGGAACTTGGCGAGCCGACCAATTGATGCAATCAAAAATAGAACCGGAAATAGTAAGGACAGTGCTAAAACAGTAAGTCGTTCTGATACTTGACTAATTTCTGAGTAATTGAAGGGGTCGAATACAACCGCAACTGCGATGACAACGATTGAAGTCAGCATTGCTGAGACCATTCCTTTTAAAACACCACTTTGTTTATTCGATAATTTCATCATTCCCTCAAACCAAATTCACACCATTTAAAAATACGGTAACTAGGGCGTTTAAGCTGTGACCTCTAGGTGTATTCCATACAAAGAACCGTTATTGAATCCTCTAGTTACTTGTCTTGACTCACAATCGCCTCAGCTTCGATTTCAAGAAGCCATTCAGGGTTGATGAAGCGGCTGACTTCAACCACGGTATCAACAGGCAAGATATCTCTGAAATAACGGCCTCTCACTTTCGCCACCTCTGACCAATCGTTAATGTTGGTCAACATTATCCGAGTTCTTACCACATCACCTAAGCCGCTACCTGCACTTTCAAGCGCCGCTTTAATGGTCTCAATACACTGTTGAGTTTGTGCTGCGGGGTCTCCAACACCTACCGTCATCCCGTGCTCATCGATAGGCGCAGTGCCACCAACTGAAATATGGTTACCCACTCTCACTGCCCGAGAAAAACCGATAACCGGAGCGTAAGGACTTGTGCTTGCAATCAATTGTCTTGTCATAAATCACCTCTTAGTTAAAACCGTAGTTGTAACTTCTGAGCATGTCTACTAGCCACAGGGCTCTCTAGCTTATGGCAGGTGCCAATGCTCTGATGTTAACGCCATCACCTCTCAATTGAATTCTCTATAGTCAGGCTTTTTCGTTAAAATACTGAACACTATGATCAATGAACAACCGAGTTAAACGCGGAAGCTGCTTTCTGGAAGGGTAAAGCAAACTGATTTCGAATAAAGGCATCGGAAAGTCAGGTAAAACCTCGATTAACTCCCCTCTTTTAATCTCGCCTTCACATAAGAATGGCGGCAGTTCCGTAACGTACTGACCATTTAAAACACTATACTTAAGTTGAGAATAGTCATTACACACCTCTTTCGGCTCAATTTTTATTTTCTCATCTCCTAAGCTCCAGAGAATACTCTCTCCCGGATAGCCCCATGCAATACAAGGTTGATGATAAAGCTCCGATGGCTTAGCGATTGGATCCATCTCAGGAGAAGAAACCAGCTTATGACGATAAGAAGTTAAACGACGAACTACATGCGATAAGTTATTAATGCTCCCAACACGAAAGGCAACATCAATCCCATTTGAGATTAAATCTAACTTTTCTGTCGTCACTACCGTATCAATTTCAATGTTTGGATAAGCCTCTTTGAAAGCTTGTAACAATGGCCACACAATATGAAAAGAGGGAGGAATGGATATTTTAATCCGCCCTCTTATGGCTTGTTCATTATCAGATAAAGTCTCAAGGCCGTTATTAATCTCATTGAATGCACGAACAAAAGAGTTATATAAGATGTCGCCAGCTTCTGTTGTTCTCTGTTTTCTCGTTGTCCTTTCCAATAAACGAATGCCTAGTTCTTCTTCCAACTCTGAGACTTTTCTACTTACTGTAGTGAGTGGAACATTGAGCTCTTTAGCTGCCGCGGTAAAAGAGCCTTTGTCCACAACCGCAACGAAAATCCGCGCTCCATTAAGACTTAGATCTTTCATACAATAATTCCAAATATGGGATAGTCTATTGTGATTTTACCATATTGTTGTTCTTTTTGGTTTGCTTGATACTGCAGTTCTCAACACGAGATTTAACGAAAAAACATAGGAATAAAATTATGAAAGCTATTATCGCAGCACAAGCAGGTTCTCCAGAAGTTCTTACTTTGATTGATACTAATGAACCAGAAACACAAGAAAATGAAGTCAAAATTAAAGTAAAAGCATTTGGCCTAAATAAAGCAGAAACTTATTACCGAGCAGGCCACTTTGGCCAACTAAACCCTGAATTGGCACTGGGTATTGAAGCTGCTGGCGAAGTTATCTTCGACCCATCAGGTACGTATCAGAAAGGGGACAAGGTTGTCACAGCAATGGGCGGAATGATGTTTGCTCGCCACGGTGGTTATGCAGAAATCATCGCTGTAAACAAAACCAACGTGAAAAAAATCAATAGTGATATTGATTTTACCACTCTCGCTTCATTACCAGAACTTTACTCAACGGTATGGGGTGCATTGGACAAAACGCTAAACATTCAATCAGGTGAAACGTTATTAGTTAGAGGGGCTACGTCAGCAGTTGGCTTAGCAGCCGTCACTTATGCTAAAGCAAAAGGCTTAACCATCTTCGCAACAACACGCAGTGAAGATAAGGTTGAGTTATTGAAGTCCATGGGGGCAGATAACGTTCTTATCGATGATGGTCATGTAGGCGACAAAGTACGAGCTATTCTTCCTGAAGGTGTCGATAAAGCGCTGGAAGTTGTTGGTGCATCAACCGTTGTTGATACAATGAAAGCGATTAGACCATGGGGTGAAGTCACTGTAGTCGGCCTTCTTGGCGGCGCACCTGTGATTGAGAACTTTGGTTTAATGTCAGACTTACCAAGCTCAGTAAAACTAAGCTTTTTCCAAAGTGGAATGCTAGGTAACGAACTACCACTAGAAGAGTCACCGCTTGACTGGGTTGCGGACCAAATACTCGACGGAAAAATGCCATCAATTATTTCTCAGGTATTTAAATATGAAGATACCAAAAAGGCTCACTCGCTAATGGACGCCAACCAAGCTAACGGTAAACTCGTTGTTGAAATGGATTAATGCCTATCGATACCCATAAACCAACAACATGGTCACTGCATATCGATGTAGTGACCAATATCCTTACCTCACTTTACGCACTTATCCAGTTTAAGCTCTGCCGTCACTTTAGTAAGGCGCAGCGCTATTGCAAAGCAGACTAAGTAAGGACTCACATACCAAAAGATGCTTTCTAACGGTTGCTTCACCTGCGCTTCTCTGGTTTTTATGTATTGGTTTTTCTGCTTCTCATACTGACTCAGCATACCATCCACCCACACCGCATCACTTTCAACCAGCGATACACTAGGCGCAGGAACCGTAAAATCCGATGCGTTGGGTAACAAGGTGAAATCAACATCTTTGAACGTCATTGCGGTGTTCAAATACCACAAACACGCTTCATGATGCTGAGCCTGGTTATCTAAAGATGGTTGACCTGTGCAGATATCACTTCTCAGCTTATCCAAAGAAAACTGCTGAACCGATTCTAGAATCACCACCGCTCTGGTTTGTTCTGTTTCAACCCAATCACCCGCCACTTTCGCACGAATCTCAGAGACTGCACCGAGCATCCCGATCCCTGCTAATAGTGGCCACAAATAGTCCATCAATTTCCATTTACGTCGGCTCAAGTTGAACCCACACCAAATGGGAAGGTGTAAAAGGAGCGTTAGGCCAAGCGATAGCAAAACGAAATTCAAGGAGCTAGAGAGCATGAGTTCGCTATCAAAGAAGTTCTTCATAATGAGTTACTTGCCGTTAAAACAAGGAGTGATTTGATACTAAGAGCGATATTAGAAAAGAGTGTAAGGGGAAAGTAAAACAGCACCAACAATTGGAGTTAGCGCTGTTTATTTAAGCAATTAGCGGCTTTTCCATCGGGATACAGTCGAGGCTAATACCTCTAGGCGAGTGATAAGTGGAAAGTTCATCACCGATAAAGCCACACGAACGATAAAATTCCGCAGCATTCAGGGTCGATTCTAGCTTCATTAACGGCAAGTTGTGTTTAATCGCTAGTTCTTCTAGGAACTGCAACATCTGCTTCGCTGCGCCTTTTCCGGAAAAATCTGGGTCCACAAAAATAGCATCAATCATACCGGTTTCGATGTTGATTTTACCGCTGCCAATCACTCGGTCATCGACTTCTGAAACATGAAAGGTTTCAACTACATCACTGATGAATCCATCAGACATCCCACCCTGCGTCCATATTGAAAGCTGTTCTTCCGAGTAATAAGCGGAACACTTTTCGACAATGGCACGGCTTCGAATATCGAAAATATCCTGAGCGTCAGACTCAACCGCTTTTCTAATGGTAATCATAAGCCTACCTCTAGGAATTGTTGGAAAATGGAAAGCCATAGCTGTGGCACTAACCTCACTCAATTTATCACAAAGCGACTGGCTATTTCAGCTCCAATACATGCTCGATAAAGTCAGACTTCTTTTCACGGTACTCTTCCTGCGACCAACCTTCACAAGACATTTTAAGGGCATTGTATTGCTCGACTAAGGCAGGGGCCGCACGTAGCTTGTCACGAAACGTTAGAAAGCATTCAAACTCAGAACCATTAGCGACAACTTGCAACGCCACATCGTCCTCAGATGTAGACTCCAACATACACAATTCAGGCGTTCTTAAGGTATCGAGTTTCTCATTGAAGCCAAGTGTGGTGAGTTGCTCAACGGTACACTCAAATTCACTCGATTCAATACCAACGTATATATCTAAGTCACCTTTAGATATTGCAGATGGAATCGAAGATGCGCCTACATGTTCGACTCTCGCATTAGGTTTCAGCTTATTGATGTCACGCTCATATCGAGCAAACATCTTATGGCAAGCAGCTTGGTATTGTTCAGCTAGGTAGAATTTCATACTGACTCGCTTCTATGGTTAGCTCTGAGCATTAAAGCTATTAAACATACCGATAGCTAACAGAAATAGCGCAATGCTAATCGCCCCGATATAAGAGATTCTGGTTCGATCTTTTTCAGTTGGAGTTAATGAAGGGAAGCGTCCTAATGTGAATACCTTACAGACTATCCAACCAGAACCGTAACCAATAAATTCGATCACTAGCGACTGAAACATATATCTGAAGAATGCACTTAATGCCCTAAAATACGTGACTATCACCTCTTCCATTCTGTGCCCTAATTAAAGTCAATTTGGAACAGAAAATGCCACGGGTAGAAATTCATATCAAGTTTCTTATCTAGGTTTCTAGTTTATAAATTCAGGTTAACTCGAAATTCACAATATGTTGAAACTTGAAAATAGCACCAAAATTAAAACCTTGGTGCTATTACCGTCATACCTTATTATCGTCAAAGCCAATGATATGGAAATCAGCTCCGGACGAACGAATGGCATTTTCTGCGCTAACCAAAAGAACATCAAGTTGAGTTTTGATTTTATTCCCAGAATTGACTTCATAAACGCTTTTCTGAGTATGAGGTTGAACTACAACAACACGCGTCTTAACATATTTATTATCTTTCAAAGCTAATAATTCATTGAAAAAATCTTCTGGTTTCGCTGGCTGACCATTATTCCAACAACTTTTATGAGTTGCTGTATCATGCCGAGTTTTTAAGTCTTCAACTAAAGTTTTTCTAGAGGTATAACGTAGATTTTTAACTGCTTGATTTAGTACAACGTCATGCGCACCAACAGATATTCTGCGCGTTGATTCACTAGATTTGGAAGCTTTTACATGTATTAATGATATCAGATGCAACGAACCATGTTTGACATAGTGAATAAAGTCCGCTTTCTCTCCGGCTCCATCGTCACAGTACAGCCAACCAGTAGGTTTCTCTGTTGTATTGAAGTCACTAGAATTAAACCAGTTACCGCTCCAACATTTTTGAACCCAACAAAATAGCGACTTCTCCTTTCCGATATCTTTTAAGACTGGCTTCTGAGGGTTACTTCCTGGCTTCTCTTTTGTGATATCGAATTTCTCAAAGTCAGCCCACACGAACTTTCCATATTCAACATCTTGGTACCCAGCTCTGAACACCATTCCATTTACAACCGCATGGCCGGATTCAAACCAGCATTTAATCAAGTCAGGATATTTGAATACACGTTTATATTGGTCAAAATACTTTTTAACAACTGCAGTTTCGTTTTTTATTTTGAAGTTAACTTTGTAGTCATCAACGACAACTTCTACGCAAATATGCCCCACAATTTTATTCGAAAAATAAACATCAAGAGAAATATCACTTTCAATAAAACTCTGAGTTAACTCTGCGTGATAATCATATTGAAGCTTTTTTAATAAGTCTTTTCTGTTTTGACCATCCTCTTCAGGAAGAAAATCATAGTCGACAAGTGAAAAGTCAAACGGAACCTTTAAATCATCTAGTTTCGATATCGGATAAGAAAGTATTCCAATAGGGCTCTCTGACTCACAGCTATTAATAGATAAACGGTCAAGAATAGCTACAACTCTATTTTCAAAAGTTTGCCAGTCTTTACAAGGTCCACGCCAGATCGACGATTTAAAAGGGTTTATCCCGACAGAAGTCTTTGATTGTGTATCCCATACTTCTGTACGCACAGCAGACATCATATAGGATTGGTCTATTAACGGGTCTAGAGTATCCGCTACACTTTTCCCTCCCAGAACTTTAGAGTCAGCTTTAAAATTATCTCTGCCATGTATCCCGGATAGCCAAAGCATTTTAATTTCATCTTCATTTATGAAGTTTCCATTTAATTTACTAATTGGGATAGCAAGAAGGTTAGGTAACCTTTTTTTACCAAAGTACTCCCTGATAGAGTCTTTTTTGCCCTTTTCTGAGAAATAAAAAGCTAGATGATCCCTTACATTAAAGCTTATATAAACATGGTGCTCTAGATCTTTTAAGTCTAGATCTTTGGCCCAACTTGGGGATTTAGTTATCGTATACGGTGTGATTTTTACCGTTCCCAACTCCCCAATTTCATCTACAATTGTAGAGCCCAGTTTCAGTTCATCAGAAGAATCTTCAATTAGCAATTTACCGATGGTCTCATGAACAGAGCACACCTCTTCTTTTATGGACTTTGCACCTAATAAGATAGACAGATAAGGAGCCACATTATGCTTTTCGAGCCCTATAGTATGAGTTTCCATCTTGCCTCCCGACAGTAAGATAAATAAACTTTTGGACACTCCTTTCAATGACACCTAAAACCATATTTGGGGTGGGAGTCAATAAAACTCAAATTCGTGTTAGATAGAGTGACATTATTCGTTAGAAAAAAGTAACGCGAGTCAATTTGAAGGGAGGGTGTGAATACGATATCAATTTTGTTCATCGCAACTTTCTATAGAGATGCCCAACCGAATACCAAGAACCTCCCCCCAGCAATTAACATAATCAAAATAAATGATTGACTGTAAACTATAATTTATAAACACCTTATTTATTGCATGGTATTAGTGAGATAAGTGGAAAATTATTCATATTGGTGAGTATCAACACAGAAAATCGCTTAATTAGTGTCAAATTTAACACTAAAGATAAGGTGTAATAGAAATATACAAAACAAAAAGCCCCGGTTATAGGAACCGGGGAAACAGGGTGGGAGGAGTTTGGTGCGTGCCCGTAAACCAAACTCTCCCTAAGACTCATGCTCTTAGGTAAAGGATTTCACATCATTATTGAAGCGTAGCGCCTTGCTCTACCCAAGTGCCGATGAGTGCTCGCTCTTCGTCGGTCATTTGAGTCATGTTACCAAGCGGCATAACTTGGGTTGTTACGGTTTGAGCAACAATCCTTGGTACGTTGGCTTTAATCTCTTCTGGCGTATCAAGCATGACACCCGCTGGCGCAGCAGCAAAAGCGGCGTGACTAGGGGTTGATGAATGACAGACAGAACAGCGCTCTTGAATGACCTTGTTGATGGTTTCAAAGCTGACTCCTGCGCTAGCGGTTTGAGCGGTATGGTCTGCTGGTAAAGCTGGAGCATCAGCTGTAGTTGAAGCAGTATCGCTTGAAGCAGCCTCTTCTACCGTCGATTCAGTCGCGCTTACTTGCACTTCTTGAACGACTGGCGCCTGTACAACTGGGGTCATCTGTTTTTTCGCGTAAGGTGAAGTCACAAACGCAAGAGTGATCATACCCAATGCCGCGACTGGTACTGTCCATGCAAATTTCTGACTACCGTGACGGGTGTTGAAATAGTGACGCACCAAGATACTGAAGATCGCTAGGCCAGCAAGAATCAGCCAGTTGTATTCTGAGCCATAAGTGCTTGGGAAGTGGTTACTGATCATGATGAACAGCACTGGCAGTGTCATATAGTTATTGTGACGAGAACGCAGTAGACCTTTCGCTGGCAATGCCGGATCCGGTTCGCGCTTCTCTTCAATCGCTTTCACTAAATTACGTTGTGCAGGCATGATAACTCGGAATACGTTACCCACCATGATGGTACCAATGATTGCACCCACATGAATGTAAGCACCACGGCCACTGAACACTTGAGTTAGGCCATATGTCGCAGCGACGAGCAGCACAAACAGCACAACGCCAAGCAACACTGGAGTTTTACCTAATGGTGAGTCACACAGTAGGTCGTAGATAAACCAACCGGCAACGAATGAACCAATACCAATCGCGATTGCGGTGGTTGAATCAAGACCAGAGCCCGGTGCAATCAGGTAAATCTCAGCGTTAAGGTAGTAAACCACACCTAGTAGACACACACCGGTGATCCACGTGAAGTAAGCTTCCCATTTGAACCAGTGCAGGTGCTCTGGCATCTCTGGTGGTGCCAATTTGTATTTTTCTAGGTGATAAATACCACCACCGTGAATTGCCCATAAGTCGCCTGAAAGGCCCGTTTTAGGGTTTACTCGATTAAGGTTGTTCTCTAACCAAACAAAGTAAAATGATGCGCCTATCCACGCAACACCAACAATCATGTGAGCCCAGCGTATTGCTAAGTTCAACCACTCTGTAATATGCGGATCCATAATAAACTCCTGTATCACAACGCTTTAGCTAAACGTTGTTCTTCCTTATTGTCGTCCGTTGGCAGATCGTCCAAATGCAATGCCACTAGGTCGTTGTCGAAATAAACTTCATCACAGTTGTGTCCTTCGCCGCCTCTATCGACGATCAAGAACTGGTCTTGATCGGTGAGGGCGAGAACTGGGTGGTGCCACACCCCTTTGTGATAGTTCACTCCTTGACGGCCGTTGCTCAAGAAAGCTCGGCTATTGGCCAATGTTGGATCATCGCCTTTTGGCGCAACAACAATTAAATAGGGTTGACCAAGTAATGGAATGAATGCCTGAGAGCCAAGTGGATGACGCTCTAACATTTTGATGGTCAGTGGGTAGCTCAACGGTGTGGCTTGGAAGATGCTGATGATGGCTTCTCCGCCTTGGTCTTGCACATCCGTTGTCGCTAACTTGTGGTAGCGACGTGTTGATCCACTGTTGATCATGAAGAAATCACTATTATCGGACTCGATAACATCGCCAAACTCTGCAAAAGCCTGCTTGGTTAACGGTTCGATTGATAAACGACGTATTCCATTACTCATACTCATTTCCTTACCTATTTCGCTTTCGTACCAAATAGACGCAAACGGCTGATACCACCATCTGGGAATATGTTTGCACGTACGTGGGTAATCGCACCAAGGTCATTAACCTCAGAAATGAATTCGTGAATCTCATGTGCTTGCAGCTTTTGAGCAGGCAATAGTTCACGCCAGAATAGGCTTTGTGTTGCAACTTGGTCGTCGGTACCGCCTTTCACGTAAGCCGCTTGAATCGAACAGCTGTCTGGGTAGTTACCTTTGAAGTGGGCAGTATCCACAACGATACGTTCAATGTTACCTGGATGGCCTAGTGCCACGATAACCCAGTCGTTACCCGGTGTACGACGACGTGCTGTTTCCCAACCGTCACCCATGTTTTCACCGCGGCCTGGGCCTAAGATATTGGCTTTGTTGCCATAGTGCTCATCGCTACATGCGAGTGCTCGACCGCCGTGTTCAACGGCTGCTAAGTCAACTTGTTGCTGAGAATCTATTGCGTCCCAATCCACGCTTGGTCGACCGTAAACACGTAGACGTGCAACACCGCCGTCTGGGTAAATATTCAAACGTAGGTGAGTAAATACTTGGTCGCTTTCGATCTCTTCAAGATGATGGTGATCACCCTGTAGTGCCATTGAAGGCAGAATTTCTTGCCACTCTGTTGAGTCCGTCGGTTCACCTTGTGGTGAATAGCACGCGTCAATTGATGCCGAAGGTGGGAAGTTACCTGTGAAGAAAGAGGTATCAATATCAACGCCAGCAATGGTGCCAGCTAGACCAAGGCGAACGACACAGTGGTCATAACCTTCGCCACGTTTACGTCTGCTTTCCCAACCGTCCATCCACTTGCCGTTATCGTCGTATAAGTCGTCTTTCCACTCTGGCGCTGCGTGGCTGAGTAGACGACTTTTATCCGCGAAAAAATCGTCTGTTGCGAAGATAGCTTCTGCACCGAGTTTTTCGTCTGCAAGGTTTATGTATTGTTCAAATGTTTGGGTCATGTCCGTGTAATCCTATCCAATTAATCAAGTAATAATAAAATGAGAACTTAGTGGCTTATTCGCTTATAAAGCGGGCTCTTAGCGCACTAAGACTGGGCTGAGATAGCTGTTAACTCCGTTAACTTACATATCCCAGAGACGAAACATCGCGATCTTGTTGATCTCTTGAATCGCCGTAGCAAACTCAGTTTCACTATCATTTCCTAATCGCATCTCGAACGACTCAAGAATTTGGTAACGATTGGCTCCCTTCACCGCCATGATAAAAGGGAAATTGAAGCGACTTTTGTAGCTGTTGTTATAAGAAGTGAATTTTTCAAATTCTTCGGCGCTGCACTGGTCAATGCCCGCCCCCGCTTGTTCTTTAGTCGACGACTCTGTGAGTTCGCCGTTTACTGCTGCTCGGCCGGCTAAATCCGGGTGAGCGTTGATCAAAGCCAACTGTTTGCCTTGGTCTGCATTTAACAAGGTTGTTGCCATTTTCAGATGAAGATTCTCGATATGGTCATCTTCGGCATTCAAACCTTGGTCATACACCACTTCTGCAACCCATGGGCTATGTTCGTAAACATCAGCGAAATGAGCGACAAAGGTATCGCGTTCCATGGTTGTTGGTTGGCATGATCGAAATTCAGTCACGTATAGCCTCCTTGCTTCTCGCTTCGTTATTTTTTCTGTTGATGATTAGCTTGTTGTTGGTATGGATGATGTTGGTGCCAGTGATTGGCAATATCGATTCGACGACATAGCCACACACTATCGTGCTGTTTGACGTAATCTAGGAAACGTCTTAACGCAGCAATACGACCGGGGCGACCAATCAGCCGACAGTGCAACCCAACCGACATCATTTTCGGTGCGGTTTCGCCTTCCATATAAAGGGTGTCAAAAGTGTCTTTTAGATACTGGAAGAACTGTTCACCTGAGTTGAAACCTTGCGCGGTAGAAAAACGCATGTCGTTCACATCGAGTGTGTAAGGGATCACCAATTGAGGGTGACCCGTTTCGGTATGCCAATAAGGCAGGTCATCATCGTAGGCATCTGAGTCATAAAGAAAGCCACCTTCTTCCGCAACCAAGCGACGAGTATTTGGGCCCGTTCGACCTGTGTACCAGCCTTGTGGGCGTTGGCCCGTCACTTCCTGGATGATCTCAATCGCTTTGGTCATGTGATCACGCTCTTCAGACTCATCAATGTATTGATAGTCTATCCAGCGGTAGCCGTGGCTACAGATTTCGTGTCCCGCTTCGACCATGGCTTTGGCAACATCTGGGTGACGCTCGATCGCCATCGCAACGGCAAATACGGTCAGTGGGATTTCATATTCATCGAACAAGCGAAGAACACGCCATACACCCGCACGGCTGCCATATTCATAGATGGATTCCATACTGATGTGACGTTCGCCTTTGATCGGTTGCGCTGACGGGATCTCTGAAAGAAAGGCTTCAGACTCGTCGTCTCCATGTAACAAACAACGCTCACCGCCCTCTTCATAGTTCAATACAAAAGAAACCGCGACGCGCGCATTACCTGGCCATTGAGGGTTTGGAGGGTTAGTTCCGTAACCGATCAAATTTCTTGAATAATCCTTATTCATCCAAGTACTCCTAACATAAGTGGTTGGCTTAGCCGCTCTTTAAGTGAGTCACCAAATGTTTCAATCAAATGGATTCTCGATAAACAGAGCAACCTTACCCCTGTACATTTATTGTATACAATTATTTATCTTAATGTAAAGATTTTGTTATTCAAGTTAAATTTAAGCTCTTTAATCATTTAAAAACAAAAACTTAACAAAGTGCAAACTCACTAAAAAACGATAATTAAGATCTATAAAGTCAGAAAAAACGACACAATGGTTAACATTTTTCCAACAATTAGCTTTACTAATTGTGTACAGTTCGTACAT
Source organism: Vibrio gigantis (assembly GCF_024347515.1). Taxonomy (NCBI): domain Bacteria; kingdom Pseudomonadati; phylum Pseudomonadota; class Gammaproteobacteria; order Vibrionales; family Vibrionaceae; genus Vibrio; species Vibrio gigantis. The sequence continues at coordinate 1,125,157 of NZ_AP025493.1, forward strand.
AGTTAGTGATAACAAAGTGACCAGTTGCATTCTTTGCAAGGTCGAAACAGACAGATAAACCACGGAACAGAGGAGCGCTAAAAGCGCTATTAAGGGACTATGGGAAGACTAACAACACACGTATTAGACACTACTCACGGCTTACCAGGTGCAGAGATCAAGGTAGAGCTTTATAAGGTCAATGAAGACTCAACAGAAAAGCTGGCGACGGTACTCACCAACTCCGATGGCCGAACCGATGCGCCGATTCTGGCAGGGAATGATTTCCGACCAGGGAAATATCAATTGGTGTTCTACGTTGCGGATTACTACAAAAGCAAAGGTGTAGAATTGGATGGTGTGCCCTTCTTAGATGATGTGGTGATTCGTTTCGGCTTAGATGACCCAGAAGCGCATTATCATGTCCCTCTTCTCGTCTCGCCTTACAGTTTCTCAACCTATCGGGGCAGTTAGTCCCGTGACCTAGAACTTCGAACTAGGCTCAACCGACAAATATTAAACAGATTAGTGCGTGCATCCAAAATAATGCGCGCTCATTAAACACGCTCATATAAAAATACTAACAACGTTAATAGTTAGAGGTTAATAGCTATAAAACAGATAGTTAGAAACTGATAACTAAAGAAATAGCGGCTAGGAAAAAACCTTAAAACTTAATATTGAAATCTCGCTGTATTCAATAAATGGATCACAACATAAAAGGACTTGCTGACATGAGTGAGAGTAAAACAGAAATACTCAACCAAGATGCGAATAACGGAATTTTAGAGAAACTCTTTAAAATTAAGGCACACGGGAGCAGTGTGAAAAATGAGTTGGTCGGGGGTGTCACGACCTTCGCCACCATGGCATACATTATCTTCGTTAACCCACAAATTATGGCCGCATCAGGTATGGACGCGGGGGCCGTATTCGTCGCTACCTGTATTGGTGCTGCGATCGGTTGTTTGCTAATGGGGTTATTTGCGAACTGGCCTGTCGGCCTTGCGCCGGGTATGGGTCTGAATGCCTTCTTCTCGTTCACTGTAGTAAGCGAAATGGGCTACAGCTGGGAAGTGGCACTGGGTGCAGTGTTCATCTCCGGTATCTTGTTCGTCGGAATGAGCTTCTACAAAGTCCGCCAATGGATAATTGAAAGTATCCCAGTGAGTCTGCGTTATTCCATGACAGCGGGTGTTGGTTTATTTCTGGGCCTGATTGGCCTGAAAACAGCAGGTATCGTCGTTGAAAACCCAGCAACTTTGGTTTCATTAGGTGACTTCACCAAACCTGAAGCTCTACTTGCAGCTATCGCATTCCTTATCATCGCAGTTCTGAGTGAACGCAAGGTATTTGGCGCAGTGTTAATCGGTATTTTGAGTGTAACTCTGGTCGGCATGATGCTTGGCCTCGTTCACTACAACGGTTTCTTCGCAGCCCCACCAAGTTTAGCTCCTACGTTCCTAAAGATGGATATTATGGGTGCGCTTGATGTTTCGATGATCAGCGTTATCTTGGCTTTCCTTTTTGTAAACATGTTCGATACCGCGGGTACTTTGATGGGCGTGGCTGAGCGTGCAAACCTAACTAACCCTGAAACGGGCAAAATTGAAGGTCTGAGCAAAGCACTGAAAGCCGATAGTATCTCAAGTGTTGCAGGTGCGTGTGTGGGTTGTCCACCTGTCACCAGTTACGTAGAAAGTGCTGCAGGTGTTGCAGCCGGTGCTCGAACAGGCCTATCTGCTATTGTAGTTGGCGCTTTGTTCTTAGCGGCGATTTTCCTATCACCGCTTGCTGGCATGATCCCGGCTTACGCCACCTCTGGCGCGTTAATTTACGTAGCGTTTGTGATGATGAGCAGCATGCAGCACGTTGATTGGAAAGATTTCACCAACGGTGCACCCGCAGCGATTACCGCTTTGATGATGCCACTGACGTTCTCTATCGCGAATGGTATCGCACTGGGCTTCATTACCTACACAGTACTTAAGCTGGCGACAGGTAAAACAAAAGACGTATCAATTTCGATGTACTTCCTAGCGGCTATCTTCGTTGCCAAGCTGGTGTTCATCGGATAATCAATACAGCAACATGATTTATTGCTTGGCTCATTCATGAGCCAAGCTACTAACACACAATCTACCGACAAAATTGCTAAGAAAGCTAATTGTATTAATACGCGGAACGCAGATACATTCCGTCCCTTTAATGCACCTTTTTTATGACCCTACGCAGTTTGTAGAAGTCATTATTTGACCGCCAGTCGCCTGTAAATGGAAACGCAGGCAGAGGAATATCAAATGAAACTTCTGTACACCCTAAATGAAAGACCGCCTCACGGCTTAACCTTTTTACTCGCTTTACAGCATATGCTCGCCTCGATAGGTGGCATCGTCGCTGTTCCCCTCATTGTCGGCGCTTCTATCGGCCTACCTAACACAGAGATCGTTTCACTGATCAATGCGGCACTGTTGGCATCCGGTATTGTGACCGTTGCTCAATGTCTTGGCTTTGGCCCTGTCGGCATTCGACTGCCCGTGGTTATGGGTTCGAGCTTCGCCTTTTTAGGTGTGGCGATCTCAATCGGTAACGAAGGTGGTGTCGCCGCTATCATGGGATCGGCGCTGATCGGCTCGTTCGTGGTCATTGCTGCCAGCTTCTATATGGACAAGGTTCGAAAGCTGTTCCCAACCGTGGTAAGTGGTGTGGTGGTTACCCTAATCGGCTTAACCATTTTACCGGTTGCCATGAACTGGGTCGGAGACTCTCCTGCCAATTCAGAACAATTCGCCACGCTACCTAAACTGTTCCTAGCCCTTGTCTCACTGGGCATTGTGGTTGGTGTATCGGTTTACTGTAAAGGCGCGGTTGCTGCCTCTGCTATCGTGATTGGTTTAGCGGGAGGCTACATTGTGGCGCTATCGCTCGGCATGGTAGACCTTGAACAAATCAGCTCTGCCGCTTGGGTTGGTGGCCCAGAACCATTCAAATATGGCTTTACCTTTTCTGCCAGCGCCATCATCAGCATGAGCTTGGTATACATAGTGGTTATCGCTGAAGCAACGGGCGACTTCATGGCACTGGGCAACAACTGCCAAACCAAAGTTAGTGGTAAAGATCTAAAACGTGGATTACTAGGTGATGGCCTTGGTAGTACGCTCTCTTCAATTCTAACGGCGATGCCATTGGCATCATTCAGCCAAAACGTTGGTATTGTCGGTATCACAGGTGTTGCAAGTCGCTATGTCGTAGCAGCAACAGGTGGTTTGCTAATTTTAGGCGGTTTATTCCCGAAATTAGCCGCTATTGCCGTCACCATTCCTAAACCTGTTTTGGGTGGTGTGGGTTTTGTGATGTTCGGAATGATTGCCTACGCAGGTATTCGCATGTTGATCAAAGCCGCAGACACCAAGCGAAATGCCTTGGTAATCTGTGTGGGGTTGGCGTCTGGTTTAGCTGTTACCTTCGAACCGAGATTACTTCAACATTTACCGCATGATCTAGCGAACTTTCTTCACTCTGGCATCACGACCGGTACTATCATGACCGTGCTACTGAACCTTGTGTTACCGAAATCTTCACGAGCAGAAGAACAAGAAGCACTAGCCGAAAGCCAGGCACAAGTAGAACTAGAAATGAAAGAGCAAGCTGAAGAAGCACTAGTGTCAGACGAGCAATTAGAGATTCAACAAGCCAGTACTGAGATTGATGTTCAAGCGGCATCAGAAAACCCTGAACCGAAAGCGAACTAACTAGCTAAGTCTCGAGCTAGCTAATTCACTGACTAAAGTAAAACCGATTTCCACAGAATCAGGGGCAAATTAGAACATTGAAAATTTTAACGTTCCTGATTCGAATTTATCTTTCAACAACAAATACCAAATAAAGACCCTCTTCCCTGAAAAGGCTGAGATGGCTAAGGACTACTATGAATGGAAACCATCTGGATTAAGAATCCTCTCGCAATCTACACTGGCTCACACGCTGATGCAGAAGGCGGTATTGTCATAAAAGGTAATAAAATCATTGAACTGGTTGGTAAACACAAAGAACCAACCTTACCCGTAGATTACAGCGTCGATGCCTCTCGTCATGTTGTAACTCCTGGGCTTATCAATGCACACCACCACTTCTATCAAACTCTGACGCGTGCCTACCCCGGCGCACTGAATAAAGAGCTCTTCCACTGGCTGCAAAGCCTCTACCCAGTTTGGGCAAACCTCGATTCTGAAATGATGAGCCTAGCCACAGAACTGGCTCTGGTTGAGCTGATGATGTCGGGCTGCACCACCGCATCCGATCACCATTACTTATTACCAAACGGGCTTGAGCACGCTATTGATTTACAAGTCGAGGCGGCCGAGAAGCTGGGTGTAAGAGCGATATTTACTCGCGGATCCATGAGCCTTGGGGAAGATGAAGGTGGACTACCTCCACGACACACCATTCAAACCGAACAAACCATCATTGATGACAGCCAACGCTTGATTCGCGATTACCACCAGCGTGATGACGGGGCGATGATTCAAATCGCACTCGCGCCTTGTTCGCCGTTCTCAGTCACCACAGATCTGATGAAAGAAACCGCCAAGATCAGTGAGCGTGAGAACGTAATGATGCACACGCACTTATGTGAAACACTGGATGAAGAGGACTTCTGTATTGAGAAGTTTGGCCTGCGCCCTGTGGATTACCTAGAGGATGTGGGTTGGTTAAACGAACGCACTTGGCTTGCTCATGGCATTCACTTCAATCCAGAAGAGATCAAACGTTTAGGTAAAGCGGGAATCGGTATTAGCCACTGCCCTACCTCCAATATGATGTTGGCTTCCGGTATTTGTAAGAACAACGACCTTGAAGCCGCTGGCGTAAAAGTGGGGCTTGGTGTGGACGGTTCCGCCTCAAACGATGGCTCCAATATGATTGCCGAAGTGCGCATGGCGATGTATCTACAACGCCTGCAATATGGTTCGGCTAACGTCTCCCATTTCGATGCCCTACGCTGGGCAACCTCAGGCTCTGCTGCCGCTATGGGACGAACTGATATTGGTACGCTAGAGGTCGGTAAACAAGCCGACATCGCGATGTTCAAGCTTGATGACATTCGCTTCTCTGGCAGCCACGACCCACTCGCCGCACTATTGCTTTGTGGTGCTCAACAAGCAGATAAAGTGATGGTTGCAGGTAAGTGGCGAGTTAAGGATGGCGCTGTGATTGGCGTAGACATGGAGCAACTCATGCACCGCCACCATGCGGCAGCCATGAAGTTAGGTAAGCTAGCGATGAATAACTAGGTATGTGTTATCTAAGTAACACGAAAACAAAAAGGCCGACGTAATGTCGGCCTTGTTATTTTTATTCGATTTTTAGAATCAGGTTTGCGTCCTAATCCATCAAACTTTTAGACTTAATCGCCTTCTTAGAAAGCTCTTTCGCAAACTCGGTAATGTCGGCTTCAAACTCAACGACACTCTGGCGAATGTCATCCAGTTGAACAGTTTGCATTACGCGGTTTTCCATTACGATTTGGCCGTTAACAATCGTCGTGTCGATGTTGCTCGGGTTCGCTTGATAAACCAAGGTCGCGTATGGGTCATAGCTTGGCATCATGTTCGCTGATTGTGTTTCGACAATCACGATGTCCGCTTTTTTACCTACTTCCAGAGAGCCAATTTGGTCTTCCATGTGTAGAGCTTTAGCGCCACCTAAGGTTGCCATCTCAATAACCTGTTCAGGGATCATGATAGTGCGATCAGAGTGCTTCAAGCGTTGCATGTTCGCTGCATAGCTTAGGGTGCGCATGATATCGACTTGGTTTGAGCTCATTGGGCCATCTGTTCCCAAGCCTACTCGCATGTCAGCACGGTACATATCCCATGCCGGTGCGATTCCGGTTGCGCCTTTAGCGTTCGCCATTGGGTTGTATGAGATCCCTGCGTCAGCTTGTTTTAGAAGCTTTTGATCGTTCTCTGAAAGGTGGATACCGTGAGCAATGACTACGCGCTCGTCCAGCACACCAATTTCATCCATGTATTCGACTGGGGATGTTGCTTTAGTTTCATCTTTGATGCGCTTCTCTTCGTTCGGAAACTCAGCAACGTGAATTAACACTGGCACATCGTATTGAGCAGACAGCTTGTTGATCTCTTGCAGCTTGTCTTTGCTCACCGTGTACACAGCATGTGGTGCATAAGCAGGCGTAATCAGCTCATCATTTTGGTACTGCTCAATGAAGCCTTTGGCATAATCGATGCCACCATAAGGTTCTTTCGCATCAACCACTGGGAACTTAATCACGGTTTCACCCAACACGGCACGCAGGCCAACTTCTTTGGTCGCTTTTGCCATTTCATCCATGTGGTAATACATATCGGCATAAGTCGTGACACCGCTTTGTGCCAGCTCGATAGAACCAAGCTTAGTCGCGTTATAAATCAGTTCACGGCTTAGCTTTTCGGCTTCAAGCGGGAAAAAGTAAGCGAACAATCGGTTGGAAATACCCTCTTCGCCTAAACCGCGAAACGCAATCATAGGAAGGTGGTTGTGAGCATTGACCATGCCTGGCATAACAATACCGTCTTGAGCATCAATCACCTTTTCAGCGCGATATTGAGTAATCAAACCCTCATTACCTACTGCGATGATCTGGTCGTTTTTAACGACGACAACACCATCTTCAATCACATCCATTTCAGAGTTGATAGTCAGGACTTGTCCATTAGTGATAATCAGATCGGCGTTGTATGTTTGAGTTGCCACTGTCGAACCACAGCCAGCCAGTAAAACTGCGCTAATGGTGCATGCCAAGCTTTTAAGCGTCATTGCTAAACCTATATGTTGTGCGTGTAATATTGTTAGGAGCTTCACTTTAAGTTTTCAGCTTTTCGCTTTTCGCTTTTCGCTTTTCGCTTTTCGCTTTTCAGAAGAATAAGTGCCGCTAATTTTCGCGACACTATAACCTGTTATTTAAATGAAATGGCATACCTAATCGAGCCAGATTCAAGATAAATATGTAATTGCACAACAGGTCACAAATCCGAGCTTCAAGACTCGTTGATGTTAGCGTACTAGGTGGCTTCTGCGTGCACATTATCCTTAACTGGCGAAGGCGTTCCTTTTGCAAAGAATAACGCATACATCGCAGGAATCACCAAGAGTACAACTGGCAACGAGAACAACAAACCATAGCCTAATGTGAGCGACATTGGCCCCATAAACACATCCGTTCCGCCTAGCCCATAAGCGAGCGGTAGCAAGCCAGCTACTGTGGTCAGAGAGGTCATGACAATTGGACGTAGGCGGCTGACGGCAGCTTGCGTCACGGCGTCTATCGCGTTCAATCCTTCGATTCTTAGCTCGTTGATCCTGTTAATCAGAACCAAAGAGTTATTGACCACAACTCCAGTCATTCCAAGTACGCCAATCAGTCCAAACAGAGACATCGGCTGCATGTGTACGACTAACGCCATCAGTGAAGCCATGATCGCAAACGGGATAACTGCCATAATAAGTAATGGTTGCAGTAGTGAGTTGAACATCACCGCCAATACAAAGTAGATCGCCACCATCGCCGCAGGGAACACCACCATAAAACCGCTCATGGTTTCATTGGTGCTTTCCGCCTCGCCACCAACATTAATGGTCACACTTGCTGGGTATTGTCCCGCGAGTTCAGTAACTAACTCATCGGCTAGCGCGACAGAGCTGATATTCTCGTCAGACAACCCCGCAGAAACTGTCACCTCGCGCTCACCATTGTAGTGTTTGATAAGACGTGGGATTTCAATCTGCTCAACCATGGCCAAGCGGCTCAGTGGCACTTGTTGTCCGTCTGTCGTGTAAATTTTAGTGGTTTTCAGTTTCTCTATATCGCGGAACTGCTCGTCCAATACCACTCGAATATCGACTTCTTGGTCACCAAGCCAGGTGGATGTCACGCTGTTACCATCAAACCCGACACGCAGAGCATTCGATAGATCAGTCACCGTTAGGTTGTATTTCGCCAACCAGTGATACTGAGGAACAATATTAAGCTGGGGATCTTTCAGAGCTTCACTGTGATTAATGTTGGTTACCCCTTGGTAGTCTTCTAACCAAGCCATCACCAAATCAACCGTTTGGTTGCGCTCGCTCTCCGTTCCGCCAAGCACGCGGACTTCAACTGGGTCACCCGGAGGCGGACCACCAGCATCAATTGAGAACTTAATAAACATCTCATCAGACAACGACGCCAACTCTTCATTCAGTGAAGCAATAATCTGTTCAGCAGAACGGCTACGTTGGTCAAAGTTCGTTAGATTGATGATACCTTGTGATACTGGCGACGAGTAAGTCAGTTCATAGCTGACTAGCTCGGTTTCAGGCAGAGATTCAATCGCTTGTTCAATAACTTGATGAGCCTCTCGCACTTGGGATAGCGGAGTTCCGGCCTTTACTTCGGTATACACATCAATGTATTTACCTGCTTCTGTCGGGAAGATATCCACTTTTAACGAAGAGACTAAATAACCTGAAGCGACGAAACCAACGATGGCCAATGCGATAACCGATTTTTTGTAGTTGAGTGCCACATTCAGCAATGAACGATATTGGTTAGAAACCCATTCAAAACGATCTTTTTCTTCGACTTTTTTGCTGTTCTCTTTTGCAGAAGATAAGTGAGCAGGTAGAGTTAACGTACATTCGATAAATGAGAACACTAATGCTGCAATAACCGTAATTGGAATCACTGCGACAGCTTTGCCCATGGTTCCTGGAATGAACATCATAGGAATAAACACCAAGGCGGTCGTCACTAAACTTGCCATCAATGGCTTAATCACTTTTAAAGTCCCCGACACCGCAGCATCGACGCCTTTTTTACCGGCTTCTTTCTCTTGGAAAATACTCTCAGCAATGATCACTGAGTCGTCGACGATAATACCGATCACCAACAACAACGCAGCCAATGTAATGCTGTCTAAATTCAGCCCCATGATTGGCAGAACCATCATCACGCCAAACACACAAAATGGGATAGAGACTGATACCCAGAAAGCCACGCGACGCTGCAAGATCATGCTCAAGATCAGTAGAACTAACACTAACCCTATTGCACCGTTGGTTGCCACGATAGAGAACTTCTCGCCCATGTCTTTACCAAGATCTAGGCTTGTCTGGAAAATGAATTGGTCACCAATGCGCTCGCTCTCTTTGTCCAACAACGCCTTGATGCTATCGATAGTTGCGATCACATCGGCACTGCCGCTATTGGTGATAGAGAAAATGACTGCAGGCTTGCCGCTCATGACTGGATCTTGCGTTGCTCGAGCAAAGGTATCAATCACTGTCGCGACATCAGAAACTCGCACAACTTGACCAGAATCCAATGCCTTAATCACGATGTTAGACACATCATCCGTCGACTCCACTTTGGTCATGGTGACGATCTTCTGTTCTTGACTCCACGACTCAACAAAGCCGCCCGATTGCGACAGGTTGTGCTGCTCTATCGCGGTGCTGATATCGTCGAAAGCAACTTGATAACGACGCGCTTTTTCAGGATCGACCTCAACCCAAAACTCTCGCTCATTAAAGCCAGACATAGTGATAGAACCAACACCGCCAAGGTTGTTGATTTTCTTTTCTAACTGATAGGCGTAGTGCTGCAAAGACGCCGAATCTATATTGTTACCCGCTAGGCTGACACCAAAATGGTACACATCCAAAGAAGAGGTTTTCTGTTGAGTCACTACTGGCGGCGAATCAATATCTTTCGGCAGATTACCCACTCGATCGACCGCTTGTTGAATGTCTCGTAAGATCACTGCGGCATCTTCACCGGGCAGATATTCAACCTCAATGAAAGACCGCCCTTCTGAAGATTCAGACGAAAAATACGCAATACCATCCACTGAGCGAAGCTCTTTCTCTATTGGGTTAGTAATGTTTAATTCGATGTCTTGAGCCGTTGCACCGGGATAGATTGTTTCAATTTCTGCGGTGTCCATCGCAACATCTGGGTACTCTTGTAAATTGAGCTGCATTAACGACATAGCACCGGTTAACAGCACCATAACCGTGATGATACGAGCCAAGAACTGACGTTTGGCGAAGTATGCTAGAAAGTTCATTGTTACAGCCCTTTTCCTTCATTTGATGCAATTTGATTCGATTTTGTTTGAGCGGTTATCATGCTTTGCATAGAAAGGTCGGTCGAGGCATAAACCGACATGCCCGGTTTGAACTGATGGCCTTGGTTGGTGATTTCTACGAGTACCGGATAGGTTGAGTTTTGCATCTCGACGCCAATGCGCTGCACGTTCGCTTCCATCTTGATTTCAGGGTTAGTTTCAGACCACACCACCACTTCCTGACCAACGGTAAAATGCTTTAAGTCATACTCACTCGCCATGAATGACAGAGTCACCTTATCGATATTGACCACTTCATAAAGTAAATCCCCCTCGCTAACCCAAGCGCCTGATTGCGCAGGTTTATTGGAGATGTAACCCGAAATTAAGGATTCAATCTGAGTGTTTTCAAGATCCACTTGCGATTGTTGGTATTCAATTTTAGCGACGGAAACCGCGGCTTTGGCGCTAAGAAACTCTGCGCGCGCAGTGTCTAACTCTCCTAATGAGAGGCTGTTCTTCTTGATGAGTGCTTGATAACGGTTGTAGGTCGCTTTGCGCAATGCGAGATCCGCCTCAGCCAGAGCTAGGTTTGCTTTGGCTTTGTTCACGCTAAACTTAAAATCATCGGCTTTTATCTGAGCCAGTATCTGTTGTTGGTTTACCGCATCACCCACTTCAAGGTTATTCATCTCAACCACACCGGGCACCTCTGCCACGACACTGTGTTTATTTAAACCTTGAACATGTCCGATTAACTCCGTTGCTTGAGTTATTGATATTTGAGTTGTGGAGACTCCCAGAAGAACTGCAAGCGCGATAATTTTAGTGTTCATAATTCAACCCTCACCTATTGATGTGAACTATTGTTGAATTCGCTTTGTCGAATTAAAGTCGAAGTCGGTTCGACAATGAAAAATAATCTGACGGCGTTGTATTTTTGTGCGCAACACTATCAATTAGACATAAATTCGACATAATTTTGGATAGGCTACATTTTTACTGACCGTATATTTGAGGTGGGAGCAGAGCAATGCTTGAACGCAGTCGTATTTTGGTTGTTGAAGACAATATCGAACTACAAGGCATTATTGCCGACTTCTTAGAAGTAAAAGAGGCCGTTGCAGACTTCGCTTCTGATGGTGAGCAAGGCTTCAAACTTGCGAAGGAAAACGACTTCGACGCTATCGTTCTCGATGTAATGCTGCCCAAACTTGACGGGATGCAAGTGGCGTCTAAGTTACGTCAAAATGGTGTAACCACCCCAATATTGATGCTAACAGCATTGAATGGCCAAGAAGACCTATTAAGTAGCTTTGATTCAGGTGCCGACGACTTCGTAACCAAACCGTTCAAGTTTCCTGAATTAGAAGCTCGCCTGTCAGCACTGATAAAACGCAATAAAGGCTTGGTCGCCAAAAAGTCGTTGAGCTTTGGTGAAGTGATCATCGATGAAAAAACACATACCGCATCAAGAAGTGGTCAATCACTCAACCTAACCCCTATCATGTTTCAAATTTTGAGAGAGCTAGTCAAAGCTCAAGGTGGAGTCGTCACTCGCGATAGTTTGATCTATATGCTGTGGGGGGATGACATTCCAGACAAAGATGTGCTCCGCAGCCATATCTACCTATTACGAAACGCGCTTGATAAACCCTTCGATTTTCCTATGCTCAAGACCATTCCTAAACACGGTTTTCAATTAATCGTGTCTAACAATGAGCCTCAATCCGCATGAAAATTCGCACAAAGCTAGGCAACTCAATTGAGGATGTCAGAATCCGCACTATGCGAACGTTTTCGGTCATCGCACTTGTCTCTTCATGCATTGTCTTTTTCGTTTTCTCGCTACGTTTAGTGTGGCAAGAAGAGGCGCAAATCGAGAATCACCTAAAATCATATAAGGGGGTGGCACAGCAGTTTTACCACCTTCTTTCTCCAGAAGGCAGCCTCAAGCTGTCGGAAAACGTAACGGCCTACTATGGTGAAGCCGATTTTACTGACCAATTAAAAAGGCTTCCACCAATGGCATTGGAAACGGTCGATCGACAGCATTTTGAGATCAGGCTTTCCGAAGAAGATATTATTATTCCCGGGGTTATCGTCTACCACTTTGCTTTTGAAGACCAAGGAGAAACCATCCCGACTTACATCACCATCAGCTCTTTTGATATGGACCTGTGGGACGACAGTTGGGGCGTATTGATGGCAATCTCTACGCTGTTGATGATCGGCCTGATCATTGTATTGCGGTTTACGTTAAAACGAGTATTTGACCAACTGATGGTGCCCATTTCAGACCTCAGTACTCAACTCACTAAACATGAATCTGACAACTTCAAAGTACCTGACCACACGGTTGATGAGCTGCAGATGCTCACCTCGCACCTCAACAGTTACTCGACAATGAAAGACAGACTTGCCAAGCAAGAGATGATGTTTGCGAAATACGCTAGCCATGAATTGAAAACACCGATCTCAATTGTTATTGGCGCAGCAGAATTGCAAGCCATGAAACCCGATGATCCTGTATTTCAAGCTAAGCAACGAGAACGTATTCTTGGAGCCGCCAATGGCATGAGTACTACTGTTGAAGTGCTACTAAATATTGTTAAGCAAGAGAACTCTTCAACAGATAAAACACTTACAGCGATTAACCAAGAATCTATCGATGTATCGAAATACCGCGGCATGCTAGCTGCAGGCGTGGAGTTAGTTCTGAATGTTGAGCCAAACACCACGCTCAACATGCCGCTCCCTTTGGTGAATATGGTATTAAAGAACTACATTGAAAATGCGATTCGATTTACCACACAAGGTAAGATTGTAGTGACCATCAACTCCAACACGATTTCGGTTTCAGATACTGGCTCAGGGCTGAATGATGATACAAAAACGGAACACGGCCTTGGCCTAATCATTGTAAAACGCATCGGAGACAGTTACGGCTGGACATCCACACTGATAGATAACGCCCAGTCGGACACGAGCCTACATCCCGCGGGCTGCACTGCAATCTTTGCAAAGCAAGCGCATTAATAACCACCAGATACAAAAAAGGACATCGAATGATGTCCTTTCCCAATAAACTAAAAGCAAAAAACTAAGACTTTCCTTTCACACCGCAACCTTTAATCACTAACTGGGTGATGAACTCAGCGGCTTCTTCGTAGTCTTTGTCATCAAGCTGCTCTTTCTGCATCACGCTGCAAATCTGCCAGCCAAAGTCAGCGTAGGTTTGGGTTGCAGCCCAGATGGTAAACATGAGGTGGTGTGCGGGAACTTCATCCATCAAGCCTTGTGCAGACCAGGTCGAGAATTTATCAAGGATCATCTGCGATTGCTTATACAGCTCATCACCGATCTCTTTTGGCAACACCTTAGCGCCCGACATCACTTCATTGGCAAATACCTTAGAGGCGTGTGGATGGTCGCGAGAAATGATGAGCTTAGTCTGAATATACTGAGATAAAGCTTCAACAGGATCGCAGAGATCTTCAATTGGGCGAGACGCTTCCAATAATGGCTGAGTGACAGTTTCAAGCACGGCATTGTAGAGCTTATCTTTGGAACTGAAGTAATAGAATACGTTTGGTTTGGGAATGTCAGCAGCTTTAGCGATATCTGCCATTTTTGTCGCAGCATAACCATGGGTCGCAAATTGTTCGCACGCGACTTCGATGATTAAATCTTGATTCTTTTGTCTGATCCTAGACATATTGCATCCTTTACAACTCATTACTTAAGCCATAGTAATCAACGTGCTTCATTAGTCCAGAAGATAATGCCATAACTCAACCCCAGCGCTTATCTCATCTGACGAAACACTGACAGCGTCGATAAAATCAAAATGGCCGCCTTGATGTCAGCACACCGGCGACCATTTGAACACTCTGAGATCAACTCACAACAAACGAGTTTTCAGACTACAAAATCAATATAGCCCTGAAATCATTGACATTGGTTAGCGTTGGGCCTGTCGTAAGAAGCACATCAACTTGTTTGAAGAAGTCGTAGCTGTTGTTCGCGTCAAGGTAGTCTTGCGCTTTAAGAGACTGGCTCGAACCTTGCTGCCATGTTTGAGGTGTTATCCACGCCCCTGCATTGTCTTCGACACCATCTATACCATCAGTATCGGCAGCCAGAGCAAATATATTGTCTTGGCCTTTAAGTTCGTTATACAAGCTTAAAAGGAATTCACAATTTCGCCCGCCACAACCATTTCCTTTAACCGTCACCGTGGTCTCACCACCTGAAAGCAGCACGCAAGGCGTCTCGAATGGATGTTTATTATTAGCAACTTGTTTGGCCAAAGCAGCATGAACCTTCGCCACTTCTCGCGCTTCTCCTTCAATACAGTCACTCAATACGTAAGCGGGGATCCCCAAACCTTCAGCTTCTGCAGCGGCAGATTCTAATGCTGACATTGGAGTAGCGATAATATGATGCTCTGCATTCTTCCAACACACATCATCCGGCTTAACGGTCTCTGACTCAGGGTTATTGAGCCATTCAAATGCCGAGTGTGGTGTTTCAATTTGGTAGCGTTCTAAGATTGCCATTGCATCAAAACGAGTGGTGGTGTCAGGTACGGTTGGGCCAGAGGCAATCACACTAATATCGTCTCCCGGCACATCAGATATTGCCAAAGACACAACTCTTGCTGGGTAGGCGGCTTTGGCAAGTCGACCACCTTTGATTGAAGATAAATGCTTACGAACGCAATTCATCTCATCAATGGCTGCACCCGACTTAAGCAGCGCTTTATTGATTTGTTGCTTCTCTGCCAAACTGATATCGCCACCCGGTAGACTCAATAGCGCAGAGCCTCCACCCGACAACAAGCAGATCACCGTGTCATCGGAGCTAAGATCATTGACGAGTTGCAACATACGTTGACTCACTTCTAAACCCATCGCGTCTGGAACTGGGTGCGCCGCTTCAATCACCTCAATGTGTTCGCAAGGGGCCGTGTGCTCATAGCGAGTCACGACCAAACCTTCAAGGTCACGCAGTGCAAGATCTTGTTGCTTCTTTGTTTGCCATACGGCTTCAAGCTCCGCCGCCATTGACGCTGCAGCTTTTCCCGCTCCGATCACGACAGTGCGCCCAGCTTGATTAGCAGAACGATAAAAAATATCTTGAGGTAGAAAAGGTTCGATGTGATTTTTTGGTAGTGCCTCATTTACAGCACTTGAGAAAAGGGTTTGCAGAAACTGCTTAGCATCAATGTCCATCAGCCACTCCTTAGTTGACGGAGAAAAAAAGAACCCCGATACAAGGCGAAAGGGTGCCTGCTAAGATTAAGTTGGAAAGGAACAACTTCAACCTCTGCCTCGTATCAGGAACGCGTATAAAAGGAGACGAAACTACGCGATTTATAAACAAACTGTTTGAAACTTGTGGGCTCGCACATCGCAGCTCTGTCAAGGCGCAAAGTAGATTCACAATTCGACATTACATGTAATGGCAGCCCAGATTCATTGGCCTTAGCCCCTACTGAAGCGACAAAGCTTTGCAACAAAGCTACTACAGCGACAAAAGCCAATGAATTGAGACGGATTAATCGTTACGGATATTAGCGAATTGAGTGGTCAGAACGCTTCTCTATCGCTTGAATCAGCGCAGAGTGATCCCAACCTTCACCGCCCATTTCGGCACACTCTCCAAACAACTCTTGAGCGTTAGCCGTATTCGGTAGTGCGACACCTAACTCTTGTGCGCCCGTTAGCGCAAGGTTCAGGTCTTTCTGGTGAAGCGAGATTCTAAAACCTGGGTCAAATGTGCCTTCAACCATACGTTCGCCATGAACTTCCAGGATCTTAGAGTTAGCAAAACCACCCAGTAGTGCCTGACGTACACGAGCTGGATCAGCACCCGCTTTTGAGGCAAATACCAAGGCTTCGGATACCGCTTCAATATTCAGTGCAACGATGATCTGGTTAGCAACCTTACACGTTTGGCCAGCACCGTTATCACCCACCAGCGTGATGTTCTTACCCATGATTTCGAATAGCGGACGAGCTTTGTCAAAGGCGTCTTGCTCGCCACCCACCATAATGGTCAGTGCGGCATTAATAGCACCGACTTCACCACCCGATACCGGTGCATCTAGGTAAGAAGCGCCACCTTCGTTGATACGCGCTGCAATGGCTTTAGTCGCGATAGGCGAGATTGAACTCATATCGATAACCAGTTTTCCAGTCGCACCGCCCGCTGCTAGGCCTTGCTCTACTCCGTTGTTACCAAACAGTACATCTTCAACTTGAGGTGTGTTTGGCACCATTAGGATAATGACATCCGCTGCCTCTGCCGCTTCCGCGGGTGAGTGACAGACTGTTGCGCCCGCTGCGACCAGATCAGCAGGAGCTTCATTGAAGTGGTCTGATAGAAAGATATCGTGGCCCGCTTTTTGTAGATTACTCGCCATAGGTTTACCCATGATGCCAGTACCGATAAATGCAATTTTAGACATGTTGTTCTCCTTAACGTTTGAGGATTACCAGACGGAATTAACGGTACTGGTGTAGCCAACCAAGGCCTTCTGTAGTCGTTGTTTTTGGCTTATACTCGCAGCCAACCCAGCCTTGATAGCCAAGCTCATCAAGATAATTGAGCACGAATGGGTAATTGATTTCTCCCGTCCCCGGTTCGTGTCGACCTGGATTATCAGCCAGTTGAACGTGCGCGATTTGGCCAATGTTTTGTTGCATGGTCGGCGTTAAGTCGCCTTCCATAATTTGCATGTGATAAATATCGTATTGGATAGAAAGGTTATCGCTCCCTACCTCTTTAATGATCGCTTTGGCTTGCTCAGTGGTATTTAAGAAGAAGCCCGGAATATCACGCGTGTTGATCGCTTCAATCACTAGGCTGATCCCTTCTGCAGCTAGCGCGTTTGCTGCGTAATGCAGGTTAATCACAAACGCCGATTGCGCGTCTTGTTGGGTCACACCTTGCGGAACTATCCCTGCCAAACAATTCACTTGAGTACAACCGAGCGCTTTAGCGTAAGCAATCGCCTTAGCTACACCCGCTTGAAACTCTTCGACTCGTGCTGGGTCGACCGCGATACCACGGTCACCGGCGTCCCAATCCCCTGCTGGTAGGTTAAATAACACTTGTTCTAAATTATTAGCGACAAGCTTTTCTTTAATTTTGTCTGCCTCAAAGGCATACGGGAAAAGGTACTCCACGCCCTGAAAGCCCGCTTCTGCTGCGGCTTCAAAGCGATCCATAAAATCAACTTCCGTGAATAACATTGACAAGTTTGCTGCAAATTTTGCCATGACTCTGTCCTTACTCTTTATTTGGTGAAGCTCTGGTTATTAGGTAAAGAAACCGTTATATATTGAAACTATGACTGCTTAGTGAGGCTACGGTTGCTTAATGAAGCTCCGATTTCTTGGAGCTTCTCCGTTGAGCCAAGCTTTGGCTCAACGGGTACACGTACAACAAAGCTACTTGTATGCAAGCGCTGTAGGGGCATCGCCGCGGCTTTCGGCAAGCGGTTCGAATTCATTGATGGCATTGATCTCGACACCCATTGCTATGTTGGTTACTCGCTCAAGAATTAGCTCAACAACAACCGGGACTTTATGCTTATTCATCAGCTCTTTTGCTTGCTCAAACGCAGCGGCAATTTGCTCAGGCTCACGAACTCGAATCGCTTTACAACCTAAGCCTTCCACAACCGCGACATGGTCAACTCCGTAGCCTTCAAGCTCAGGCGCATTCTGGTTATCAAACGCCAGTTGTACACAATAATCGATATCAAATTGGCGCTGTGCTTGACGAATCAAACCTAGGTATGAGTTGTTCACCAACACATGAATGTATGGCAGGTTGAATTGAGCACCTACCGCCAGTTCTTCGATCATGAACTGGAAATCATAATCACCAGAGATAGCGACAATATCGCGATCCGGATCAGCCGCACGTACACCCAATGCCGCAGGTGTTGTCCAACCTAGAGGGCCAGCCTGACCACAGTTGATCCAGTTACGTGGCTTATAAACATGCAGGAATTGAGCAGCAGCAATTTGCGACAAACCAATGGTGCTCACATAGCAAGTGTCACGACCAAATGCCTTGTTCATCTCTTCATAAACACGCATTGGTTTCATTGGAGCTTCATCGAAATTGGTTTTACGCAGCATGGTCGACTTGCGTTCCTGACACTCACTTGCCCAAGCATTTCGGTTTGGTAGCTTGCCTGCATCACGCCACTCTTGAGCAACTTCAACCATTAGTTCAAGTGCTGCTTTCGCATCAGAAACAATACCTAAGTCGGGACAGAACACTCGACCGATTTGGGTCGGTTCAATATCAACGTGCACAAACTTGCGTCCTTCGGTGTAAACATCGACAGAGCCGGTATGACGGTTTGCCCAGCGGTTACCTACACCAAATACAAAATCAGAGTTGAGCATGGTTTCGTTACCGTAACGGTGAGAGGTTTGTAGCCCCACCATGCCGGCCATCAATTCATGATCATCAGGGATAGAACCCCAGCCCATCAAAGTTGGGATAACTGGTACACCCGTGATTTCTGCAAACTGCTGCAGCAACTCAGATGCGCCAGCGTTAATTACGCCACCACCAGATACAATCAGCGGCTTCTCAGATTGAGACATCATGGTTAGTGCTTTCTCAACCTGCGCACGTGTTGCTTGTGGCTTATATGGTTCTAGCGGTTCATAGGTATCGATATCAAACTCAATTTCAGCCAGCTGAACATCGATAGGCAGGTCAATCAGGATTGGACCAGGACGACCCGAACGCATTAAATGAAACGCTTTTTGGAATGCGCGTGGCACTTGTGCAGGTTCCAGCACCGTTGTTGCCCACTTTGTTACTGGCTTAGCGATAGATTCAATGTCGACCGCTTGAAAATCTTCTTTATGAAGACGAGCACGTGGCGCTTGGCCTGTGATACATAGAATTGGAATCGAATCTGCAGATGCAGAATACAGACCCGTGATCATATCCGTGCCCGCAGGACCAGAGGTACCAATACACACACCAATATTACCTTGATTGGTACGCGTGTACCCTTCAGCCATATGGGATGCACCCTCTACGTGACGAGCTAAGACGTGGTCGATTCCTCCGAGCTTTTTCATAGCCGCATACATAGGGTTTATTGCTGCGCCGGGAACACCAAATGCGATGTCTACGCCTTCACGTTTAAGCACTTCTACCGCTGCTTCAATCGCTTTCATAATTGCCATTCGAACCTCCAGTTCAGATTGTATACAATTAAACTAACTTTTGTACACTATGAATCATCCTCAGCATTTATCAACCCCAGATTGAAACATTTTTGTTACATCAACCTATCCTCTTGAACAGCAAATAAGCCTGAAAAGCTTACAATTCATTGCTTTACATAAAATATCTTTACGTAAAAATAAATTACAAAAAGATCAAATGATAAATAAATGTTAAATACCCTTTGCTTGTTTACAATTTATGCAATATAAATATCCTTAAAAAGAGCATTTTGTATACAAAATAGCATCGTATTGTTTAAAGGAGACAGCAATGATGAATGACGTAAAAGAGAGAGAAGAAGTACAGTGTATGCAGGTACTCGGGAATATGGACAACTCCGAGTACAAAGAGATCTTGTCTAAAGATGCATTAAAATTCTTAGAAGCTCTCGTGAATAAGTTTGGAGATCGCCGTCATGCCCTGCTAAGTGACCGCGACACAAAACAGGCTCAATACGACGAGGGTGAGTTACCCAATTTCAGAAAAGACACTATCTCCATTCGCCAAAACAAAGAATGGAAAGTAGCACCACCACCACCGGAGCTACTGGATCGCCGCGTAGAGATCACCGGCCCAATCGAAAGAAAGATGGTGATCAACGCATTAAACTCAGGCGCGAAGGTCTTCATGTGTTGCTTTGAGGATGCGTCTTCCCCAACTTGGGCCAATATGGTCGAAGGGCAAATCAACCTTAGAGACGCCAACCTCGGTACCATTAGCTACTTCGATGAAAAGAAGCAAAAGAATTACCAGTTAAATAACGATCCAGCGCTACTAATTGCTCGTCCACGTGGCATTCATTTACCAGAGCAGTCCATCCAATTTAACAATCAGCCTATCGGTGGTTGCTTGATGGACTTCGCTTTGTACTTTTTCCATAACTATCAATCACGCGCACAACAAGGTTTAGGAGTTTATTACTACATTCCAAAACTTGAAAACATGGAAGAAGCACAATGGTGGGACGATATTTTTAGCTTCACCGAAAACTATTTCCACGTACCAAAAGGCACCATTCGCGCGACCGTTTTGATTGAAACGCTTCCTGCTGTATTCCAGATGGAAGAGATTTTGTATGCCATGCGTGATCATATCGTAGCGATGAACTGCGGCCGCTGGGACTACATCTTCAGCTACATCAAAACGCTGAAGAACCATAAAGACCGCATCCTGCCTGACCGTCATGGGATCGGGATGGATCAAGAGTTCCTTAACGCGTATAGCCAACTGTTGGTTCGCACTTGTCACGCACGCGGTGCACTGGCAATGGGTGGTATGTCAGCCTTCATTCCAGCAAAAGATCCTCAAGAGATGGCGCGTGTCACCGCCAAGGTTATCGAAGACAAGCAAAGAGAATCTCAAAATGGTCACGATGGCACGTGGGTAGCGCATCCAGCATTGGTTGATTTAGCAATGTCGATCTTTGATAAACACCTTGATGGCAAAGTAAACCAAATGGATTTCCAAAGCCCTGAGCATGTGATCAACGCAGATACGCTATTGAAACCTTGTGAAGGAAGCCGTGACGAAGCGGGCGTGCGCAAAAACATACGCATCGCGCTTTATTACATTGAGGCTTGGATCCAAGGCTACGGTTGTGTGCCTATCTACGGTTTGATGGAAGATGCCGCAACCGCTGAGATCTCAAGAGCCAACATCTGGCAATGGATCCACCACGGAGTCACACTTGATGACGGCCAAACTTTTACCAAACAACTGTTCCACTCTTGGCTTTACCAAGAGCTAGACACGATAAAACATGAAGTCGGAGACTCGCGTTATGCAGCTGGTCGATTTGAAGAGACAGCCGATCTTTTCTATCAACTTTCTACAGCCGATGAGTTCGCTGCCTTCCTAACTTTACCCAGCTATGGGCTACTACAAGAGTCCAGTTAGGACTCTTGTACCAAGTTGAATCCGTCAATGGTATTCATGAACATGAGTAGCAATTGGCTGACTGATCTTGGTACATATGCCCCTTGAAAAACTAGGAGATAACATGGGAAGTTTGACTCTACAACAAGCGTTAACCATCATAGATGGAACCTTAAAAGCAGGAAACAAGATCCACACCGAGCCTTTGACGGTCGCCGTCTTAGACAGTGGTGGCAAGTTGATTTCTTTGCAACGTCAAGACGGCTCTAGCATGATGCGACCAGACATCGCTATCGCTAAAGCATGGGGAGCACTCGCACTGGGTTGTTCCTCAAGAAAACTCGCCCAAGATGCTGACACCAGACCAGCATTTATCTCCGCCGTAAACGTACTCGCACACGGTAATATGGTGCCAGTACCAGGGGGCTTATTGATTCGAGACAAGGATAAAACGGTACTCGGTGCTATTGGGGTAAGCGGTGACATTTCAGATATAGACGAAAGCTGCGCCATCAATGGTATTGGGTGCGCGGAACTGTTCAGTGATGAAATGCTGCAAGCTTAATTCACCAGTTAGCCGTTCTTAAGTTCTTAAGTTCTTAAGTTCTTAAGTTCTTAAACGACAAAAACCGAAGCCTGTGAGCTTCGGTTTTTATTATTAGTAGGGAATCAATCTGCATCAATGACATTAACGAACAAAAGCCACTAATCGCGCCCATTTCGTGTCTTGCTTCAACTTGTTAGACAGCCAGTAATCAACACTAAACGATCCTGCACCAAGTACCGCTAAAGCCAGGTACCCACCAGCAACAGAGACGTTTTTGTAGAAATGAATCATTTGACCCGACGAACTTGGGTCGAAGTGAAACATAACACCAGAGACTAAAGAGAAAAACGCAATCGACAGCGCAGTAAAGCGAGTCATAAACCCAGCTAAAATCGCAAGTCCACCACCGAGTTCAAGCAAAATAACCAAAGGCAACAAGTGAGCGCTGACTCCTTGAGAAGCCATGTATCCCGCCGTTCCTTCATAGCTAAATAGCTTTCCCCAACCCGCTTGAATAAACAAGTAAGCCAATAAAATACGAGCGAAAAAAGTCAGTGTATCGTTCCATCTGGTGTTCATAGTTCTAAGCCTTGATAAGTTTCATTGCCGATAGGTTATTCGACTTAGCATTAAGATGATAACGAGAAAAATAGAACAACTTGTTTGAAATTTTAATAGACATACTCGCATACAAATTACTGACTAAATCCGAAGATTCAACAACCTCAATGCTGTTACCATTAGCTTAAATTCATTGAAACACTTGCCCCATTTTATTGATTTTATGAAGACTCTGAAGAAGACACTGCCGCTCGACACCTTACAAATATTGGATGTTCTACAACGTGAAGGGACTTACTCGTCAGCCTCTGCGCACCTCAATCGATCCGTTTCTGCATTGAGCTATCAAATTCAAAAGTTGGAAGACGAACTCGGCATCTTGATCTTAGATCGATCAGGACACAGAGCCGTGTTTACCCAGGTAGGACAAATGTTGGTGGAAAATGGCCGACAGCTGCTAGCGGGATCAGATGAACTCATAAACCAAGTACAACGTTTCTCCAGTGGTTGGGAAAGCGAACTGTTTGTTTCTTATGACGGCATTATCGGACAAGACATTGCGTTGTCATTAATCGCTGATATGGCAACGGAGTGCAGCACGCAACTGTACGTCCAAGAGGATATATTGTCGGGCGGTTGGGAGGCATTAATCTCAGGAAAAGCGGATATCCTCATCTCATCGATGCCCAATATCGAGCTACCGAATACCGTAAACAGTAAAACCATCGGCAGTGTAGAAATGATCTGGGTGGCTGCGAAAAGTGCCTCCATCTTAAACGAGCCAAATCCACTCAGTGAATCCACACGACGTGAACACACAATCATCGCGGTTGCCGATACCGCTAAGTCAGCGCCTAAAATCACCAAAAACATCTTACTAAACCAAAAAACCAGTACGGTCAGCTCAATGAGTAGTAAGTTAACGGCAATTCAACGTAACCTTGGTATCGGAACTCTGCCTAAACAGCTTATAACCGCCGAGTTAGAAGCAGGAAGTTTAGTGGAAATTGGCCACGCAAGAACCGTTGATATCGTGCTCGCGTGGCAAATAGGCAATATGGGGAAAGCAAAAACACTCGCTTTGAAAAAATTAGAGAAGTGCTGGAGAGCATCGGCTCAAACTCACTAGCTTGCTCCTAGCTAGGCACTCCGAGAAGTCTATTTATCTCGTCCGATAAATCGACTTTGTTGGACACTCTCTCCTTGAGGTGTGGTTGCTTCAAATCGGTACACCCTCGGGATATTTCCCTTGTAGAAAAATGCTTGTCCTCTGTCTGATGTTTCTGTCACTTGTTGCCCGCGAATATTGGTGGTGACCTGAGCATTAGGAACGCGTTCTCCATCTTGATAAACCGTGACGACGACGCCATTGGTTTGTTCGTTGATCGACATTTTCAATTCTGCATGAGATGCAAATGACGTCACTAGTAGTGCTGCGCTAAGGGCTATTTTAAGTTTCATTTCAGTAATCTCTGTATTGTGGGAATACGAAAAATATACTGATGGGTGGCATCTATTGATAACGGGAAGTATTAAATAGGATGTCCTAAAATATGGAATTACATTGATGGAACTTATTCGGTTTCTGGCTCAGTGCCGTTCCCAAATTAACCGATACTAAATAGCACGGCACCAAATTGAAGACACAAAAAACCGAAGCACAATCACTTCGGTTTTCAAACCAAATTAAGCTCGTTCAATTCACTAAGTTCAGCAAGCAGATTACTCGTAAGCACTCAACCATGTTTTTAGTAGTTGGTTGGTGTTCTTCTTCTGGCTCGCAGACAGAGATTTAACCAGCTTTTTCTGCATTTCGACATGCTCAGTCATCATCTGGTCAATCAGAATCAGACCATCTTTGGTTAGCTGAACGCTCACGCTACGTCTGTCTTCTTTACTGTGCTCACGACTGATCAGCCCTTTGGCTTCTAGCTTATCAAGGCGATTGGTCATCGCACCTGATGTCAGCATCATCGAACCTATCAACTCTGAGGGCGTAAGACGATAAGGCTTTCCAGAACGTCGCAAGGTGGCTAGCACATCAAATTCGCCTAGTTTCATGTCGTATTTTTTATGAAGCTCGGCAACTTGTGTCTCCATATACTTGGCAATACGCATAATCCGGCCCATCATTGCCATAGGCTCAGTTTCTAATTCGGGCTTTTCCTTTGCCCATTGCTCTACTACGCGGTCGATAGCATCCATTTGCAATCTAGCTCCGTTATTAGTCTGATTACTTTAAACTAGTTTAACATAAAGATACTTTACAACCACTAGTTCTCAGTATACAGTTCACACAATAGTTATCTTAACGTAAAGATATTTCAGATGAACATATTATTAGCAATGATCCCCGCATTCTTTTGGGGAACAACCTATGCAGTGACGCAATTTACGCTACAGGAGTGGCCACCACTATTACTAGGTGCTTTGCGTGCATTACCTGCTGGTTTGTTATTGCTAGCGGTAAAACCAACACTGCCGAAAAAAGGCGAGTGGCAAATCATTTTCACTTTAGGCCTGATCAACATCGCGACTTTCTTTGGTTTGATCTTCGTGATGGCACTGACACTGCCTTCAGCGATTTCGGGCGTGGGTATGATCTCTGTACCTGTGTTCGCAATGATCTTCCATTGGGTAGTGAAGAAACAGCGCCCACATTTGATTCAAGCCCTGTCTGGTATCGGCTTGATCACCTTAGCGTGGATCTTGTTCAACCCAAGCCAAATCGCTTTGAACCCAATCGGGTTGGGCGCAATGTTCGCCGCTATCATGTGTATCGTTATCGGCAGTAGCATTACCAAATCATTGGGTAATCGCATGCACTGGTGGAAGGTATTAACATGGCAGCTAATTCTGGGTGGTACGATTTTGTCTGTCGCTTCTGGCGTTCATGCCTTTATCGACCCGCAGCCTTATGTTAATGCCGTGACTCATTTCGATACTCGTAATGCGATCGGGCTAATGTGGGTGATTGGGCTAAACACTGCTCTAGGTTACGGCATGTATGTGTGGTTATTACAACGTATGTCTGTGGTTGATTTCACTTTCGGTGGCATCGCGAACCCAGTGGCAGGTATCGTTACAGGTATGGTGTTGATGGGCGAATCGTTTACTCCTGTGCAGTATTCACTAATGACAGGTATGATCGTGATGTCACTGCTACCACAACTGATTCTTGCAATCCGACAGTCCAAGACAGTCAATCCGGTTACGCAGTAAAAATCTAGATTACGACTCATATGCCCGCCAAGTGCGGGCTTTGTTTTATTGGCGTCACACCTATGCGAAATATCTATTTGTTCTAGACCGAACACCATCTTATTATTAAATAACGATAAAACTTGGGTTCTCAATATGGCAAAAGACCTATTTTCTAGTTTGGATTTAAATCTACTACGAACTTTTATTATCCTGCATCAAGAACGAAATATGCGGAAAGCTTCCGAGCGCCTATTCGTATCTCAACCAGCGATAAGTAAAGCCCTCCAACGATTGCGTGACCATTTCGACGACGAACTATTTGTCAAAACGCACCACGGGTTGCGCGCAACAGAACATGCCAACATGCTAGCCGAAAGTATTTCACCTATCTTGAATGAGCTCTCGTCAGCACTCAATAACAGTAATGAGTTCGATCCAAAACAGCTTCAAGGCCCAATCAAGCTTGCGCTATCGCCATTTCTTCTCAGCTCAATTTCCAGCAAATTGTTCCAAGCGATCCGGACCCAAGCGCCAAATGTTGAGGTTCATTTATTAAACTGGTCTAAAACGACCATGACAGAAATTATCAATGATGAAGTCCACATAGGGTTTAATTACGAAATATCCCACGCCCCGAAAGAGCTACTTCAACAACCTATTACGCAAGACAGCTTTAAAGGTTATGTCAGACACGACCACCCTTACAGCGGTGATTTTATTGAAGTGAAAGATGGCGTAAACTTCGAACTAGCCACTATAATTGCTATCGATTGGAACTCCCACCGCACACTTGCTGAAAAGATACTAAAAATTAAAGGGCTAGAAGCAAACATAGGCTTTCGTTCAGAGTTACCATCAGCTGTTATTGATGTTGTAAAGAACTCCGATATGATGTTTCCCGCTTCTAAGTTTCTTGAAATTGAACAAAAAACCACACTCAGAGCAATTCAAATTCGCTTTGATAGCGCGGATATTCAGCCAACAGTGTGTGCCTATTTTCACCATAAAAACCGTAATAGCCCTACAACCCTATGGCTTAAAAAAGTTCTCGACTCTATCCTCAATAATAACCTGTAGTTATCGGACTGTTTATCCAGTGTCATTAATAACCAAAAGTAAAGGCCTCTATTCCATCAAGGGATTAGAGGCTTTTTTGTTCAATCCATATACTTCTCTCATCGGCTAGGAACGCCACACAACACTGCAAGAAGCAACTTAAGTTCCTAAACAATTATTTGAGAGTAAACCATGAAACTAAAACTATTAAGCACACTTATCGCAGCCTCTTTCCTAGCTGGTTGTTCTTCTTCTGGTTCAAGTGACAATCCACCAGCAGCCCAAGACGGCATTGCGGATGTTCAACATATTCAAGGAGAGCACTTCAACATCGCATTGGTTGAAGGTGATGAGGGCAATCATCAAGCTAGATTGATTCAAGGGGTCAATGGCAACACGCTTATTGTTATTGACGATATGATCTTCGTCACCGATGGCGACGAAGTTAAAAATGCAAATGGTGACACTGTTGGTCACATTCAGAAAGAAGGTGACACGATCGTCTTTCACGGTAACCACGGCGGCGAAGTCGTACTCACTGTTGAAAATGGCCGTCTGATTGCATCCGAAATCAAAACGCCAATCGATCCAGGCTTCGGAATTCCTATGCTTCCAGAGCACCCGATTGAAATTGACCCAGATTACGGTGTGACCCCAAAGGATGTTTGGTTTGTAAGTGAAGATGGAACCATCAAGTTCAATGGCGAAGAAGTAGCTGAAGCTCGTCCTGTCGATGTGAATGCTGACGGTAGCGGTTTATATCAAATCAGAGTTAATGACCAACTTATTATGGTTGACGTTATCAACTACGGTGGCTACGTACAAATCACTTCTATTGACGGCAGTAAATCTGTTGATGTCACAATTACAGATGGCGTAATTGAACGTATCAATTGGGATTCCCCTAGCATTGGGCACCCAATTCAACCGGAAATCGATCACCCTGTAG
Organism: Vibrio gigantis; assembly: GCF_024347515.1. Classification (NCBI taxonomy): domain Bacteria; kingdom Pseudomonadati; phylum Pseudomonadota; class Gammaproteobacteria; order Vibrionales; family Vibrionaceae; genus Vibrio; species Vibrio gigantis. The sequence goes on from NZ_AP025493.1 coordinate 1,152,716, forward strand.
AAGCTGATCCAGAGAATCCAATTTACACGGACCCAGGTTTTGACAATGGCTCACTGGTTAAAAATGTACACCGTGAAGAAATGAAAAATAGCGTGGTTATTACTATTGAGGGATTCAATGGTGGTGAACTAGTCCTAGTTACTGATAAAGATGGAAAGATCATCTGGGGCTCAGCAAATCAAGACTTAAAAGACAATGTTAAAGGCGCACTAGGCATTATAGACCCTGGTTTCGAAAATGTTGACCCAGGCTTTGGTTTAGACAAGGATCCACGTGAACTTCGTGAAAAAGTTCAAAGCTTATCTCAAGAACAACGTCAGCAAATTAAGCAAGCTGTAAAAGACCGCGCTAGCCGTAGCTAATAAAAATAATAAATATAAAAGCAAAGGAGCCGCTTATTAGCGGCTCCTTTTTATTTGAGAATTGAGAGCACGATGAAACGAATATTAATCACTTTATTGATGCCCTTTGCTGTATGTGCAAACGACCATCAATTACAAGCATTAAGTTATCACGAACCCAGCTTAAGCTTTCAAACTGCGAAGGCAGGAGACAACTGGATAGGAACAGTATCTGGAGTTATTCAAGCAACTGAGGAAATCAACATCAGTGCTGAAGTTGACTCTGAAGGTTACCTAGAAATAGGGACTGGTTATGGTTTGATGTTAGGTAGCTTTTACACCGAAGCTTTCGTAAGTTATGGCCGAGCAGATTTAATCGATATCTACGACATCGGTTTATTTGGCGGCACCGCCATCACGAACAATATTATGGTGTTTGCGAACACATCACATGAATGGCGAAAATTCTCACTTACTGACCTTCATAATGCCAATCGCGAATGGAAAAACACGATTGGTACCAGTTACTCCCCCACAGAATTTATGAACTTTTCCTATTCATTCAGCCATGATCGTCAACTAACGGGTTCAAAAGGTTATTACAACAGCCAAGACGTCACGTTTACCCTGAAGCCTAAGTGGGTTGAGCCTTATGTGAAATATACCTTCGGTCAAAAGCGCGTTAGTCCGGGAGATGTATTTCGTTCAGATGGCAGTGTCGAACTAGGTTTCAATCTGCGTTTTTAAGTTTACCGTTTCGTGTGGTAGCTCTCTCCCCTTTACGATCTGTTTGAGTAAAGGGGCTTTTTGCTCTGGATAACCATCCATCGATTTTCCTCTCCACGGTTTCACAATAAATAACTACACACTCTCATTTTTGAGCCTACCGCGTATCAGATATGTTTTTTCGACTAACATAAAGTAAGCACATCGAAACAAAACTGAAAGGTGACATCATGATTAAGTCGAAGCTGAAAGCAATAGCGTTAGCGAGCAGTATATTTATCTCACACCAAGTACTGGCGACTGAAAACTACAATACCGATATTCCACTAAGCATCATGACTCCAGATACGGTGCAAACGAGCATCGGTGAATTGAACTTTAAAGATGGTGCACCAACTCCTGAAACCGCCCAAAAGCTGTATGACAACCTAGACACGCTTCGTTCAACAGAAGTTTTCCTCAATGCAATTCCAATGGCTTCAATTGAAGCACTTCGTATTGGACATACTGAGATTGGTTCAACATCATCAAACCAAGTGGTGGTTTTCGATAACCTGATGGATTCGAATCCTCTGTTTTTAACGGGCAACACCGATACCGTTTATGCTTCGGTTTTCCTAGACCTTGAGAAAGATGGCCCAACCGTCATTGAAGTGCCTGAAGGTATGGGGCCGACAACTGTCAATGATGCATTCTTTCGCTTTGTAACCGACTTAGGCATTGTCGGACCTGACAAAGGTAAAGGGGGTAAGTACCTGATTCTACCTCCAGGCTATAAAGGTGAAGTGCCCGAAGGCTACTTCGTTTCGCAATCCACCAGCTACACCAACTGGTTCATCGCTCGCGGATTCCTGAAAGATGGTAAAACCGATGCTGCAGTGAAAGCATATAAAGAGAAGCTTAAGATCTACCCACTAGCGAAGAAAGATGATCAGCCGAAAATGGAGTTCATCTCCGGTAGTGGCAAACCGTTCAATACCATTCATGCGAACGACGAGCATTTCTACAAAGAGATCAAAACCGTATTGGATAAAGAGCCAATCTCGTTTATCGACCCAGAACTTCGCGGATTAATGTCGAGTATTGGTATTCAAAAAAACAAACCTTTTGCACCCGATGAGCGCATGCAAAAGCTAATGAAAGATGGTGTCGCAATCGGTAACGCAACAGCAAGATCACTGTACTTCCAACCAAGAGACAAGAAGGCTTACATTTATGAAGATCGCCTATGGAAGACAGCGTTTATCGGTAATGATTACCAATGGCTAGTGGATAAAGGTGAAGGCGGACGCAACCTAGATGCACGCTCTTATTTCTTCTATGTTGCAACGGTGAATACGCCAGCAATGGCCCTCAAGCTTATCGAAAAAGGCTCTCAATATGCGCTGATCGACCAAGAGAAAGGCGGTGAATACTTCGATGGTGGTAAGCACTATAAGTTGAATATTCCAGCGAATGTACCAGCAAAAAACTTCTGGTCAGTTGTGGCTTACGACACGCAAACACGTTCAGAGCTGCAAACCAGTCAACCGCTGCCAAGTAAGAATAACCAGCGTGATGATTTTATTGAAAATGAAGATGGCTCAGTGGATTTGTACTTTGGCCCTACCGCTCCAAAAGGAAAAGAAGCTAACTGGATAGAAACCGTTCCGGGCAAAGGTTGGTTTACCGTGCTAAGACTCTATGGCCCACAAGAAGCATGGTATGACCAAACATGGAAGCCAAGTGACATTGAAGAAGTTAACCTGTAACACTCTGTAGGTTCAATTAGGCACCTGCAGACAGTAACTAAAACGCGCCTTCATCGGCGCGTTTTTTGTTTCTATCATTCTTTGCATCATCCTTCAGCTCATCGACCGTTTTCTAGGCTCTCACTTAAGATCTGTTCAATACGCTTCACTATAGGATGCTGATAACAAGCACGGTGATACTGAATACCTACATCAAAAGTCACCGCTTCTCCGTTGAATAAAACAGGTCGTTTGCTCAGTCCACTTGGGATTGAAGCCAAATCCATATCAAAGCCAACGTAGACATACTGGCTGACTTGAACACATTCCAATGCGGAGGATACCGATGCAACAGTCAGTTTCTGCTCCAATACCAAGCCTGTGCGTTTTTTCAAACGCTCGTAATATGAATTACCGTCCAATGACCCCATAGACACACGAACCGTATCATAGGTTTCTAGTTGTGTGAGGTCGATGGTTTCATTTGGGGCTAAAGGATGTGCATCTGCCACATAAGCAAACAATTCCAACGAACCCACTTTGCGCTCAACAATGCGGTCGTTGAGTTCATTAGGATAACCCGACACACCAATCGCTAAGGTCCCTGCTTTGGGGAATTCAACGCCATCCAAAGACCAGTCCATCATTGAGATTTTGGGCTTAGATTCCTCATTAGTAAGCCCCTGCAACAGAGGAACCGTAAACAGTGTGCTCAGTGGGTTAGCTGCGTGAAAAACATATTCGATGTTCGAATCGTTACCGATAAACGACTGCGATATTTGCTGCGCTTGCTCTAGCTTTTCCAGCGGTTCTTTCACCATTAGCATCAATTGAGTGGTGAACAAGGTCGGCGTATAAACACCTTTGGTCGCAATGAATAACTCATTAGCAAACAAGTCTCGACAATCAGAAAGATGACGATTAAACGTTGCGCGGCTGATATCCAGAATATGGCATACCTTCGCCTGAGATTGTTGCTCATAAAGCAGGTCCAAAAATCGATATAGATTTAAGTCGATTGTGTTTTTCAAATGCCCTACCTCATTTCCATGCTATGCCGTCTTTATTCAGTATGAACGTGAACCAAATAAACTTTAAACACTTAATACGATAACTTTGCTGCTAATAACGGTTTTATCTAAAAGAGGACATTCGGGAGCAGAGCAAATAAGCGTACTCGTCAGCCCCACTTGACCCAAACTGAGGATCCCGTGAGCAGTTGCAAACGGCTGGATTGATTTCAGCCAAATCACCCTTCTTCACTTAACTGGTCGTTTTTTAAACTAAAATTAAACCTCACAAAGAATAATGACTTTATAAAAATATCAATTAGTGAAAATATTTGCTTTTCAATATCCACATTGGAGATTTACTTTCTACATTTCATTTAAATTAGAGACAAAAAGACAAATTTTTTCTCCGACGACATCCTTATACTGTGCCACGTCATTAAGGCGCTACAAGCCTATGATTTAAAATAATTATTAATGAGTAGTCACCATGAATTCGAAGTCGCTAACTATCTTGCTTTTTGTCTCTGTTTGCTTAATTTGGGGAACCACTTGGTTCGCTATGGAAGTGGCATTGCATTCTATCCCACCAATTTTTGCTACTGGACTGCGCTTTTTACTTGCAGCCCCTCTGCTTGCAGTATTAGCAAAAGCCTTCAATCAACCTTTGCTGTTCCCTAAGGGCAAGCGTCAATGGCTGCTTATTGTGGCACTGATGTATTTTGCGATTCCGTTCACTTTGATGATCTATGGTGAGCAATACATCTCTTCTGGTTTGGCTTCGATCATCTTCGCTAACATGCCTGTTGCTGTGATGCTGATGTCAGGTTTATTCCTTGGTCTACGCTTAGCGAAGCATCAAATATTCGGCCTAGTTACTGCGGTTATAAGCCTGTGCTTAATTCTTGGTAACGAAATGCAAATGGGCGGTGATGACTACTTTATCGGTACGGTTTGCCTGGGTCTTGCGGTTGCGATTCACGCGGTAATGTACGTATTGGTTCAAAAGCACTGTAAAGGCATCGAGGTACTGACTTACAACGCTGTACCAAGTTTCATTGCTGCGATTTTCTTGTTTGCTGTATCGGCAGTTGGTGAGAACGTGAACGTAGAATCTTTCACTTGGGATTCTATCTCAGCGGTCGTGTACCTAGGTTTTGTAGCGAGTGTCGGAGGTATTGTGGCTTACTTCAAACTAGGTCAGGTTTCGACGCCGTTCCAAGCATCCATTTGTTTCCTTATCTTCCCAGTGGTTGCGCTGCTGATCTCTTGCTACATCAATGGTGAAGTTCTATCAGAACAGTCTCTGCTTATGATGATCCCTCTGCTTTGTGGCATCTTGCTAACTAAAGCACCAAAGAGCATCTTCAAGCTGCGTTCAACGCTTAAAACGGCAAGCAGTAACTAAGCAGCTAAACAGCTAAACAGCTAAACATTAAGAACTAAGATAAGCCGTATTCAAACTACCCCAGAAGCTCACAATCCGCTTCTGGGGTTTTGTTTAGCCCAAGCACTCCTTCACCATCTACGATTCCTTTACAATCAGCCCCTTCTCGTATTGAATCGCTCACCAAGCGAATGACTTAAACGTCCCGATCAACTACATTAGACTCAGCCATTATTTCCAGCTCTGGTTAGTACCCTTAGTTATCTCTCCACAAAGGAATGTCATGAGTAATCCCATCAAACACATACGCCTTGTCAAAGGTCAACCTTGTCGCGTGACAGAACTGACTAACAGTGACGATGCGTTCTTAGAACCGCACAGGCATGAATACTGGGAGTTAGTATGGTGCGTGGATAACCATGGCAGTCAGAGCATTGATTTCGTTGACTACGACAACAAGGTCGGTCGTATTTTCACCATTGCTCCGGGCCAAGTACACCGATCGGAGCTAGTCGGAGAAAATGCTCGTTTACTGGTATTTACCCCTGGCTTTGTAAAAACCAATCACCGCAACACTCAGCTGGTCGACACAGTTTTTGCCATGCACCAAAGCCGTCCTCCCTATTTGGATTGCAGTGAGGAAGGCAATCGCTACCTGCTGCCTATTTTCAACATGCTGAAAGAAGAGTGCGCGCGAGAAGAGAGCGACTGGGACCTAGTAGAATCGCTCATGAATAGCTTCTTGCGTTACATATTACGCTTTGCCAGCCAATCCTCATTGAAAGGCGAAGTACGCGACAGTCGAGTAAACAAGGTGGTTGATTTGATTGAGCAGCACTACACCACCCATAAACATTGCGATTTTTATGCGCAAGCTCTGTCGATAACCAACAAACGTATCAACGAAATCGTAAAGGCTGAGAAAGGTAAAACCGTCACTCAATTGATCCACGATCGGATCATTTTAGAAGCGAATCGCGAGCTGATCTTCTCAACCAAGACCATCAAGACCATCGCTTTTGAACTCGGCTTCGAAGACCCGGCCTATTTCAGCCGTTTTTATCGCGGACAAATGAAAGAGTCACCAGCACAGTTTCGAACTCGATGTGCAGATAGTGCAACATAACACGCAGATCATCCCTTTTTAGAATCTAACTAAGTTCCGATAATGCTCCCTCTTTATTTCATCCAATTTGGTACATCCAATTTGTTGGGAGCTTGTTCAAATGGCCATCAACCTTAAAACCGATCCTATATCCAAATCCTTTTATCAATATCTTTGGCCAGCGCTCACTGGCATGGTGATCAAATCCCTTTTCATCATGGGAGATGCATGGTTCGTCGGGCGCGGAGTTGGCCCTGATGGACTTGGTGCCATTGCTTTAACCATCCCTGCTTTTTCAATATTCACCGCCATCGCGATGATGGTGGGCATTGGTGGTGCGGCTCTTATGTCTATCGAAGTCGGCAAAGGGAACACAACGTCAGGTCAAACCCTGTTTAGCCAATCCATGCTCAGTACCGCTGTGCTTAGCACCATTTCAGTCAGCATTGCTCTGTATTTTCTAGACGACATGATTGCGTTAATGGGCGCTTCTGGTTACATGGCTGAACTGACTCACGATTACCTGTCTGTGATGCTGCCATTCTTTGTGTTGTACTCATTAGCTTGGGTCATGTCGTGCTTTGTTCGTAACGATACCAACCCAAAACTGGCGACTTACGCGATGTCGATAGGTGCCATAGTCAATCTCGTGTTGGATTATTTCTTCGTACTAGAGTGGGGCTGGGGAATGAAAGGGGCTGCTTACGGCACAGCCATTGCCCAAGGTGTTATCGCTTGTATTCTATTAAGCCACTTTGTACGTAGACAAGGCACCTTGGAAATGAGCTTAAAAGGGATTGGTTTGAGCAAACTGCCAAGCATCCTAAAAATAGGTACGCCGACATTCTTCATTGAAGTAACTGCAGCGATGACAATCTTATTGTTCAACTACGTGTTGCTGCATCAGTTTGGTGAGAATCATATTATCGCCTATGGCTTAACGGCAAACGTCGGGGTATTCGCCCTGTTTGTGATGGTCGGAATCGCTCAAGCCTGCCAGCCAATCATCAGCTTTAATCATGGAGCCAACCAACCAAACCGCATCGAAGCGATTTTTCTCTTAGGTTTAAAAAGTGCAATTGGTAGCGGCTTGGTGTTTATGGGTATTGTGTATCTGTTTGCGCCTCAAATCGCCGCCCTTTATCTAGGTGCTTCAAGTGATTTGATTGGACTTTCCGCCACGGCATTAACGTTCTTCTTCTTTGCAGTACCACTGATGGGAGTCAACTTGGTGATCGCCAACCTGTTTCAAGCAACGGCGAAACCTAAGCAAGCAACACTGATATCTCTTGGTCGTGGCTTCGTCTTCGTCGCATTGGGTATCGTCATTTTACCTAAACTATTCCCAGAACAAGGTATTTGGGCAAGTATTCTGTTCGCCGAGACCCTAACCGCGATAGTCAGTCTCAGCATGTTACGCAGCTACAAGAAGCGCTTTACAGGCGCTTTAGAAAAGCAAGTGGCATAGGATAACAATCCGTTTAGGGTCGCTGCTTGACCTCAAATCACACATACAAAAAAGCTCCAATGTCGCTATTGGAGCTTTTTATTTGCCTCAACCTAGAGTTAACGCCAGCTAAACATTCGCACTTCATTACCTTCTTCAGGTGTCTTAGGAATGTTTAAAGAGAGCGCTAAAGAAACCGCTGCCATTGCTGCACCAATGTAGAACACCGTGGCAGGGGACGACAACCAAATCACACCGAACACAACTGGAATAACGACCGCTGCAATATGGTTTATGGTGAAAGAGACACCTGCGGTGGAAGCCATGTCAGCAGGGTCTGCGATTTTCTGGAAGTAGGTTTTGATAGCCAATGCCAATGCAAAAAACAGGTGATCGACAACGTAGAGTGCCGCCGCCCATTCTGCACTTTGCACCAAGCCATAACCAACAAACACACCAATCAAACCCACATACTCGAAGATAAGCGCTTTGCGCTCACCAACCACACCGATAAATCGTCCAATGCGCTTTGCAAACAAGAAGTTAAACAGGTAGTTCACTAAGAACAGTAGTGTGACATCGGCAGCGGAGTAACCGAACTTTTCTACCATCAAGAAGCCCGCAAACACGGTGAAGATCTGTCTTCTCGCGCCACTCATAAACGTCAGTGCGTAGTACAGCCAGTAACGCTTTCTTAGCACTAACTTCTTATTCTGTTGGGTCTTGGTTTGAAACTCAGGGAAACCAAAGGTCATCACCAATACTAAAATGAAACCGATGCCTCCGGTAATTCCGTATACCCAAGCGAAATCGAATTTTAGCTGTTCTAGCATCACCCAAATAGAGCCATAGGTGAGTAGAGACGCAAGCGCACCCACCGAGATCATTTTGCCTAGCATCTCTGGCGCTTCTTCTTTACTTAGCCATTGCAGTGACAAAGATTGCTTCAGCGTTTCAAAATAATGGAAACCCGTCGACATCAAAATAGTGGTGAGCAACAGGCCTGTCAGTGAAGGGAATAAGCCGGTAATCGCCGTGCCCACGGTCAGCATCGCTAGCGATATCAACATGAAGCGTTGCTCACGAATGAAAGCCAACACAAACACCACTGTAAACGCCAGAAAGCCTGGGATCTCACGAACACTTTGTAATAAGCCAATATCCGCACCATCAAAGTTCGCTTTCTCAATCACGAAGTTATTAAGCAGAGCCATCCAGCTCGAAAACGCGATAGGTACAACAATCGAAATCAGTAATAAGAAGTTATGCGGCGTTTTCCAGCTCGCGGTTCTATCGAACATTGACGGACTCCTGTTCGTCTAATTGAGTGATCACTTGTAAGGTCAACCGCTCAGTATACGGGTTAATCTTCCAGTGTTTTGGGCTCCAGCCTTTTACGAATCGTTGGAAATCAGCCCATGCCACGTAAAACATTGGTCGCCATGCGGCTTCGACATCGTCGAAAGAAAGTTGTGGCTGATAATGCGCGAGTGCCTGTTTCAAGTATTGGAAGTAATTCTCTAATATCTGGGGTTCAAGCTCGGCACAATCTTGCGGCCTAACTGCGCTGCTCATGAACAAGGCCACGTCTTTCATCGCACAACCATGACCGACATATTGGAAGTCGACGGCTGCGGCGCGGTCGCTTTCTGAATCAAAACAAAAATTTGCGAGCTTGGCATCGCCGTGTACTAAGGTTGGATACGGGCACTCTCTCAATAAACGATCGATGCGTTGCGCTTGATATTTCAAAGGTAAGTCAGCTAAGGCATTGAGTTCATCTGGACGTGTGTCTAGATGCCAATAAGTACCGACGGGCCACAATGATGACGACTGTTGTTGATTGATATTGATGTGCTTTGCGTGAAAGTTAGCCAACCATTTTAAGCAAGCATTGCGCTGTTTAACGTCAACAGAGGTATAAGCATTATACTGCTCGCCGCCAGCTGATTCATCAGAAACGGTGAGCACATCGAATTGAGAGGTTAGTGGGAAGCCGATATCTGCTAAGTCTTGCATCACGATAAGCCATTCGTTCTCTGCTAATTCACATTCTAACCCAACAGGCACAGGGCAGCGCTCATCCCATTGTTGGGTGAAGGATTGATACCATGCGGTCTCAACTTGGTAAGAGTGCACTTTTCGTTGGTGAGATAATTTAGTATTCCAACCTTTGGGGTGTTCTGCTTTATCTGGCAACGCGACATGTTTAACAATAACGCTGTTCATCGAAGCGCTACTCTCTTTAGCAAAGACTAAGCGAACTAACTCGCCGTATCCGCCCCACAAGCGTTGAATGACTTGGACATCAAACCCATGGTCAAAACCCAGTGAGGTCGCTATTTTTTGATAAAGCTCAGGTTGATTTTGACTTGAACTCGCTTGTTGTTGAGCAAGGCTGTTTGAGGATATTGGTTGAGACATATAACTCGTTACTATGCTTTATCAGATAGAAGATGTGACCACTGTTTTTGCCTGTTCATGTAGTGCACCACGTAGCTACACACTGGAACAACTTTAAAGCCAGCCTGTTCAATTTCAGGTAATACAGACTCCATCATCACCTTACCAAAGCCCTTACCTTGCAGTTCGTCAGGAATGCGTGTCGACGTGATATGCAGTACATCTCCGTCCTTTTGATACTTAACGACCGCGAACTGGTTCGGTTCTAGCTCAACCGTGATCTGGTTCACTTCTTGTTCCCATTTTACTGCCTGCATTCTCAACTCCTGCAAATAATTAATACGACAAACAATAAAAGTTTGAAGTATGAGTTCCTTGTAATAGACTAACGCAAGTGCATATAAATAAAACTAAGTACTTGCAAACACAGTAAATAATTCAGTGCTATCGCTTAATATAAAATCAGAAATGATAAAAGGCACTCTATAAACTCATGTGAGTACATCTACTAAATCTAGCACGTAATAACCCCTTGTTAGCAAGTTACCAATATAACTAACAGACGCATGTTGGCGCATGGAGAACATATAATGAACGCACCTCTGAAGAAGCCTTTGGAGCATAATCAGGCACTTCAAGACCCTCGTAATCGCACCGTTTCCACCATCAATAGCACTGATGCGCTGGCCATGATTGAGCACGGCAGTGAGCTAACATTAAATGTCTCGACTCCAGTTGGCACTAAGTTCCTTGCCACGACCAAATTTATTGGTACTCACAGTGATAACTGCATTGTGGTTGAGGTTCCCGAGGTATCCAATGAAGATCTTAACTTTTTCTTTCAAGAAGGTTTTTGGATGACCGCTCGCGCGTATTCTCTTCGAGGTGAAGGTGCACTTATCCACTTTAGAAGTCAAATTCACCATAAGATTGGTGAACCCTTCCCTATTCTTGTGCTTTCTACACCAAGCACAATGCAAGTGACACAGCTGCGTAAAGAAACACGCTATGAAGTGAACCTGGCTTCAAGAATCATCTTCAACGACCAACGAGCAGACTGTGAGATAAGAGATTTATCGAAAAGTGGTTGTCGTTTCGTCACCTCACCAACCTCTCGTACTATTCAGATTGCCGATCGCGTGTCTATTGAAATAACACCTGAAAACTACAATGGCCCGCTGATTCCGCCATTGAGAGGCATCGTCTGTAATCTGCAAAAATCGACACACTACGCTCGATACGGTGTGGAATTTGATGATATTGGCCGAGCTAACGCCAAACACTTATTAGCAAAATTGAAGTTCGATGGTACCAAGCTCTGCTTACGAAACGGGTAACACCATTTAACATGCGACGTTCATGAATACGGTAAGCAGGCCAAAAATACATAGCTGACTAACGAACCAAATCGCAACCAAATAAAAAAGCCATCGACGATAAAATCGATGGCTTTTGTGTTTTAGCTATTTGTTTAGCTGTTTATCTAGGCATTAAACTAATTAGCTATACGGTTATTTACGCAGTGCGTTCAATTTAGCTTGAGCAATACCAAAGATAGTATCAATTGGATAGCTCCCCTCATCGCTCGCTTCACCTGCCGGTTTGCCTGTGAACAGCTCAATCGCTTCCGTTACATGGTCAATCGCCCAGATATTAAACTCACCCTTTTCAACCGCTTTGACGATGTCGCTGCGCAGCATTAAGTTATGAACATTCGAACGTGGGATGATCACCCCTTGTTCGTTTGAACGTCCTTTGATTTCACACACATCAAAGAAGCCTTCAATCTTCTCGTTCACACCACCAATTGGCTGAGACTCACCAAACTGGTTCATCGAGCCAGTAATCGCGATGTCTTGACGGTTTGGCTGCTTAGAAAACGCCGATACTACCGCACAGAACTCGGCCATACTCGCACTGTCACCATCAACGCCACCATACGATTGCTCGAAAGTGATGTTAGTAGTGAGCGGTACTTTCGCTGTCTTACCAAACACAGAAGAAAGATAAGCCGACAAGATCATCACCCCTTTCGAGTGAATACTGCCACCTAGATCGACGTTTCTTTCGATATCTATCACTTCGCCGTCACCGTAAGCCGTGGTAGCCGTGATTCGGTTCGGTGCGCCAAACATATGGTCAGTTGTACTTAACACAGACAGAGCATTGACTTGTCCAACCGCTTCACCATCCACGTGGATTAGCGTTGTACCATTAGTGAAGGTTTCCATCACACTGTCTTGCAGTCGTCCGACACGCATCTGTTGGTTCGATAGCGCTTGGTCGACGTGTGTTGCACGAATCAGGTTCGATTTTGATCCTCTAGCCACGTAGTTTGACTCACGAAGCAGGTTAGCAATGTGTGCTGAGTGCAGGGAAAGCTTGCCTTGGTCACCCGCCTGACGAGAGCTGTGCTCAATAATACGAGCAATCGCTTTACGGTCACAATGCAGCATGTTGTTGTCATGCACGATACTCGAAATGAAGCGCGCGTAATGCATTTCAGAGTCGGGAGTACGCTTCATCTCATCTTCAAAATCGGCTGTCACACGGAACAGTTCACCAAACTCCGCATCGTAGTGTTGCAGAAGCTGGTATGTGCGGTAATCACCAAACAGAATGATCTTAACGTCCAATGGGATAGGCTCCGGATCAAGCGATACTGCCCCCGTTAAGGTCACTTCCTTCTCTAGTGAGGTGAAGCTCAATTGACGTGAACGTAACGCTCGCTTCAAGCCTTCCCAAACATACGGCTGCTCAAGTACCTTCACCGCATCCATCAACAACACGCCGCCGTTTGCTCTGTGCAAGCTACCTGCGCGAATCAATGAAAAATCAGTAAATACGGTGCCTTTAAAGGTCGCGGTTTCTACATGACCAAACAGAGAGTGGTAATTCGGATTCTCCTCTACCACGATCGGCATCGCTTCCTCCTTCTGGCTCACAATCACATTGACTTTGTAGCGACGCGGCATTTTCTTATCCAAAGAGGCAGTTGCAACTTCGGCTTGCTCTGTGCTCTCTTCTAGGAAAATATCGGCGTTATCAACAATATCCTTACGCAGTGCCGTGAGGTACTTTTTGATCTCTGGATATTGGTTGTAATCTTGCTTCAACTGCTTGATAAAGTGGGTAATTACATCCCTTGCTGTATCATCATTCAGCTTTTGAATTTTCTCTGTGTACGTCTCTTCAAGCTCAGTCAATTCACGGGAAATGGTTCGCAGTCCGACTTCCAATCCATCAATGGTTTTATCAAATTGATCTTGCTCTTCCGGCGAAAGTAGATCGAAGCTCTCTTCGGTATGAAGCTCATCACCATTCATTGCCACGAACTGGTAATCACCCTGAGTGGTGATCGTCAGATTAATGCCTTTATCTTTCGCTTCTTGGCTAATACTTTCTAACGCGGCTTGTTGCTTAGCCGCTAATTGGTTTTTAAGCCTGTCTGCACGGCTAAAGTACATCTCATTATCGAACGCTAGAGGCATACCTTTTAGCAACTTACGCATCAATTTTTCAATATCTTGCTTTAAGCTGCTGCCTACGCCACGAGGTAATTTCAGTACCTTAGGTGTACGAATATCTTCGAAGTTCGCGATATAACACCAATCAAAAAGCTCCTGCACTTCTTGAGGATGACGGTTTAGATAGCGCAAGATCATGGTGCGTTTACCCAGACCATTTCGCCCTATCGCATAAATGTTGTAACCCTTTTCCTTAATTGACATCGCGAACTCAACGGCTTTTTGTGCCCGTTCCTGTCCGACGATTTCGTCAATTGGAGCCAGTTCTTTGGTCGACTTACATGGTAGCTTGTCTAATTCCGCTACCTGATACAGTTGTTCTGTATTGAGCCTTTGCATCGCCATCGCCGCCTCCTTAGTCCTTCATTACTTGGGTGTAGATAAAATCAGTGTAGATGTAATTTCCCACAAATTTAGTGACTTACGCTACACAGCTGTTCAACCGAACAAATAACACACAATTTAAGCCATATTTAGGAATAGCCCGTCATTTAATTCACCAACTTAACATGTGAATGATTTTAATTTGCAATTGATAATAAATATCATTAACATTTTCAGATATTATAAATTGAGGATGTGGATATGGAAATTGAACGATGCTGGATGCACTACCTAAAAGCTGAACAGTTAATGGAACAAGGCCACTGGCCCGAAGCACAGCGCCTCTATGGTGATGTTCTAACCTCTCTTCCTCATCACATCCAAGATGCTGCATACCAAAGCGACATCAAACCCTGCCAATTTGCATGCCTGCTTGCTGGGTTGAGGGACGCAAGTGTCGCTCAATCCGAGATACTCAACCGTTTAGGTCAGCATCAACAAGCCTTCGATACCTTGAATCAATCTTACGCGCTGATGCAATTTATCTCTCTTGAGAACACTGAGCTGATTCAACGTACTTTTGGGTTACTGGAGAAGCAGAGCGAAGATTTACTCAATCACCTAATCGCTTTTTGCAGCGCTCAGCGCAGTTCGCATTGGATGCTCGAACTAGAACAAATACAACGTGCTCATCACCATTTTGGGCAACTTAAAACAACGTCAGAAGTTCAATCTTCACCTAATGTCTTAAATTGATAAGGATATATCATGTCGGACCAGGCCATACTTAAAGTCAATAACCTCTCCGTGAGCTTCACAACCAACGATGGAATCGTTGACGCGGTAAAAAAGGTTAACTTTACCCTGAATTCAAGCGAAACCTTGGCCATTGTTGGTGAATCAGGCTCAGGTAAATCAGTATCTTCCAACGCGCTTATGCGTTTGCTTCCTGATAACGCGATTATCGATCAACAAACAGAAATCGAGTTTGAGGGACAATCGATTCTAGGAAAAACCGAGCGAGAAATGCAGTCGATTCGTGGCGATAGAATCGGCATGATCTTTCAAGAGCCAATGACCTCTTTGAACCCATATCTGCGTGTTGGCATTCAAGTGGCAGAAGCCATTATGTGTCATCGCAAGGTATCGAAAGCCCAAGCGAAACAGCGCGTGTTAGAGTTATTTAACCTTGTGCATTTACCAATGCCTGAGCAGGCTTACACCAAATACCCGCATGAGTTTTCGGGGGGTCAGTTACAGCGTATCATGATCGCAATGGCACTGATCAATGAACCAGACATTCTGATTGCCGATGAACCCACCACAGCACTCGATGTGACCGTTCAAGCGGAAGTACTGTCTCTTATCAAAGAGATTCAAGGAAAAATGGGCATGGCGATTTTGTTCATCACCCATGACCTAGGCGTAGTGAAACACTTTGCCGACCGTGTACTGGTAATGTGTAAAGGGGAATTAGTCGAAGAAGGGCAGACTCAAACCTTATTCGAAAATCCAAGACACGACTACACACGCATGCTGATTAACTCCATTCCAAAAGGTGCTAAGGCTCCTGTTGAAGCATCCGCGCCAGAACTGCTTTGTGCAGAAGATATTCGCGTGAAGTTCTTGATCAAATCTCACTTTATCCAAAGTAAGAACCAGTACTTCGAAGCAGTAAAAGGCATTTCGTTGAACCTTAAACAAGGCGAAACCTTAGGCATCGTGGGTGAATCAGGTTCAGGTAAATCAACCCTTGGACGTGCATTAATCGGCTTACTGCCAAGTAGCGGACGTATCGTTTACAAAGGCCAAGACATTAGCTTGTTGAACGACAAACAACGTCACACTCTCAAGAAGGATGTACAGATGGTGTTCCAAGACCCTTATGGTTCTTTATCACCACGTATGACGGTTGGGGAAATCATCACCGAAGGCTTAACGGTGCATCAACCTCATCTATCCAAAAAAGAGAGATTAGAAAGAGCTCGCAAAGCGTTGATTGAGGTTCGCTTAGAGCCGAATTCAATTAACCGTTATCCGCATGAGTTCTCTGGCGGGCAAAGACAGCGTATCGCGATTGCTCGTGCACTGATTCTTGAGCCCTCTTTCATTTTGTTAGATGAACCAACTTCAGCACTCGACCGCTCGGTACAACTTACCGTGATAGATCTGCTAAAAGACATTCAAGCCAAACACAACATCGGCTTCCTGTTCATCAGCCACGACCTTTCAGTAGTAAAAGCGCTTTCAGACCGAGTGTTGGTGATGCAGAAGGGCGAAGTGATGGAAGAAGGTTCAGCAGAAGAGATTTTTAATGCGCCGAAAAACGACTACACCAAGAAACTGATTGAGGCGTCATTCGACTTAGAAAATAAATCGAAAAAAAATGCCGCATAGAAGGAACTAATTAAGATTAACAGCGTCTTATAAGTACATTCTGAATATGTATCGCTACTCAAAATAGTTGGAGTTGCAGCTAGGCAACAAATAAGTTCAGCCCTATGAGCATAGGGGCTCTATGTGATTAGGGGGAACTTAGGCAGTTACAACGCTGCGGCTCCAAATGAATGGATTGCACTCTAGAATGGATATAGCAAAACTGGTTTGGCCGCCAAAAGAGAAATGTCGCATGGATGCGACATTTTTCGTTTCTGAAGGGAAATAATTTCTCTCTAAATCTTATTCCCTGCAATTAAATCACTTCATTACAAACTAACGATAGAGAGACTTGGTCGATTCTCTGACAAGTAAATCAATCGGTGGTAATCGAGCCTCATGCCTCTCGCCGGACAACAAGTTCAAAATAGATTGAGCACACACCTCACCAATCTCTTCAATTGGTTGTCTCAAAGTCGTTAACGCTGGCGTGAAATACTTCGACGTTGGTAAATCATCAAAACCAATCACCGACACATCTTCTGGTACTTTATAACCGTGGTCATGTAGCGCCTTAATCGCGCCATAAGCCGTTTGATCATTGGCTGCGAACAGAGCAGAAAAGTGAATCTTCGACTCGATTAATTCAACGGTTTTCTCATAGCCCGATTCACTACTAAAATCGCCTTGCTTGACGAGCTTTGGCATCGCCTTGATACCCGCCTCTTGAAGCGCTTTTTTATAGCCTTCAAAACGATTACCTGCGTCAGGCTGGCTTGAAAGCCCTTTGATATGAGCGATATTAACATGCCCCTGTTGAAGCAAGTGAAGGGTCGCCATGTAGCCGCCCAATACATTGTCGATATTGATTGAGCGAACATTGTCTCCAACCATGTCATAACCCACCGCGACAACCGGAATGTCTTGTGTGTATTTGGCGATGTCTTCTTTGGTGATGCTACCCGTCACGATAATCATGCCATCGACATTGCTTTTAGCCAGATACTCCAAAGCATGTATTTCGAGCTTTTTTTGCCAGTGCCCAGTTGCTATCACTAACGAATAGCCTTGAGCTATCAGAGTTTTCTCCATGTCGTTGAGGATACGACTGGTATAAGGGCTGTCAGGGTGTTGCACCAACACACCGATCGTCAGTGAACGGCGATTGATGTTCTCCTGCATTTGAAAATTCGGTTTGTAGCCGGTGTCTTTGATCGCCTGTTCGATATTCTGGCTTTTATCATCCGACACATAGGTTGTTCGATTAAGAAAACGAGAAACCGTGCTTGGCGAAACGCCGGCGAGCCTCGCTACATCGTATACGGTGGTTTTTTTAGTTTTAGTGCGCATCTCGATACCCTAACCCAGTGACATTTAGGGGAGCCCTAAAGCTCCCCATCAGTTTCAACTCAACATTGCTCAAGTTGAAACTCATACTATTTAATTAATATAAGTAGGCGAAAATCATCCCCGGTCGGAAATAGCGACCTGCGGTATATTTCAAACCTGTGCTCAGAAGCCACTTATGAAGAACCGTAGCTTGCTCCGCTGAAATTTCACCTTTAACCATATTAACAAATTTATCACTGTCTTTGGTCAAACGAGGGCTAACTCGCCCGTCAGATAGCACACACTTTTGTAATTTAAGCGCAGTAAGCCACTTTTTCGCATCACTTTGTGACAATTTAAAAGATTCTGAAAGATCTTCCTCATCAAATGAGACGGAGCAATTGAATCCTTCTGGCGCTGCAAATGGAATTTTTGAATAGTCATAAAGCGCGGTATACACGGTATCCATCAATCTTTCCGCTTGCTGAGATTTACCCGCTAAACTCAGCGCAGTCGCAACGCTAAACTGCACACCAATCCACACGTCTTGCGCTTGGAATGCTTCATGCGGCGAGCCATCGGCGAGCGTCATATTCGCCACCCCAAGTTTAGGGCTGTTAATCTCGAAGTTATGTTTATAAACATAGTCCAATGCACGCTGAATGCGCTGTTGCGGGAAAATACCCTCTAGGCCAATCAGTTTGAGATAGCTATCGGCAAGCAATGCATCACCAAAGCTATTGTCTGAATCGGGTACCAAATCTAGATATTCTTGTGTGAAAGCTTGAGGTGCCGTTTCACTCAACAAACGTTTCTTGGAAACACGTTGAGCTACCTTACCGATATTTATTGAAGTATCGGTTTGGTTTAGATAATCGTTAAGCATATTCTTATCGACAATCGCATCACCCGTTAAGACCAACCCCAGATTTTCCAAAGCTTGGTAACCTTCACCGGTAAGGTGCTTAGCTTGGACTGGCGTCACGAAGAAGTGGTAATAACCCTCTTTCTCATCCCACAAGCTCTGCTCAACTGTGGCAAACGCTTTTTTCGAACGTGTAAGGAAACCCGCGCCTAGATCGTGTTCGCCCATCAATTTTGCAAGCTCACTTGCGGCTTGAAGGCCTGCAACCCAGAGGCTCGCACAGTAAATAGAGATACCGTGAGACGCAAGGTTATCAAAGGTGTCGTCAGTACCTCGAGTGAGTGGTAAATCATCGCCGTCTGCAATCAAGTTCGACAAGAAATCGATACTCTCTGTTACGGCTTGCCAGCACTCTTTAACCACTGACGTATCTTGTGTGTTTTGGTAGTGACGGTACACCATCAGAATGTATTTCGGCGCTAAGTCCTTCCATTCCTTAACATTATGCCAGCTATACGCGTCAGGCTGAATGTCGAACGGGCTACCCAAATCGTGGATTACAGCACCTCGAATTGCGCGCACACCTTGGTACTTTTCATCAATCAATTCAGCATTTGGTGTCGCTTCATATTCCCAGTAGCGGCGCTGAGTAAAGTCTTCAGCCAAAATCGCTTTTGAGAACTCTTTCATCACGCAGCCATCAAGTTCAGGCAGCAAATAGAGCAATGAAAATGAACCGTAGAAATACACATCCAGTGAATTAAAGAATGGGTAATCGACACACTCTTTCACCAGGAACTTGTCTTCTTTATCCCATACTGTTGATTCAGCGAGGAATGATAGTGAGTTCATCGCCATTGTCGCATAGCGCAGTGCTGATTCAGGCTGTGATATCTTGCTTTGAGCTTGCTCTAGGAAAGCGGTCTGTTGCTCAACGATCTTCTGCTCAATCACCTCTAGTTTTGGCAAGACATCTTCTAACATCGGTAAGGCAGGTTTCGCTTGAGGGTAGAATTGAGTGTAAGCCTTGTCCGAGTGCCAGCCATTAAGCATAACTTTACTGTGTGCCATCACCTGTGCAAAACGAAGGTCAACAGATTCGCCCGGCTCCAACTCAACCTGAACCACAACTAATGCGCTCAATGCTTCGCGCCCAGTGTAGATCCCCGTTTGGAATTCAGCGTTAGTACGGCCAGTTTTCAATGCGAACTCTGTTTGCTGGGTAACTTTCGAAGTATAAAGCGTTGGCTTAACAGACACCGACACCTTGCCAGATTCCGTCAAATGGTTTTCTGCTTGTACTCCAAACACCACCTCACCTTCAATGTCACTTTGATAAGGGGATTGGCTAGTGAGCTGGACACCGATAAAACTGTCGCTTTCGCCGTTTACGTTAACCGCTTGATGCTGCTGGGCGATTGGGTTTTGAGACAAGGTACACGCCGAATCTTGAATCCCATCACGACCTTTTCGGTAGGTTGAGCCAATCAGGTTTTGTAGAGGTTGAGCAAGCGTAATCACGCGTGTTTGCTGTGATTCATTAGTAATCTGGAAGTGGTTCCAGTGCATCGGCAAAGAACAGAGGCGTTTATCCTCTTTAACGATCGGCGAGACTACCTTTCGCTTTATATTAATACCATCAAAACTATTATATTTATATTCAGCTAATGGATATAAAGCCTTATATTCTATATCGCTACCATTAACACTTTCTATATCACTATTATTTCCCGCAGTTAGTGATAGCTGTCTCGTTGTATCATTTATTAATAAACCATTAAAGAAATCTAAGGCTACATATAATTGACAATCAATCGACGATGAATCGGATTCAATTAATAATTGAGTCTTATTAGAAAACTCTACATTCCACTTTATAAAGTTATCTTTATTTTCTTTATAGAAATTACCATTTCCTAATGCGGCACGAATGAGGTTAATCGCATTCGAAATATTTTCTTTATCTATCTTCTTTCCATCGAATAGCGCTGGGTAAAAATTCAGATGAACGCTAAGCTCTTGCTCGTTAAGAACCTGAAGCGTTTCAATGGTCGGCACATCCATCACTGACGCATAAAAATCATTAAAATTAACAACTTGCTCTGAACAATCGACAAATATTCCTGGAATAAAACTGAAGTTTGGCGTGTTACCATTTGGCGTCAGTGTAAAGGTATTACCGATACCACCGATCGCCATACCTGTATTTTCTGGTGTCGTAGAAATTGGCGTGTACCAAGGTTGAATAAATTCAACTGCATCGCCCTTTTTACACAAGTGTTCTGAATTTCCTGAATAGCTTGAATATGGAATTTTATTATTCATGTTAAAACCGCCATTGAATATTTTTTTCTTCTTGTTAATATCTTTCAAAAATGGAGACATCAACATGTTTAAAATTATAAATGAAAAATTTGGAAATATTGACTCTGTCACATTAATAAATCAGCAGCATGGTATAGAACTTAAAATAATCAATGGGTTTGGTGCTGTTATAAATAAATACATTGTAAATAGCAGTCCATTCTCTTTTATTTGTGGCTATCAGAATTATGATGAACTGATCAACCAACATCCGTTCTTTTCCCGCAGTGCTAAATTATTTCCTTTTCCAAACCGTTTAAACTTAGGTCGCTACAGTTTCGACAACCAAAACCATCAACTCCCAGCTAACTTTCCTTGGTCTGATCACGCCGTACATGGCCTGCTCTACAACCAACCTTTTTCAATCACAAACAGCGTGGCCAATGATCAGTCAGCCAGTGTGACGCTTCAGTATCAAACGTCGTCTTTACATCCAGGTTTTCCGTTTGCTTTTAACCTTGAAACCACATTCACAATCGACACAACGGGTAAGCTCTCTTGCTCAACAACCGTCTCTAATTGTGGTGATTATGCGTTCCCATTCGGTGATGCTTGGCACCCTTACTTCTCGCTCGGCAATGACCTAGAACAGTGTGAACTGACCATGTCACCTTGCGCTGAGGTCGTACACGAGAACGACCTACCCAATGGTGAAAAGCGCGCTTTTGACCGTTCGTCTCTAAGTGAAGACCTGATTAATCAAAGCCTAAATCACTGCTTTGAATTTGAAGCGACTGCGACCAACCAACTGACTTTGACACGCTCAGATTCATCAGCCGCAATTCACTATCAACAAGACGCAAGCTACCCATTTGTTCAGCTGTACACCCCAACAAGTGAGCAAAGTATTGCAATAGAACCAATGACTTGCCCTGCCGATGCTTTCAATAACCAAATTGGCTTATTGACGCTTAGCCCGAACCAGTCTCAAACCTTCACTTGGCAATGCCAAGCCACCTATCAACCACAATAAAGCGAACGAACCTAAAGCAACTGCTGAACGTAAAACCAGCCCCCCAGAGAACGCATTGCTAACGAAAAACAAACGAAAGAAGCTAATCGAAAGAGCAATAAAGGGCGCATAAAGCGCCCTTCTCTTTGTTAGCCTAAAACCACTTCTACCGTGTGCTCGCCAGAGGTAAACACCGGTGCTTTGTTGCCTGAAATAAGGTCACCATTGACCTTCATCTCAACCACACCTTTACACACATTATTCGGGTTAGTGACATGAATATGATAAGTCGCACCACGGAACTGACGACGGACTTTGAACTCAGGCCACTCGGCCGGAATACAAGGATCCACCAGCAAACCATCAATTTCAGGTCGAACACCCAGAATCCACTGCGTACCTGCAACGTATGTCCAAGATGAAGTACCAGACAACCATGCATTACGACCTAGGCCGAACTGTTTATGTTCGTCGCCCAAGATGTTTTGCGGGTAGCAGTATGGCTCAGATTCGAAGGTATCAATGTCGTCGTTCTTCGAAGCCGGGTTAATTTGACGGTAGTACTCGTAAGCACGCTCGCCATTGCCCATTTTCGCTTCTGCGATCATCACCCATGGGTTTGAATGTAGGAAGATACCGCCGTTCTCTTTCGCACCCGGTGGGTACGTCGAAACACCACCTAGCTGTGGATCAAAACCGTTGTAACCCGGAGTTGAAAGCTTGATGCCATTGGTTGTGTTCAGCTTGTTGTAAACCGAATCTAGCGCCTGAGTAGCACGTTCCTGTGTCGCGAAACCAGAGATCACAGGCCAGCTTTGACCATTTGTGTAGATCTGCCCTTGCTCATTTTTATGAGAACCGATAGGCAAGCCTTGCTCATCAAAGTAACGAACAAACCATTCGCCATCCCAGCCGCATTCATTGACTGTGCTCTGCATCTGTTGATACTGATCTTTAAACTTAGCTGTCAGTTGCGCTTCACCACGCAGCTCACACAAGTCCAGCATATCAAGCAGTGCTTTGCCGTACATGTTCGCCACCATCATCGACTCAGCACCCGTTGGCAGGTTCACCGTGTCATTCCAGTCAGCGAAACCTAATAACGGAAGGCCGTGCTCCCCCGTATTGGTGTAAGTGAACTCAATCGCGCGGCACAGGTGGTTCCAAACCGTTCCCGTTTCAACTGGGTTGCCCGCTTTGTCTTTTTGATAGAACGGGATCTCTTTATTCAAGAAGTCTGCATTGCCCGTTTCTTTCACATATTGAGTGACCGCGTAGATGATCCACAGGTGATCATCGCCGTAATAGTCAGGGCGATCTTCTTCTTCACGCGAGTCACCCGCGTTCGCTTCCATGGTCGATGGGAAGAACTGGTGCATCGCAGAACCATTGGTATTTTGTACCGATAGTAGACGCTCAATAAACTCACGAGCCTCTTCTGGCATATGAGTAATAACGCCCAATGTATCTTGAGAAGAGTCACGGAAACCAATACCACGAGCGCCATAGCCAAGCTGATAAAGAGACAGGTAACGAGACCAGTTTTTAGTGGTGTGGCATTGGCGTGGGTTGTGTACGTTAAGCATCGAGTTCATAGCAGGGTCTGGCGTTTCAACCTGAACTGCTTGTAGGTAAGAGTCCCAGTGCTCAGCCAGTTCAGCGAAAGCAGAATCGACCACTTGATGGTCACGATATTTAGCCAGCAGAGGAAGTGCAGCTTCTAGACTCTGTTCTTGTGCAATTTGTACAACCGTACGCTCTGTCTGCTCTGGAGATAGCCAACCCAGACGCAGGTTAAGTGCACCAATGTTATCGCCACGCAGACACTCGGTGTTGCCAAGCTCGTCGTTTTCTAACGCTTGCGGCGCAGCCCAAGTTCCATAACCAAACTGACCTAGGAATGATTGGCGGTCACCATCAAACGACGTCGCAGGGCGATCCGCGGTCATCAAGTTCACCGCATAATCGCGCTTCATAAAGGCGTACTGCTCAAGCACGGTATGACCCGATTCTTGTTGGTGCGCTTTAAGCGTCATGGTTTGTGGAACCCAATCGGCATTCAGTAGCTGCTTAAGTGCATCGAAGTGTGTAAATTCGTAGACAGGCACTACATCAACGTGCAGCGCTTTGTCTGAAATGTTGGTGACTTTGATGTCTTGCAGCAATACTTGGTCAGCTTTTGGTACGAAGAACGTCGCTTCACAACGCACACCAAACGCTTCTGCAATGATGGTGGTGTAAGACAGACCTGTGTGGTTTTCAAACTTATCAAGCGGCTTCAGGGTCGGCGTGTAGAAAGGTGAGAACACCTCTACGTTATCCGCTTCATCACGCACCTTGAGGTACATGGTTGAGCCTTTGAAATCTGAGTTAGGCAGTTGTGCAATGTACTTGGTGATACGGTTGAGTGCCGGGTCGCCTTTACACAACAGAACGCCGCCGTTGCTATCGACAATGCCGCCAAAATCTAATGTGCCCACATAGTTACACCATTTGATCGGTGTGCATGGTGTGGTTGCTACGTATTCTTTGTTTTTATCGTCAAAATATCCGAATTTCATCATCACTATCCCTAGCCCCTCCCAAATTAGGAGGAGCCAAAACAATTTGTCGTAAGTAGATTGGTATCAGCTCAATGGCTGACTTAAGTTGACTGGCTAGCTCGTAATTGACTAGCTCGCTAGCGAATTCTCGCTCAGTGCGTCAAACAGGTGGAAAGCATCCAAATCCAAGTAAAGCGTCTGCTCTTTCACATCCACTTCAGCAGCTTGGGTCTCAACCATCAGCGGTTGGCCGCCAATTTCTGTTTTCAGAAGAATGCTCGCGCCTAGTAGTTCCTTGTCTTTGATTTTCACAGGGAATGGCAGCACACGGTCATGGTCAACTTGCTCAGCACGTAGGTGGATATCTGTTGGACGAACACCAAAGTGAAGCGCTAGATTTTTAGACGCCAAAGACTTAAAGCGATCCGGCAGTGGGATATGAACATCACCAAGTTCAACGAAGTATTCACCCTCTTTTTCAATCAGCTTAGCTTCCAACATATTCATTGACGGGTTACCAATGAATTGCGCGACAAACTTGTTAGCTGGACGCTGGAACACCTCAGTTGGTGTACCCACTTGAGCAACATAACCGTCTTTCAGAATCACGATGCGGTCTGCTAGCGTCATTGCTTCGATCTGGTCGTGTGTAACGTAGATCGTGGTTGTTTTCAGCTCGCGGTGTAGGTGCTTAATCTCTTCGCGCATCACGCCACGAAGTTTTGCATCTAGGTTAGATAGCGGCTCATCAAACAAGAACACTTTCGGAGTACGAACCATCGCGCGGCCCATGGCTACACGCTGACGCTGACCACCGGAAAGCTCTTTTGGCTTACGGTTTAGTAGTGGATCAAGCTCTAGCATTTTTGCAGCTTTGCGCACTTCTACGTCAATCTCAGCCTTTGGCATCCCCTTCAGCTTTAGAGCGAAAGCGATGTTCTCGTAAACCGTCATGTGTGGGTACAGTGCGTAACTTTGGAATACCATTGCTAGGTCACGGTCTTTGGCGTCAACCTTGTTCATCACTTTGCCACCAACGACGATGTCACCAGAGCTAATGCTCTCTAGGCCTGCAAGCATGCGTAGTGTTGTCGACTTACCACAGCCAGATGGGCCAAGGAAAACCACGAACTCACCGTCTTCAACCGTAAAATCAAACTCTTTAACCACTTCAACATCACCGAATGATTTCTTGATGTTTTTGAATTCTACTTTAGCCATTATCTGTTCTCCTCAGCGCGCTCTTGAAGCATGTTTCGGTACGCAATTGCGCTCTGTTTCAATGTTCTTTCTTGGGTGGTGTAATCAACATGGACGATGCCAAAGCGTTGGCAGTAGCCGAATGCCCACTCAAAGTTATCCATTAGACTCCACGCAAAGTAGCCATCAACTTTCACACCGGCTTCAACTGCGTTGTGCACCGCTTCGATGTGGCCTTGGAAGTAACGAACACGTTGGTCATCCATCACTTGTCCGTTAACACGCTCGTCGTTACCTGCTGCACCATTCTCTGTGATGTAGATAGGCGGCATGTTTTCGTAGCGAGCATCCAGTCTTACTAATAAATCGGTTAAACCTTGTGGGTTGATTTCCCAACCGATGTAAGTGTGTTCTGCGTCAGTCTGTTTTACTGATTCAATGTCGCCATTCTCATTGAAGCGAGCGACATTGCGCGTGTAGTAGTTGATACCGATGTAATCCACCGGTGCACTGATGATGTCTAGATCGCCTTCTAAAATCATCGGCATGTTCATCGCTTGACGGTCGACTACCGGCTGTGGGTATTCACCTTTCAGTACAGGGTCGATGAACCAGTGGTAGTTCTCTGCTTCACAGTAGTCTGCAGCGCCTTGGTCTTGCGGTGTCAGTGGGTAAGCCGGAGTCGCGTTAAATACCACGCCATGCTTAGCATGAGGCGCGTTCTTACGAAGAATCGGCATCGCCAAACCATGACCTAGCATTAAATGGTGAGAAGCCAAGAAACCTTCTTTCTCGCCCTTGATACCCGGAGCATGCTCGCCCCAACGGTAGCCTAGGAACGCAGATACAAACGGCTCGTTCAATGTGGTGTAAACATCAATCTTGTCGCCAAAGTAGTTACTCACGACTTCGGCATATTCTGCAAACTTGTAAGACGTTTCACGGTTTAACCAGCCGCCTTTGTCTTCTAGGTATTGCGGTAGATCCCAGTGATAAAGTGTCACGAACACCTTCATTCCTCGAGCATGACATTCATCGATGATCTGCTCGTAAAACTCTAGACCTTGCTGGTTCACCACACCGTCTTGCGGCAAGATACGTGGCCATGCAATTGACAGACGGTAAGCATCTACACCTAAGCCTTGAATCATCTCAATATCTTGTTGCCACAAGTGGTAGTGGTCACACGCCACATCACCACTGTCGCCGTTATCTACCTTACCTGGCGTCTTACAAAACGTGTCCCAGATAGACGGTGTACGACCGCCCTCTTCAACGCCGCCTTCAATTTGGTATGAAGATGTCGCGACACCGAATACAAATTCCTTACTGCGTAACTTTGAATCACTTGGAAGTTGAAATTTATTCATTGTTATAACCCTTAAACCTAACCTTTAACTGCGCCGGACGTTAAACCACTGATCATCTGTTTCGATGCGAACAGGTATGTAATCACGAGTGGTAAAATAGAAATGGTGGTACCTAGCATTACCGCGCCCCATGGCGTATTCGGAATACCTTGAACACTTCGCAGTGCTTGTGTGATGACGTAGTTGTCAGGGTTGTTCAGCACCACAAGAGGCTGCATAAACATGTTCCAGAAGAAGACGAACTGCACGATAGCGAGTGTTGCTAGTGCCGGTTTCATCAGTGGCAGTACCACACTCCAGTACGTTCTGAACTCACCTGCGCCATCTAATTTCGCAGCTTCTAATAGCTCTTTCGGAATCGATGCGATCACGTGCTGACGCATCAAGAAGATACCAAATGGCGTGGTTGTGAACGGTAGCCATACCGCCATGTGGTTATCCAGCAAGCCTAAGAATTTCACGATCATGAAGTAAGGGATCAAGCTAAGCACTGGCGGAATCGCCATTGAGCCAACCAACATGCCAAACAGCACGTTCTTACCGCGGAACTTAAACACAGAAAATGCGTAACCACCCATGCTACAAAACAGCAGCGAGATGGTGGTGCCTAAGAAAGCCACGTATATCGAGTTAAACATCGCTTTCCAAAACGGCATGATTTCTAGCAGTTTTGCGTAGTTAATGGCCAAGCTATCGCCAATAGCGAAGCTGATACCAGAGCCAAAAATCTCCGAACGATCACGAGTCGATAACAGTGCAGACCATACAAATGGAAATACTGTAATTAGCGCTGAAACAACCAGTAAAATGCCTAACATGACCATCAAGATCTTAGTCAGAATGTACATGCTGCGTTCGCTTGGCATTAGGCCACTTAGTGGTGAGGTATTTGTCTTGATTGATGTCGACATCTTAATGTTCCCCTAAGCCTTTCTTACCGAAGAATACAAATTGAACCAAAGTACAAGTTGCGATGAGTGCAAACAGTAGCCATGAAATTGCTGATGCAGTGCCCATTTCTAACCATTCCCAACCTACTTTGTAGAGGTACATGGAGATAGTTAGACCTGATTGACCCGTACCACCTGTGCCACGCGTTAGAACAAACGGTTCTTCAAACATTTGCAGATTACCGATGATGGTCATCGTGATAGCAAAGAAAATGAACGGACGAATCATTGGTAGTGAAATGTTCCAGAAACGGTGGAAGGCATTTGCACCATCCATGCGAGCCGCTTCTAAAATATCTTTAGGAATCGTCATTAAACCTGTGGTGTAAAGAACGATGTTAAAACCTGTGTATTTCCAGAAAACCATGATCGCGATTGACGGCTTAACCATAGTGGCATCGTCTAACCAACGGATAGGTTGGAAATCGTTAACCCAAGCAAATGCCCAACCAAACAGCGTGCTATCAGCCAGAGCCATCAGCGTTTGGTTAATGATTCCTGAGTTAGGAGAGTACATGTTGAAGAAAATCAGTGACGCTGCGACCGTTGATGTGATGAACGGTAAAAAGTACGCCGATGTAAGCCAGTGACGCATACGATCACCCATTGAAACCAGCATATAAGCGACAGGAATGGCCACTAAATGCTGCGCCACACCCGAGGTGATTGCTAACCAAAGCGTGTTCTTCAATGAACGCCATAGCCACGGGTCGGTCAACGCAATGTAATAGTTCTCAAAACCAACGAACTCCATTGCATCCATACCCTTTACCGGGTTCCACTCATGAAACGACAGGTAAACAGAGAACAACAGCGGGAAGACCCCAAATACAGAAAAAATGATCAGAAACGGCAGAAGAAATCCATACGGTGTAAGCGCTTTCAAATTTAGACGAGAAAAAAAGCTTTGCTCCGAAGGTTCTATCGTTGTGCTCGCTGTATGATTCATAGTAACGACCTCTTAGTAAAAGGAAGCGCGCTAACCACGCTTCCTCACTTACTTAATGTAATAACAGATTAAAGATTACGCGTACGACGCTTAATTAGACGTTCCGCTTCTTTCAGCGCAGTCTCGATATCTTTACCTTCATCAAGCACTTCCATCAGAGCATTCTCTAAGATGATCGAACGTGCAACGTGGTCTCCTTGAGCGGGTGAAACAGGCTTAATGTTTTTCGCTACATCAGCAAAGATAAGTCGCGCTTGCTGACCACCTAAGAACTCCATCTCTTCTTCAAAAAGAGCGTCATCGTAAGTGGTCACGTTCGCAGGAAAGGCCGCGATTGTTTCAAAGTGCTTAAGTTGTACATCACGTTTCGTTGTCATGTATTTAATCAGTTCCCACGCCTCATCCGGATTGTCAGATTGCGTTGGGATAGAAAGGAAAGAACCACCCCAGCTGCCGTAAATACCATCTGGAAGGTTAGCTACCGCCCATTTACCGCTAGTTTCAGGTGCAATCCAGTTGC
Source organism: Vibrio gigantis (assembly GCF_024347515.1). Classification (NCBI taxonomy): domain Bacteria; kingdom Pseudomonadati; phylum Pseudomonadota; class Gammaproteobacteria; order Vibrionales; family Vibrionaceae; genus Vibrio; species Vibrio gigantis. The sequence continues at coordinate 1,182,134 of NZ_AP025493.1, forward strand.
TCAAGTGGCCAAGTAGCCATGCGCCTGAAAGTTGAGTCGCGAACGTGCCATTACGGAAGCCTTCATACCATTCGTTTGACCAAGCCAGATTGCGAGAATCTAACCCTCTATCACGAATCTCTTTTGCGACGGTAAAGGCATGAACAAAACGCTCAGACGTGACAACTGGGTTGCCGTCTGCATCAAAATAAAGGCCTTCACCCTCAGGAACGGTTGTAAAGATGATCGCTTGTGCTACATCGGCTGCGGACGCTATCAACTGCACGTTTTGCTTCTTCAACTCTTCACCAGCGGCAATGTATGAATCCCAATCTTTGATTGCGTCATTAACATCAATGCCTGCTTTTTCGAATACGTCGGTTCGGTAGTACATAAGACCTGGACCTAGATCGACTGGAATACCATAAACGTCACCATCTGCACCTTGGCCTTGCGCCCAAGCATAAGGTGCGAACAACTCTTGATATTGGTCTGCGCCATAATTTTCAGATAGGTTAACTAAGCCGCCAGAACCAACAAACGGGCCAATTTTTTCCACATCAACAACAATCACGTCACCCGCACCAGAGCCTGTAGCAAGGTTTGTTGTTAGCTTCGTGTGGTGGTCGCCATGGTTATTCATTAGGTAATCCACTTTGATGCCTGTTTCCTTTTCGAAATCAGGTAGCAATACCTTTAAGCTGCTATCAAAGTCAGGGAAACCGTCAAAACGAATTTCTTTGTCAGCAGCATTAACAGCTGTTGCTCCTAGTCCTAAAGCAACCGCGCCAGAGAGCGCCAAGGTCTTAAATTTCATGTTCTATCCTTAATTATTTTTTATAGGGTAACTAGTAAATCCGATACCGAGTTTCTAGTGACCAGAGTCGGCAACAATTTAAAATTCACGTCATGTTTAATCTTGTTTAGCTTTTGCAGAGTGAGCTGCACTGCTTCAATGCTCATCTCTTCAATTGGGAAATTAATGGTGGTCAAACTAGGGGTCAGATACCGCGCGAAAATAGTGTTATCAAAGCCCACAAGAGAAACGTCTTTCGGTACAGATAAACCTTCCTTATGCAGCACTTCGAATGCACCAAATGCCATGTGATCGTTCGAAGCAAAGACCGCCGTAAATCGACACTGACGGTTAATCAGCTTCTTCATTGCGCTGATTCCAGTCTCTTCAGTGAATCCGGCTTCCGAAACGAGTGCTTCATCGTATGGCACACCTGCTTGTTCCAGCGCCTTTCGATACCCCTGCAAACGCCCCCGTGCATCTGCTTTATCTAATGGGCCGGTAATACACGCGATCTCTGTGTGTCCCTTTTGCAATAAATATTGAGTAGCGAGTAGCCCCCCGACTTCGTTATCAATATCAATGCAACTCATCGCCATTTCTGGGATGAAGCGGTTAATTAAAACCACAGGGGTCCCCTGTTCTTCCAATTCAATTAAATAGTCATCACTTAGCTGCTGTGTATGAAGAATCAAAGCATCAACTCGACGCCCCAATAGAAACTCCACCGACTCACGTTGTCCTTGCTCAGTGTTCGAGCCCGCCGTGACAACAGCGTGATAACCAAAGCGGCGCAGGTTCTCTTCTATACAATGCAAAATGCCTGAATAAAATGAACCACCCAGTTCAGGAACAACAACACCCACACTGCCAGTGCGACTTGACGCCAAAGCCTGAGCGATAGAGTTCGGGCGATAACCCAATTCTTTGATCGCTTTTTCTACCTTCAACTTCTTGTCATGACTGACCCTACTGGTGCCATTAATCACTCTAGACACTGTCGCTTGAGACACACCTGCATGCTCTGATACGTGTTTAATTGTTGCCACTCGAACCTCGATACTTCATTGGTTTGTAACCGCTTACAAAACGATTATTCAAGAAATGAGCATCAGTAGAAGTGAGTGTCATCACACTACATCTGGAATAGAAAAGGGAGGATCGGCAAATCTTGAAAGCGCTTACAAAAAGTCATATAGCCATGAAACCGTTTCATGGAATCGCATCACGTACTCTCGACGTTTTTGTTAACACCGTTTAGCTGGGTAAGGTTTGAATCCATATAAATCAGCATTTGACATAGCATCCGCACTGAAAATGAGTCGCTGAAAGGTATTACTCATCAACATTAGAACTGTGAAAATCACACTGAAAAGTCAGGTGAAGAAAGAATAGTGACAACGCGTTAAGGCTTGATGACGCAACCTGATAACGGAGAAGTGAAAACCAGCGAAATGAGCCGAATAACGACAGACTCAATCATTCAACGATAGGGAAATTCAAACGAAAAAAAGGGCACATTGAATGTGCCCCAAAAGAGTTAAGAGTTTTGAATATTGTCCTATAAATCTGCCTTTAGGACATAAAATGGACAGCAGTTCCTACTAAGTTATCGCTCGTTTGATTACCACCACGCTTCAAACATTGCGCCGACGGTAACCGTGTCTGCTTTAGTGCGTTCAGTCATGTTCTTCGTTTCGACATCACCCACTGTTGAGTAGAAACGAACCATAGGACGACTACCCGGCATTCCACCTAAAGATACGTTTTGAGAAAGCGTGACTTTCCAACCATTTTTCTCGCCACCATCATCGTAATCTTCCGTCGCGTAACCTGCTTCTAACCACGTAGAGTGCACGTCATCCCATTGGTATTGAGGACGAACAATACCTGCGTATTCGCTGCGGTCTAAATTGCGGCCAGTGTCCGTATCGACCACATCATCACCAGAGAGATCTTTGTACGAAACTAAATAATCAATAATGAACTGAGAGGTCACCTCGTAGTTACCTTCGATACTCGCATAAAACACGTTCTTATCACCGGCAAGGTCAAATACCGAGTCATCAGCACCATCTGCGTACTTCATTACCAACTTATTAGACTCACCCAAGCCTAACGTTGCACCGACTTGCCATGCAGTTTCATCACTCACACTTGGGTCACCGATTGCGTTGTCTTTGTCAGCTTCATCGGAGGCAAAACCGTAGTTTGCGTATAGGTCTAGTTGGCCAATACCAGCATTAATTGTGTGAAGTTTCGATGTAATCGCGTAGCGGCCATTATCATTACCTAACGCACCATCGTCAGTATCAACTTGGCCAACGAATGCCATATCGAACATTGCAGTATCACCTAGGTTGAGATTATTAAAACCAGCGCCTTGGCCATCATGAGACATCCAGAAGTAATCGTTCAAACCTTGTTGCGGACGTTGATGGAAATCACGGCCACCCCAAATATAAAGATCAGGCTGGCTTTCAAAAATATTGGTCACACCCGCGTACATTTTTTTCAGGTTTACACCACCAGCAGAACCCCATTGATCGTAGTTCCAATCATCAACCATGAATACCAAGTCCCACTTAGCACCACTATCAGCTTGGAAAATTTTAGCTAACTGAACTTCACCACCGTTATTCTCGTTACCTAAACGACCTAGAGAACGACCAGAACTACCTACCTCAACGTAACGGTTGTCGCCGCTTGAGTAGTGAGCGCCGTAACGAGCATAACCAGAGAAGATAATTCCATCAGTAACAGGTGTTTCTGGCGTTAGTACCGCTTGTTGCTGATCATCCACATAATCGATATCAACAACCTTAGACTCGAGTTCTTGGATTCGTTTTTCCAGAGCTTCAATATCCGTTTCGGCAGCAAAAGAAGAGAGTGAAGCAAGCGAAGCCGCCACTGCGACCGTTATTGGCAAAAGCTTAAATTTTTGCATTGTAATTCCCTATTATTTTTTTGAGTTTTCATCGAACAGGGAAATATTAAGCAATGAAAGCGTTGAAAAATTAGTTGCTGTTCACACCGATAAATGAGCGCTATAGCCATGAAACTTTTAGAATCAAAACCACAAAAATCAATCCTTAGCATTCAGATAGATAGAATAAATTCCGTACAAAAATCACGCTTGAAATCGCTTTCATTTCATGGGTATTGTTGGGGTCTATCACGGAAACCAGACCTGAAAAACACGACAGTTCATGGACGGTTTTGATGTGTTTTCATATATATGAAAAACCTCAAAATCTGCGCTAGATTTTGAGGTTTTATTGGAAGGATAATGTCTAAACTTGGGAAAATTAGCTCAACGTTTCAATGCCCATATTAAACAAGGTAAAGGCATAGATATCGGCAGTTAAATCGATCGCTTTGCTGAGTGGCATTCCGGCGCCATGCCCAGCATTAACATCAATACGAATCATCACAGGCACACCACCTTCATGCTTGTCTTGCAGCTCAGCGATGAACTTATAAGAGTGGGCAGGTACCACACGGTCATCATGGTCAGCCGTCGTGACCAACGTTGCTGGATAGTCGACACCACGAACCACATTATGAACAGGAGAATAACCAAGCAGATATTCGAACATCTCTTTGCTTTGCGCGGAGGTGCCGTAGTCGTACGCCCAGCCTTCGCCAGACGTGAAGGTGTGATAACGCAGCATGTCTAGCACCCCAACCGCAGGCAGGGCCACTTGGAATAGCTCTGGCCTTTGAGTCATACAGGCACCCACCAGCAGCCCACCATTAGAACCACCACGAATCGCCAACTTGTCGCTGCTGGTGTAGTTTTCTGCGATTAAGAACTCTGCAGCGGCGATGAAATCATCAAACACATTCTGCTTTTGCTGCTGAGTACCGGCTTTGTGCCACGCCTTACCGTACTCACCACCACCTCGCAGGTTTGGCACAGCATACACGCCCCCCAGTTCCAGCCAACTTCCCACCGTACCCGAGTAAGAGGGTGTTAGGCTGACGTTGAAACCACCATAGGCGTACAACATGGTTGGGTTATTAGCGTCCAGTTTTAATCCCTTCTTATAAGAGATAAGCATCGGAACCTGAGTACCATCTTTCGAGGTATAGAAGACCTGTTTAGATTCAAACTTATCCGATTCAAACGGAGACTCAGAGCGCTGATAGATTTCCGAGCGGCCAGATTCAACATCAAAAGAGAAAATTGTTGGCGGCGTAACATAGTTGGTAAAGGTGTAATAAAGCTGAGTTTGCTCTTTTTTACCACCCAAGCCACTGACCGTTCCCAGCCCAGGCATGTGGAGCTCTCGAACTAAGTTACCTTGGTAATCAAGCTGATCAATTTTAGACACCACATCCACCATGTAGTGGGCAAACAAGTATCCGCCGCCAGTACTGATGTCTAATGGCTGTGGCTTTTCTGAGATGATATCTCGCCACTGCTCAGTGCCGCTATCAAAGCTCACAACCTTGCCGTTCGGCGCATCAAGATTGGTGTATAGAATAAAGATCTCATCTTGGTTATCGATGAGATACGTGTCGCTATCTACATGATCAATCAGTGTGTTCAAGGACTGCTCTGATGATTTTAAGTCGATATAGAACAGTCGGTTACCTGATGTCGATTCTTTGCCGAGGATTATCAAGTATCGATCGTCTTCAGTGGTGTAGCCGGACACATAGCGGTGCTGCTCATCGTTATTTTCGCCAAAGATCACCTTGTCGCTGGCTTGCTCTGTACCTAATTCATGGAAGTACAGCTTGTGTTGCTCAGTGCGAGCAGAAAGCTCACTGCCATCTGGTTTGTCGTAGCTGGAATAATAGAAGCCGCGATTGCCTAACCAAGAGATGCCCGTAAATTTGGCGTCGGTGATTTCCGTTTCGAGCTGTTGTTTGGTCTCGGTATCAATCACGAAGATCTTGCGCCAGTCGCTACCGCCTTCAGAAATGCTGTACGCCACCAAGCTGTAGTCTTTTGAGAACGAAACAGAGCCCAATGATGTGGTGCCATCTTCCGAGAAGGTATTCGGGTCTAGGAATACTTCAACCGACTGCCCCTCTTTCTGACGATAGAGAATACTGTGGTTCTGCAAGCCATCATTCTTGTAGAAGTAGGTGTAATCGCCTCGAACAAACGGCTGAGAGCTCTTTTTGTAGTCTTGCGCATTTGCTAAACGCTCTCGCAGTTCTGCGCGGTAGGGAATTTGAGCGAGGTAATCAAACGTGACTGCATTTTGGCTCGCTACCCACTGCGCGGTTTCGTCACTTCTGTCGTCTTCTAGCCAGCGATAAGGGTCTTCGATTATCTGACCGAAGTAGTCATCGCTGACGATCTGTTTGTTGGTGACTGGATATTGATACTCTTTTAAATAGCTCATCGTGATCCTTATTAAAAATAGTGTGAAATCGTCAGGTAACGCGTTCTGATGTGTTCAATCAATAACTTAATCTTGTTGGGCGGCTGACGAGTAAAAGGGTACACCGCATAAATACCCAGCTTCTTGCCCACTAAGTCAGGGAATATATCCACCAGCTGACCGTTGCGAATATCGTGATAAACCAGACAACGCGGCACATACGCCACACCATGCCCGCCTAATGCGGCCTTTCTTAGCGCAGTCGCGTTGTCAGTCGAAAAAGAGCCCGAAACACGCACGATGTATTTGTCGTTGTCGGTACAACCGTCTTTGCTATGCAGAAACTGCCACTCACTAGCGCCTGTGGTTTGATAAGCGTATTGCAAGCAGTTGTGCTCAACTAAGTCTTTGGGCTGCAGTGGTTTGCCATTCTTGGCGATATACGAGGGCGAGGCACACACCACCCATTGAGAATCCAATATGTGTCGCGCAATCAAGCTGGAATCTTCTAAGTAACCGGTACGAATCACCAAGTCCAAACCATCTTCAACCAAATCAACAAATCGATTGTTAAGAGACATATCGACCGTTAAACCTGGGTGCATATTACAAAACTCGGCAACAGCGTCTGCGAGAATCAGATCTCCGGAGATAGTAGGCACCGACATTTTGATATGACCACTAACATTTTCACCAAAGCCTGAAACTGCGTCCATAGCCTCTTGAGCCGCCTGCTTCACATTTTTGGCTCCGTGCAAGATTGCCTTGCCCGCCTCGGTCAGGGTCAATTTACGCGTCGTTCGATATAATAGCTGCACGCCAATCTCTTCCTCTAGGCGCGCAATTCTTTTGCTAACTACCGAATTTGTAAGGTTATTTTGCTCTGCCACCTTACTAAAACTTCCTAGTTCTACTACCTGTGAAAACAGGATCAAATCATCTGCTCGCATCCGATTATGCCAATTTTGGAATTAATTATTTTCATTATTTCCCTATATCAATAAAAAATAAAGGGGTAAATTCACGCCAAATTAACAAAACAATTACAAAAGAGTCATTCCAATTACAAGAGTCGCGCAAAGAAGGTTCCCGTTTAGAGGCCAAAGCGATTCAAATAATGACAAACCATAACGTGATCTTTACTTCAAACATGAACGTTTGAAAACAGTACGAGGAAGTACCCATGAGTGAAACTCTACTAGCTCTATTGGCCTTTTCACCAATAGTTGTTGCAGCGATTCTGCTGGTCGGCCTGAACTGGCCTGCGAAAAAAGCGATGCCAGTGGCATTTGCATTAACCGTTGCAATTGCCCTATTTGCTTGGGATATGTCTGGCACTCGCGTGTTGGCCTCTGTATTCCAAGGTTTCGGGATTACCGTGTCGGTTCTCTGGATTGTGTTCGGCGCTATCTTCTTATTAAACACTTTGAAGCACACCGGAGCTATCACCACCATCCGCAACGGCTTCACAGATATATCCGCGGACCGTCGTGTTCAGGCGATCATTATCGCCTGGTGTTTCGGTTCATTCATTGAGGGCGCATCTGGCTTCGGCACACCTGCAGCTATTGCAGCACCGCTACTGGTTGCAATCGGCTTCCCTGCGCTTGCTGCGGTACTGATGGGCATGATGATCCAATCTACGCCGGTATCATTCGGCGCGGTTGGTACGCCTATCATCGTCGGTGTGAACAAAGGTTTGGACACGCACAATATCGGTGAAAGCCTGATTGCTCACGGTTCGACTTGGGACGCTTACCTGCAACAAATCACCTCAAGTGTGGCACTGATTCATGCTTCTGTTGGTGTGATGATGCCGGTACTAATGGCGATGATGCTGACTCGCTTCTTCGGTAAGAACAAAAGCTGGACTGAAGGTTTAGATATCCTACCTTTCGCGCTATTCGCAGGTGCTGCATTCACTATCCCTTATGCATTAACCGGTGTTTTCCTAGGCCCTGAGTTTCCATCACTGATCGGTGGTTTAGTTGGCCTAGCGATTGTGGTAACTGCAGCGAAACGTGGCTTCCTAGTTCCAAAATCAAAATGGGACTTTGAATCTGAAGACAAGTGGCCTGCAGAATGGCTAGGTTCTCTGAAGATCGACCTTGACGACAACAACCATAGCCAAAAGAAAATGAGCATGGCGATGGCATGGGCACCTTACGTGCTGCTAGCTGTGACTTTGGTTGCGAGCCGAGTAAGCCCTGAGTTCAAAGGTCTATTGAAAAGCGTTAGCTTATCGTTCAGCAACATCCTTGGTGAAACCGGTGTGAGCACTGCGATTCAACCTTTGTATCTACCTGGTGGCATCTTAGTCTTCGTCGCGCTAGTTGCGGTTCTAATGCAATCTCGCAGCGCAGCGCCACTGGCTAAAGCTTTTGGTGAATCAAGTAAAACACTGATTGGTGCAGGTTTCGTACTGGTGTTCACCATCCCTATGGTACGTATCTTCATTAACTCTGGTGTTAACGCCGCTGATTTAGCAAGTATGCCAGTAACAACAGCAAACTTTGCCGCTGACCTAGTGGGCAGCGCATTCCCAGCGTTGAGCGCAACGGTTGGTGCATTAGGTGCTTTCATTGCAGGTTCGAACACAGTATCAAACATGATGTTCAGCCAATTCCAATTCGAAGTTGCACAAACTCTGACTATCTCTAGTGCGGTAGTCGTTGCTCTACAAGCTGTAGGTGCAGCAGCAGGTAACATGATTGCGATTCACAACGTGGTAGCTGCATCGGCAACGGTAGGTTTACTAGGACGCGAAGGGGCAACGCTACGTAAAACGATTATCCCAACGTTCTACTACTTGGTGATGACAGGCATCATCGGCCTAGTGGTTATCTACGGATTCAAAATGACAGACGCACTTATGTAAACCATAAGTCGTTACAAAAGCACTTGGCGTTAATACCCAATTCCCCGACTGCAACACCGTCTAATAAGACCGTTGATGAGTTTCGGAATGGATACTAAAACACATCAACACCCTCGGGTATTAACGCCATTTTATTGCTTCTCTGTTTCACCGTTTAAGAAAGAACAAACACTTACTTTTCAAGAATTAAAGCAGCCCAAACCAAGCTCTCATAGAAGGGCAACATCCCAAGAATTTAGGACTGAAATTATGATCATATCCGCATCGACTGATTACCGCGCGGCAGCAAAATCGAAATTGCCACCGTTTCTTTTCCACTACATTGATGGTGGTTCTTACGGAGAACATACCCTTCGCCGCAACACCGCCGATCTTGCAGAGATCGCGCTCAAGCAGCGTGTACTCAATGACATGTCGGACCTAAATTTAGAAACCGAGTTATTCGGCGAAAAGCTTGCGATGCCGATTGCATTGGCTCCGGTTGGTTTAACGGGCATGTACGCACGACGTGGCGAAGTACAAGCCGCAAAAGCAGCGGACAACAAAGGCATTCCTTTTACGATGTCGACTGTATCGGTATGCCCGATTGAAGAAGTCGCGCCTAAGATTGAACGCCCAATGTGGTTCCAGCTTTATGTGTTAAAAGATCGCGGCTTCATGAAGAACGTTCTTGAGCGCGCAAAAGCCGCAGGTGTGACAACACTGGTCTTCACCGTTGATATGCCAGTACCCGGAGCACGTTACCGTGATATGCATTCCGGAATGAGTGGTCCAAACGCAGCAATGCGCCGTGTATTCCAATCGATGCGTCATCCTAGCTGGGCTGTTGATGTTGGCTTGCTGGGTAAACCGCACGATCTGGGCAACATCTCTACTTACCGAGGTTCTCCAACCAAACTGGAAGACTACATCGGTTGGTTGGGCGACAACTTCGACCCATCGATCTCATGGAAAGACCTAGAGTGGATCCGTGATTTCTGGGACGGCCCTATGGTCATCAAAGGCATTCTTGACGAAGAAGATGCAAAAGACGCGGTGAGATTTGGTGCTGACGGTATCGTGGTTTCAAACCACGGCGGTCGTCAGCTCGATGGTGTTCTATCGAGTGCTAAAGCCTTGCCTGCGATCGCAGACGCAGTAAAAGGCGACACCAAGATTCTGGTCGATTCTGGTATTCGTACTGGCTTAGATGTAGTACGCATGATGGCGATGGGTGCGGACTGTACTTTGCTTGGTCGCTCATTCGTCTACGCGTTAGCGGCACAAGGGCAAGCAGGCGTTGAAAACCTACTTGATCTTTACGACAAAGAGATGCGCGTTGCCATGACGCTCACTGGCGCTAAGACAATCAAAGACTTAACTCGTGAATCTTTGGTGGGGCTAGATTAAGCCTCACCGTTTTAGCTATAGATTCAGACTAATGCTTTGGTCTACTTAGACTGAAGTTCAATCGGTGTCACAGCAATTCCACAGCCGTTGTGACACCGTTTAAGCACTGGAAAATAATATAAAAACTAGGGCGTGTTGATCTTTCGAGCTGATTTTTGCAGTGAGTTGCTGGGTATTTATACAAGGCAGAGGCGTCGATGTGTAGCTAGCCTACATGAGAAGCCGATAACGTAGTAGAAATGGCCAGCAAACGCTGCCCGAAGGGTTCGAGCTGGGCGCCCCCGCAAAAAGCGTTTTACTCTTTGTTGAGGGGGACTTGCTTAGAGTGACTAGGCTACTTCCCCCTCGCCGCGATTAAAATGCTTTTGACTAGGCGTCCCCATTCGAACAAAATTTAACCACGAAAGGTCAACACGCCCTAATCAGTGCCAAATAAAAAGCACAAGGAAGCAAAAATGGAGACAACCACATCCCATGAGCGAGTAGTAGACGCACAAGCTTATCAGCAGCTTGAATCAATACTGGTTCAAAAAATAGAAACAGAACGCATTGTCACTCAAGAGGCAAAGCGCTTGGCTTACGGCACCGATGCGAGTTTTTATCGCTTGGTGCCGAAAATGGTTCTAAGGCTCAAGAACTTAGACGAAGTGATATTCACCATTCAAAGCTGTCGCGAACTCGGCATTCATTTTACCTTTCGCGCCGCTGGCACCAGCCTTTCAGGACAAGCCGTTTCAGACTCGGTACTCATCACACTCACCGATGACTGGCGTGGCCACGAGATCGTAGACAACGGTAATCAAATCATCCTTCAACCGGGTGTAATTGGCGCTGATGCAAACAAATACCTCGCTCCTTTCCAACGTAAAATCGGCCCAGACCCAGCCTCTATCAATACCTGTAAAATCGGTGGTATCGCAGCCAATAACGCCAGTGGCATGTGTTGCGGTACTGCGCAAAACTCGTATCGCACCGTCGAGAGCATGAAAATCGTATTGAGCGATGGTTCCCTACTTGATACGGCTGACAACGCAAGTGTTGAAGCTTTCAAGCAATCACACAAAGAACTGTTTGAAGGCATTGTCGAATTACATCAACAGACAGCTTCAAACCAAGAACTCGCAGACAGAATACGCCACAAGTACCGCCTAAAAAACACCACTGGCTACGCACTCAATGCACTGGTCGATTACCACGACCCAATTGAAATCATCAAACACCTAATGATTGGTTCTGAGGGCACGCTAGGCTTCATCGCCGAGATCACTTACAACACTGTGATTGAACACCCGAATAAAGCTTCTGCTCTGCTGGTGTTTGCCGACATCGAGCAAGCTAGTAAAGCCGTGACTACGCTGTCCAAAACTCCGGTTGCAGCCGTTGAGTTGATGGACGGCAGAGCGCTGCGTTCTGTCGCGGATAAGCCGGGCATGCCTGCATTTATGCCGAGCCTAGATCTAGAAGCTGCAGCTATTTTGGTTGAATCACACGCCAGCTCCCAGCAGGACTTAGATTTACAATGTAAATCAATTTTGGATGCCTTGGCTGATTACACGATTGTAGAATCGGTTCCTTTCACGTCCGATCCAAAGACCGTCGCGACGCTATGGGGTATCCGAAAAGGCATGTTCCCTGCCGTTGGAGCAGTGCGTGAAGTCGGTACTACCGTCATCATTGAAGATGTTGCTTTCCCAGTAGAGAACCTTGCAAATGGCATTCGAGAGCTGCAAGAGCTGTTCGATAAATACGACTACAGTGAAGCGATCATTTTTGGTCACGCCCTAGAAGGCAACCTACACTTTGTGTTTACCCAAGGCTTTGATAGCCAAGAAGAGATCGACCGTTACGGTGGTTTCATGGATGACGTTGCCGAGCTTGTCGCCGTGAAATATCAAGGCTCTCTGAAAGCGGAACACGGCACTGGCCGCAACATGGCACCTTACGTAGAGTTGGAATGGGGCAAAGATGGCTACACCTTGATGCAACAGATCAAAGCGCTGTTCGATCCAGAAAAGCTGCTCAACCCTGGCGTTATCATCAACGACAATCCAAACTCTCACATCACAGACTTAAAGCCAATGCCCGCTGCCGACGACCTTGTCGACCGCTGTATTGAATGTGGGTTCTGTGAGCCTGTCTGCCCATCTCGTACATTAACCCTTTCGCCACGCCAGCGTATTGTGCTGTACCGCGAGCTACAACGCCGCCGCGCTGCGGGTGAAGAGATCGAAGCCAGTGAACTAGAGAAAACCTTCGAATACCAAGGCATTGATACCTGTGCAGCAACGGGCTTGTGTGCTGAGCGTTGCCCGGTTGGCATTAATACTGGCGACTTGGTGAAGAAGCTTCGTATCGCTAAGTATCAGAAATTCACACCAATCGCTAAGTGGACAGCGGATCATTTCTCGACGACTACTAAGCTGACCAAAGCAGGCCTCAAAACCAACCAAATCGCGAGCAAAGTACTAGGCGCAAACACGGTCGGTAAGCTTACCAATGGCTTACGCTCAATGACCAAAGGCGCGACACCCGTTTGGATACCAGAGATGCCGCAATCCAACAGTCATGCACTGACCTCCTCCCCAATGACCGCAGAAAATTCAAGCAATCATAAAAAGGTGGTTTACCTGCCTTCGTGTGCTAGCCGAACCATGGGACAACAAAGTGATGCGGGCGACCAACGCCCACTGACCGAAGTGACCATGTCTTTGCTCAACAAAGCTGGATTCGAGGTAATCCTGCCGAAGAAGCTAGATGACCAATGCTGTGGCATGCCTTACGACAGCAAAGGAATGACCGACCTAGCTCAATCGAAAGCACAACAACTCGAAGAAGTCTTATGGCAAGCCAGTCGTCAGGGTGAATACCCGGTACTGATGGACACCAGCCCGTGCGCCAAGCGCAGCATTGAACAATTTACCAAGCCATTAGAAGTGCTAGAGCCAACAGGGTTTGTGAATCAATATTTGCTTGAACACCTGAAACTTAAGCCACTGCAAGAAACCGTGATGTTGCATGTCACCTGTAGTTCTCGTCGTATGGGCTTAGAGGGCGCGATGTTGAGCCTTGCTAAAGCGTGTACCGAAGAAGTTATAGTTCCAGAGCATATTCAATGTTGTGGCTGGGCGGGTGATAAAGGCTTTACCACGCCAGAGCTGAATGAGGCGGCAGTGCATCCACTCAAGGAACAAGTTCCGAGCAACTGTACTCGCGGATTCAGCAACAGCCGAACCTGTGAGATCGGTTTATCGCACCACAGCGGCATTCCATATCAGTCAATCTTGTACTTGGTTGACGAAGTGGCGCAATAGCCCCAATTTCACTACTTAAGGGGTCGAGCAAATAGCTTAAACCTAAAACGAAAAATGGCAGCCCAATCAGGCTGCCATTTCTTTATTCGGTTATTTGACGGATGTTACTGAGCTAGATATTACGAAGCTAGTGATTACAGAGCTAACGGCTAGACAGCTAAGCGCATCAACTCTTCTGCCGAGTAGTGCTCTGCTTCTGCGCCTTTGACGATTAAGTCGATCACTTGAAACTCACTCATATCACCGAACTCTTTAACTAAGTAATCACGAAACGCTTTCTCGTTCGGCCACTTACCTCTCACGATATAGCCATCTTCTTTGTCAAAATCTTCTGTTTCAAAAAAAGAGAAATCGGTCATGCCGATATTGTGACAATACAAAACGAGATACATAATTTTTCCTCAAAAATGGGGTTACTAATAAAAACTCACTGGCAGATAGAAATCAAGCTCAAACACTTCATCACTATTGAGAAAATGGTTCCGATGATAATGCACATACGCGGGAGTCGAGCGCTGTTTGAAACCAGAGGCCGGTAACCATTTTTCTAATACCATACTGATCTGTGGTAGCAACTCACCGTAGCGGCCATTAAGTCGAAACACAGCATGCAAACCGCCGGGAATCACCATCTGATTGACGACACTTCGATACTTAATCGGTTCATCAATCGCGATGCACGCTACATAGCGACACTGATCCATTTCGACCCAAGCGGGATTGGAGTGATGCAAGCCAAATTGACTCGAAAAATCACGCTGTTCAGAGTTCGCCCACGCTTTCAATATCAACCACGCATTACGAATAGATCGGTTATAGCCAGTATGTCGAACATAGGCTGCCATTCGATCTGACACTTCAACAATCTTAGGTTCCGGCAATTCCCGCTGCGCGACATTTTGATAGCCCGCCGCCACTTCGGGATCTTTCAGGTAAGGTTTTTCTGCAACCTGTAAATCATGCTTGCGCCACTCTCCGGGTGACATGTTAAAGGTTGCCTTGAACGCTCGGCTAAACGAAGACACAGAACTAAAACCACACTTACTGGCAATCTCTACCACCGACGAGCTGGTATCGAACATCAATTGATTAGCTGCATACTCCATTCGAGTGCGTCGAATGTACTGATGCAATGACTCCCCAACCACACTCTTAAAAGTGCGATGAAAGTGTTGCTCAGAATACGCAGCGATCTCAGAGAGCGCTTTTGCCGACAAAGGCTGGCTGATGTCTTGGTGAATATGGAACAAAACATCATTGATTCGGGATATATGTTGACGCGACATCGTTTAAATAGCATAAATGGACATGTTTAAGAGCATAAACGGACACGCCAGTTTTTACAATTGCCGTGTAATATCAAGCAATAGAATAAAAACGATAAACGACGAGACACAACACATGGAAATCGCACAGTCATTACAACAGATTCAATCTTCATACATTCGAGAGATCCTCGCAGCCGCAAGCGATCCAAATGTTATTTCGTTGGCCGGTGGTTTACCCGATGCGAAAACATTCCCTATCGATTTAATGAAGCCTACGCTAGAAAACCTAGCGAACATGCCTGAAGTTTTCCAATACGGTTCGACCGCAGGTTATGGCCCGTTGCTTGATCACCTAACACAAAGCTATCAATTGCCAGAATCTCACACGGCCATGATCTGTACAGGTTCTCAGCAAGGTTTGGATTTGATTGCTCGTGCCTATGTTGACCCGGGTGATGTAGTTGTGATGGAAGCGCCAAGCTATCTAGGTGCGATGCAGGTGTTTGGCTTAGTTCAAGCAAACATTGCAACCGTGTCTCAAACAGAATTTGGCCCGAACCTAGATGAACTGGAAACGTGCTTTGCAGAACAAGCGCCAAAAATGTTCTATGCCGTGCCAGATTTCCACAACCCAACAGGTGTATGCTGGGCAACAGAAACTCGTCAAAAAGTGGCTGAGCTGTGTATCAAATACAACGTGGCCTTCATTGAAGATGCGCCTTACCGTGAGCTACGTTTCACTGGTACTGAACTGCCGTTGGTTTCTTCGTTCTGCCCTGATAACTCTATCGTTCTTCGTTCATTCTCTAAGATTGCATCGCCAGGTCTACGTATTGGCGCGGTAACAGGTAAACGCAGCTACCTTGAGCCACTGATCAAAGTGAAGCAAGGCGCGGATTTACACTCAAGTGTACCAATGCAAGCGCTGCTTGTCGGTCTTCTAAAACATGAAGATTTCAACCTGCATATGGAAAACATTCGCACACTGTACAAGTCTCGTTATGAAGTGCTGTTTTCAGAACTAGAAAAACAACTGCCTACTGACTGTGTATTAAAATCCGTAGATGGCGGGATGTTCATTTGGGTTGAAATTCCAGAGTGCGACACCTTCGAACTGGCTAAAACTCTACTTTCGAATGGTGTAGCGGTTGTACCAAGCCCAGTTTTCTATCCAAAGGCCGACGAAGCCAAAGCCGCCCTACGCTTAAACTTCACCAACGCCAATCCAGAAGAACTAACCGAAGCGGTGAAACGCTTAGCGACTGTGCTTAACGAACGTTAATCACAGTAAGCGCCGCTTACTTATAATTGTTATCTTAAGGCCAGTGTTGTTACTCAGCTCTGGCCTTTATTACAAACCGCCTCCAACATTCTCACAAGGAAGCCACTTTGCCTCATTGTATTATCGAGCACTCACAAACTATTGATGCCCAACACCTCAATCAAAGCGTTTTTCTTGGTGCGATGGAGTCTCAATTATTTTCGCCAACGGGAGAAGACATCAAGGTGCGCAGCCTTGCTTACCAACACTATCAAACAGGCGAGGAAAAAGAGGACTTCGTTCATGTCTCAGTACGTATTTTATCAGGTCGTCAGGAGAGTGATAAAGTTAGGCTGTCAGAGTCCATTTTAAATCAATTACTTACCCTGTCATTATCGAGTGCTTCACTCACCGTCGAGATCATTGATATCGATCGAGCGAGCTATTCAAAAGTATTAGTTTGAGTATTATTGTTCGAATAATTTAGGTGCCTCTATTCGCGCGTTGCTCAAAGTCATGGCAGCCGCATATCAAATATCCCATCATTACTTTTGATAAGATTTACTTTCGATTTATTAATTAAACTGCTAAGTGTTACTTAACAGTTAGCTTTTAGAGATCGAAAGACATGGATCTAAACCTATTAAAAACATTCGATGCTGTGATGAAAGCCCGTAGCGTCAATATTGCAGCAGAAGCATTGGGAATTTCAGCACCAGCCGTTAGTCAGTCACTCAACCGATTAAGAGATCAGTACAAAGATCCCTTGTTCGTACGAGAAGGTAGAGGCATCTCCCCAACCAACTTTGCAGTCGAACTCCATGCGGAAGTTCAAGAGCCTTTAAGCCTGTTAATTAACGGCGCTAAATCACGACAGCATTTTAATGCTCAAACAAGTCGACGTACTTTCAGAATCTCCAGCCACAAAGACATTGATATCTTAGTGTTCCCTTGCCTAACCAAATACCGAGAGCAGCACGCCCCAAACACAACCATACAAGCCGATATTGAACATATCGACGAACAAGCTCGACAAGCTGATTTAAGGCAAAGAAAGGTAGACGTGATCTTATCAACTGTTCCTCTGGAAGAGCATGGCTATCACAACCTGAAGCTGTTTGAAGAAGAACTTATCGTCGCACTGAGCATCGATCACCCACGTATACAAGGCAGTATCTCCGTTGAACAATTTTTCTTTGAGCATCATATTTTGTGGGAAACGCAAAGAATGGATAACTACACGCTCAACTCCGTTGCTTGTGAGCGACTTCCACCAAGAAAAGTGGCCTACAAAACGGGCTCTGGACTAACAGGTTTAATACTTGCTCAAAGTACTGACTGGCTGTGCGTTAATGCTCGTTCGTTAGCAGACAAAGTAACCAAGACCGGTAAATATCAGATTTTTAACTTGCCCTTTCAGGCTGAGTCCGTCCCTATTTACATGACTTGGCACCACTCTCAGAACAATGACACAGGCCATAAATGGCTAAGAGATGCACTACAAGCTTCCATCGAGCGCCGTCAATTAAGCAAAAGTTAATTGATGTTTAAGTTTTACCCTATCGATTGATTAACTGCCAACTCTTAATATCTCTCTCATCGACGGGCCGAATGGTCGAGTCCGCAAATTTAGAGAGATTCAGACATGAAAGCTTCTAGTTTTTTAACCCAATCTATATGCATTGCCCTCCTCACAACCACGGCTAGTTCAGCGTTCGCGATGGACCAAAATTTAGTCCGCAGTTCAGACCCAACGTTCTTTACTAATGACTCTGTACAAAGCCACTTAGCAAAAGTGGTGTGGGAAGACGCTGAACACAACAAAGCGTTTACCGAAAGTTCCGAATACATGCCAGTCGCTATGACTGAGTTTGCAAAGCAGATGGCGCCAAAGATTCAAGAAATTTCTCCAGGGAAACTGTACTCGATTTCAGGTTTTCAACTGGCCTCTACGCTTGTTGCTGTGGGAGATGATGGTCTTATTATTGTAGACCCAGGCGAAAATGATACTGCTGCTAAAGAGTCAATGGATGCATTCAGCCAGTTCTCAAAACTTCCGGTAAAAGCCGTAATTTATACCCACCGCCACCCAGACCATGCCTTTGGTGCCGCTGGTTGGGGCGTAACAGAAGAGCAAGTTAAATCAGGCGAAGTAAAAATCATCGCATCCGATAACTTTATCCCTAACTTAGTAAACGATGTTGGTGTGACAGGAAAAATCCTGACTCAACGAACGGCTTACGCGAGTGTTTACCTACCAGGAGGAGAAAAAGGTCGCCCAGCTCATTTCGGATTAGGTCCAACGTTCACAGCTGGCCCCGTATCTTTCTTCATGCCAAATGTATTAGTCAGCAATGACGAACCATTGAAAATCAACGTGTCGGGTATCGATATGGAAATTTTTGGTGCTTACGGCGATGCTGGAGATGACGAAATCGATATCTACTTCCCGCAATATAAACACGTACACGGCAGCGAAACGATTCAAGGTGAAACATTCCCGAACTTGTACACGCTTCGTGGTACCAAATATCGTGACGTTCAGCAATGGTATCAAGGTATCGACAAGTTATCAGAATACGCAGAAAAATCGAACACCTACAGTGGGTCTCACATGAGAGCGTGGGTTGGCCACGACTTTATCAACCAACGCATAACCAACTATCGCGATGCGATTCAATTTGTTCACGACCAAGCAATCTACAATATCAATCGCGGTATTAAGCGTGATGAACTCGCAGAAAAAGTGATACTGCCAGAGAATCTCGCCAACGACCCATGGTTAGGCGAATATTATGGAACCGTTGCGCATTCAGTTCGCAACATTTACAACGGCTACCTCGGTTGGTGGGATGGCGATGCAACGAAACTCGCTCGCCCCGGCGTAAAGGAAATGGCTCAAGACTATATTGATGCTATGGGTGGTGAAGATAAGGTTGTGGAGATTGCTCGCGATGCCTATGCGGAGAAAAACTACGGCTGGGCAGCTGAAGTGCTTACTCATGTAAATAATGCCGATCCTGACAACATGGAAGCTCGTGACTTAAAAGCACAAGCACTTCGTGAATGGGGATATGCTCAAACCAACATCTACTGGAGAGGTTATGCAATTTCTAACGCAGCAGAACTCGACGGCACATTAGATCGCTCTGTCGCTTGGGACTTTGCTAATCCAGCCATCGTTAAGGTTCTACCAACAACCAAAGTCCTAGAAACAGAACGTGTAAACCTCAATGCAGAACGTGCAAAAGGAAAAGAATTATCTATCAACATCAACGTATCTGATACCGGAGAAGTAGCTAACTACACGGTACGTAACGAAATTGCCGTCTTCTCTCTACAGCAAGATCCGAACGCAGATGCAACGTTGAGCGGTAAAAAATTAGAAGTGCTGGGTTACTTCAATTCAGGTGACGTAAGTAACGCAACCATCAAAGGCGACAGTAAATCTGTAGATACGTTCTTCAGCTTGTTTGACCATAACAAAGCGAATGACATCAACCTAGTTTTACCTAATTAACTGCCACATTAACATTATTAATCGATAGACAAAGCGGCTCCTGTGGGAGCCGCTTTTTTTAGCGCTAAATAAACCTTCACGAGAAAAGAAACATGAAAACACTGCCAATAATGAGTTGGCTCAACTGTTGAACTTGATGAACTCAGAAGATACGAAAAACATAATTAATGGGTTGCGAGCACTGAGACTGAGTGCCTTTCGTAAAAACGCGACTCACAATAATGCCAGAATACAGGTCGAAGAGTGCACGCCCTTGTATCCCACAGAGATTGATTCACAGCTCCAAGATACCTTTACAGATGAGTAAAATATCCCGCAGCACCACATTCCTCTATCTACCAACATCGACCAAAAGTGGTGGTTGGCACGCTCGGGAGAATACGGGGTGGGCGAAATTGTCGGAAGCAAGTTCGACTTCTATGGTATGCCTGTTACACCCATGCGGTTGAACAAAGCTCAGCCGAACGCAACAAAACATCAAGAATTAACCCTGTCGACTCATTTGTAATCTCTACATTGATATTCAAATCCAAAGATAAAATCGACGTTCTTGAAACCTAAACCATACTCATTGAAGTGATAAATAGCCCTACGTTTGGTTGGTTTTTGTCCCGCACTGCCTTGGTTATACTGCGCCTGATTTTAATAAGCCAGCAAGATAAAACTGAGTTAAATACTAAGTTTTGATCAAAACAGGCAACCGCTCTGGATTTACGTTCCAGCTCGCAGAAAGGAAAAACCATGTCTCAATATGTTGTATGTGCTCTGTATAAATTCGTAGCACTTGATGATTACCAAGAAATTCGCCAACCACTGACAGAGCTTCTAGAAGCCCACAAAATTCGCGGTACTTTGCTACTTGCGAGTGAAGGCATCAACGGCACCGTTGCGGGTAAGCGTGAATCTATCGACGCTCTTCTTCAATGGTTCAAACAAGACTCTCGCTTAGCTGATGTTGTTTACAAAGAATCGTTCAACGAAGAACAACCATTCAACCGCACCAAGGTTAAGCTTAAGAAAGAGATCGTAACCATGGGTGTTGAAGGCATCGACCCACGCCATGTTGTGGGTACTTACATTAAGCCAAACGAGTGGAACGCATTAATTTCTGATCCTGATGTGATTCTAGTTGATACTCGTAACGACTACGAAGTGGACATCGGCACATTCAAAAATGCCGTAAACCCAAATACGGAAACCTTCCGTGAATTCCCTCAATACGTTGAAGACAACCTTGATCCTAAGAAGCACAAGAAAGTTGCAATGTTCTGTACTGGCGGTATTCGTTGCGAAAAATCAACAGCCTACATGAAAGAACAAGGCTTTGATGAGGTTTACCACCTTGAAGGCGGCATTCTTAAGTACTTAGAAGAAGTACCAGAAGAAGAAAGCATGTGGGAAGGCGATTGCTACGTATTTGACGGTCGTGTTGCTGTTAACCACCAGCTAGAAAAGAGCGGCTACGATGTGTGTAACGCTTGTCGCTTGCCAATCACTGACGAAGACAAAGCTTCTGAGCACTTCGAGAAAGGCGTAAGCTGCCCTAAGTGTGTTGATAAGCACAGCGACGAGCAAAAAGCGCGTTTCCGTGAACGTGAAAAGCAAGTTCAGCTATCAAATGCGCGTGGCGAAACACACGTAGGTGGCGAAGCTGCTCACCTTATCGAGCAACGCAAAAAAGAGAAGCTTGCCCACAAAGAGCAGCAGCGCTCAGGCAAGAAAGCAAAGTAAGCTAACTGCTGTATAAATATATCGCTATGAACATTATAAAGGGCGCAAGTTCGAGGACTATCCTACGAGTTTGTGCCCTTTTTTGATCGCTTTACGGCTTTGTGTTTTGAACCACATTTCTTTCGAAAAATTACTTCTATACTGAAGTTAATTTGATGAACGAGGAAGTGCCAATGCTCAATGAAAACCATGCCTTTATCTTAGATTTCCCAGATCTTAAATTAGACATTGTTCAGCTCAACCACGACGACGAAAAATTCAAAGCAGACATGCAGAAATACCACCAACTTGACTACGACATCCGCCAGCTAGAAATCTCTGGCAGCCCTATCGATGACGACAGCATGCACAATCTCAAAGTAGAACGCATGGAGCTAAAAGACTCGCTACACAAGCAGCTCACTCGCCACCACGCACTTAAGATCGTCTAGAAAAATCAGTCCAAAACTCTATTTTAAGCCATGTACTACGCATGGCTTTTTGGTTTCAAAACATCGTAAATCTAAGCCGATTCGGCTTCATTAATTATGTTACCGTTTGCTTATTCTAAGGTAATTGATAAGGAAGCAAAGTGGCAATGAAAGAAGAAAACATACAACTCCAGCTTGTTTCAAATTCTGAATTTGAAGAACTATTTGCGTGTGTTAAACAAGGTATTTTCATACACGTAAATAGTGTTTTCGGCTGGGATGACGACTTCCAACGCCAACGATTGTTAAACGATTACCATCCCTCTTGGTTTCATTGGATATATCGTGAAAGTGAAAGAGCAGGGCTAGTTTGTTTTAAGCTTTATGACAACGCATACCATATTCATCTGCTAATCATTTTCCCTCAACACCAAGGTCATTCGCTTGGTAAGGAAGCGATGACTCTCATACATAAGAGAGCCATAGAAGAGCAACGAAGCCAGATCACTCTATCGAGCTTTAGATGTAACACTCATGCCATTAGGTTTTATGAGGCGCTTGGCTATCAGGTTGTTGATGATCGTGATACGGATTTTGTCGGAATGGCTCTCTCCCTAAATAACCATTTATAAACGGTTAATTAGGGAGAGAGTAAAACATTAGTGACCCGAAGAAATATCCAATTTATCCAGCAATGAAGGGAAGCCCCAACCATTCTCGCCTGCAACCACAGGTTCTCCGGTCAAGTACTCGTAGAGAGTCGGTGCTAACGATCCATTGGCTTCAATCTTTAATGGTAATGAGTTCTCACCAATTGGAGAGCCCCAGAATCCGATGAATGCATCTTTCTCTAAATAGTCTTCACCAGCATGACGCCCCGGTACCTTGGTGTTGTACCCAATACCAGCCTTAGGGAACAAATTAATGGTACCGGCTCTATCCTCAAGGTAGATATTGGCCAGCTGGTTCACAGAGTCTGGTCGAGGCGTTGGCTGCGTTAATGCGGTCCATTCTGCACTGCTGCACCATGTTGTCACATCCGCCTTAATCGCTCGGTTAATACACTTCTCGACCAATCGAGAATACCGCGCAAAATCAACTTCGCTTGGCGATGCAAGATATGGATTGAGCCTTTGGGTATTAAGTAAAATCGGCGCTCGGTTGCCCTCTAGCGACTCATAGAAAAGCTTGTCACCTTCGCGTGTGATCAATTCATCGACCCGTTCTAAATCCCGGTTACCAATAACACGAACAGCACAACCTTGTTCATCACACGTGCTTTCTCTGACGACCATATAATCGAGACTCTCAGGTAAACGTTTTGCTATCTCATCAATAACATTAATGCTGTCATCTTCGGGCGCGGCAATGGGTGTCCACTGTATCAAATCTTGATAAACAGGCTGTATCTGCCAGCCCTGCTTTGAATTAAAGAAATCCATCATAAAATTACCACCTGCGGTTGAAGCAACCACTACATCAACATGCTTAGAGCTTGGATAGTTCAACGCATTGGTAATTTTAGGCCCTTCACCCTCGTCTGAAGATATCTTTTTAACCACAATGGGATACTCTAGCTCTGCTTGCAAACCTTCAAATACCTGCTTTTCGGGATTAAGAGCATAGAACACCGGCGTTAAACCATGATCCCCAGCCATCCCCCATAGCGTTTTATCGTAAACGCCAGCACTACGGTAGGTCGCTTCAATTTGACGTATCCAATAGTCCAGTCGGTTAAGCTCTCCAGTCGGCATCAGAATTTCGTCACTAAAAGGCCCCGTAAAGTGCGCAAAGTGATCCGGCCATGGGTTATAAACCAAGGTGTAGTCTGGCATCCCTTTTCCATCTAACTCAGCAAACTGAGTGATTGATTGTTTAACCTGGGCCTTCTTAGAAAACTTAGTGAACAAATCAAAACCCGAGATAGACTGATACGCTTCAATGTCTTCAATCAAAGCTTGACGCTTTTCTCGCAAAACCACTTCTACTTCAGAACGCTCTTGAAGCTCCTTAACACAGCGCTTCTCACCATAATCACGTAACGACTCCCCCAAACCTAAGTTTACAAGACCATCGTAAGTTGTATGGGCATTCCAATCGTATTGAGCGTTACAATTCAGAGTCTTAAGATAACCGAGACGATCAAACATCGTCTGTACCTTGTTGTCTGCCATTAGTACATCCAGCTGCAGAGCATCATTTCCAAAGAAGTAATAAGCTCTGTCGATATCTCGGTCAACAAAGTGGAAGTTAGGCACTCCTGTACCGCCTTCGCCAGAAACTTTAGCGCCCGTTTTAATGATAGGCAGATTACGAACACTAATTGTAGGAGTAGAAGAGATACCGACTCGGCTTATGTTGTCTCTATGCTCTTGATATAGCTTTTTAAAGAAAGGCAGGTAATGTGGGTCACGATAGGTTTGTTCAGACAGGACTTCCATGAACCTTACTTGTTGCTGATGCTCAGGTTCGATCACCTTTTCTATCTGAGGTTTATATTGTGCTCGGTCTTTATGGTTCTGGTAAGCAACCGAAATGAAAGGCGCATCTTCATTGACCAAGCCCTCAATCAAGCCTTGCTGTAAACCATCGACGGTCACTTGAACCGCAAAACGCTTGTTCTGTTGGGATTCTAGAAACTGAATGAGCGTATCAGGCTGTTCAGAAAATACCTGTTGCATCCAATCATCGAGCGCTTCTGCGCGTTCTTCTTTATAAACAAATTGACGATAGGCTTTAAGTAAATTCAAGCGCACAAAATCAATAAGCGTAATCGTAAGCGCTTGTGCTTTGTTGTTTGGCTTACTGGCATTTTCGGGTTTATCATCCTCAGCAATCGCAAGCATTGCTGATTTCATGTCGCCTTCGTCCATCCCGGATGCTGCTTTACCTATCAACTCGACAATGATCGGTTGAATCTGATTGATGATCGCTAAATCTTCAGAGCTATTGGTTAAGTAGGTATAGCTCTCCGGCAGCGTATCCATATCTTGCCAAACACCGATTTCAAATAGCGCGTCGTAGATAACAACCATATTGGCAATGAATTGCTCATCAATACGAATACCTTCATGATGGCCCGTTGCTTCGGTTGACGTATCTGGCTCGTGATGCGCTAAGATTGGCTCATCACCGACGTAATAGAGGCTATGTTCAAAGCCTTTTAGAGCCTTCTCATCATAGACTGTAGACAGATACGCTTTGAATACATCTTCACTTCCCAGACCTGAATAGCGGTCGTAATAACTATAGAGAAAATAGCCCAAAGGAATTGAGTAAGTAGGATTTGATAATTGCGCAATCACCCTAGCTTTCGTTTTAGCATCAAGTGGTAACGCGAGAATATAGGCATCTAATGTAACACCACCAATCGTAAAAAGTGCCGCATCACGAGTGAGTTTGGCCGAGTAGCTCAGGCTTGAAAGCACCTGGTTTTTCAGCACTTCACTGGAACTAAACACGCCACCAATGACAGGTGTCGTTGATATATCAGCGGCACTCGGGGCAGAAGCAACCGCCAACGATAGGGCACTAAATAAACTTGCGTAACTGCGGACGTGAGAATAAGAGCTCATCAAATTTCCTTTAGATCAACACACTTCTATAAATTAAGCTTATTGTTTCAGCTTGCATTGATTAGTCAACCTATGAGAACGCTTGTTTTTAAGTTCAATGAACTCTTATTGTTATTAAATATTTAGTATCACTAATATCTCCACGGCTTTACCCCATATCCAACGCCCGAGAACTTTCTAAAGTTATACGACAAGCGACTTCTTCAATTAAACGCTCTTGCAACACGGCCATTACTGCTCAATTCGTAATGACCAATGTAAGCTGGGATAAATACCGATTGCCCTTTCGTAAGGGTTAAGTGCTCACCTCTTTGGCTCACTAGCGTTAAATCATCATCTATTGCCATTAAAATCTCAGCACCGCTTGTGATCACTTCTTCTTGCTGAGGGCGATGAAAGATATTGAAATCAAAATCACTGACCGGGATATCATAGCTATCACATTGACCTAATGTTGAGGGCGCTAATAACAAGCGTTCAAACGGGATCGGTTTGAACTCTGTGCAGGCAACCAACTCGGAGACATCAATGTGCTTTGGCGTTAAACCAGCACGTAACACGTTGTCTGAATTCGCCATAATCTCGAGCCCAGTCCCCTTAATGTAAGCGTGCGGAGTATTCGCATTCAAATACATCGCTTCACCCGGCTTCAATGTGATCAAATTAAGAAGCAGAACACAAAACAGACCGATGTCGTTCGGGTACTGATGGCTAAGCTCAACAACCAAAGCAAACTCAGCTTGATCTTGGTGAGCGGCTGCGTAAGTCAGAAGTTGCTCTAATGCTTGGCGTTTACGTTGGTCATCTAGAGTTAAAAGGTCACGGAAAAACGTTTCTAAACCTAGAGAGTCAAGATTGTTACCAAACTCATCGACCAAATCAGCAAGTTCGATAGAGCCCAGTTGTCTGAACAAAACTAATATTTTATCGAATTCTCGAAAGCCATTCATCGCTTGATATTCAGTGATCGCGTAAACCAATTCAGGTTTGTGGTTAGAGTCTTTGTAATTGCGGTGCCCTGCAGTTAGAGGAATCCCTGCTTGTTCCTCTCTCGCAAAACCAATTTCAGCTTGATGCTTGTTTGGGTGAACTTGAACAGATAGCGCCTTTTCTGCCGCTAAGATCTTAAACAAGAATGGCAATTCACCAAACTCCTGCGCAATCTCGCTTGATAGATAGGCTGGTTTATTCTTGTTAATCAGGTCAGATAGGGGCACTAAATGTTGGCCCAGATTAACCATTGAGCAACCTTTCGGGTGTGCTCCCATCCAAACTTCCGCTTGTGGCTCTTGTGACTCATTCTTAAAGCCAAACAGTTCACGTATCGAAGAAATACTTCCCCATGCATAATTTTGGATGGTGTTTTCCATAGGGAAAAATGAGTGTTCTGAGAAGTGGCTGAGTGACATGACTTTTTCCGTAGTGAGCCCTTTGAACACAATTCAGAGAGCTGATTTCTAATAACGTAAATAATTAGAAAGACTACAGAGCGCGCCTAAAACCCACATGAGATGAGGTCTTAGACGCAATAGGAAAAATTCTTAGAAACGGGTGAGACAGATGAAAAGCGTGAAAAGAGTCACATTTGAATGTCACGAGCAGAAGCACTGGATCAGATAGCTGCTTGCATCACGCTGGTTACAGCAGCGATACAAGCATCTGCAACACAAACACTAGCGACTATCTTGTTATCTAGAAGGCTCGTTAAAAGCCAGAGCGCGCCTCTGCACTTTTCTGAGGTGATTGAGCTTGTAAGAAAGGCAGTAGCAGTAACCCAATAACAGCAGCGCACGTAGAGATGGTAATGAAAAAGCCACTCCAACCGTAAGTTTCTAAAACGAGCGCTAATGGGTAACCAGAAAGCGCCGCACCCATGTAAGCAAACAGTCCAACAAAGCCTGTCGCGGCCCCGGCAGAGTCTTTATGCGAGCATTCCGCGGCTGCCATGCCAATAAGCATTTGAGGGCCGAAGACAAAAAAACCAACACAAAATAGGCCAGCAGCTTGAAACACAAAGTTGGTTAAAGGCATAAGCCATAAAGCCGATACCGAGAGGAATATACCTATCGCGAACAGAATATTCATTGGGCCACGGTTGCCACCAAACAATCTATCGGATCCCCATCCAGCAACAAGTGAACCAACAAAACCACCAATTTCGAACAGAGATAAAGCTGCGTTCGCATTTATTAAGCTGTAATGGTGCTCTTCCGTTAGATATAAATTCCCCCAGTCGTTAACCGCCGTTCTTACGATGTAAACCAACACATAACTAAAGGCGAGCAGCCAAATGTACTTATTGCTAAATACGTAGGTTTTCAAGATTTCTCGATAGCTCAACCCTTGTCCATGGCTCTCCTGCGCCAATTCTAAATGGTCATTGCGCCACTTCCCTACCGTCGGCAGCCCCATGGTGGTAGGCTTGTCACGTAAACGCCAACAGACGATAAGACCAATAAAAACACCAATCACACCCGGCCAGATAAACCCAGCTCGCCAACTGAATTGCAGCGTTAGATAGCCCACAAGAATAGGAATAAGCGCCCCACCAACGTTATGTGCTGTATTCCAGATTGCCCAGCGAAAGCCTCTTTCGGAGCGAGAATACCAAGTCGTCAATAACTTAGAGCATGACGGCCAGCCCCAACCTTGGAACCACGCATTCAGTACCCAAAGCGAAATAAAAGCGACTAACGAACTAGAAAACCCAAACGCAATATTGATCAAGCCTGTCGCGATTAGGCCAAGTCCCATAAAATAACGCGGATTTGAACGGTCCGAGATTGTGCCTGAGATAAATTTCGATAAACCATAAGAAAGATAGAAGAGTGTGCCAATTAGACCGATGTCGCCTTTGTCCAAGCCAAGGTCGGTGATCATTGCGGGGGCGGCATAATTAAAGGTTTTACGAGTAAAGTAAAAACCAGCATAGCCGACATACATTCCTATCATGATGTGAAGACGCCAGTAGCGATAACTCTGATTGACCTCATCATCGCTTAGAGTATGACTTTTTGACGTTGTTGAGCGCAGAAATCCAAACATATTCGTTCTCACACTTTAGGTAATGTAACGCTGATATCCGAACCCGAAGATGATCCATTAGCGTTGATTGTCATCTTGCCGCCGAGCGCCTGAACACGCTCTTGCATACCACGAACACCCATTCCTTTGAGAAGATCCTGCGCTGTAAAACCAACTCCATTGTCTGTGATCCGAAGGTAAGCTTGATCGTCTAAAATCAGTTCTATTCTAATTTCGCTTGCTTGGGCATATTTATGAGCGTTGTTTAATGACTCTTGGCACAGCCGGAAGAGAGTGACCTTGAGCGTGTCACTCAAACATGAGTAATCACCTTGCCAATTTAGCTGAATATCAACGCCGTGATCTGAAAACTCCATTTCCCGTATGAGTTGCTCAACAGAGTCCTTTAGGTCAAGGTCGTCCAACATTTTAGGCCTGAGTTTTGTGAGTAGGCGTTTGGTGGTGTCATAAACATTCAAAGACAATGACTCAATCGTGCCCGCACAACGAACACTCATTTCGGCGGCATCGACACGCTTAATAATGCTTGCTTGAGTGCGAATTGCCGTGATGTTCTGACCGATTTCATCGTGCAGCTCACGAGCAATATCACGACGAACCGATTCTTCAGCGGTGACTAACTGGCGTGAAAGGTTTTGATTTCTGGAGAGCTCACTTCGTAATTTCGCATTGAGATCTTTTTGTTTTTGAACCGCAAGGCCAAGCAAAATACCTGTGATAGTCTGAGCAGATAGAGACAAGAGTAAGTCGGTAATTTCGAGTTTAGATGTTCCACTGTGAGCAGCAATCAACGCGACACTGTTTAACAGGGTCGCTAACAAAGCACCTTGCCACCCGTAACGAACCGCAAGCAAGATAATAGGGATAGCCATACAGAACGGAGCGAAGCGCCTTAGCTCATCAGGCAAACTGGTTTGTATCAAAATACTGGCCACCAACAACACACTGTATAAAGCGATGTGACGGATTTTGAACTCAACGACATTGTTGATTAAGTAAGAACCCAGTGGCGCCCACTTGTTTTGGAATAGATAGTTCCAGACTAGATAACACATTGGCACCAACATCAATCCGCCAGTGATACTCACCAACCACACCATGTAAACGGCTGGAACATGAGAACCTACCACGGCAACGTTGATCAACCCTGTGACCATGATTAAGCTCGCCATCACCAACAAGTGACGATTCTGGTCACCATAGTAATAACGCCTGGCAATGAGAGTGGCAGGAATACTCAATCCACTGGCGATGAGTATCGTCAGCCATTGAGGTTCATCAAGTAGTAGAGCTAAAGCGATCGCGAGCCCCCACTCTGCAATGTAGATAGCAGGCCAATAATGAGTGCGAGTGTGCAGCGTCATTCCCAGTCGAAGTGAAAATGGGAAAAGCAGAATGGCTAACTCAGGGTCATTAATGAAATAGAAGGCAATAACCCACAGACAGAACCATGCACAACCAGCCATAAAAACCCCACACAAGGAGGTGGCTAGATAGGAACGCATTAGTACTGTTCTTGAGTGAATAGTTTGGCTAACTCAACGTTGTTTTTAACATTAAGTTTGTCCATCGCATTGGCACGGTGCACATGCACCGTTTTATGGCTAACCCCTAACTCAACAGCGATAGACTTTACATCGAGCCCTGTTGCCAATAACTGACACACTTCACTTTCTCTGCGGGTTAATTGATTTAAAGAGGCTTTATTTTTCATTGGTGTCGCAAGCTTTATAGCGATATCAGGCGTGAGATAACAGCCCCCTTTTGCGCTCGTGTGAACGGCTTGGATTAGCTCATCGGGGCTGCAGCGCTTGCTGAGATAACCTTTGGCTCCTAACTCCAATGATTTCTCAACCATCGCCGGAGAATCATGAACGCTCAACATAATGCTGGCAATGCCTGATGGGATCTCTTCCAATAAGCTCAAACCACTTTCGTCTTGCATTGAGATATCCAAGATCACGACATCAGGGTGACAACTTGGCAGTCCGAGGCGAGCTTCTGCCGCAGAGTTGAATTCACCCACGACCGTGATATCAGCTTCAAGACTGAGTAATTGAGCAAAGCCCGATCGAACAATGACGTGGTCATCAACAAGCGCAACATTAATCATGATATTAACCAAAATTAAAAGTAAGAAAGAAAAATAGCCCCAACAGGAGCTATATAGAATTAAGTTTATTTATAGAGATGATACTGAATCGAACTAACGATTGGTATGATCTCACGTGCTTTAACCAATAAATCACGTGAGACTATCTACCCGAAACTATGCTGCGAGGACAAATACACAAGCACAGGCTCACCAGACTCGCTACGCGTTTTGAGCCGCTAAGTGCATTTTCTTAGCGTGGCGAATTTTCTTCTCTTCCGCAACCGCTACAAATAGCAGTAAAACGATACAAATGGCAGCTGACGTATCCAGGGCTGCGAACGTTCCTTTCCAACCTGTTAAGCCGAAAATAGGCGTTCCATCCGCGATCATACCTAGACCAAGTTTGGCAAAGCTGTCACCAATTAGATAAGCAAATGTGCCTTTAACACCATCCGCAACGCTGATTGCTTTCTTAGGCACGAAGCCTACTGCAGCAACACCAATCAGCAACTGAGGACCGAACACTAGGAAACCAAGTACAAACAGTGATGCGAGGTACATGAACTCACTCGTTGCATGCTGGTAGAACTCTAGAGAAACGATAATCAACGCTAGCGAGACACAAGCAACTAAAGCGCGACGTCCGTTCGCAAGGTCTGATAAATAGCCCCACATTAACGTGCCGACCAGTGCACCCACTTCAAACAGAGTAAAGCCTGAAATAGCCGTTTCTTTTGATAAACCTAGCTCTTGATACGCATAAACGGTAGACCATTGATCGATACCAATACGAACAATGTACAAAAAGATATTCGCGAAGCAGAGCAACCAGATCACTTTGTTTTTCAGAATGTATTCAACAAAGATCTCTTTCTTAGTCATTTGATTTTCTTCAGCGGCCGTATCTTCTTCACTGACTTCTTCATCAAACAACTCTTCAACCGTACCTAGGCCGTATGCTTCTGGAGAATCGTTACCAAAACGCATCCCAATGAAACCAACCACAATCGCGATGATTGACGGGAACACGAACATACCGATCACGTTGCCATCAAATAGGTAGTTGGCACCGAACAGAGCCACACCAGCAGCACCTGCGCCACCCACGTTGTGTGACATATTCCACAGGCCTAAATAAGAACCACGCTTATTACGAGGCGTCCATTTAGTGATGGTTGAGTAACTTGAAGGGCCACCTGTACTTTGGAAGAAACCACTCAACGCGTAGAAGGCTACCATCAAAAATAAGCTAGCACTGCCGCCGCCCATACTGAAGCTGAAGCCCAACATAGCAATACCAGAAAGAACAAGCATGAATGGCAGGAACTGCTTAGTGTTTTTCCCATCAGCGTAATAGGAAACAACGGTTTTACCGATACCGTAAGTGATAGAGAAACCAAGACCGATAAGACCTAGATCCGTCATCGATAATCCATAAGTAGAAATCATGTCGTTTTGCGCGACATTGAAGTTCTTACGGATCAAATACATGGTTAGATAACCAATGAACACGACAAGGTAAGATTGTAGGAATGGTTTAAACCACATTTTTCTTCTAGTTTCGACCGGAAGATCCAGCGTCGGTTTTCGAACCTGATCTAGGAACTTTAACATTGTGAACTCTCTTATTATTTATGAGGTCTGCACGGCATAATTGCGACCATGCATTCTTTGTTATTTGACCGTGAAATAATAAGGAGTCTAAAAATCGACCGCATGAGAGAGGGTCTTAGAATAACTAGGAAAAATTCTTAGTTCAGAATTGGGAGTCTAGAAAGCGTGAACAGTATCACTTTGTTTACGGCGTGTTATGTATTGATATTACGATAACAAAAGTAACTCATTTCAAAGCTGATGAACTTTGTAAACGAACAGACACAAGCCAAACACTTCGCAACAAACAAAGCGCCAGTATCGATTAATCACCACCAAACTCCAGGGGGGTGACCAATACTGGCTCAACATTCATACCTATTAAAATAGATTCAATAGGCTTGCTGCGAATCGTACTACAGTCGTTTACCGCTGCCGTCTTCCCACATCACTTCGCATTCGTCCTTGATGGCGGCTTTTAATAGTTCAACCAGTGGAAACGCTCGGCTACCAATATTAACAGGCGCTTCAACAACCTCTTCTTCATTGTCGTCATCAGTATTCTCTTGCTCTACGGGTTTACTCTGCTCTGCTGCGATCGCAGCACGTAAATTATCCAGAGCTTGAGGAACCTCTGAAGCATCCATAGCGCCAGGGATAGCGCCGCTGTGTCCAAGCATCTTAATGAACTGAAGACCGACGTCACCAAACATCGTGACGCTAGCATGAACCTTGCAACTAAAAGTAATTAACATTATGAGCCTCTCTTGATTTTGGTTATCTGCAAACTATGTTGAGTAACTCACTGGAAAGCAAGTAGATAATAGCCAAATCGCTTCTCCCAACCTGCTCATTGGATGGCCAGTTGTGGGGCGGGTCTACACCGTCCGTGATACACATCACTATTTATTATGGGTTACTTATTTTTTAATATGAAACCTTGATAGTAGTCACACTAAAAAGGCCACCAACACTCCGTAATGACTATTATTTAATCTACTATTAACACCATTATCAAAATCTTTGGCACAAATCACATGAAAAGGCTCGTCGGCAGGCACCTAGAAGAAATGGCGGACATACGTTCCACCCGCAAGCAAAAAATTGTCCACTCTTTTTCACTGACTGCCGCTGCGTTATTCATTTTCTACACTTGGGCTTACTTCCAAGGCCAACATTACACGCTATCAATTTTCGAATTGTGCTTCGCCATTATTGCCATTTCTAATGCGCTTTACGTAAGAAAAGTCGTCAATCCTGAGTATTCAGAATTGATTTTAAGTGGTGTTCTTCTAATACAAGGCGTCATCCTATTCTTGTACAGCTACGCCATTCCCGACCGAGTTCTTTGGCTATACCCTATTTTAGCTGCGGTCATTTTTATCAATGACTTCAGAATTGGCATTATCTTAAGCACCTCGTTTTGCCTGTTTATCAGTACCTTGATTACAGCAATGCCCAACAACTTCTCTTTGCCATTTAACAGTACACACAGATTTGTTCTTAGCTTATTTACCATGAGTTTGGTTTGCCATACATCCGCTTACTATTACACACAAGCAGTGAGCTATATTCAGCGTTTGTACAAAGAAGGGATTGAAGACTTAGCCTATAGAGACCAACTCACAGGCTTGGCAAACCGTTGGAGCTTTGAACGCTGGGCGACAGAAAAGCTAGCGACAGTGGATAGTGAGCGATCACTTACGGCATTGGTCTTTTTGGATATTGATGACTTTAAAGGCATTAACGACAGCTACGGGCACGATGTAGGCGACAGCGTCTTGCAGCACTTTGCCAATCGCTTGAGCAACAACATTCGAACCCGAGATCGAAATAGTCACGAATACGATTATTCAATTGCGCGCTTTGCTGGGGATGAGTTTGTTCTGATGCTCTACGATATTCCAACTCGAAAAGACCTCGACGGTATTCTCGATAGAATATGTGGTTTATTTGAGAGCGGTTGCCAGACAAACGAAAGAATAAAAGAACTGACACTCAGCGTGGGGGTGTCTTTATACCCACAAGATGCGACAGAATTGCATGAATTAACAAGATGTGCCGACAAAGCCATGTACGTGGCCAAGCATTCAGGAAAAAACCGATATGCTTATTATCACGACAACCCAGTCTCTACATTGATAGAAGAATTACCGACGAATCTATCTTGCTCAGAATCGAATTCTTCTGAGCTTGTAGATTGTCTTGAAACGAAAGTGGAAGGGAACAATGTAACGCTGTTAAAAACACGTCAACGTTAGCCGGCCATATACATAACCCAAAGGCTTACTAGCCCAATAACAATAATCCATACAACTTGTCGAGTACGATCCGGGTTAATACGTTTGGACCTAGCAACTGGCTTAAAAGCGACTTGTTTTGCCGAATGCACAAAAGCCGCTTCTATCTCACGCTTTTTTCCCCGTCGCTTAACGGCGTTATTCGCTACCTCAGTAAAACGCTGACCTTGCTCCGTTGTAAAATCATTATCAAAGCCCATTCGACCCTGCCTTTCGCCATGTTTTTGTTGTACTGCCATAGCGGCCTCCTTGGCGATCTAATCTATATTGAGTATAGACTTAATTTCATATTGTTACCTGTTCAAAATTTTCGAATAAGTCACTCAACGCAGCACCATCTTCTTTATAAATTAAATTCCATAAACTAAGGCTATTCAAGTTTATGAGGGTTTCAATATGTCGAATGTAAGAACCGTAGATCATGTAATCTCAGCCCATGCCACCTCCGATGGCGATGGCGTCAAAATCCAAAGAGTTGCAGGTTTTAATAACACGCGCTTCTCTCCATTTTTGATGATTGATGAACTCAAGTCAGATGAAAGCAAAGACTATGTTGGCGGCTTTCCTCCACATCCTCACCGTGGGATAGAAACACTCACTTACATGCTCCAAGGTCACTTCCAACACAAAGACCATATGGGGAATGTTGGAGAGCTACGCAGCGGTGGCGCGCAGTGGATGGCCGCAGGTCGTGGCGTCATTCACAGCGAAATGCCAATGATGGAAGAAGGCGCGCTGCATGGTTTTCAGATTTGGATAAACCAACCTGCGGCACACAAAATGCAGCCAGCGCAATATCACGATTTCCAAAATGAAAGCATCACGGAACATCTTAGTGATCAAAGTGGTTTGTTAAGAGTAGTAGCCGGAGGGTTTGAACTGCACAACCAAACTGACGATGATTCAGAGGCTTTACGAGTGCAAGGTCCATTACAGAAAACAGGCGTGCCATTGAGCGTTGCGGATTGGCGGTCTCATTCTGGGCACAAAGTCACGTTAGGAACAAATGTTAATCACAATGCCATGACTTACGTGTACCGAGGCAGTATTAAAATCGGCGACAAAGTGATCAACCAAGGTCAACTTGCCCTGCTCACCAAAGCTGACTTGCTGTCTTTGGATAGCTTGGAAGATTCAGGTGTACTGATTTTTTCTGGTGAGCCGATTAATGAACCTGTTGTGCACTACGGTCCGTTTGTCATGAACTCGATGGAAGAGATTGAACAAACAATTCAAGACTACAACAACGGCGTTTTTGAGACTTACTGATGTCTTAGCTTTGAGTTGAGTTTTGAAGATTGAAGATACTTTGCAACGAACAACGATTTGGTCGTCCCTTTGATGACTACAAAAACAAGTGACACTATCCACTGCCGGTTACTATCACTTATTTAACCACGCTCCTAGAGCGTGGTTTTTTTCAATTAAATCAGAAACAAACGATGCCCTGATTGAGCGAATTTAGACTTGGTTATAAGTACTCACACAGGTAAGCCGTCGCTTCTTTTACCTGTAGGTCGAATGAAGAGTCACCTGCAACGTCAAAAGACTCTCCAGATTGGTATGTCGTCCAGTCATCATCGCCAACACGCTTTACGATCAAAGCACCTTTAACTACGGTCATCTTTTCTGGAGCCGCAGTACCAAACGTGTACTCACCAGCCGCCATTACACCAACACTCACGTCAGCACCTGACTGATTAAACGCTAAAGACTTAACGCCACCTTCAAAGTATGTGTTTTCTTTAATCATTGTACTTCCTTGTTATCTTAAAATTGCAATTATTGAGCTCACCAAGTAAGCCTATGCGTAAATTTAGGTGATAATTGTTTTAACCAATTCGAGGCTTTCCTACAAGAAATAAATACGCATAGCTTAAGCATTTCTGGAATTCACTTTCATTGATGAAGTAAATACTGAGGAGCAAGGCTAAAAACCACTAACGCAACCAAATTTATTAGAACATCCGATCCTGCTTCTAACTCTTATAACAATTTTTGCAAACTAAGATTTTAGTGAATAGAATTTAAAACAATATCAGCCGAAAAATGAAGAGATAATGGCAAAAAAGCCGACTAAAAGCAGAGATTTATTTGCCAACTCGTTACTCTACGGCTTCCTATTAGCTGGCTTTATCATTGCCCTCACCGCTGGCTATTTTGCTTATCAAGCCCACCAGCAATCTGTCAGCCCAAGTAACGTTTATGGCACATGGATAGAGATTGCGGCTCCACCTTACAACACCGACATTCTTACACTTTCAGAGAAAGGTGTGATGATGAATCATCGCCTCATCACTACCTCGTTCGACTTTGACGGTAAGATAGTCACGATCAACACAGGCTCTGGAACCACCGTTTACACGGTCAGTGGAACCTACGACTCGCCTCGCTTAAAGCGACTAGAGCCAAGCATGCCATCTCAACAATTTATTAAAGAAGGCTACGAAGATACTGCGACTGGTGATACCCATAGTGTCATGCAACAACGACGCGCTTCCTTAGCTGAGCAATTCAAAAGATAACCCCCTCACTTCTCCGTACTCCCAGCGGCATTAATCCTTATGCTTACTCTCGTTCTTCCCCGCTCATCCAAAACACTGCAATTCGGCAATATTTTCTTATAGTTTGTCGCACCTTTTCATAACTTCATGTCGTTAATTTTTACTTATGAGATTTTCCTACTGATGGAGGTTTTATTTTATAAAACATGGACTCAGCCTCTCATTCATTAAGCAACAGAATTGTAACAAGATACAATTTCTTAGTTGTCCATCGAAAACGGATTTATTTTCAGTTATGAAATTAAAACTCT
Source organism: Vibrio gigantis (assembly GCF_024347515.1). NCBI lineage: Bacteria > Pseudomonadati > Pseudomonadota > Gammaproteobacteria > Vibrionales > Vibrionaceae > Vibrio > Vibrio gigantis. The sequence continues at coordinate 1,219,442 of NZ_AP025493.1, forward strand.
CTCGAATACTGACAGGGAAGCTCCTTCAAAACTGATTGGAGCCGCTTATGGGGCCATTTGGTTCTCGTAACCTTCAAGGAATGAGAGAAATAGTATGATTCGTATTAATACCTGTGCGGCAAGCATTGCTCTAGCGCTATCAGGTACAGCATTAGCTGCACCAACAGCACCTAGCATCGACATGTACGGTTCCAACAACCTGCAATTTTCTAAAATTGAACTCGCGATGGAAACAACTTCTGGCTACAACCAGATGGTTAAATATCACGACAACGCAAAGGTCGACGTTAAATTCAACCAATGGAGCGGAACGTCAGGAAACACTTACAACATCTACTTTGATGGCGTGAAAGTGGCCACAGGCCCAATCACTGGCAGCCAAACCACGGCTTCCTTCGAATATGGTCAAGGCGGCTTATTCGAAATGGAAATCGAGGCTTGTGATGAAACAGGCTGTAGCAAGAGTGCTCCCGCTCAGATCACCATCGCCGATACCGATGGCTCACACTTAGCACCACTTGCGATGAACATTGATCCAAACAACAAGTCATACAATACAGACCCAAACACAGTAGTGGGTACTTACTTTGTTGAATGGGGCATCTATGGCCGTGATTACACCGTTGATAACCTACCCGCTGACAACTTGACCCATATCCTTTATGGCTTCATCCCAATTTGTGGTCCTAATGAATCAGTGAAGTCTGTTGGCGGTAACAGCTACAACGCACTCATGACTGCTTGTCAGGGCGTTAACGATTACGAAGTGGTGATTCATGACCCATGGGCAGCTTTCCAGAAAAGTTTCCCTCAAGCCGGTCACGAGTACAGCTCACCTATCAAGGGTAACTACGCAATGATGATGGCGCTCAAACAGCGTAATCCTGATTTGAAAATCATCCCATCTATTGGTGGTTGGACACTGTCTGACCCGTTCTTCGATTTCACTACAAAAGCCAACCGCGACACGTTCGTTGCATCGGTTAAGAAATTCCTCAACACATGGAAATTCTACGACGGTGTAGATATCGATTGGGAATTCCCTGGTGGAGGTGGTGCAGCTCCCGAACTTGGTGACCCTGTGAACGATGGCCCTGCTTACATTGCACTGATGGCAGAACTGCGCGTGATGCTAGATGAGCTAGAAGCTGAGAACGGCCGTACTTACGAGCTAACATCAGCAATCGGTGTGGGTCACGATAAGATTGAAGACGTGAACTACGGTGATGCTATCCAGTACATGGATTACATCTTCGCAATGACTTACGACTTCTACGGCGGTTGGAACAACGTGTTGGGTCACCAAACAGCGCTCAACTGCGGTAACTTCATGCGTCCTGGTCAATGTGATGGCACTGGGCTTGATGAAAATGGCGAACAGTACACTGGTCCAGCTTACACCACTGACAACGGTATCCAATTACTGCTTCAGCAAGGCGTCCCTGCAAACAAACTTGTTGTTGGTACAGCCATGTACGGTCGTGGTTGGGAAGGCGTATTACCATCATCACTGTCTGATCCTAGCGACCCTATGACAGGCGTAGGTAACGGCAAGCTGAAAGGCAGTTCTGCACAAGGTGTATGGGAAGATGGCGTTATCGATTACAAAGGCATTAAAGCGAACATGCTTGGTGCAAACAACCAAGGCATCAACGGCTTTGAATATGGTTACGACGAGATGGCGGAAGCGCCTTACGTTTGGAACCGCACTTCAGGTCAGCTAATCACATTTGATGACGACCGATCTGTTAAAGCAAAAGGCGCGTACGTGCGTAGCCTTGGCCTTGCGGGTCTGTTCTCTTGGGAAATTGATGCGGATAACGGCGACATCCTAAATGCAATGCACGAAGGTTTAGCAGGTGGCACTACAGAGCCTGTGAACAAGAAACCAACCGCATCAGCAGGTGCAGACCAATCTGTTGAAGGCCCAGCTTCTGTTTCTCTAGACGGCAGCGCTTCAAAAGACACTGATGGCACAATTGCTAGTTACGCTTGGTCTCAAGTGAGCGGTACAGCAGTAACACTGGCTAACGCGAGTGCTGCGGTTGCAAGCTTCGATGTTGTTGAAGTCGCTCAGCAAGAAACACTAACCTTCAGCCTAACGGTAACGGACAACGAAGGTGCTACTTCAACTGACACGGTTGTTGTAACGATAACCCCTAAAGACACGGGCCCAGTGAATACAGCACCCGTTGCGGTTGTTTCAGCTCCAGCTGAAGTTAATGCGGGTGATGTAGTCGTGGTTGATGCTTCGGCTTCGAATGATGCAGACCAAGACACATTGACCTTCACCTGGGATGTACCTGCTGGTATTGATGCAACAGTTCAAGGTTCTTCAGTGAGCTTTGTCGCAGCAGAATACACGCAAGATACCACGCTGAACTTCTCTGTAACGGTAAGTGATGGCACAGAGACGTCGGTAGCGGCTACTTCTGTGAAAGTTCTTAAGAAAACGACAGGCGGCGGTACATGTACTAACGCTTGGGATTCAAGTGCGGTCTACACTGGTGGCGACCAAGTAACCCAAGGCGGTAAAGTTTGGGAAGCGAAATGGTGGACTAAAGGTGACGACCCAGTTAACTCTGGTGAGTGGGGCGTATGGAAAGAGATCGGCCCAGCAAGCTGTGCTAACTAAAAATAGTTTTTAGTTAAACACGAACTAACAGCACCTAAAAGCAAAGGCCAACCGGATAAACTCTGGTTGGCCTTTTGATTGTTTGTATTCTTAACTTAAGTTCTACTAACTTGATTAGCTAAACTCAACCAAGTTATCAAAGCTCTCAAACACTTGTGGACATTTCATTACTCGACCATGGCCTTGGCCTTGAGTGGCAATCAAGGTAACGCGATCCATTTCATTCGCAGCACGCTGAGACACATCAAACTTAGTAAACTTATCTTGCTCGTCATGCACAATGATGGTCTGAGACTGACGAAGCGCTAGCTTGCCATAAGGATCAACAGACTGAATTGGGTAGTTAAACTGCTCTTCTACTTCTCCGACTACCGCCTCGAATAGTTTCATTGAGTAACCTGAACGCGCAACACTGCCAAATAGGTTTTCGAGATAATCCAGCACTGGAGCAATCAGCAACAGCGGTTTGTTTTCCAATTTAACGTGCTTACATTCCAACGCAGAAGCCGTACCCATACTGTGACCGACCAAACCTGCTACCTCCCCCACCGAATCAAGAATGGCTTCAAGACCGTTCACAAACGCAGGAATATGACCATGTACACCATCGCTGCCACCATGAGCAGGATGATCGTAAGCCATCGCGGTAAAGCCTTTAGCGGCAATATACTCCATCAAAGGGAAGAACTGACTCGCGGTACCCGACCAACCGTGAGTTAGCACCCAAACGGGGCCAGTCCCCAGAGAATACGTTTTTAAAACGCCATCACGACCTTTGATTTCACTCTTAATAAGCCCTTGAGGATCAGCATTTTTCTGCTCAGTTCGCATCGGAGTGAGTAGCAATTTACGCGCGGTTTTCTTCGCATGGCTCGGTGCTATGATGTAATGCAGATTGGTGGTTGCACCAATCAGACTACGCTTGAAGCTGAATTTATTCGATGTATTAAAATAGATTTTATCACTCATGACCGTTCCTTATGTCGCCGTATTCACGGACGGATCGAGCTCGGCCACTAAAAACGAACGACCGTGCTATTTGTTGGTATAAAAAATGGCGATAATGCTGTTTATGCACGCTTGCCGCCACTTCTCTTAAATTTTTAGGCCTCACATAAGCAAAGCTCATATGCTTTTTTAACTTTAAGTTTACGAGCTAAGTAGTTCGCGAACTAACTGGTTTCGAACTAAATGGCTTACTCGTTAAACCGCTTTCCAGCTGGCGATTAAGCGCTCTACGCCACTCCAAAAATGGGTATGGCTCGCTTGTTGGCCTCGTAATGAATAGAACAAGTTCGCGCTCAAGTAGAGCCCATACAATTCAAAAGTCGCCTGCTTAGGATCTAAATCGGATCTAAACTGTTTGCTCTCAACCGCTTTGGCTACTTGAATCGTCAAGTAATCAATCCAAACCGAAATGGTTTTCTGCAGCGCCTTCTGAATCACTGACGTTTCACTGCCAGCGTCTTTCCATGCATCTATAAACATGCAACTGCCTTGGAATGAGTGGTTCCACCCTAACCAGTTATCGAGCAGCTGTTTTAATTTCGCTTCAATGTCAGCATCACCAAGCTCTCTTGCTGGAATGATGACTCGATCGGTAAAGATAGCATTGGAGTACTCAAGTACAGAGAGTTGTAGATTCTCTTTAGAGTTGAAGTGCGCAAACAAGCCACTCTTAGACATGCCACACTGCTTGGCTAACTCGCCAATGGTCAAACTCTCAAGTCCATTCTCACTCGCAAGCGCGAATGCATGGCTCAAAATATACTCTTTAGTTATCTTTCCCTTACTCATTATTCACCAACAATAAATCTGATACGTTATTTTTAGCACGTTCGTTCTTTTTTTAAAAGATTTTTACTTATCTATTGGGATTCAATTTCTCTTCTCAAAGAATTGTGGAAAAATGCGACAGTATTCAAAGGAATTGAAATCGACTAACAAAGGGAAAAGAATGAACACACTTTGGGAACAGTTTGCGTTTTCAGCGTCAGTAACAGGCCCCATCTGTTTAATGCTGTTTCTTGGCGTGATGCTCAAGCGAATCGGCTTGATCAATGACAACTTCATTGATGTCGCTTCTAAGATTGTTTTTCAGATCACCTTACCTGCGATGTTGTTTTTGAGCATCGTCCAATCTGACCATAACTTCTCTGCAAGCAGCACGTTAGTCCTGTTTGCTCTGGTTGCTAATTTCGGCTTTTTCCTAATTGCCACTCTCTCAACCAAGCTATTATTTAAAGAGTCAAAGGATCAAGGCGTCATCATCCAAGGTGGATTTCGGGCTAATACGGGTATAATAGGTTTAGCGTATGTCGCCAATATCTACGGCAACCAAGGCGTGGCGCTTGCGGCTATCTATGTTGCATCAATTACTGTGCTCTACAATATACAAGCCGTGATTGCCTTAACCCCTAAGGGCAAAGACACGGGCGATAAAGCCATTCAAGCGATAGCAAAGTCGATAACCAAGAACCCTCTGATTATCGCCATTTTTCTCGGCGTTTTCTGTTACGCATTGTCTATTCCCATCCCCAAAATGATCACTGATGCAGGGCAATACTTAGCAAAAATGACCTTGCCCTTGGCCTTACTGTGTACCGGTGGTTCGTTGGATATCAGCTCTCTCAAACAAGAGAAACTCGCGACTTGGTTTGCCTCAAGTTACAGACTCATTGTTTCGCCGTTACTTATCACATTTGCAGCATTGCTCTTAGGCTTTAACGGGCTCGATCTTGGACTTATCTTCCTAATGAGTGCAGCACCAACCGCTGCCGCGAGCTATGTAATGGCACGTGCAATGGGCGGAAATGCAACGCTTGCTGCCAATATTATCGCACTCACAACTATGGGTTCGCTTATCACTTGTACACTCGGTATTTTTGTACTTACTGCAATGGATTTGATATAGCTGCGACAGGCTTCAAAAAACCGACACAAGCCTTGAAACAAAGGTCGTAAGCCTTGATTTAGGACTAACGGGTTAGACGTAAAGGCTGCTAGATTTCGTAAAAATTTTACTAAGAGATCTGATATGTCTTCCGTTCAACATACGCCTTCACAACACATCGCCAGTATCGAGTTTGGCCGAGTGATTGCTATTTTGGCGATCATTGGTTTACACGGCCAAATGGCACTCACTTATTGGCAAATAGATGAAGTGCCTTGGATCGGTTATGTGCTCAACCAAACCGCTCGTTTTGCGGTACCTTTGTTCTTCCTAATCTCCGGTTACCTTATTCAGCCCAAGTTGACTGCATCCCCGTGGCAGACCGTCATCAATTACTCGAAACCGCTGCTCAAGGTTTGGGTGGTATGGAGCATCATTTGCCTAGTCATGCCATTCAATCTCGCGAAGGTTGAAGAGTTAGGTTACTTAGGCGAACGCCAAGGTTACTGGGGCTTTTTAATGAGCACACCCCTCAACTCTTTCTTAGAGGGGGGATTGGTGCATTTATGGTTTATTCCTGCTCTGGTTTGTGCCGTTTTAATTATCGCTTTGATGGTCGAAATGAAACTCGACAAGCTGCTATTGCCAGCGGCTATTCTACTCTACGTCTATGGTGTTTTAGCGGGCAGTTACGCGAGCTTAACCGATCTAAGCGCTCCATTTTTCACGCGCAATGGTCCGTTCTTTAGCACGTTAATGGTGACCTTAGGCTTCCTTATTCGTCAGCATCAGTGGAAAGTGTCCTCAACTAAAGCGTTGGGGTTATTGGCGTTAGGCATGCTCATTCACTTTGCTGAGGCGGTATGGCTAACTACGTTCGACGTCGGATTCAACATGCATGATTTCTTGTTTGGTACGGCACTATGGGGAATGGGCGTGTTTATGTGGCTTTTAGCTAATCCAAACATCGGCAATTACGCATGGGTTCGTGCCATCTCAAATCGCATGCTGGGTATCTACGTTAGTCATCTATTAATCATCATCTTGCTGTTCAATGTCTGTGGTGTATTGGGCATTACGGAACTGACAAAAGACGTTACGGTATTTTTTGGCACCGTATTGTTGAGCTTCGGGTTGGTTGTTGGGATCGAGAAAACGCCATTACGACACGTGCTACTTCGTTAATGTTTTTTCCTAAAACTATTGGTTAGCTCAGTATTGAAGAGCAACAAAAAATAAGGGCAAGATAACGGATTATCTTGCCCTTATTTCATCATGTCAGCAACGAGACTGTATCATTTGTTGAAGTGTTATAGGAACGCCATCGCGCCTTTACCTACCCCTTCATACGCCACAATTTGTAGTGATTGGTTTTCTGTCAAACTTGGGGCAACTTGATCCGCAATATAGCCTGCCAGTAATTCAACCGTGGTATCGGTTGGTAAGATTTCCGTTTCACTCTTAGCAATCGCTAGCTCAAATTCACCTTGTGGCGCTGTGTAGCGGAAACCATAGTGACTTTCATCATTAACGCTTTGTGCGTGTTCACTCAGGTTCAGTGAAGAGACCGAAACTTGGTCTTCTTTAGAACCTAAATAGATATCTTCCCAGCGCTGAGCAAACGCCTGCTCGCGTTGTTCATCACGTTGACCATCAACCAAAATTTCGACAGGAGAACGGTGACCATGTGCGATACGCTGGCAGTTACCGTCATGCTTTTTCAAGCCATGGGTATAGTGGTAAAACGCACCATTAATGTTTTCATGGCGAAGGGTGATCTCTAACCCTGTGACATTACTTGGAAGGTTGTTGCGAAGAATATCGTAAACATGAGCGGTCACACTCTCGATAGTGATCGCTTCAGCATCAATCAGGCAATATGCTTCGTCAGGGCAATGTAGGTGAAGACTCTTGTCACCACGCAACACATCCACCATAGAGTAACCGGCTTTGCTCGCCTGATGCACGATTGCTGCGCTTTTCATTGGCAGCAGTAAGCGGTGGTCAACATGTTGATCAACCAGCTGTTTGATCTGCTTTTTGACCTTACTAAAATCCAGCACCATGCTCATTTCATTAAGTTCACCAGACATGGTGACATCTAAAATCCAACTATCTCCTACGACCCCTCTGTGCTCACAGATGTATGAAGAATCGATAACGGTAAGGTCTCTTACAAATAGGTTCAAGTTGAACTCCTTAATACTTTAATGAGATACGGGAGGCTGAATAATGTTCAGCAGGCACTTCGTCTCATTGGTGTCTAGATAAAATAGGACGGGCAGGATGTTACAACGAGCTTATAAAGTCCACCTTTTTACACCCTGTTCAGATAAAAGAACAAACTACATACAATTTCCGCTAAAACATAGACCAGCCTGATGCGAATAGCCATAAACCGAGTGGGGGAGTGCCTGGCGCTTCACGACACATTTTGCTTTAGCCAAAGGCGCGGCGACACACCCGCAACATGTTGAAAGGCACGTGAGAATCCTGAGTAGCTATTGTAACCCACTTCATCGGCAACCCAATTGATGGGCTTATTTTGCAATAACAGCGATTGAGCCACTGATACTCGCCACTTTTGCACATAATCTCCCGGCGTTTCACCCACTTCTCGTTTAAATGCTTCAATAAACTGAGTACGAGACATCGCGGCCAATGACGCCATTTCGGCAATCGAGTAATGACGAGCGGGTAATCGATGAATGGCCGTCACCACAGAAGCCAATCGAGGGTGTGCAAGAGCCGAGAAAACACCGCTATCAATTTTCTGTTGCTCAATAAGATGACGAAAAATCAAAGCCATCAAAGCGTCACTCAACTTGTCCATTAAGTACTGCTGCCCCGACGAGTCTTGGCTCGACTCGTTAGATAACACTTCGATCACTGGCATTAAGTTAGGTGCGTCCGCAAACGGAATCACTATCACATCAGGAAGCGCAGACAATAATGGGTTCATCTGCCCTGAGCGATACTCTACGTTCGCACATACGACCTCCGCACCGTCTCCCACACCTTCAATCGCATGTGGTGTGCTATTCGGCAGATAAACAATACAAGGTTGCGACAGTTGCCTGTGTTCTGTGTGAGCACTAGACAAGCTCAACTCCCCCGCACTCAGTACATGAAGGTGCCCCTCTTTACCTTGTTGCGCGTTAAATGACGACACCCCACACAAGTTCCCTGAATAGAAAACGCCTGTACGTATCGAGAAGTGTTCCATTAATTGTGAAAGCAGATCCATGCATCCTCCGAACGATTCGCTTACTTTTTAGTTCTTTTGTCCCTCTATAGACCGGAGCAGTCGGCTAATTTATTTCATACAAGTTAACTAATACTGACAAGGAACTTGATATGTCACATTTGAAATCGACCAGTCAAAAAATCACTCTAATGACCGCGTTATTAGGTGCCAGCTTTTCCATCATGGCAGCCGACCTCGATATGAGCGTCGACAGCAATGACCTCGCGATTAAAGGTTATGACCCTGTCGCTTACTTTGCCAATGAAGGACCCGTTAAAGGCACACCTGAGTTCACTGCGACCTATAAGAATGCGATCTATAACTTTGCGAGTAGTGAAAACAGAGATGAATTTCGAGCCAATCCAGAAGCCTATGCACCTCAATATGGTGGATACTGTGCCTTTGGAGTGGCAATGGGTAAGAAATTTGAAACCGACCCTCTCGCTTGGAAGGTGGAAGATGGGAAGCTGTATTTGAACCTAGATAAATCGGTTCAGAAACGCTGGCTAGAGAATACACAAGAGTTCATCCAAGACGCTAACAGTAACTGGACAACCATCAAAACCGTAGAAGCCTACAAGCTCTAAGTTTTAGCCTTCAACGTTTATCCATTGCCCACAAACAAAACGGAAGCAACCAATGCTTCCGTTTTCATTTGAACTGACTAAATACAGACAATCTTCTACCATCATCAGCATTATATTCAGCGCCACTACCGCGCTCAGATCAAAGCAAAACAGGTCATCAATTAACGCGAACCCAACCTATTTTTACTCTATACTCATGGAAGATAAGCTTTTCATTTCATGGAAGAATAATGATATTACCTAGGATTTTGGCACTCGGACTCTGTCTATTTTCAACGCTCTCTTATGCGACTCCGTGGCAGTTCGTTAAAAGTGGAGATGGCATCACCATTCATAAGCGTAATCATGGGAATGGTCTTGTTGAAGTTCGAGCCCAAATGCAGGTCGAAACGAGCTACTCAGGTTTTCTATTATTATTGGAAGACAGCGATAACGTGCCGAATTGGATCGACAATGTGTCGCACAGTGAAGTATTAATGCAAATCTCTAGCAATGAGAATATCGTCTACACACAGTTCAAAGCTCCTTGGCCTGCTCGCGACCGAGATATGGTGACATATTCGAAATATGAAGTAGAAGACGGTCAATTCACCTTAACCATTAAAGATGCATCTAATTACTTGGCTAAAGAGTCGGGGTATATTCGAATCAACGAGGTCGATGCGCTTTGGGTTTTACAGCCTCTAACTAATGGCCTGACCCACATCACCTATACGGCATATGCGAACGCGGGCGGTATCTTGCCTGACTGGTTAATGAATCGCTTATCAGCCAACAACGCGTTCAGTACCTTCAAAAAGCTTAAAGACCAGCTTCCAACGTACCAAGAGCAACAGCACCCTAACCTACCAAATGAGTCTCGCTAACGGGAAAAGTTGAATAAGTAGGAAATAAGATAAAAGACTAAGGTCTTCTCGCGAGGTCACGAGCTAGGATAAGCGCCAAACCAAACACCTGAAGAAACAGGGCTATGTTCTTATAAAAATCCATTTTCTCATCAATCTTTTGGATTAACTCAACCAAGGTCAGGTTATCTAAATAGTAGTCATCGATTCGAGTTCGTTGCGCTTCTTGAGCACTGTTTATCAACATCATCAGTTTCGGTAAGTTAGCCAAAGAAATATTTGGCACTTCGCTATTTACCCAACGCCTAAGCTGCCCGCGCAATGCTTCATCGAGAACCCCTGCTGGCTGCACTGTTTCCGGTTTATCAAGGTGAATCAGAATCGCTTCACGCTTGCGCTCTAGGGTTTCGATCGTATTCCAAGCGAGTTGTATTGAGTAAACATTGCCGTATTTTCGATCGTTGTATTCCGCTTTCTCAGCTTCAATTTCATCGAGCACTAAGCTCGACATGACAATCGCCATGATATTGAGTATCAAGCCTGCGAGGACAATTGCCCAAGCAGGAGGAAGGCGCAACGCCATAATGCTCCCTAGAACATTTTATCAAAAGGTAGATAAGCTAAGTTTAGGACAATCAAAGAGATCATGCAGATAAGCGTTATAACCATACCTGCTTTTCGACCTTTGAAATTCTTTGCCAAAATGCCTTTTGCATGAATAACTCGCCCTAGAATAAACGCCACACCAAGTACATGAATCAGCCACACACCGGCACCATTCATTTCTAACAATCCCATCAAAATCACCGTAATTGGGATGTAATCCATTGCGTTACTTTGCGCCGAACGTGCTACCTGTAACGACTCAACACCACCGTCAGCATGAGCAACAAGATTGATTCGCCTTTGCTTAATCACCTCAATCGCTAACCAAATCATTACAACCGTCAGCAAGGCTGCATAAAGTGCTGTAACCATCATATTTCCCTATTAATTTGTGTTTACTCAGTGTTCTTTTTATCTGTTCGACCATAACCGCCAAGATAAAATAATAATCGCGCCCGAGCGCTTGTAAGAGATCTCTCACACCGAACGTAAGAGATCACAATCAAGCTTCGCAGAAAACTCCTAAAATACAAACCCAAGCCCTTGTTTTGTATGAGTCCGCACAGTTTTCTTTAGCTGGACCCTTAGATTAATTTCTTGAAGTCAATTGTCGGCATAACCCAGAAAGTGTTTAATGTACGTGTCGACAGGGAGTTGGCAGGAACAGGAAAAACCCTAACGGATTAGGTATCTTCAGGATGAAGATTTGATGGCTTAGGATGAGTTATCAGCAAGGAAGTTTTGCTCTAGGATAGAGTCACTCATCAGGATGATGAGTTAGCAAGGACACCGCTAGGAAGGCGATGAATTGGATAGGTTAAAGGATTTAGCTACGTCAAGGAATGATGCAGGGAGCACCAGTTGCCTATTGAAAGATAAGTAACGCGCAGTAGCAGGATGGCTACGAAAAGAATAGACCCCGTTTGGTGAAAGCCAAACGGGGTTTCCTTTTTCTAAAGCCTAAAAAGTTTCAGAAGTCAGGCTATAGAATAATGTTCATCAGGAACATCGCACCAAAGGCATTCAATACCGAGATGGCGATCATCACCGGGATGTAACGACCTTCAGTTCCGATTGGCCCCATGATACGGCCCATGTATTGCACCTGAGAGCCCATCAAGTAGATAGCCGGCGCCAAGATTGCAATATGGTTGCCGTTTAGGATACCTTGGTCAAACAGCGTGATTACCACGCCCACTGCGCCACCCATCGACATCCACGCGCCAATCAATACCGCTGCCGCTTCACCAGGTAAACCAAATACCGCCATGATTGGAGCAAACACACTGCCCATCAAATCCAGCGCACCTGTGATCTGCAATGCCTTGATGATCACAAACGCCATTAGAACATTTGGTACCGTAGAGGTAGTTGCAATAACCCAGCCTTTCTTAGCACCTTCAACGAATATATCAGTAACCATTGGTTTCTTTGCTTTAACTTCGCTCATTATGCTACTTCCTCTTCCAGTTTTTGTTCTTTGTCTGATTTTGGTTTGTCTTCTTTGCCTTCAGTTATATTGAGGTAAATACGGAACAGGTTCGCACCGACAAACTTAAAGATGAACATCACAGCTACCGCAAGACCAATTGACGATGTCACCGCTAAAGAGCCATCCATCGCAGTTAGAGTGAACAACACCGCGCCAGACGAGAAAAAGTTAACGATCGCTGCACCAGCCGTAAACTGAAACATAGTGAATACATCGGTTTCACGCTTAGTCAGGTGCCCTTCATCTTTTAACTGACGTGTCATCGCTGCGCCAGCATCGGTACTTTGCAAGGAAGCGATCAGTGCCAAGCCTGAGTTACCCGGAATACCCATCAGAGGGCGAAGTAGAGGTGTCAGCAGTTTACGAGCCGCATCAAGTGCACCGTAGTGCTCAAGCACGTTGATCATGCCCAATGCAAACATCACGGTCGGAATAAGTGTCAAAGCAAAAATGAAACCGTCACGCGCACCACTACCGCCTTTACCACGCAAAGAGGTGGTTGCCGCTTGGATACCATCAGCGGATTCACTTACATCGTAAGCAACTTTACCGAATGAGCCATTGAGTGTTGTAAAGTCGAACACTCCATACCATTCATTGGACTGCATTAAGCCAGAAAAGAACACAATCGCGAATGCGAGTGCGATATAGCTGCCGATCGTGACTTTACGATCGGTTTTGGTTGGATTAGTCATAAGGACCTCTATACATCTCGTTTATGTGGAACAGAACACGTATAGATAGTGCAAACTAATGAGCGAAAGGTTAATGACCAAAATCAAATAGCGTATCGGTTTGAATAAAAGAAACACAGCAACATATAAAACTGTGATTTGGGTTTAAAAGTGGGACCATACGCTAAATAAATTAGAATATTTCACATACAAAACTAAACAAATATTGCTTCAACAGCGCAACCAAAAACGCACACAATCGCCACACAAGTCTGGCTTCTAGTGAGAGGTTTTTACCTAATACGATCTCTGATAATGCTGTAAGAGATCTCTTACATTGTTTTTTTGTCCAATTTTAATTCAATTATAATACAGAGACTTATAAGGTGATCTTCCTTCCAAAATACAATCGTTTGCCCGTAGTTGATTGAGTTTTGAGCCAAGCCCAAACAGTGAGCCATTTTATAAAGCATTTGAGCTTAATTTGAAATTTCAGTTCTTAGAGGTGCTATAGACTTCGCGCAGCCAATATAGAAGGAGAACGGTGATTACGATGGAAATGAGAACACTCAAATATCAGGTAATGGGCAAGGGCATGTGGATCACTGCAACGGTATCTCGCGCAGTAGCGGACAAACTGGCGCTGGAATACCAATCCTACGGCTGGCCTGTTGAAGTATGTGCTGCAGAGCAAACACTGACGTTTGATCTCAATGCAGCATAATATTGGCAATTTCGAATAAGCTCTATCGGCCGTGAATCCGGTAGGGCTTTTTCTTTAGACTTTGAGTTCTCAAGACAGTAATTTTGAGCATGTAAGACCGTATTTCGTTCACATCACAGTCTATTGCTTTCACTATAATCTATTGAATTATTAAGATATCTATCACACTCCACATGGTTATTTAGGTCTACGCTTTTACGCGTGTTAATAACTTATTAACTTTGGAGCGTAATTCATGTTAGGTATCCAGCTTCCTGCTGTTCTCTTTTTATTCTTCTTTTCTTCAGTAGCAGGCGCGGCTACCTCTCAATTAGGGGAGCCTCTCAAGCTAACTAACTCATTTGTCGGCTACCTATCACTGACCATTTTCGTTATCGCCTACATTGTAGTGATGATGGAAGAGTACCTAAAGCTCCGAAAATCCAAGCCTGTGCTACTTGCGGCTGGACTGATTTGGATAATCATTGGTTTTACCTACCAAGAACACAACCTCGTTGAAGTCGCTAAACAAGCGCTCGAACACAACTTACTTGAATACGCCGAGCTATTACTTTTCCTGCTCGTCGCTATGACTTACATCAGCGCAATGGAAGAGAGAAGACTGTTTGATGCGTTGCAAGCTTGGATGGTCGGCAAAGGCTTTAACTTCCGATCTCTGTTCTGGCTAACCGGTATTCTGGCCTTCTTTATCTCACCTATCGCAGACAACCTCACGACAGCTCTATTGATGTGTGCCGTGGTTCTGAAAGTCGCAGGATCCAACCCTAAATTCGTTAACTTAGCCTGTGTAAATATCGTAATAGCCGCTAACGCTGGCGGCGCATTCAGCCCATTCGGCGACATCACAACACTGATGGTGTGGCAAGCTGGTTATGTGAGCTTCAGTGAGTTCATTCCCTTATTTATTCCTTCAGTGATGAATTACCTCGTCCCTGCACTGATCATGTCTTACTTTGTTCCAACAACCCAACCCGATACGGTGCATCAACACGTTGAATTAAAACGTGGTGCAAGACGCATCGTGTTCTTGTTCATCATGACGATAGCCACTGCGGTTGCTTTCCATGCCGTACTCCACTTCCCTCCGGTCATGGGGATGATGATGGGGCTGGCGTATCTACAGTTCTTTGGGTATTTCTTGCGTAAGACCTTACCTAATTCACTGGCCAAGAAAAAAGCGGTGGCGATTGCCAATAATGATGAGGGGGCATTAAAGAGACTCGGTTCTGTTGTGCCATTTGATGTCTTTCGAAGAGTATCGCATGCCGAATGGGACACGCTGTTGTTCTTCTACGGTGTGGTGATGTGTGTCGGTGGTTTGAGTCTGCTTGGATACTTGGAACTTGCCTCTGGCGTGATGTATAGCCAATGGGATCCTATTTGGGCCAATATCATGGTGGGGATCTTATCTGCGATTGTCGACAACATTCCGGTGATGTTTGCCGTGTTATCCATGGAGCCGCAAATGTCGATGGGCAACTGGCTACTGATCACCTTAACTGCAGGCGTTGGCGGCAGCTTGTTATCTATTGGTAGTGCAGCAGGTGTCGCATTAATGGGAGCGGCGCATGGTAAATACACCTTTTTTGGCCACTTGAAATGGATGCCAGTAATCATGATTGGATATGCCGTCAGTATCGCCGCCCACTTATGGTTAAATGGTGGGCTTTTCTAATTCGATGCTCCTTTCAAAGGTTGTTCAACGCGTGTCCAGACATTGCTTAACTGCATTGCTGGACACCGATTGCAGGTTAGCACCTCGCCTTCGTGTTGTATTCGCATCACCAGTCCAGAATCTGATCGGCTATTCGCTGAATTCAACTTAATGTTGAGCAAATCACCTTCGACACTATAGGTTCGAGTCACGGAATTATCCGTTGTTTGATAGGTCACTTGCCCAGATTCAAAAACTAGAAAACTGTCATTATCTGCGTTCTCATACATACCTTTGAACAGAACAAGCTGTGGTACTTCGAAGGGACGACTGGTATCGGTTAAACAACCGGCTAGCAATAGCGCGCTACTGCAGCCAATTATCAAAGAGTGATGACTATTCATTTGGGCATCCTTGCCTAGAGAACATGATTAAAGAATATGCAACCAAACAAGTATTTTCCAGCAAGCCCAAATTTTATTGCAAAGTCACAGTTTGAGAGCCCTTAAGGTTCGCTCTTGAGTTCTACAAACTCTTCAACCTTATCCCAAAGAACAACGCAACACTTCAAGTCGCTGGCTAAACCGCTTTCTAGTCTTGTTCTCTCCCCTCTATCACCAATAAGCGCTGTTTACGCTCCACGCCACCCGCATAACCCGTCAGCTTGCCATTTTTACCAATCACACGGTGGCACGGCACAATCACTGAAACCGGATTTTTACCATTCGCCAAACCCACAGCACGAACAGCTTTCGGATTACCTATTGCATCAGCCAGTTGTGCATAGCTCCAAGTCTCTCCATAAGGAATGGTCGTCAGCGCCTGCCAAACCGACTGCTGAAATGGCGTACCCTTGGCTGCGATAGGCACAGAAAATTGGATAGTTTCACCTGAGAAATAGCGATTAAGCTGCTCGATTGCCACTAGAAAGATCGGAAAGCTATCATCTTGAACACCCAACTGTTCCGGCTTAGTGGTGTGTGTTTCAAACCATAGGCCTAGCAACCCTTGATCGTTCGCCTGTAAAGTCACGGTTCCCAACGGGCTCTCATAATAAGTAAATCGGTTAGCCATAATATCTCCTAGCTTGGTATTGCAGATGTTTGTGGATTGCTGATGTTCGTGGATAGCTATTTCTATTAAGACTGATTCCAACAGTGGAACGTCGCGTAACTACCCCAAGGCGAAACACTCTCTATATTGATGGTGGGACGATGCTCAATAAACTTCTTCACCACTAAATCGCCAACCAACAGATGGTTAGGCTCACTTAAACCACGAAGCAGTGCATATTGAATCGTCCAAGGCCCAATACCTTTTAGCGCAATCCATTTAGAAGGATGCTCCGCTTCATTGTCGACCATGTATTCAGCAAAACGCTTTAAGGTCTCTTTGCGGCTTCCCGGCATTCTCAAGAAGCTCAAATCAGCCTCCGCTATCTGTTGCGGCATGGGAAAGCTAACCTCCTCATGTGCTTCAGAAAGCTCTTTGACCAATAAATTGAGCTGACCAATTGCAGCGGTTACCGAGACTTGCTGCCCCAAAATCGCTCTCACTCCGGCTTCCCAAGCACTCCACACGCCAGGAATACGGATACCACTCTTAGCCACCAAGTTAGGATCGATCGTCGCAAAGAAAGCCTCGACCTTTACAATATCGACATCAAGATCGAACATACGTCGTATATTCGTAATCAAGCTTCTTAATTGGCTTATATCATCCAACTCAAACTCAATATCTAAGCGGTTCTCTTTGGCTAAAGTCGCCTTGAACCACCCCTTCGCCCCGTTCACATTCACCGTGCGCTTATAACAATCTTCGCCAACCTCTTCTAAGCCTTCAATCATTCTTCGTCGATAAAAACCCAACAAGTGCTTCCAGTCTAAAGGCCCATTAAAACCAAGCTGAATATGATTACTCAGTGTGTCACTTGGTTTCGTTCGTCGAATTTGGCTCGGCGAAAGCTGCAACTCTTTTTGGAAAGCATCGTTAAAGCGACGTGTGCTATTAAAGCCACTCGCAAAGCCGACATCAGTAATGCTCATACTGCTGGTATGTAGCAACTGTTTGGCGAACATCAATTGGCTATAAAGGCTGTACTGCTTGGGTGACACACCGATGTAATTGTTGAATAAGGTCCGTAAGTAACGATCGGAAATACCTAACCGCGTTGCAAGGTCAACGATAGATCCTGAATTCAGCGCGCCGTTATCAATCAACTGCATCGCACGTAAAAAAGTGGTTTCAACGCCCTTCCATGCCGGAGAGAAAGGCGCACTGTCTGGTCGGCAACGCAAACAAGGACGATAACCCGCTTTCAATGCTTGAGCTTGATGAGAAAAATATTCGACGTTTTCTTCTTTGGGCGGGCTTGCTGGGCAAATCGGACGACAAAAAATCCCTGTCGTTTTCACCGCTGTAAAAAACATACCATCAAAGCGAGCATCTCGCGCATATCGAGCCAAATGGCACTGCTCACTCGTTAAGGTACTGTTGTGATGAATATTTTCCGACATTCTGTGCTCTTCCCATTTGCCATAGCTTTTGCTCCGATAACTAAAAGTTTACCGTGAACCAGCATCGTCGCTAGCCACTTTCGGAAGTGAAGGTTAGATAAATCACAAAAAAGGTTTTAATTTTATTCAATTCGACTAAATTTAACCTAGAGAGGGCATTCTTCTCACAACGTCAACGATCGGTACTTAGCACGCCAAGATGCAAAGACCTATCGAATATAAAAAGGAAATGGCTATGGTTCTTCACACGTGTCGTATTGTTTTATCAAACCAACAGGTTCTCACCAGTCGATCAGTCGAGCAGTCTCTGAGCTTTCTTGAAGACAAAGCGGACAACGGGATTTCTATGATTGAGATTGATGCAACGGATGGCTATCAAATCCATTCGTACATGTCACACTCTCTCGAGGAGTCTATTGAGAATCTAATGAACCTATAAGGCTTTTAAGAAAGAGAGCTTTTTTAAAGAAGCTTCACATACCAGGCTTAAACGGTTTTCCGACTTAGAGCTTTCTCTAACTTGGGCAGTATGAATATCTCTGGTTTAAAACAAAAATGGCTCCCAACTATATAACTAGTTAGGAGCCATTTTTTATTGGATCTAATCAACAAAGCAATTGCTTACAGCGAATGTCGTTACTCTGGAGCTTGTTCAGCGGCTTGTTGCAATGTGTAAGCAGTCGATGGGTCAATCTCATTAACCAATTTCTCAACCTGCATAATCGCATCCACCGAGGTACTGCTTTTACGGTAGCTTAGGTAAATTGGACGATACCAGTCTTCAACCCCTTTCACCTTATGCAGCTGACCTGAATCGATAAAAGGTTCGACTAGAGACACAGGAAGATACGCACTACCGCCTTTCTCTAAAATGAAATCGAGGGCGATACGGGCTGTAGAGGTACGAAGATAAGGTGCTGGCACTTTTGGATGACGTTCTGCGTGCTCAGAACCAAAACGCGTTCCCCAATCCACATAAACGTACTTATGCTGAAACACGGATTCTAAATCATCAGGTTGTGTTGATACCAAGACCAACACAAGATCAGCGACTTTTTTACAGTTCAGTTCTTCTGCTTTGATCTGATCGAACGCGAAAGCCATATCTAAGGTTCGTTCTAACAAATTACGGTTCAGTTGCTCGCGCCCCATCACCTCTGCCATAAAGCCATAACCGCCAAAAGAGTCAGTTACCACACTTAAACAGTTTTGCAGATACGCATCCCAAATATTCGGCGTACCGCCCAGAGTTAACTGCAAGGCCTTCCCGCTCTCTAACGACAGTTCAAATTTCGCTTGTTGTAAGGTGGAAACCATCACTTCAGCATAACCAATCAAACGCTCACCGGAAGACGTGAGCTTGATGTTATTGCGGTCACGAATGAAAAGTTGAGTATCAAAATAGCCTTCAAGCTGTTTGATTCGCGCACTCACCGCCGCTTGCGTTAAATACAAGTTTTCAGCTGCACGCCCAAAATGGCGCACCCTTGCAACCTCAAGAAAGGTTCTAAATACTTTCACATCCATCAAATACATCTCTGTAATAAATCTGCTAACTAGCCGATCTAGGATTGTTTATCGTAAAGGCAAAAACGTTTTGTTTCCTATTTTAGCCTTTTAACAATATTTTCGCGTGAGCAATAAACACTAATTTCTATCTAACCACATTACTGAGGCTGATATGTCTGAGACCGAATTCCGTCACGGAAAAAAACGTTTTTATGACACCATTAAATTCCCACGAGGGTTCGCTAAGTCGGGTGATTTTACTCTTTCAGAAGAGGAAATCCTAACCTTGTTTGGTGACACTATGCTTGCACTTGAGACTGGTGAGCTAGCACCAATCAATGCAGAAGAAAAACACTTCATTAAAGTGTTGTCTCACCCTCATAAGGCAAAGTCCAAGTTAGAGCGTGTTTGGTTGAAGTACATTCAACTGGCTCGTGGACGCCGTCGCTTTCATACCCTAAACGGCTGCAAACGCGGCGAAGTGCCTAGGGAAGAATACGAAAGTGAGTTAGTGTTAGAAGATTAGTAAAACCGCTCAAAGTGATACCTCATCACTTTGGGCTTTTTTTTGCCTTCAAACACACATCTTCATTGTAATTGATAAGTTTAGCCAAACTGTCCACTTTTACCAATATTTATATAAAATTCATAGCGATAGCGTGAATAAAATACGGCTCTTACTCAATATCCTAGGGATTCATCCCAATGAGATTCATCGTTCTTTATCCCGCTCCCGTCTTTCATCACGATAGCACCTCATTGCCATCATTATTTTCTAGCCTCAACTATACTTTCAAAGCTTGTTAATACGCCGAAGTATGTCAAAACCTCAATACCTATTAATACGTAGAAACACCATCCCTTTCAGGCGCTGAATTGGATCAATATTGCTCTATATGACAAACGTATTAATCTTGTTTAACGTTACTAAATATCCATACAATAATTGTGCAATTTTGAGAGTTCCAGTCACACATATGACGAAAAAAGCAAAAACTTGACCTAAAACAATAGCGGAACTGGATAACTTATTTTATAATGCGAATTAATGTTTCAGAACACAATAAAATTTTATTTCTAGGGGCAAAATCAATGAGACTTATTCCATTAAGCAACAAAGCAAAAGTAGGTAAATGGGCTGCTCGTCATATCGCAGATTCGATCAACAAATTCGCTCCAACTGCTGAGCGTCCATTTGTACTAGGTCTTCCTACTGGTAGCACACCTCTAACTACTTACGCTGAGCTAATTGAACTTTACAAAGCTGGCGAAGTTAGCTTCAAGCACGTTGTAACATTCAACATGGATGAGTACGTTGGTATCGACCCTAACCACCCAGAGTCTTACCGCACTTTCATGCACGAGAACTTCTTCAACCACGTTGATATCCAAGCAGAAAACATCAACCTGCTAGACGGTCAAGCTGAAGACATCGATGCTCACTGTGCAGCATACGAAGAGAAAATCCGTTCATACGGCAAAATCAACCTGTTCATGGGCGGCGTAGGCATCGACGGTCACATCGCATTCAACGAACCTGGTTCTTCTCTATCTTCACGCACTCGTATCAAAACGTTAACTGAAGACACTCGTATCGCGAACTCTCGTTTCTTCGATGGCGACATCAACCAAGTTCCTAAATACGCACTAACTATCGGTGTTGCTACTCTTCTAGATTCGGAAGAAGTAATGATCCTTTCTCTAGGCCACAACAAAGCTCAAGCGCTTCAAATGGCTATCGAAGGTTCTGTAAACCACATGTGGACTGTTACAGCTCTACAGATGCACCGTAAAGCGATCATCGTTGCTGATGAGCCTGCTCAACAAGAGCTAAAAGTTAAGACTCTACGTTACTTCCAAGAGCTAGAAGCTGAGAACATCCAAGACCTATAATCTCAGGTTTTGTTGAAACAAAAAGCCACATAATGTGGCTTTTTTTGTACCTGAAATTCGCGGTCAAGGTACAAAACTACCCAGCGATTAAAACAAAAGGTGCAGATAGTAATCGACACAATAATCGTCAATTCGTGTCATGCTTAGCTTGGAAGAGATAGGAGAGCTGGAGTGAATACAAAAAAGCGATTTCTCAAGCTAGAGAAACCGCCATCAATTTAAGTTTTGGAATAAAACAAACGAGCAAATGCTAGATAAGTATGTGAAGGCTCGACACAGTGAACGAAAAGTAGAAAGCTAAGAACTCAGCGCGTTATCTCGGCACAAGGTAGTGATAATGTCAGTGATCGCTAAAACGATCGTCGACTTCACTTTTTGATTATGTCGCCCCAAGAACATTTCAAGCATTGGACCAGACATGGTCTCCACCATCTCCGCATCATATTCGATTGGCATAATACGCTGGATCGCGTGTACCTTATTAAGCTCAAATATAATGTCGACTTCGGTGAAACTGGTGTCTTCGCCCTGTATTTTCGCCCACTCTTTCAAGGTAACGAAAACCTCTAAATCGTCATAAAGCTCTTTACTGATAACACCAAGCCCTAATAGTAGCTTAGCGCGAATCATAATCTCGCCTAGCGGGCCACCGCTGTTAAGAAGAGGTTCTACAACAAACTTAATTGCAGTATCGTCTTTCTTGAAGATATTCTTTAATACGGCATCGACCGTGTCATCCAATGCATCGTAAGCAGCCATTAGGCAGGCGCCAGCACTCTCAGCTTCTGATAGGGCTTCAAGTAATTCAGTTTCATGGCTAGTTTGTATTGGCATAACGGCTCGGCAATAAGAAAGTGCCACCGGGGTGGCACTTTGATGATTTATCATTTCAATGCTAGATAAGCTTGTTCCGCTAGTTTAACAACTTCTGAATCGATATTCAGCTCAGAATAATGCGCTAATGTCTCAGCAAAACCTTTTTCTGCGAACATTGCCTGAAGTTCAACCGCTTGTGGGTCATCTTCATTCTTGTAATGGAACGCAGCTGCGATCGCTTTTACTAGGTGCGCATTAGGAAGACCGTATTCTAGCGTACCGTTCAATGGCTTGACTAGACGATCTTGTGGGCTCAGCTTACGGATAGGCTGACGGCCAACACGATCCACTTCATCACGTAGGTACGGGTTCGCAAAACGACCAAGAATTTTCTGGATGTATGCCGCGTGTGCTTCAGGATCGAAGCCGTAACGCTTGATCAAAACTGCACCGCTCTCTTCCATCGTTGCTGTTACTTCAGCGCGGATTTTGTCGTCTTCGATAGAGTCTTTGATTGTCTCGTGACCTGCAAGCACACCAAGGTATGCCGTTACCAAGTGACCTGTGTTTAGCGTGAACAATTTACGCTCAACGAAAGCCATTAGGTTATCCGTACATTCCATACCTGGGATGTTTGGAATCTCACCTTTAAATTGTGTTTGGTCTACGATCCACTCGCTGAACGTTTCAACCGTTACTGCTAGTGGGTCTGTTTCGCCAGCTTCTGCCGGTGGAACAATACGGTCAACCGCTGAATCAACAAAACCAATGTGCTGTTCAGTGAAGGCTTTCATTTCATCAGAAAGGTGCTCTAGAACCGCTGCTTTTAATTGGCTAGTACCGCGAACCATGTTCTCTGCCGCGATGATGTTCATTGGCGCAGTGTTGTTTGCTGCTGCACGCTTTTCAATGCCTTGAGCGATAGACTTAGAGATGATTTTAAGAACAGTAGGACCTACTGCTGTTGTCACAATGTCAGACTCAGCAATGCAATCTACCACTGCGCTTGTTGCCGAGTTTACTGCTGTCACGTTCTTAACAACTTCAACAACACACTCTTCGCCAACAATCTTAACTGGGTATTCTTGGCGTTCAATTAACGCATTTACAACCGTTTCATTTACGTCAGCAAACGTAACCTTCATACCAGCGTCAGAAAGAAGCTTACCAATGAAACCACGACCGATATTACCTGCACCAAAATGTAACGCTTTCATAATTTTGACCTTATAAATATTTGAATCTAGATAGCTAACTGCTCAACAACATGCCTTGACGATGTGCCCTAGGCATTAAGCAGTAAGCTATTCAGACTGAATCTTCTTAGAGAGATTAAGACCGAAAATGAGGCCAGTAGGGGGATACTGGCCTCCTTCACTCAGGAGCTTGACTAGAGCTTTTTAGTTTCCGTTGAGAATACGTAGAACATCAGCAGGGTTTGTTGTGTTCTGTAGGCATTCCACAGCTTCTTCATCATCAAGTGAATTGGTAATAGCCATCAGCACCATGTTGTGCTCATCGCCTTGTGCGGCAATACCGATAACCATCTTAGCGATATCATCTTCGTCTTCGCCCCACTGAATACCTTCAGGGTACTGACAGAAAACGATGCCGGTTTTTTGTACGTATTGTTTCGCTTCGATTGTGCCGTGTGGTACTGCGATAGACTCACCTAGGTAGGTAGACACAAGCTCTTCACGAGCAAACATGCCAGATACGTATTCAGGTGATACATTGCCAAGTTTTACCAGTTGGTCGCCAGCGAACTTGATTGCGTCTTCTTTTTGAGTCGCTTTTAGGCCAAGGAAGATGCTGTCGTCAGTCAGTGCAAGCTTGTTGCCTTCTTGTGCTGGAGCCGCTGCAGGAGCCGGAGCTTCTACTTTCGCTTCACCACTTTGAGCGTCTGTAAGCTCAGCAACTAGCTGGTCGTATACACCACCGTCTAGGAAGTTGTTCAGAGACATATGCATTGCACCTGGAACGGTTTTGCGTGCACGGTCTGTTAAGTCTTTATGCGTAATAACGATTTGCGAATCAGCAGGTAGGTTGTTGATTGCGTAGTTGGTTACCACGATATCTAGGCCAGCTGTTTCTACTTTCTTACGTAGCAGACCTGCACCCATCGCACTTGAACCCATACCCGCATCACACGCTACGTAGACTGCTTTTACATCCGCTAGGTTTACGTTTGCTTCTGCAGCTGCACCTTTAGAAGACGCTTTCATGTCTTTCATTTGAGCAGAGGCTTTTTCTAGTGAATCTTCGTCGTCACCTTGAGCTGAAGTCTTAAGTAGGATTGAAGCTACGATGAAAGACACAGCCGTTGCAGCGATAACCGAAAGAACCACACCGATGTAAGAGCCTTTAGGTGTCATCAACAATACTGCGAAGATAGAACCTGGAGATGCTGGAGAGATAAGGCCAGAATCGAACACTACGTTAGTGAATACACCCGCCATACCACCTGCGATTACAGCAAGGATTAGACGTGGGTTCATTAGAACGTAAGGGAAGTAAATTTCGTGGATACCACCTAGGAAGTGGATGATAGAAGCACCAGCAGCAGATTGCTTCGCGCTACCTTTACCAAACACCATGTAAGCAAGTAGAAGACCAAAACCAGGACCTGGGTTCGCTTCGATTAGGAAGAAGATTGAACGACCAATTTCTTCAGATTGCTGGATACCTAGTGGAGAGAAGATACCGTGGTTGATTGCGTTGTTTAGGAATAGGATTTTCGCAGGTTCAACAAAGATAGATGCAAGAGGTAGTGCACCTGCTTCAACCATCACGTTAACGCCAGCCGCTAAGCCAGAAGACAGGACTTTAACTGCAGGACCAATCACGATGAACGCGATGATTGCGCAGATCATACCGATGATACCAGCAGAGAAGTTGTTCACTAGCATTTCGAAACCACTCTTCACTTTACCGTGAACAGCTTCATCGAATTTCTTAATTGCGATACCACCTAGTGGACCTACAATCATTGCACCCATGAACATTGGGATATCAGTACCAACGATAACACCCATTGTTGTGATAGCGCCGACTACCGCACCGCGGTCACCACCAACCATTTTACCACCGGTGTAACCGATCAATAGTGGTAGAAGGTATGTAATCATAGGACCAACCATTGATGCTAACGTTTCGTTAGGCCACCAACCTGTTGGGATGAATAGTGCAGTAATGAAACCCCACGCAATGAATGCGCCGATGTTTGGCATTACCATATTAGATAAGAAACGACCAAAGTTTTGAACCTTGATCTTTGCTTCTGGTGATAACATAGGTAGAACCCCGTAGTGTATTGGTTGGTCAAATGACCGAAAGTGTGTGCTCAAAAGTTGATTAAAATGTATCACAACATTTCCAAAATGCACCCCAGCCCAACTTTCGTGATAAACATCACACACAAAAAACACTTTGGGGTTAACAGTAACGCTTTAGATCACAAAAATGTCATGAATTTAAATTACAAAGCAAAATTAGTGAGAATAACTCTCATTAACACGCGATCAAGATCACATTTTCATTCGTGACCATAAAAAATAAATAGTGATCAAAATCACACTTAATAAAAGATACACCCTAGAAACTATAAAACACGTATGAAAGAACGCCATTCTAAGTGTGTTTTCTATGCGCTTAGATGAATTAAACTCATCATTTTGTAATTTAATTACAAAAAGAAAACTAAAGCCTATCTTTCAATATTCTGATTCTCCTAGCGCCCAAACCTCAAAATACATGAACAATGAAGGAGCGAAATTGCGTAAAATAGATGTGTTATTCTAGTAACTCCTATCCCAACGTTATCCAGTAGCCCAATAACGACTTAAGAGAAGACTATGTCAGACAAGATCTCCACATCGGCTCTCGCTAAACAGAGAGATATAGACGCTAAAACTCTATTCAGTGACCTAAAAACGGCAGGCTATATCGTACGTTCACAGGATCGATGGGTACTGACCGAACGAGGGGAAAGCTTTGGTGGGGAATATGTCGAACACAAAAAGTTTGGTGTCTTCATTGTATGGCCAGAGAAGCTGCTTATCGACTTGGACACCTTCTCAGGGCAAACACTAACCGCAACTCAGCTCGGCAATTCCTTTCAACTCAGCGCAAAGAAAATCAACTTACTGCTCAATGAGCTTGGTTGGATCACAAGAGAAGAAGACGGTTGGCACGTCACCTCGACAGGTTTGAAGGCCGGTGGTGAACAGAGAGAAGATAAAGCCACACAAAATCTATTCGTGGTGTGGCACGATTCATTAGTCCGCAATAAACGTTTGAAGCAATCAGTTATTGAGTTCTTAGGGCACGATGCAGAAAGCCACTCAACGGATGTGTCATTTTCTAGCTTCCGCCAAAAGTTCGAGGCCAAGCACCGAAGCTTAGATGGACATTATGTGCGTTCAAAAGGAGAGCTGATCATCGATAACTGGCTTTATATGGCTGGAGTGGTTCATGCGTACGAACGTCCGCTGCCAATATCAAAAGAAGTCATCAGTGATTTTTATCTACCAAGCGGCAAAGTGTACATCCTGTTTTGGGGAACCGATTCTGCGCCAATCGCCGATGAAAAACGTGAAACCACGAGAAAAATCTATGAAGAGCATGGTTTTGGCTTAATCGAAATCACACCGGAAGATATCCCAAATCTAGACAGCGTCCTTCCGCCATTATTGCGCCAATACGGCATCAAGGCGTACTAAACGACTGAATCTAGACATTTCATACCCATTAAGATCACACTTATCGAATCATTATGGATATTATTTACCATAGTGATTTGATGTGTTCGCTATTTTTCCCACGTCATTCTTCTATTATCTTACACCCATCGACTTGAGCTACCGCAGATACTCGATTTATTGGGGCATGTTCGATGACCGTTTGAGCGCTTGCTTAGAGATCCGTTGTTTAAGAGACCAATGGTATTAGAGACTAAGCCCAAACACGTTATCCGTTTATTGTTGACGTTACCGAACATAACACCCGACAACATTTATTATTGATAGATATTAGGATTCAACATGACTCATCCAATCATTACTGATCTAAACACTCGTTACACAGCTAAAAAATACGATGCAGAAAAACGCATCTCTGCGGAAGACATGGAAGTAATCAAAGAAGCACTTCGTTTGTCAGCTTCTTCTATCAACTCTCAGCCTTGGAAATTCATCATCATTGAGAGCGACGAAGCAAAACAGCGTTTCCACAACACTTTCGAGAACATGTTCCAGTTTAACCAACCACATGCGAAAGAAGCGTCACACACAATCCTGTTTGCTCATGATCCTAAGTACACTAAAGAGAAATTCGCGAAGCGTGCCGATACAGAAGTAAGCTCAGGTCACCTGCCAGCTGAAATGTACGAGCAATTCCTAGGTGCTTACGCATTCGCAGAAATGAACACAGACGAAGCAGGTTTCAACGGTAACTGGACTAAGTCTCAAGTGTACATTGCACTGGGTAACACGCTGCACACGCTTGCTCGCCTTGGTATCGCTTCAACTCCTATGGAAGGCGTAGACGCGGCTATGATCAGCGAAGAATTTGCTGACGAACTAGAAGGTCACGTTGTTGATGTTGCACTCGCTATCGGCTACCACAAAGACGGCGAAGACTACAACCACGGTAAACCAAAAGCGCGTCTAGCGCTTGATGAAGTCGTGACTACGCTTTAAAAACTAACAAACAAATCGCACTGCTTTATTTGGCCAGACTCTTGTCTGGCCTTTTTTATGCGCGTCTTTTGGCTATTAATCAGCATTGAAAACCGACCAAGTCAAATAGACACTTTAGATTCATTTTGATCACAAAACCAATAGTGTCATAAAGACACAAAGGCAAGCTCAAGAATCAAACAAACCTTTCAAAAACAACAATTTAAAAACATGGCACGACTAGTGCAATGATGGCCTTAGATATTTCAATAAGGTATTATCATTATGACTATTCACGTTAAATCAAATGTTCACTGGGTCGGCGTCCATGATTGGGAAACCGAACACTTCCACGGTAAGGAATACCACATGAACAAAGGTACTAGCTATAACTCGTACCTGATCCGTGAAGAGAAGACTGTACTTGTCGATACTGTCGATCATCGCTTTACTGAGCAATTTCTTGCAAACCTTGAGATGGAAATCGACATCAACGACATCGACTACATCATTTGTCAGCATGCCGAAGAAGACCACTCCGGCGCTCTTGCCGCACTACTCGCTAAAATCCCTAATACGCCAGTCTACTGCACAGAAGCGGGGGTGAACTCGATTGTCGGCCATCATCACCAGCCAGACTGGAACTTCAGAACCGTAAAAACCGGCGACACACTGGATATCGGTAACGGCAAGCAACTTATCTTTGTTGAGATGAAAATGCTGCACTGGCCAGATTCAATGGCAACTTACCTAACAGGCGACGAGATTCTGTTTAGCAACGATGCCTTTGGCCAACACTACTGTGACGAGAACCTGTTCAACGACCAATTAGATCAAGTTGAATTGCACGAGCAATGCCTACGTTATTTCTCAAATATCCTGACGCCGTTTGCACCGCTGGTAAAAGCCAAGATCGAAGAAGTCTTGAGTTTAGGTGTACCAATCGATGTGATTGCCACTTCTCATGGTTGTATTTGGCGCGACAACGCGACTCAGATCGTTGAGCAATACTACGAATGGTCAAAAGCCTACAAAGAAGACCGCATCACGATTGTCTACGACACCATGTCAAACAACACTCGTATGATGGCCGATGCGATAGCTAAGGGGATCCGTAAAGGCAGCCCAGAAACGGCAATCAAAGTGTTCAATATTTCTAAGCACGATAAAAATGACATCCTTGCCAATGTCTTCCGCTCAAAAGGCGTGCTCGTTGGTTCATCGACCATGAACAATGTGATGATGCCGCAGATCGCAGCCTTACTTGAAGAGATACACGGATTACGCTTTGCAGGTAAAAGAGCAGCAGCCTTCGGGTCTTCAGGTTGGACTGGTGGTGCTGTAAAACGCATTGATGCTCGCCTACGTGAAGCGAACTTCGAGGTTAGTGCACCACAACACATCCACTGGAAACCAGACACAGATGCCCTTCGTCAATGCATTGATTACGGCATGACACTGGCCGAGGTTTGGCGTGTAGAAGCAGACGAAGTAAGCGCACCGAAACAAGTATCACGCAATGTAACACTGCTTGAAACCACACCTGTACCTGCAGAAAACAGTGCCGTACTCCAAGACACGACAGAGCAGGAAACAGAAGTAGCTCAAGATAACTCAGTACACACGGCAGACTGCACGTGCTGGCGTTGTACAGTGTGTGAATGGGTATACGACCCACAACTAGGTGAACCGTACCAAGGTGTTGAACCAGGAACACCATGGGCACAAGTACCTGACGACTTCCTTTGCCCTGAGTGTCATTTAGGCAAAGAAGTATTTGTGGAGAAGTAACATGTCGAACATTGTGATTGTGGGTGGTGGTTTCGCTGCCCTACAAACTATCAAGATGGTACGTAAACTCGACCAAGATATCGTGATCACCATGATCACGGCAGATTCGGGGGTTGAGTATAGTAAGCCGAACCTTTCGCATGCGTTCAGTCAGGAGCAAACGCCCGAAACACTCACCGTACATAACGCTCAGCAGTTAGCTGAGCAGTACAACGTGGTTATTAAAACTAAAGCGCTTGTCAGCGAAATAGATATTGAGCAACAGTATATTCGTGTCGATGGCCAACCAATTCACTACACAAAGTTAGTGTTAGCAACGGGGGCCACACCATTTATTCCACCAGCAAAAGGGCTAAAACGCAGTTCGACTATTACGCTCAATAGCCTGGAGGAGTTTGAGAAGCACAAAGCGCAGATCGATGACGCACAGCGTGTCACTGTGATTGGTGGCGGCCTGATCGGAGTCGAGCTTGCCTTTGACCTCCAAACCGCAGGGAAAGATGTCACGATCATCGAGCCTGCTAGCTATCTATTAAGCAGCTTGGTGCCGCCTTTCGTTTCTCTAGAATTGGAGCAAGTGTTAAGAAAAGCAGGGGTGACCGTTGAAACGGACTCTGCCGTTTGTCGAGCGACTTACCTAAAAGAGGATATAAGGTTACAAACTACCTCTTCTCGATTGTTACGAACGGATGCAGTGATTGCAGCTGCAGGGCTGAAACCAAACACGACATTAGCGACACAGGCCGGAATCACCGTCAACAAGGGGATCGTTGTCGACCAAACCATGAAAACCAGTGCTAATAATGTGTATGCGATTGGTGACTGCGCAGAAATTGAGGGGCGTGTGATGGCTTATCTACAACCCGCGATTTTGTCTGCTAACGTGTTGGCAAAGCAGCTCATTGCGAATGATGAAATGCCCGTGGCAGCTGACATAAAACTCAAGTTGCCTCATATCATCACCAAGGTGAAGACCCCAAGCTACCCCATTCAGCTTGCAGGTCGCGATCTGCAAACCGCTCAAAGCTGGGAAACTCGCTTTGACCCTAAAGGCATTATCGCGAAAGGCTTCAATGAAGATAATCAGTTGGTTGGGTTCATTGTCACGGGAGAGCACATCAAAACCGCATTTCCTCTACTGAAGGAGTTGCAGACAAGTTCACCATCATAAGCACAAAGCTGTAAAAGCAGTCGACGCATTATATAGGTCGACTGTATTCAACACGAAAATGCACATCAAATTCGGGAAAATTTGATGCATCTACTAGAACAACTCTAGTAGATGCAAGCAATAAAAAAGCCAGTCAATAGACTGGCTTTCTTGTAAGCAAAATGTGGCGTTCACATTAACCGATAAACGATATGTACCCTTGCAGGATAATCAAGTTAACAATATCAATGAAGAACGCGCCAACAATTGGTACCACCATGAAGGCTTGTGGTGACGGACCGAAACGGTTCACCAAAGAGCCCATGTTCATTACCGCTGTTGGTGTTGCACCTAGTCCGAAACCACAGTGACCACCCGCCATAACCGCAGCATCGTAGTTCGACCCCATCACTTTGAACGTCACAAAGTAAGAGAAGATACCTAACACAACGGCCTGAACTGCAAGGATGACCAAGAACGGAATCGCAAGGTCAAAGATGTTCCACAGTTTCAGGCTCATTAACGCCATCGCTAGGAACAGTGACAATGACACAGTACCCAGAATATCGACTGTTTCGCTGTCAGTCTTATGCAGCTTAGTCACTTCAAACACGTTAGTGATGAATACGCCGATAAACAACGCGTAAACGAAGTCAGGAATCATCAACCAAGAAATTTCAAAAGTCGCCACCCACTCTTCTAAGTATCTCGCACCAGTAATACAGATAAGAAGAATGAACAAAACTTCAATCACCTTCTTCGCCGTCACTTTGTCTTCTTCATACTCGTTATAAGTAACCAGTTCAGGGAAGCGTTCGTGCGTTTGTGTACCAGTGCCATACTCAGATTCAAGTTGGTTTTTATCAATCAGCTTTTGCGCTACTGGGCTACCGATAATACCACCGATAATCAAACCAAAGGTCGCAGAAGCCATCGCGATTTCTAGCGTGTTTGCAATGCCAAATGTGTCTGCAAAAGTTTGAGACCAAGCCGCGCCTGTGCCATGGCCACCGGATAGCGTGATTGAGCCAGCAATCAAACCCATCAATGGTTCAAGCCCTAGTGCCGTTGCAAGTGTGACACCTACACCGTTTTGGATAATGATGTAAACCGAAGCAACGCCTAAAAATAGGAATACCTTGGCACCACCTTTTATCAGCTGCGTGTAGTTAGCCGCAAGGCCAACCGTTGCAAAGAACATCAACATAAATGTGTTCTGCAGGGGCAAGGAAAACTCAAGATCAAGGCCGTTAAAGTGTAGGGCTGTAATAGCAAAAGCGACAATCAAGCCGCCGACAATGGGCTCTGGGATATTGTACTTTTTGAGAACCGGAAGCTTTGCGTTTACAAAATGACCTAGAAACAAAACACTAATCGCGATTAGGAAGGATTCTAGTGGTCCAATTGAAATTAATTGATTCATATAACCTCTATTTTTTTACGTTCTCATCTTCCTTAATGAGTCTAGTTTTATCTGTAATTATTTGTGCTGCTCTACCTATATTTATTGCAAACTGGAGAGAAATTGTGGATTAGAAAACGAACACATTACTGCGGTCGCTTAGTGCCATGTTAGTAGCACGTTAACTTTTATAGGAGATAAAAGGATTTGTGACAACAATCACCTCCAAAAAGTTGAAAACGGCGTGAGTATCTTTGCCGCTGACTCTGCTTTCTTAATACCTAAAAAAGCAAAAAGGAGCTATTTCTAGCTCCTCTTTCATCACCATCGCTGGTAATTAGAATTTTTTCGGTGCGTAACCAGTCATAACCTCAATGCGAAGTTCTTTACCAATCTTCGTCATTGGGTGAACAATTACGAGCCCTTTAACAGACTTTTTAAGTTTACCCATATCCGCTTGCTCAGCCTTAGTAATTTCACGGCTAAATGGCATATCAACCAGAGACTTACGCTCTTGATTCACATCGTAGCTTTCTTTGTGTTTAAGCTGGGCAATTTTCTTAGTTAGCTTTTTGATTTCGTCTTCAAATTGACGAACAACAGGACGATCATTACGAGTTTTAGCAGCATCTAACTTGTGACGACACTTGTCTAGACGGTTGTTAATTTGTTGAAGTTCGTTTTTAACACTCATAATAATTTCCTAAGATTTAACAAGCCAATTCGGATTGGGGCGCGGAGTATAGCACAAGGGTTCACTTGAACCGAAATTTATCTGTGAATCACCAACAAAAACGAATCTCATGAATACCACTCATTCAACCCACCTATCCTTTATGGCGAATATCTAAACGGTTTTTCATTGATAGGATAGCGTCTTCTTCAAAAATTGCTGTCTTCGATACATCAAAATTCCGTCTAAACTTATACTCTAACGCCTTAAATAACTTGGTGTGCTCACCCTAACAGCAACTCTAACTTTCAGCATAATCACAAGGATAGCCGATGACATTATTGAAACGAACACTGACCTACAGCCTAGCCCTGAGTTCAATGTTTGCCGCAACTTATGCATCTAGTGAACAAATAGCCCAAAGCAACCTAGTCGTCGAGTTTTCTGCTCCGAAAAATGCCGAAGAAAAACAACTCAAACGCGAGATTCAAAGCAGTGGCGTTAATGACACCGTGATCGACCTTTCAAACCAGCTCTTCATGTTTGAAAAGCCATTAACCATTCAATACGGCGGGGAAGAAGGGCCGCTGTACGATCCACAAACCCATCAAGTGCTGATCCCTTACCGCTTTTACGCTGAGTCACTCAATTACTTTGAGCAGAACCAATATGAAAAAGAGTATGGCAAATCTGCGCAAACCGGCGCTATTGATACCTTGCTACACACCCTGCTACACGAAGCTGGGCATGCTTATATTGAAGACCAAAAGATTGCCATCTTGGGCAAAGAGGAAGATGCGGTAGACAACCTAGCAACCATCCTATTACTTAACTATGTGGAACATGGCGCCGATGCCGCGATCAGCGCAGCAGACATGTTCGCTTTCGAGTCAGAAGACCGCCCGGAGTATTACGACTTGGGGGAATACATCGACGAGCACAGTTTCGATCTGCAGCGTTACTTCTCCACGTTATGCTTGGTGTATGGCAGCGACCCCGATGCTTATAAAAACTTGCTCGATGAAGTGGAAAACGACTATTTGAAAGATAGGAAAGAGTTCTGTGTCGAGCACTTTGACGTGATCAATGAAAATTGGCATCAGTATTTAAAAGAGAGTGACGATACGTAGATGCTTAGATGCTTAGATGCTTAGAGGTTAGTGTCGAGAACGAGACAAAACGGCTTTGGCATCAAATTCCAAAGCCGTAACCTGATAGGTTGGCTTAAGTCTTACGTGTTAAGAGTTAAGAGTTTAAACCCTAGACCTTCACTTTATATTTCAGATCTTGAGCTTCATCGCCTGTCATGCCTCGAAATCCCCAGCAGTGCGATGGCTGTTCCTTAATGGTGATTTCGATATCAATTGGAGAGATAGCTAACTGCTTCTCTATCTCAGAAAATATCTTCTTGATTAAGCGCTTTTTGGTGTTTACCGCCCGACCTTCCATCATGTTGATCTCAATGACGGTATAGGCTTCTGTTCTTCCTTCCGGGTAAAAGAAGTCATCTCGTTCCAATGGCACAAATCGATGTGCTCGCTTGTCATCGGGTAAACCCATCTCACTGTTCAAGCACTGCTGCAACACATTAGAGAGCTGCAACTTAATTGGATTTAAGCACTCTTTGATACCATAAATAACAATCATGACCATTCCTTTGATGCAATGTTAGGTATAGAAGAACGTCAGATAGAAGCATCGTCTTGCGACCACCCATTCGCTTACTATTTGTACACATATTACCTAATGACGCGTATGAGAAAAGGTAAAAACAATGAATTTATGAACAGGTGCAACAAAATACCTATCCCTTTGCAAACATAAGCCGAAGCGAATTGATCGAACACCACCCTCCCCGCGTATATCTTCTCGAATCACATTTGAACTAAGGAGTGCTATGTGCCGAATTCACCGAGGAAGACCACGTGGGCAGACGCCGAACCAGAAACACCCATAGAGTCTTCTCTAGAGCTCGCTGTGTTTCCTCTCCCTATCTTCCTTCTCCCAGGAGGTAGACAAAGACTGCGCATTTTTGAGCCAAAGTATCTCGCGATGGTTGCTCACGCAGCGCAGAGCGATGGTTTCATTATCTCCACTCAAGACAACTCGAACCCTGATCATCTCAGTTCTTGGGGAACAAAGGTGAACATCGTCGACTTCAATATGTCGGATGACCAGATATTGGAAATTGATGTCGAAGGCGAAAAGTTGGTGCAACTTCATGACTCGTTTCGAGACAATGATGACTTAATTAAAAGCAAGTTCAGCTCGTTGCCCCACTGGCCAGCCCATGAATATCAAGTGCCAAACGTGTTTACCGCATTTTTGGTTCAGTTGTTTCGCGACCACGATTCGATAAGAACACTCTATCCCACTCCAGATTTCGAGAGTCCTCAATGGATCTGTGCACGATTGCTCGAAATGATGCCTATCCCATTGGAAAAGAAAACAGAATTTACTGAGCCTGCTAGTTTTCCGTCTCTAGTTCCTTTTTTGAATCAAATCATCACGGGGCAATAAGCATTTTTCTTCACTATAATTTTGTATAGTGGAAATTAATTTAAATTTAAGTGATCCCGACCTTCAACTTACACGTAGTGCCTCTCAAATTCGCATGATGGTTATTTACTATGCAAGTCGAAAGTAGAAGTTCAGGGAAAGGCAAGGAGCATGTCATTATCCCAGACAAAAAAACAACGACCGAATCCAAGGTTCCAGCAGAGCTTTCAAGCTGGTTGATCTTGGTTGGTACAGACAGAGACAAGCAGGCATTTACCTGTTTGTTCAAGTTCTTTGCTCCCAAGATAAAGCGTTTCGGAATTAGCAAGTTAGGTGGTGAAGCTGCTGCAAACGAGCTAGTTCAAGACACCATGACCAACGTTTGGAAGAAAGCTCATCTGTATAAAGAAGACAAAGGCGCTGCGACGACTTGGGTCTACACGGTCATGCGAAACGCTGCTTTTGATATGTTGCGCAAAGTAAAAGCAAAGGCTGAACAAACAATCGCAGACGACATCTGGCCTATCGACGCGATGGTTGCGGAATCTCAGAGTGATCAATTACCGTTTGGCGATCATTTGATGAGCCGACACGTAATGACCCAAATAGAGAAGCTGCCTCTGGCCCAGAAAACTATTGTCAAAGGTGTTTACTTTCAAGAGCTCTCTCAAGAGCAACTCGCTCAGCAACTTGGCGTCCCACTTGGAACCGTGAAATCACGTCTAAGACTTGCTTTAGCCAAACTTAAGGTTCATATGGGGGAACAAAGTCATGATTAAACATCACCCAAATGCTGAAATTTTGAAAGATTTTGTCGATGGCACGCTCGCAGACTCTGTTTCTTTGATTGTTTCTAGTCACGTAGAACTGTGTGAACACTGCCAACAGCAAGTTAAGCAGCTTACCGCTGAGGCGGCGAATAACGTATTCGACGCGGATTCAGTATTTTCAAGCGATGACCTAAATAGCTTCTCAATGGACGATATGGGCTTTGATTTCGACGCGATTGATCAAATCACTGCTGATTTATCTCAAGCAGTGGAAGTTGAGTCAAAGGTAGAACAAGTTACCGTTGCAGACACCACATTCACTATCCCTCGCGCTCTAAGTTCAGTGGCGAGAAAAGACTGGATGAACCTAGGCAAAATTTCACGCGCAAGACTCGATTTTGATGACGAAGCCCACCACACCAGCTTGTTGCACATCGACAAAGATGGGCAAGTGCCTTGTCACACCCACAAAGGCTTCGAGATAACGCTTCTTCTAGAAGGCAGCTTCGAAGACGAAATGGGCGTATACAACAAAGGCGACTTCATCTGGTTGGATGGCAACCACACTCATCAACCAGCAACCAAAGAAGGTTGTGTATGTTTAACCGTTTCAAGTGATGCCTTGTATTTCACTAAAGGTGTGAGCCAACTGTTCAACCCATTAGGTAAATACATTTACTAGATTGGGGCATTGACTGAGTTCGTCACAAGGTTCGCATAGTTGGCTAGATAGAAAAGCAATATCCGAATTAAAGTCATTTGAAATAAGCAACAGAATACACAATATAAGAATAACGATGAGCAATGATCGTAAGGAATTGACCAATGGATAAAAAAATAAAAATAGGCATTAGTGCATGTGTCGCCGGTCATAAAGTTCGGTTCGATACTGGCCACAAACGTTCTCGCTTCTGCACAGACGACCTAGCAGATTACGTTGAGTTGGAACCAGTTTGTCCAGAAATGGGCGTTGGCCTTCCAACTCCTCGCCCAACCATTCGTCAAACAAGAATGTTGGATGACATCATTCATGTTTCTCGCCCAGATGGTTCAGGTGATGTGACCAACGAACTGATCGAGTTCGGTCAAAACTATTCAAAGAACAACCAACACATTGCTGGCTTTATTGTGTGTCAAAAAAGCCCAACCTGCGGTATGGAGCGCGTCAAAGTCTACCACCACCATGGGCGCGGTTCTGAATCAACAGGTATTGGCATGTTCACTAAGCAAATAATGGAAGGCAATCCACTGCTTCCGGTTGAAGAAAACGGTCGCCTCAACGATCCCATTTTGCGTGAAAACTTTATGACTCGAGTATTCACTTACCAAAAATGGCTCGACCTTGTTGATGAAGGTATTACTAAACACAAGCTGATTCAATTCCACAGTGCCCACAAATACTTAGTGATGTGTCACCATGTAGAGGGGTACAAAAATTTAGGAAAGCTTCTAGGGGGTAACGACCTAGAAATCGATGATTTGGCAGCTCAATACATCGAAGGCTTGATGAAGGCGTTATCACATCACGCTAATCGAGGCAGTCACGCCAATACTCTGCACCACTTGCAAGGTTACTTTAAGAAGCAACTGAGTAGCAGCCACAAACAAGAACTCACCAACCAGATCGCTTCATTTAGAGAGGGCGTGATTCCACTACTCGTACCGCTGACACTGATCAATCACTATCTAATGGAGTACCCAAACGAGTACTTAGAATCGCAGGTCTACCTAAACCCTCACCCTCAAGAACTTAAACTGAGATACGGATATTGAGCGACATTCTATGGATACGACGAGACCTGAGGATTCACGATAACCCGGCACTCGTCGCAGCAATTAAAAACGGCGTCTCTGTCGCCGTTTTTATTTCAACACCACAGCAATGGCAGCAACACCACCTTGCACCAATCAAAGCTGATTTCATCTATCGTCACCTAAAACAGCTTGAATCCCAGCTCGCCGAGTTTGGGATCATATTGCTGCACCTAAAAGCGACCGATTTTGACGACCAATCCAGACAGCTCGTTGACTTGTGCAGGCAACTTGATGCTCAGTGTGTGTTCACAAATTCAGAGCCTGAAGTCGATGAACAAGCGCGCGATCAAAAGCTGATTTCAAGTGGCCTAAACCTGAAGATAAGTGACTGTGACGTTATGCTGCCACTCGGTAGCGTTCTCAACAAACAAGGCGAGATGTTCAAGGTTTTCACGCCCTTTAAGAACGCGTGGCTAAAAGAAGTTCAGGCGAAAGGCATCACCTGTAGTCCTGCTCTTGTCGCACCCGCTAAGCTTCAACAAACTCAACGTTCACAAGAAGAGCTTTCTAACGACTTAAGAGCTTTAAGAATCTCCGCTGAGTATGATTTCGACTTTCCTCGTGTTGATTCGAGCCGTTGGCCGTTAAGCCAAGACGTACTTGGCAATGTGATACCTAACTTCCTGGCCAACAAGGTCAACGACTACGCTCACCTGAGAGACATCCCTTCAGTAAAGGGGACCTCAGGTTTATCGCCTTATTTAGCGATTGGCGCAGTGAGCCCACGTTGGTTAGCGATTCAATTGATTCAGCACCAGCCCGAACTATTATTTGATACGCAACTACCGGCCTTTTCTTGGCTCAATGAATTGATTTGGCGAGATTTTTATAAGCATTTGATGTTTCATCATCCTAAACTGGTTAAAGGTGCGAACTTTCAGCAAAAATACAACGGCTTAGACTGGTATCACGATCATCCTAGCTTCAAAGCTTGGTGCGAAGGAAGAACAGGATATCCATTGGTTGATGCAGCAATGCGTCAACTGGTTGAAACGGGCTGGATGCACAACAGGCTAAGAATGGTCGTGGCCAGCTTCCTGACCAAGCACCTGCTTATTGACTGGCGTTGGGGCGAACGTTTCTTTATGTCGCACCTGATCGACGGTGACTTTAGTGCCAACAATGGTGGCTGGCAATGGGCTTCAAGTACTGGCTGTGATGCTCAACCTTACTTCCGAATTTTCAATCCAATCACTCAGAGTGAAAAATTTGATCCAAAAGGAATTTTCATTCGTAAGTACATACCAGAGCTGCAAAACATCCCAGATAAGCATGTGCATTTCCCACATGATTTTATCGCTAAACATGGAATAGACAGCGAATACTGGCGCCCCATCGTTGAGCATAAAGAAGCACGATTGAGAGCCTTAGCCTTCTTCAAATAATTAGAGTGAATATTATGGATAACTCTCTATGGCTTAATAACTTTCTCAACATGTATCGAGAACTCGGAACCGACAATTTCGACGTGCTAAAGACGGTTTATCACCCTGATATTGAATTCCAAGATCCGTTGCATCATGTCAACGGCATTTCGGCACTTACCCACTACTTCGAGAATCTCTACACGCAGGTTACGAGCTGTTACTTCCACATCGAACACACGTTCGAAGCGAACAACGAAGCATCAGTTTATTGGACAATGCAATTTGCTCACAAACAGTTGAACGGGCAGAAGCCTATCGAAGTTCAAGGTCACAGCCACCTAAAAATGCTTGATGATCAAGTGATTTACCACAGAGATTATCTCGATGTTGGCTCTATGTTGTATGAACATATTCCGGTATTGGGCTGCGCCATCAAGTCCATCAAGAAAAGAGCGAGCCGATAATGCACATTATGATTACAGGCGCGACCTCAGGTATCGGCCAAGCCCTTGCTAAAGACTACGCTCAACAAGGACATCAGGTGATTGCTTGTGGCCGTAACCCAGACAAGCTGCAATCGTTAGTTGATTCTCACGAGACAGACATAGCGGATTCGTCCATCACACCTCTGTGCTTTAACTTGACCGATTATCACAACTTCCCGGAGCTTGACCAAGACAAACCACTTGACCTTCTGATTCTCAATGCGGGCGACTGTGAATACATCGATGACCCAGTCAACTTTGATGCGGAGCTTTTTGAGCGAGTCATCAACATTAACTTAATCTCTATTGGTTACGCTCTAAAGTCTTGGTTGAAAAACATTAAACCCGGCGGTCGCTTGGTTTTAGTAAGCTCCAGCGCCAGCTTTTTGCCTTTGCCTAGAGCCGAAGCTTATGGTGCTTCAAAGGCAGCACTCACTTACTTAGGAAGAACGCTTTCGGTTGATCTCGCAAAGCACGATATCCATGTCTCCATTGTGCATCCAGGCTTCGTTGAGACCCCTTTAACCGAGCGAAACACGTTCGCTATGCCTATGATTATTAGCAGTGAGGCCGCAATTCAGCGAATCGTAAACGGTATTGCTCAAGGAAAGAGTGAGATCGATTTCCCAAGACGATTCATCATGTTGATGAAGCTATTAAGAATGCTTCCAACTCCGGTTTGGCAAAAACTCGCTTCAAGGATGGTCGAACAATGAAGAAGATAGCCATTATTGGTTCAGGCATCTCTGGACTCACTTGCGCGCACATATTAGATAAGCACCACGACGTAACGGTATTCGAAAAAAATGATTACGTTGGGGGGCACACCGCCACCGTCGATATTGAACATCAAGGCTCGGCTTTTTCGATAGATACTGGCTTCATCGTATTCAACGATCGAACCTATCCAAATTTCAACCAGCTCCTCGAACAGTTGGGCGTTGAACGACAACCGACCGAGATGAGCTTCAGTGTTCACAACACAACCACTCAGTTTGAATACAATGGTCACTGCATTAACTCGCTATTCGCGCAGAGGAGTAACATCTTCAAGCCGCAGTTCTGGTCATTAATCTCTGACATTCTGAAATTCAACAAGTTGTGCAAGGCTCAATTCGAAAGTAACCGCTTCACACCTGACGTTACCCTTGGCAGTTTCCTACGTGACAACCGATTTTCTGACTTCTTTAGTCAACACTACATTCTGCCAATGGGTGCGGCTATTTGGTCAACAAGCCTTGAAGAGATGGAAGAGTTCGAACTCAAGTTCTTCATACAGTTCTTCTACAACCACGGCCTGCTAGACATTGCCAACCGCCCGCAGTGGTATGTAATTCCTAAAGGTTCTCGCTCTTATGTTGAGGTCATCCTTTCACGTTTGAACAAGCCGGCCGCGTTGAACACATCAATCAAACAGGTCACCCGCAAAGAAACGGGCATTACAATTGAATTTGAAGATGGCGGCGCGCAAAACTTCGACGAAGTAATCTTTGCCTGTCACTCAGACCAAGCATTACGTCTGCTTGGTGACGCGACAGAACAGGAGCAACAGGTACTGGGCGAAATTCCATATAGCCGCAATGAAGTGGTTCTTCATACCGATACTCGATTGCTCCCAGATAGAAAGCTGGCTTGGGCGAGCTGGAACTACATGTTGGATGGAGACGGTAAACGTCCTGCCTGTGTCACTTACAACATGAACATTCTGCAAGGCATCGAAAGCCAAGACACCTTCTGCGTCACCTTGAATCAGAGCGACGCCATCGATCCGGAAAAAATCATTCGAAGCTTTGTGTATCACCACCCAGTATTGAACTCCAACACGGTCAACGCACAACAACAGCGCGACCGAATCTGTGGCAAGAATAATACACATTTTGCAGGCGCGTATTGGTACAACGGGTTCCATGAAGACGGCGTCCACAGTGCACTCGATGTGACTAAACGCTTCGGTTTAGATTTGAGTACGAGTTCAGAACTATGAACAGCCAAACTCTGACATCCGAAATGGGGATCGCATCCGAAAAGAGTGAAGAACTCAGCGGTATCTATTGGGGTAACGTCAGACATCGCCGCTTTGGCGACATCACCCATGAGTTTAGCTATCAGCTTTACATGATGGGGCTGGACCTTGATGAACTGCCCCAAACCACAGCGCGTAGTGCGCTATTCGGAACTCGATGGTACAACCCGATTCGCTTTGTAGAGTCGGATTATCTTGCTGAAAAAAAAGAAGACACCAGTATTGATGAACCAAAGTCACTTAAGCAACGTATAGCTTCCAAAGTGCAACAACTTGGTGGGGTTTGGTCTGATTCAAACCGTGTGACGATGCTGGCACAGTGCCGTTGTTTAGGTATTTATTTCAGCCCGATAAACTGTTTCTTCTGTTATGACGAAACAGGCGATTGCAAATACATGTTGGCTGAAGTGAGTAATACGCCTTGGCGAGAAAGACACTACTACCTCATCGACATGCACCAAGAGCTGAAGGTAAAGAAAGAGTTTCACGTTTCGCCGTTCATGGACTTAAACATGACCTATTTTTGGAAGATTAAGCCACCAGCGAAACGAACACTCGTTCACATCGAGAGCCGCAGAAGCGACAAAATTTTCGATGCGACACTGGCACTGACCAAGCAGTCTGTGACCAAGAAAAACATTAGACGAACGGTATGCAAGATTCCGGCGATGACGATAAAAGTCGTGATGGGAATTTATTATCAGGCTCTCAAATTATTCCTGAAAAAAGTACCGTTTGTGGCGCACCCAGACTCAACACCTTAAGCGCCGAAACCAATACTCAATTATGTTGTGAGTGTGCTCAAACCAACGAATGCCACCCAACTTAGTTGGCAAAAAAGTTAGAATGAATTCTCAGCGAGGTTGACATGGAACAGCTTGCCAAACAAAACAACAACATTGAACAACAAGCTAGAGCCGTTGCTGTTTCAAGCAACTGTAAATATCGAGCTTTAATCTTTAAGGTCCTAGAGCGCCTGCAATTTGCGACGTTGGAAATTATCGAGCGAGACCAACATTCAGTATTTGGTGATCGAGAAGCTGACTTGAAAGGTCGAATCGCGATTCATGATGCGACCTTTTTTAGAGATGTTGTTATCAACGGCAGTATTGGGGCATCCGAAGCTTACATTGATGGTAAATGGACCAGTCCAGACCTGACTCGTGTTATCCAAATCATGGCGCGCAACCAAGCGCAACTAGACGAATTGG
Organism: Vibrio gigantis; assembly: GCF_024347515.1. Lineage (NCBI taxonomy): Bacteria > Pseudomonadati > Pseudomonadota > Gammaproteobacteria > Vibrionales > Vibrionaceae > Vibrio > Vibrio gigantis. The sequence continues at coordinate 1,262,397 of NZ_AP025493.1, forward strand.
ACGATAAAACACAGTGGCTCTCTCGAATCAAAAATCTGCTTTTGCGACGTAAGAATGCTAATACCGAGCAAGGGTCTAAACGCAACATTCTCGCTCATTACGATATCGGTAATGAATTGTATGAGCGATTCCTGGACAGCTCAATGCAGTACTCATCGGCTATCTACAGCGAGGACGCGTTAACCCTTTCTAAAGCTCAACAAAACAAAATGAAAACCATCTGTGAGCGCTTAGAGCTGTCTGAAACAGACAAAGTCGTTGAGATTGGTACTGGCTGGGGTGGCTTGGCGATATACATGGCCCAACATTACGGCTGCCACGTCACCACCACTACGATTTCAGACGCACAGCACGAGCTTGCTGAACAACGAGTGAAAGCGCTTGGCTTAACCGACAAGGTTACCTTGCTCAAAGAGGACTATCGCAACCTCACTGGTGAATACGATAAGTTGGTTTCCATCGAGATGATAGAAGCGGTGGGACATGAGTACCTGCAAACCTTCTTTGCGAAATGTTCTTCATTGTTGAAGCCTTCCGGCAAGATGCTGATTCAAGCGATCACCATTGCTGACAGCCGTTATGAGAAGTACCGCAAAGGTATCGACTTTATCCAGAAGTACATCTTCCCGGGGGGCTGTTTACCTTCAGTGTCAGTGATGACCCAACATCTTGCGACCAGCACAGACCTTGTGGTTCAAGAAATTGATGATATTGGCCTGCACTATGCTCGCACACTCAACGACTGGAACGTTGCCTTTGAAAACAACTGGGAAGATTTGGAATCACTGGGTTATTCAGAAGAGTTCAAACGCCTTTGGACCTTCTATTTCTGCTACTGTGAAGGTGCATTCAAAGAGCGAGTGATCAGTACTCACCATTTAGTCGCAAGAAAACCTCGTTACTTTGGAGCGAAAGATGAAACGGTTTTGGATTATTAATCTCGTTCTGTTTCAAGCGACCTGGGTTTGCAGTGCATTCTTTACCGCTCAAGCCCCGTTCATCGCGCCACTGATTGTGGCCATGCATTTCTTTCTCTCTCCAACTCGCAATAGCGACCTGAAAATACTCTGTTTACTTCCATTGGGGCTATTACTTGATAGCCTCATGCTTCACTTCGGCGTGTTTGCCGTCGATTCTGAAGTTGCCAATCAATCATGGTTTCCCGTTTGGCTCATCTGCCTATGGATCATGTTTTTGATTAGCTTCAACCACAGCCTTAATTGGCTTTTAAAATGCTCGAAAGTGATCTTGTTTGCCATAGGGTTCGTAGCAGGTACTAGTAGTTATTGGGGAGGCATCAAAGCAGGCGCCCTCCTTACTACTTGGCCAGATGCATCGGTAATTGCTGCCCTTGCAATGAGTTGGGGGATATTGTTGCCCTTACTGGTGGCCGCCTATTCCAACTTAGTACAACCTGAAATGGCAAGGACAACGAGGTGACTTATGGCTTATTCACGCAACCCGACACAAACGTTCAAACCTAAGAGCGGTACTGTTAGCGCTCACCAGCAAGCAAAAAACACACTTTTAGGCTTCGTCACTCTCTCGTTAGTTTTTACTGCTCTGTTATTTTCCGGAAACACCAAAGCTTCAGCTGTCGATGATTTACACAAGCGTGGTCAGGGTGAAATGAGTTACCTGTTTTGGACTCTCTACTCAGCCGAGTTCTATACCGCACCCTCGACTTCAGAACGTGCTTTGAAAATAGAGTACTACCGAGCGATAGAGAGTAAAGATTTGGTCGAAGCTACTGAAGATCAATGGAATAAGCTTGGCTACCCTAATAGCAATATTAAACGTTGGTTAGAGCCGCTCTACTCAATGTGGCCAAATGTAGAAGAAGGAAGCACGCTCACCATCCGTGTCGCTGAAGATAATGTAAGCCGTTTCTACTTTGATGAGCAACCTATTGGTGTCATCCAAGACAAACAATTCGGCGATGCTTTCCTTGCTATCTGGCTTTCTGAAAACACATCCGAGCCTGACCTACGCAAACAACTTTTAGGTTTGAACAAATGAATCCAAAAACAACACAGTTAAAGTTCGTTCTGTCGATGCTTTCTCTCACTTGGTTAGTCGGTTGTGGCTCTGCAAATCTAGAGAACCACGTAGACACTACGCCAGAACTCAAGCTCGAAACCTTCTTTGATGGAGAGCTAATGGCTTACGGTATGGTGCTCGACCGCTCTGGCAACTTGTTAAGGCGCTTCGATGCCAAACTCATCGCTACGTGGGAAGGCAATAATGGTGAAATCAAAGAGTGGTTCTCATTTGCCGATGGTGAACGCTCAACCCGAGTTTGGAACTTGATAAAAACCGGCGACAACACCTACTCAGGCACCGCTAATGATGTGATTGGAACGGCTTATGGGGAGACTCAAGGCTCTGCTCTGTACTGGAAGTACAACCTAGAAATCGAAGTAGATGGCAGCACCTATGAAGTGGTACTCGATGACTGGATGTTCTTGATGGACGATAAACGATTGTTCAACAAGACTGAGATGTCCAAGTTCGGCTTTAAGGTCGGTGAGGTCATCTTGTACATAGAGAAAATTTGATTGAGCTTCCGTTTCTGATCCTCCATTTCAAATCAACAACGACAGTACCAACTAAGCAGCCCACAACGAAAATTGTGGGCTGTTTTGTTGAATCCTTCGAATAGCATACCTGCATGCTCGACCCTCTGTGCTAAGATGCGCCACCAGCATACAAATGGGCTAGACTCATACTCAACAGTCCCTGTTTGTTTCGCTAAGTGTAGAATCCCTACCATGAATAATTGAAAAGGCTTTAAAGCATGAGCAAGTTAACCTCAGCGGAGCGTAAAGCTCGCGACAATGAACGTTTCTCACAACGCGTAAATGACCGCAGAGAAAAAGGTGAAGACGTAGTTGCTTACGCGCTGACTAACAAAAAAGCTGTAAAATTCCTGACTAAGTCAGAGAAAAAACGTTTCAACGAAACGAAAGCGACTCTTCAAGAAGAGAAGCGAGTTAAAGAACAAGAAGAGCTTAATCGAATCGAAGACGCGTTCACGATCAAACAGTTCGACGACGAATAATCACTTATGATTACTTAGAAGCGCTGGCTCAAAGCCGGCGCTTTTACTTTCTTACGAACTTCCCTCTCTCGATACGAATTCATTTACCCTTTCACCGCTCTCAGCCCTACAGCTCAGCCTATCTCTCAAGCCATCCATCAACTTTAGCCATAGATCTCAGAAAAACTCGACTCAGCCCCTTACTATCTCGAATCAACTCTACAAATTTAAGACAATATGATTTTAATTACCGGATCAAGCAGCGGTTTAGGCGCAGCGCTCGCGACACAATACGCTAACACGGCAACAGACGCTCAACGCATAGCCATTACAGGTCGCAACGCACAACGTTTAGCAGAGGTAGCGAAAAAGCTCCCAACGAATACCATTAGCCAAGTGTCGGACCTCTGTGACCCGTACTCAGTGAGCGAGATGCTTGATGCATTGCCTGAAACACCCAAGCTGGTGATTCACAGTGCTGGCAGTGGCTACTTCGGTAAGATAGAACAACAGGACCCTGCAGCCATCAGTGACATGCTGAAAAACAACATCGAGTCTTCCATCTTTTTGATTCGCGAGCTTGTGCAGCGCTACAAAGATCAACCTGTCACCATTGCTGTGGTCATGTCGACTGCCGCCCAAGGCGCTAAAGCGGAAGAGTCCACCTATTGCGCTGCTAAATGGGCCGTGAGAGGCTTCATCGAATCAGTAAGATTGGAGTTAAAAGGTTACCCGATGAAAATCGTTGCCGTCTATCCCGGCGGAATGGCGACCGAGTTTTGGGGAACAAGTGGCAAAGCGATGGATACCTCAAGCTTTATGACCGCTCAAGAAGCCGCTCAGATGCTGCAACAGGCATTAACCAGCACAGAGCATGGATTCGTATCTGATATCACGATAAACCGCGGTTAACGGTTAAAGAGAGCTGCGAACAGGTAAACAGAACTATTCAGCTAATTATTTGTGAGGGTGAGCATGAAAGTGTGCGACAATGCTCGGCGTAAATTCATATTCAAGGTTTATTATGAAACTTCTAGTTCGTAACCTATCGCGCTCTACTTCTGAGCAAGACATCCGTGTGCTATTTTCTGAGTTTGGCTCAGTAAAAGAGTGCAGCCTAGTTTTAGACCAAGAAACTGGCGACTCAAAAGGCTTTGCTTTTGTTGAAATGCCAGAGCACGAAGAAGCTAAAGCGGCACTAAACAAGCTGAACATGACTAAGCTTGGCAAAAACACGATTCGTGTAAAAGTAGCGAACTCTTAATCGAGCCACGCTTCATAAGCCACGTGGCTTAGCTTAATGCAGCACAGATGATAAAGCCCGTAACGATATTCCGCTGAAAAAGCATAATATCGTTACGGGCTTTTTGCTGCTCGCGATTCTCTTTTTACAACACGACTGGCTTACTTAAGGCTCACGTTTATAACCCTTCATGTTCATCAATCGCACGTCTTGCTTCGGCCATTGAACACCCAGACTCCATCACCAACTGAGCGACCGTCATCGAGGGTGTCGCAACCAACAGCGATGCCAAACATACCACCGGCTTAGGCAGTACCTTGTCTATCGCAATGGCGATCCAACCGTCTTTTTCATGGGTGAGCAAGGCTTTAAATTCAATAAGTTGATGATCTTGAGCGACCAGTAACCAATTACGCGAACGACGAACTCGTTTCAACTGACATCCACATTCCGCAGCATTCGCCATCACTTGGCTTTTATCACTCACACGATGTACAAAACTATTCAATGGGACGCTAAACATAACTCTCTGCCAACCAACCTCTATCAATCATTGAAACACTAATTGCTCGTCACTCAGCACTTCAATCACAACTCAATAAAACCGTGAGTAGGATTACACAGACACAAAAAAACCGCCAGTGATGCACTAAGCAGCCTCGCGGTTTTTCGTTCTGTAGAGCCTAACGCTCGATATCAGCAGCAGCTTTTTGACGCGCTGCTATCACAACAAGTTGAACTAACTTGGTTTCCTCGCGTAAAACCATCAATTGCGTTCGCTAAAGCAGTAAATGACCGCTCTATATTGTCTCGCGAAGTGGCGATGTTCATTCGCATAAAATGATAACTTTCAGCACCAAACCAACCGCCCGGCGTTAACCCCATCTTAGCCTGCTCAAACACCACATTCTTTAGCTCTTCTTCCGAGAAACCTAACTCTGAGAAATCAAACCATACTTGGTAAGTCCCTTGTGGTTGGATCACTTTCAATTGAGGAATACGTTGCTCGGCAAATTGAGTGACCCACTTAATCGTGTCTTGTAGATACACCAACATTTCGTCTAGCCATTCTTCACCCTGTTCAAAGGCAGCAATCGTCGCAAACGTCGTTAAAGCATTACCATGGTCAAGATACATCGCCGCCACGTTGGCTTTAAACGCTTCAAATAGCTCATTGTTGTTGGTGTACACATAGCCATTTGAGATGCTGTGCATGCCGAAGGTTTTCGCCGGAGAGCCAATCAAGGTGATGACCTTGTCGTAATCAAAGCTGGTCAAACTCGTGAAAGAGTGGCCTTCAAAGATAATGTCTGAGTGGACCTCATCACTGATGATCAACACATCATGGCGCTTAGCGATCTCGATAACTTGCTCAATTTCTTGATGTGTCCACACGCGACCTGTTGGGTTGTGCGGGTTACAGAAAATCATCGTCTTCACTTTTTGTTCGATGATCTGTTGTTCCATGCCGTCGAAATCAATGCGGTAACCTTGCTCATCCTTAATAAGTGGGCTCTTCACGACCTTGCGGTTAGCTTTGTTCACTAAGTTAGAAAACTGGTGATACGCCGGCGTATGAATAAGCACACCATCGCCTTCGTTGGTGAATTGGCGCAGTAGCAACGCGATGCCAGAAAGCACACCCGGCACCTGCACGAACTTATCAGCCGAAAGGTTCAAACCATGACGCTTTGAGTACCATTGAGAAAGGGCCTCAAACACCGCTTGCTCATGAAACTCATAAGAGTACACACCACGTTCAACCAAACGATTAAGCTCTTGAGTGATCGGTTCCGCTACCTGAAAATCCATATCGGCAACCCAGTATGGGAATACATCTGTGGTGTTATAAATGTTCTGTAACATCTGCGGTTTGCTTTTGATAAACGCATTCTCACCGTAGTTAGATGTACTCTTAAACGCTGTCATGGAGGAGCCCTCAATAGGTTGTTCGGTCTTTTTTGCAATCAACTAGACTGCATGAATACCCTTAAGACGATGGCAAAATCAAAAAGACGAAACTTTTAGAAAATAATCTGAACAATACAAATTAATCTCATATCTCTACCTTTATCTCCGTCTTGACCGAATTAGCGATAAAGCAATTCTTGTGTGCTAAGTGGTGCAGCTTGTCGAGTTGAGCACGGGTTGGAACCTTGCTACCAATAAACACAATCTTAGGGCGCAGTGTCACTGTAGTTACGGATGAACGGCCTGACTCATCTTCCTCAAGCACACCAATCGCATCATCCACATAAGAGTCGATCACGTACTTCTGCTTAGCCGCAATGCCCAAAAAAGTCAGCATGTGGCAGCTAGAAAGTGCCGCGATAAAGGCTTCTTCTGGATCAACATTCGCTTCAACCGACAGCGGTAGTGGCACAACATGAGGAGAAGACGAAGCAGGTACAGTAACACCACCATCGAATTCCCATGTGTGGCCGCGGCTGTATTGATTGTCGCTAAAAGCTTCATCTTCCGCTTTTTGCCAGCGAATGACCGCACCATATTCAGACATAAACATTTCCTTTTTAATGCTCAATAAATTAACGGTCAGCAGGGTGATTAACACCGTCGTTGGTGACCACACCGCCAATATCAAAAGGGTTTACCCCTTCCAAACAACCAATGTTAAATCCATATTCATTTGGACTTGAACGGCGCTGATGATGAGTATAAATACCGCAGTTCGAACAGAAGTAATGCTTCGCAGTATTGGTGTTGAATTGATAAAGCTTGAGATGCTCTTCACCTTTCACGATCTTGATCCCATCTAAGGCCACAGAGCCGACTATCGCGCCTTTACGACGACAAATGGAGCAATCGCAACGGCGTGGCTTTTCGATGCCGTTAGGTAAACTGAGCTCAAGTTCCACCGCACCGCAGTGACAAGTTGCCTTGTGCAAAGGTTGGATAACCGTGTTACCGACTACTTTCATTGTTCTCTCCAATCACGTCCTTGTTTTAGAGCTAGCATAGCGAGATCCAAGAAACGTGTCCGTAACCTAGCTTTTAGAATGAACAATTGCTTGAAATGCATCAATAAGCTAACAACATTTACTCGATCGTGAAAAGAACGAGGGCCAAAGAAAGCACCTAATATCAATAAAATCCAATGCCTAAGTGCACCTTCCCCGTACATTAATAATCCTTAATCTAAGCACAACCCGCCCTTAATCCTTATGCCAGTAAGCTCGTTCCATTAATTAAAAATCGGAAGAGGATTTAAAGTGAACATACTGGGATATTTACAAAAAATAGGCAAAGCACTCATGGTGCCGATTGCCGTTCTCCCTGCAGGTGGTTTGATGCTAGGGCTAGGGTATGCAATAGACCCAACAGGTTGGGGAGCCAATAGCGCACTTGCCACCATATTGGTGTATGGAGGCAAAGGCATCATGGATAACCAAGCTTGGTTATTTGCAGTGGGTGTGGCTTATGGTTTAGCGAAAGATAACAACGGTGCAGCGGCGCTTTCTGGGCTTCTCGGACTACTGATTATCGAAATGATTGTGGGCAATGTCGCGGTAATTTCACAGATTACTGGGGTCCCTGTCGAGCAAATGACAAGCTCGGAGATCATTGCTTCAGAAGCCTCGGTGAGTGCATTTACAGGCATTATCATGGGCTTGGTGGCTGCTGCATTATATAACCGGTTCCACACAATCAAGCTGCCTGCAGTGCTTGGCTTCTTTGGCGGAAAACGCTTTGTTCCAATTGTCACGTCTCTTGCCGCTATCTCAATCAGCTTAGTCATGGTGTACGTGTGGCCAGCCGTTTATGGCGCACTTGTCGACTTTGGTATCGCTATCTCGGAAATGGGGGCAGCCGGCGCTGGTCTATACGGCTTCTTTAACCGATTGCTGATTCCTGTTGGTCTTCATCACGCTTTAAACCAAGTATTCATTTTCGACCTAGTTGGCATCAACGATATTTCTAAATTCTGGTCGGGTACGGGTGAACTCGGTGTAACGGGCATCTACCAAGGTGGCTTCTTCCCTATTATGGGTTATGGCTTACCAGCGGCTTGTCTGGCTATGTACCACTGTGCGAAACCAGAAAACAAAAAGAAAGTAGGCGGAATCTTAGGTGCATCGGCACTGACGGCTATTTTAACCGGTGTAACTGAACCGATTGAATTTGCCTTCATGTTTGTGGCTCCCGTGCTTTACGTTATCCACGCGCTCTTGGCTGCACTTTCACTTTACATCGCAGCAAGTATGCAGTGGATTGCTGGCTTTACCTTCAGTGGCGGTTTAATTGACTTTGTATTGTCGTACAACCTTCCTCTCGCTATGAAACCATACATGCTAGTACTACAAGGCCTGTGTTTCTCAGCGATTTACTACTCAGTTTTCCGTTTTGCGATTCTAAAGTTTGACTTGAAAACGCCGGGGCGTGAAGACGCAGAAGTTGCTGAAGTAAGCAACGTAACCTCTAACGAGAAAGCAGCTCTGTATCTTAAGGCTCTTGGTGGACACGCCAACCTAACCAGCATCGATTCATGCATCACTCGACTGCGCCTATCACTTGAGGACGTAAGCATTGTCGATGAAGCAGCACTCAAAGCCATCGGCGCTATGGGCGTCGTGAAAATTGGAGCGAACAACCTTCAAGTGATTATTGGCACAGAAGCCGAAGAGGTTGCTCACGCAATGAAGCAAATTCCTGCGAACCAAGACTTAAATGAAGTAGCTCTACCAAGCTAAACTATCCAGTTATCGGTAAGTTCTAGAAAGCAGAAAATACAAAGGCCAAAGCACGATGCTTTGGCCTTTTTCGATAAAGGGCTCGTTGATTTTCATCTTTCTGCGGTACCGCAACTAGAGCGATTTAATTCGATAATTAGACAGTGAAAGCCAAGTTTGGCTTAACGGGAAAAGTAAAGGCGAGCTCGTAACCCAGGGTTATTGTCTCTCATGATCAGGTGCGCATGATGGCGCTTCACTACAGCGTCCACTAAGGATAACCCCAACCCATTACCAAACTCGGTCCGACTCTTGTCTGCACGATACATAGGACGGCATACATTCACTTTATCGCTGTCAGAAATACCAATTCCATTGTCTGATACCGACACGCCAAACAGATCAATCACCACGTCAATTTCCCCCTTATCAGGGGTGTACTTCACCGCATTTTCAACTAAGTTGAATACCGCCCTGAACAGCAAACTTTTATCTCCCACAACTTCACACGCTTGGTCTTGCCTAAAAGTCAGTTTTTGTTGCTTCATTTCTGCCAATGGGCTAACAAATTCAATCGCATCTTGGGCGATTTTTCCAAGATCCACCCGCTCGGTCGCTATCGCCATCTGCCCGCTATTTAACTTGGCGATCTCAAGCATGCTATTAAACAGCGACAAAATAAGTTCAAGTTCATCATGACAAGCGGAAAACTGCTCCTGATGTTCGGCCGTTAAGTTGGAATCCGATAAGACTTCCTCTAATCGCAACTTCAAACGAGCCATGGGAGTGCGCATGTCATGAGCCATCCCAACAGTCAGCGACTTCAATGACTCTTCATTTTTAGCCATCTGCTCGATCATGAAATTAAGGTGGATAGCGAGAATATCGAATTCGTCATCTTGTTTAGAGACCGCTATTTTGACCTCTCTTTCGCCACATAGAACACGATTCATCGCTTGGTTTACCCGCTCCAAGCGTTTTGATATCAGCACAGTAAAAAACAGCGCCGCAATCAACATCACCGCGATAGGCAGGACAATGCCCGAAAAAACAATGGGAATAAGGGTATTTCGATACTCTTCAACCGCTTTGGGGTCGATACCAATGACAAGACGATGCGAGTCACCAACAAGAATGTCGGTGGTCTCTGACAAGGTATATTTTGCTACTGGATAAGTAGATGTTGCAGTAGAAGGAGCAGCGCGCTCTGTCAGATGGTAATAAAATTGCGTATTTGAGGTTCGCTTAGCCGCGAGCAGCTTTTCAACGTCAGCTTTGCTCTGTTGGGCAACATAGCTAAATTCCGAAGACTCATCTTGCAACTGCTTGACCAGTTGTTCGCGGTGAAAAGCATCCGAGTTCTTATAAACCTGTCTGATCACAATAACGTTAATCACTGTAACCAGAACAAACAACCCAACTAGAGTTTTAAATACGGAAGAGCGAGTAAGAGAGTAATCATCGACGAAGGACATAACCTGCCCCTCTCACGGTGTGAAGTAAATCAGGACAACCGGCGTCTTCTAATTTGCGCCTGAGATTAGCGACATGAACATCAATCACATTGGTCTTAGGATCAAAATGATAACTCCAAATAGCCTCAAACAAGCGCATTCTCGATACCACTTGCTCGCTATGCTCAACAAAATATTGAATCAGTTTAAACTCTTTAGGTTGCAGCAAAAGCTCTTGGTTTTTGCATGTTACTCGATGTGCTCGTAAATCAATTTCTAAGCAATCATAAGCCAAGGTATTGTCGTTAGAAGGCTGCCTTTGAGTTCGATTAATAATAATGTCGACGCGGGCGATAAGCTCGGCAAGAGCGAAAGGTTTAATCAAGTAGTCATCGCTACCAGCCTGTAAACCGTTCACACGGTCTTCTACGCTGTCCATGGCGCTGAGTATCAGCACGGGTAAATGCTCTTCTGTCGCTTTAATAGCAGATAGAACTTTCATGCCGTCTAGATACGGCAACATACGATCCAGAATCACCAGTTGATACTCTGAGCTCAAGGCCATCATTAAGCCCTTTTTGCCATCTTCAGCTTGATCAACCGCATAGCCATGCTCTTCAAGACCTTTAGCAACAAATTCTCTCGTGGTGGTGTCATCTTCGATGATAAGTATTTTCACTGATATCCCTCTTTATCGACGCTAAATTTTACCGTAAACGAAAATCCGATCGTCAGAAAAAAGAAAGGCTCGCATGACTAATGCGAGCCAGATGCGATTTAGGGGGTAAATCGCAATTCGGTAGTAATGTTCGGTGCTCACGATAGAGCTTCAGCTTTAGTATGTGTGCATTGGCATTGATATTTCATTTTCGTTTTATTAACAATAATTAATCTCTGGCAGATAAAAGCTTCTCATAACGGGAGTAGAGATCTATCTACGCTCAATACCGAGCACATAGCTCAAAGTAACTTATCTCTCCGTCATCGTATCAAACCGCTCAAACAGAAAATCTAAGAACAAGCGAATACGCTTCGGCTGGTACTTCTTGCTGATGTACACCACATTCAAATCAGCACTCGATACGCTCATCGAACTATTAAAGTTCTTCATGTAGCCATTAAGCAGAGTCACAAGGCGTTGGTTATTGATGTCGTCCTGCACATCCAACACCGATTTAAGCGCAATACCCTCGCCTTTCAGTGCCCAGTAGCGAATCACTTCACCGTCGTCTGAGAATCGCTTTGGCACAACAGTGATAGACTTCTTCATGTCATGATCTTGGAAGTGCCATGTCTTGAGTTCTTCATTGCTACGCAGCATTGCCAAACAGTCGTGCTCAACCAAGTCTTGTGGCGTCAACGGCGTCCCGTGTTTGGCGAGGTATTCAGGCGAGGCACACAACACGCGGCGACTTGGTGATAAGCGTCTGGATATCAAACTACTGTCGACCAACTCGCCATAACGGATCACGATATCCATGCCGGATTCTGCAATATTCGAGAGATTATCGTTCAAATATAGGTAAGGGATAACGTCTGGGTACTGCTGACAAAACTCAGACAAGATTGGCAGGATGTATTGCTTGCCGATGTCTTTTGGCGCGGCGATTTTTAATGGGCCTTTGACCTCTTTGACGCCATTTTGAATCAGGTTTTCAGCCTCACTGACATTATCTAAGATCTCCAGACACGCCTTGTGATACAGCTCGCCTGAGTCAGTCAAAGACACATGTCGAGTACTTCGATTTAACAACTTCACACCATATCGTTCTTCAAGCGCCTGAAGTCTTGCTGTCATGGTCGCAGGAGAAAGCCCCAACTCTCGCCCTGCCGCCGCTAAACCTTGATGTTTCACAATGCTGACAAACATCGCCATGTCTGAAAACTTATCCATGCTATTCGTGCTCTCGCTCTATTGTTCATTTAAACCGAATAATGAATTTATATTTTAGCCAATTATCAAATTTAGTCGAATAAATATAATGACAACCATCAGCAGAACACGCAGGAATTCAGAACATGAACAACGAGCTTACAAACCAAGAAAAGAACACTTTCGTCATCATTGGTGGCACGTCTGGTATCGGTAAGGCACTAGCGATGCAACTAAGAAACGAGAGCAACACGGTACACATTGCTAGCCGACATACCGGTGTCGATATCACTAACGAGAAGTCGCTCTGTGATTACTTCGAATCGATTGGTGCTTTTGATCATTTAATCATGACTGCAGGCTCATACGCTCCGGCAGGAAAAGTGACCGACGTTGCTATCGAAGATGCAAAAACAGCATTTGATACCAAGTTTTGGGGCAGCCTAAACGTTGCTAAGCACGCTGCACGTTACATGACACCAAACGGTTCTATCACGCTCACCACTGGCATGTTGTCACGCAAAGTCGTTGCAGGCACTTACGTTAAAACCGCCATCAACGCCGCGCTAGAAAGCGTGACTAAAGTGCTTGCGAAAGAGCTATCACCGATTCGAGTTAATGCAGTCAGCCCCGGCTTAACCATGACAGAGGCATACAAAAACATGGACGAGTCAGCTCGCACAACCATGTACGACAACGCCAAAAACAACCTACCCGCAGGCAAAGTGGGCGAGCCTTCAGAGATCGCTATGGGTTACCTGTTTGCGATTAATAACCCATACGTGACTGGCTCAATCATCGATATCGATGGCGGTGCGCAGCTCGGTTAGAACCCCCGCAGAGACACTAAGAACAATCGTTAGGGCGTATATCGAAACGCCCTAACAAACAGAATTAACACAGGTACTTCACTATGAAACAAGAAAACGTCCACCAAGAAAAGATTCCATTCCAAGTTTGGATACTGACACTCGCAGCTTTTGCCATTGGCACCGCTGAATTTGTTATCGCAGGCATTCTTCCACAAATTGCGACCTCCCTTTCGATCACCGAAGGTCAAGCCGGATACCTAATCAGTGCCTACGCGTTGGCTATCGTTATCGGTGGACCAATCTTAACCATCTACCTTGCTCGCTTTAATAAGAAGATGGTGCTGATTGGGCTAATGGCACTGTTCATCATCGGTAACGTGTTGTCGGCCTTAGCGCCAAGCTACCCATTACTACTGGCAAGTCGTGTTATCGCAGGCTTAGTTCAAGGTCCTTTCTATGGTATCGGTGCGGTTGTCGCAACCAACTTAGTGTCTGAAAAAATGGCAGGCCGAGCCGTTGGCCAAATGTTTGCAGGCTTAACACTCGCCAACGTTCTTGGCGTTCCCGCTGGTACATGGGTTAGCTTGCAATTCGGTTGGCACACCACCTTCTTTACCGTGGCAGCGCTTGGCACCATCGCAATGATTTCTATCCTGACATCAATTAAATCTACGGGTCACAGTGAAGCGAAAGACATCAAAACTCAGCTTTTAGCATTCAAAAATCCAATGCTACTGATTAGCTTAGCGATCACCGCTTTTGCTTGGTCTGGCTTCATGACGCTTTACGGCTACCTTGCGCCAATCGCCATGCACATCACAGGTTACAGTCAAGAATCAGTGACTTGGATCTTAGTGATTGTGGGTGTCGGCTTAATCATCGGTAACACCTTGGGCGGACGCTCTTCAGATAAAAACCTAGGCAAAGCTTCAATGTTTTGGGCTGTCGCGATGATCGCTTCATTAGTTGTGGTTGGCCTTGTAATAGACAACAAAATCCTCTTCGTTGCAGCTGCATTTGTCTTTGGTATTGCATCATTTGCGAACGTTCCTGCCATGCAACTTCGAGTAATGAACCACGGTGGCGAAGGGCAAGAGCTCGCAGCAACAGCCAATATTTCAGCGTTTAACTTAGCCAATGCCTTCGGTGGATTCCTTGGCGGCATGGTACTCGACAGCCAACTAGGCGCAGGAATGATTCCATTCGCAGCCGTTGTTGTCCCTGTTATTGGCTTGCTGCTTATTGCGAAAGCCAACAAAGCTGAAAAACCACAGAGCAACTCGATCTTCAGCCCAGCGGAAAGTAAGTAATTCTGCTTATAGCTAAAACCAAAACCATTAAGACCACATGATTCCAACAAGGTAGATACCATGAACAAATTATTCGAAACATCAGAACTAAAAGGCCTAGAACTGCAAAACCGTGTCGTTATGGCACCTATGACACGCGCTCGTACTAGCCAACCTGGCAATGTGCCAAACGATATGATGGCGACCTACTACCAGCAACGCGCCAGTGCAGGACTAATCATCACCGAAGCAACGCAAATATCAGATGACTCTCAAGGCTACTCATTCACACCCGGCGTTTATACCGATGCACAAATCGAAGGTTGGAAAGGGGTAACAACAGCCGCTAAAGAACAAGGCGCCGCGATATTCTGCCAACTATGGCATGTCGGTAGAGTGTCTCACCCTACCTTCCAAAAGGGCGAACTGCCGATTGCACCGTCAGCTTTGGCACCAATAGAAACTCAGGTTTGGATTTCTGATGAGAATGGCAACGGTAATATGGTCGACTGCATTCAGCCAAGAGAAATGACTCAAGCTGACATCGATCGTGTGGTTCAAGATTTTGCCCACTCAGCGAAAAAAGCGGTAGAGGCTGGCTTTAATGGTGTCGAGATCCACGGCGGCAATGGCTACCTCATTGATCAATTCTTAAGAACCAACTCAAACAAGCGCACCGACAACTACGGTGGCAGTCGTAAGAATCGACTTCGCTTTCTGATTGAAGTAGTAGATGCCGTGATTGAAGCGATTGGTGCGGATAAGGTGGGTGTGCGTTTGGCTCCATTCATCACCTTCAAAGACATGAACTGCCCAGATATCGTGCCAACAATTTTAGAAGCTTCAAAAGCACTGCAAGAGCGAGACGTTGCTTATCTGCACCTATCAGAAGCCGATTGGGATGACGCACCTGTTATCCCAGAAAGCTTCCGCATCGAACTAAGAGAGTTATTCTCTAACACCATCATCGTCGCAGGTAGCTACACGCCAGAACGCGCCGAAGAAGTATTAAATAAGGGCTATGCGGATCTCGTCGCTTTCGGTCGCCCATTCGTAGCAAACCCGGATCTCGTATCGCGTCTACAAAACGGCAGCGAACTATCAGAACTCGATGGCGCGACTCTGTTTGGCGGCAACGAAAAAGGTTATATCGATTATCCAACGTTGTAGTTACCAAGCACTAAACAAACATCAAGCCTGCATGATCTCTGCAGGCTTTAATGTCTAGAAACGTGATCGAATCGATACCTTTCCACACTCAAAAATCCACTTGCACATTTTCATTTAAACCACTGTTATATTTGAACTTTACATGAAAAATAAATTACAAAAACATCAATAATAGTTCCAATTTAAACGGATAAATGAGGACTCTCCATTGTTCAACGTAGGACAGGTTTACAATCGACGCGCAGATATACACGGTCATTACAAAGGTCAGCAATATGGTGGTATTGCTACGCCGACTGCTCACCCATATGTATTTATCTTCACTAGCGATGCAGGAGAAGAATTTGGCTACGCTGATGGTTTTAGTGCAGACGGCACTTTCCGATATACAGGAGAAGGGCAAGAAGGTGATATGAAAATGGTTAAAGGAAACTTGGCCATCTTTGAACACCAAAAAAACCTCAAAGAGATACTCTTATTTGAATCTGTCTCAACTGGTTTTGTAAGATTCGTCGGTGTATGCAACTACATCTGTCATCATATCGAACAACGCCCAGACAAAAATGACCAACTCCGTAATGCAATAGTTTTCCATCTAGATATCGTCCCGCAAAGTGTCGGCAATACCATTCAAACACCAAAAGCTTCATACCTTACCAAGCCAACTAAAAGTAAATCATTGAAGCAATTACGAGACATCGCTTTAGCTTCAACGCCACTTCAAGCTGACCCCAAAGAACAACTTACGCATGTGAAATACCGCAGTGAAGCAATTAAGCTCTACGCAAAGAAACGAGCAAATGGGATTTGTGAAGGTTGTGGAGTACCCTCGCCTTTTGAGACCAAGTCAGGTCCCTACCTCGAAGTTCATCACCTTACACGGTTAGCTGATGGTGGGGCTGATTGCCCAGAAAATGTGATCGCACTTTGTCCGACCTGCCACCGTGAAGCCCACTACTCAGTGGAAGCTGCAGATTTCAATGCGAAACTCATCGAGAAAGCACTAAAGATTGAAGAGCAACTGTTGTAAAAATTTCCTACAGGCAAAAGAAAGGCTCGCGTGACTAGTGCGAGCCTTATGCAGTTTAGGGGGTAAACCACAATCTGATATTAATTTGGGACTAATTATTTAACTTATGAGCCAGTATGCACTTGTGCGCATTGATATTCTATTTTTAAATGATTCACTGCAATTAATCAATCGATAAAAGTTAACGTTTTGTCAATTTAAACCACATAAATAACAGTGGTTTAGTGAGTACTGTCTAGAAAATCGCCATAATCCCCATATAAATCAGATCTATAGACTTCTCATTTGCCAATAACCTTCACCATTAGTTGCGAGTTGACGGTGTAAGTAATCGAGCGTATCCGCGACCGTTCCTGCAATGCCTTGTGGTGGGTTGAATAACAACAAACCGCTGCCGATTAAGCGGTCATCCCCTTTAGGATCGCGAAGTCGAAGCTCCGACTTAATTGGGCTTGGTAGCAAGCCATCTTTCACTGCTGTCACGCAATGATTGAGAATAAGCGAGCTCTTATCATCCGTGTAGAGCGGGTACCAAATCAGAGCAGACACTTTCTCCGACTGCTGATACGCCTTAACCAAAGCATCAATCACTGCGAGATATTCAGCATCGGTTTCATAGGGTGGGTCGATAACAATCAGATGATGATTATCGTGTTTTGCCACATCATCTGGTAGCGCTTTAAGCCCGTCACCCGCAGTAATAGTGAGCTTGCTTGAGACATCAAGATCGCGTTGCAACTTCTCAATATTGGCTTGCAATAAATCGGCTTCATCTTGCTGAATATCTGAAAAATAGAAGCTATCTTGGCTGCGGCCTTGTTGATAGGTAATGGCTGCCGAGCCGGGATACAGCGTGATAAGTTGATTAGGGTTGTAGTATTCCAGCACCGACATAAAAGAAGAAAATGACTCTGGCAAGTAAGCCTTATTTCGCCATAAGTACCCAACCCCTTCTGCAAACTCACCCGCATGGTTACTTGGCGCAGTGGTTAGGTCATAACACCCTGTACCTGAGTGTGTGTCGATAACATTGAGGCGTGAGTGTTGCTGCATTAATGATTTAACAAGTGCACTCAATACTGGATGCTTGAGTGCATCCCCATGATCGCCTACATGACATTGATGTCGATATTCCATTCCCTTGCCTCATTTCTACTAACGTCATATAAACATACTTCATATCACACGCTGTTGCCTATTCAATCCATCGTTTTTTGAAATAGACTCTCTTTTCTCTAACTTATTGACTCTTATATAAAAATAAAGCCCCTCGTTTTATTACAAACGAAAGGCTTTATTGGGCTCAATCACTGAGTTTTGGTGCTATCTAATAAGATAAATCTAAGGGTATTCGCCCTCAACTTCGACTACTGGCTTAACTTGGTAGTGACAAGGCTGTAGGCCAAGTAACTTAGGCAGTGTGATGCCGACAGAAACTGAAGACCACGTACCGCTGACAATACCAACCACCAGTGCAATAGCGAACCCTTGCAGTGCCGCGCCACCAAGTAGCCAAAGCGCTGATACAGTGATTAGCGTTGTACCTGAAGTCACCATGGTGCGTGAGAAGGTCGCTTTAACTGATTCGTTAAGCAGGTTATCTGTATCACCGTTTGGATTACCACGTAGCATTTCACGCACTCGGTCAGCAATGATGATCGAGTCATTGAGTGAATAACCGAGAATGGCTAACACGGCCGCCAATACGGTCAGATTGAACTCGAACTGAGTAAAAGCGAACAAACCCAAGATAATCGTAACGTCGTAAATGATCGCCGCCAGAGCACCGAGTGCCAAACGCCATTCAAATCGAACACTCAGATACAGCATGATCATTAAGAAACACACCAATACCGCCAAGCCACCTTGGTCAACCATGTCTTGACCCACTTGAGGGCCAACCACGCTGCTGTTAAGCACTTGTACTTGGTCGCTCACCGATGACAAAACATCCACTAGGTTAGGCTGAGGTGCATCCGTCAATTGGCTGTAACGCAGTGTCCAGCGGTCTTGTTCTGCCATACCAACCACTTGCACGTCTTGTTGGAAAGCGGCATCAAGTTTTGTTTTTAAATCGTCTTTAGTTACTTGGTCAGAAAGCTGAACTTCGGCAACCACACCGCCAGTAAAGTCCAAGCCCCAGTTGAAACCTTTCACTGCCACAAGCATCACAGAGCTCATGAACAGCACAATAGAAATCACAGACATCACCTTGCGAAGGCGAGTCATATTGCTGTCTGAAATAGTCATATTTGAAATACTCATGCTTAAATCCTTACATCATGGCGCTGGTCGCGCCCCCAAACCAAGTTGATGATTGCTCGTGAAGCAAAAATACCCGTAAACATACTGGTTAGAAGGCCTAGGCCCAGTGTCAGAGCGAAGCCCTGAATTGGTCCATTACCAATGGTATACAGAGCCACAGCAACGATCATGGTGGTGACGTTAGCATCGAAAATTGACGAGAAGGCGCTATCGAAACCACGATCGATAGAGCTAGCAAAGCTTCGTCCTTCTTTCATCTTGTCTCGAATACGCTCGAAGATAAGCACGTTAGTGTCTACCGCCATACCGACAGTCAGTACCAAGCCAGCAATACCTGGCAGAGTTAATACCGCACCCGGCAACAGGGCAATCAAGCCAAACAATGTGGTCATGTTAACCACCAACGCACAGTTCGCGACCCAACCAAGACGGCGGTACCATAGCGCCATAAACGTGAGAGTAAGACCAAGGCCAAGAGCCAAAGCAGCAAAACCGTTAGTTACGTTTTCTGCCCCCAGAGACGGGCCAATGGTACGCTCTTCAATGATGGTAACAGGCGCGGTTAATGAACCTGCACGCAGCAGTAGAGCAAGTTCTTGTGCTTCCGCCATGCTGCCTGCACCTGTGATTCTGAAGCGGCTACCCAATTGAGATTGGATGTTCGCAACACTGATTACTTCACTGGTTTTTTCGCTGTTACCGGCTCTGTCACGGCTGTATTCGCTGTAAACAGTCGCCATTGGCTTACCGATGTTATGACGAGAAAACTCAGACATTTTCTTACCACCAGCGGAGTCCAGCGTGATGTTTACTTCTGCGCTACCCATCTCACCAATGCCACTACGAGCATCGATAATGTGTTCGCCGCTCAGCACTGCTTTGCGAGCAACAACCACACGGTTGCCATCGGTATCTTTTAGCGTTTGAGTGTTACGCGTAGCGTTATCGTAAACAGAGTAGAACGCCAATGATGCCGTTGCACCAATCACGTCTTTCGCGGCTGCTGGGTCTTGTACACCCGGAAGTTCGATACGAATACGGCTTTCACCTTGGCGTTGAATCGACGCTTCTGTGATACCTAGTTCTTCAATACGGCTACGCATGATTTGCAGGTTTTGTTGAACCGTTAGGTTACGTAGCGTTCTTTGCTCTTCTTCAGACTGAGTTAACGTTAGCGATTTATCTGAACGGTCACGTTGCCATAGTGGGAACTCTTCACGAATCAGTTTTTGTGTTTTATCGAAATCAGCGTCTGTGCGGAAGTCAAACTGAACTTGGTTGTTCACCACTTTGCCGCGTGCATAGCGTACTTGGCTGGTGATCTCGTCCACCACAGATTGAGCTTGTGCGTGGTAAACCGGTTCCATGTCTACTTCGAGTAGGAACTGCACACCACCACGTAAGTCAAGGCCGAGCTGAATCGGCGCGAAGCCCATGTCAGTCAGCCATTTTGGTGCTGCAGGCTCCATTGCTAGCGCTACCGTTGCCTTGTCTAGAAGACGTTCGTTAAGCACTTCCTTGGCCTTCGCTTGCTGTTCTGCATCTTCCAAGATCACCACTAAACGGTTGTCTTTTTGAAATGCAGATTTAGCTTGGATGCCTTCGCTCGCAAGGTATTGGGTAATTTGGCTTGCATCGATGGTCTGTTCAGAACGATTGTTAATTTGAACCGATGCATTCTCGCCATACCAAGAAGGTAAAGCACTCAGAACCATGATGATGATAGTGGCGATAAGTACCACGTATTTCCACTTTGAGTAGTGGTTAATTTGTTTTCTTGGAATGCGTTTTTTCACAGTCAAGATCTCTTATTTTAACTAAGTTTTGCGAACGCGAACGATAGCTAACCGCAACCAGACCAAACTGATTGAACGGCAGCAGAGTACATTCGCGAATTGTTTTTGGGATTGGCTAGAGCAACGGATACAAGGGATCGTCGATGCGACCAATCAGGGTCAAACGATTAGCTAAGAAGTTCTCGGAAATGCGAGTATTGGATGTTGCCCTCTTTCCACCCCGAAAGCCGGGAGGACGGAGAGCTCACAATACTGGTCCAGTGCTGCTTGGAATCCAACAACGGTGTATTGAAAAGCAGAGAGGCCAGTAGTGAAGGGGGAGAGAAGTCAATCAGTAGATGATAAGCAGGCTCAAGATCGGGCACGCTTTCTTGTTCATTACTGAGCATACGTCTGAAGTTTACTGCTTGAAGGCTAGACTCAGTATCGTGATAGTTAGAACTGTCACCAGAAGGAACAGTGCCAAACTGAGCCTTATCGCACTCTAAGTAGCTCGACGGATTATCCGTAGCGGCTTGTTTACACAGGTCACTCTGTGAAGATTGCTCTTGAGCCGAGTAGATTTGAAATGGCTTAGAAGGAAACGAATAGCCGTTAGAATTCACTAAGCCAAAGCTCAGTAAAAACAACATTAAGACTAATCGGGTACCCAGTTTAAGCAATCTAATATCCAAACAACATTCTCGTAGATCGTCAATCTACAATACAAATGAAACGCTGTCTTGATTTAAAACATTTTTTTAGAAAATGATTCGATGCAACCGATTAAGCGTCATCGTTCTAAAGAAAAGAAAAAGCCAAGCAACAAGGCTTGGCTTTCAATTACGTATGCGTCCAACTCTTATCGTTATGACGTTTTATAGCTATTACACAGTATCAAAGCGATTAAACTTCAGGTCGCATGATGTTCTTAACCTTACGGCTATTTTCACCAAAGATACGTTGTACTAACTCATTCATCTGTTCTGTTGAAATTGATCTCGCCACTCGCTCAACTTGAGACAAAGCTTCGATATCGTAACCATGAAGTAGATAACGAGACACATACCACGCTTGGTCGATAGAGCTCATCTCAAGAGGCGTGAAGTCAGCTTCAAACTGCTTCACTGCTGCTTGCATTTCCTTTTCAGAAACGCCTTGTAGGAGGTCTGCAATCACCTTATCAATCGCCACCTCGACTTGATCGACATTTTCTGGCGCTATCATCGCACCAATAACCCATTCATTACTCAACTCGCTGTCTGTAGACGCCGAATACGTATAAGGCGAGTAATCCAAGCTCAACTCTTCACGAATATAAGTATCTAAACGAGTCGCTAGCAAACGTTGCAGTAAATCTTCCATGAAAACATCTTTTGCCGACATTTTAACTTCAATATTAGACTCAGAGATAACTCGTAAGACGTACTCTGCGCTATTCACATTGTTAATCGCTAAATCAATACGTGACTCTAATGGCTCGTTGTAAGCCACTTTAAACTCAGGTACCGCCGCTTTTTTCAATGGAATAGAAGCCAAGTACTGCTGAACCAAAGGCTTCAATACACTTGGGTCGATGTCACCCACGATCACTAGTTGGTTGTGTCTCATTTGACCAAACAGCTGCTGATGAAGGTTATCGACATCTTCCACTGAAACCGCTTCAACACGCTCTTTATCAACAAAAAGGTGACTACTGTCCGGACTGTAGATATTTTGATTTATTGCGCGCTCAAACTGACCGACGGGGCTACTCAATAAAGATTCTTGTCCCTGTACAAACTCTTGCTTGACTGCCTCTAACTGCTCGGGATTAATTTTAGGTGCAGTGATAAAGGTATAAAGCGCAGCAAACGTATCTTTAAGCCCATCTTTTTTAATATTAAATTCGATACCATGGCGAGTATTGCCAATAAAAGAATCCGCTCGAATATCTTCACGGTCAAAATACGCTAGAAGTTCAGATCCCGTAAATTCACCGACACCACTTCGAGCGAACGTAGGTAACGCAACCTCAACGGCGGGGTATAAGCTCGGATCCAACGCGGCTTTTCCACCAAGGCTCATGTACATCACACCAACATCATCACCTGCAACATAGTCACGCAAGTACCACATGTCGATACCATTACTTAACGTCCACTTTTGGATGTATGGGTCTACGGACATTTGTTCAGCAAGTACAACCTCACCTTGCGAACTAGGGACAGCAAAAGCACTGGCTGTTCCAATCGCGATCGGCGGAATTCCCGCCTCATTATACGTGGTTCTAAAACTATCGAGAGAGTTGACGACCGCAGTTCGATCTTCAGAGTCGTCCATGCCAATAACAAGGAAGTAATCATCAGAGAGCAAGTTTTGGATGTTGTCGTTAATCGCTTCAAGGTTTAGGTTTGCAATGAAGGTTTCCAAACTCGCTTGATAATCTTTCTGTGATTGGACAATTCGCTCAGTCACAAGCGTACTCGCTTTGTAGTTCGCGTGTTCAACGCTGTCCATTTTATCCCAATCATGCTCGATGTTATCCAACAAGTCTTGGTAGTAATGCTGCTCGCCGACGATATCCGTTTTCGACACGCCAAAGTCACGCAGTGATGCCAATGTAGAGAGTAACTCTTGTTGGATAACTTCACGACCGCCAGCCGGAAACCCAACACTTATTGACGAATAGTTCAAAGAGCCCATTCGATAGCTATCAGACGCTATCCATTGAGTCGGCAGTGCGGCATCATTGAATACCGCTTCTAATCTTTGTCGAATCAATTGTTGAGCAGTTTCATCCAACCAGCGTTGATGCTGCTGAGCATGATTTTCAACTCTATTTAAACCTCGGTTAAACGTTAAAGTAATGCTTGGTGCTTCTCTTCCTGCATACTCAACATAATTACCTTCATTGAACGAGGTCACTTTCTGTTTCTCTGGTCTCGGCGTGTCGCCACGCTCCCAACTAGAAAACTTTTCTTCAATGAGTGGAATCACGGTTTTGATGTCCACATCACCAGAAACGACCAGCTCGACTATTTGAGGTTGGTACCAAGTCTGATAAAAGTTAGTGATACCTTGAGGAGTGGCATTAATAATCGACGATTTAGTCCCTAATGCATCTTGAGATTCGTACGGACCTCCTTCAATGAAGTGATCATAAAATATCTCTCCAAATGACTTATCATCGAGGCGAGCCATACGAAACTCTCCAAGAACCACGCCTTTCTCTTTTTCAACTTCTGAACTTGATAGATCCAGACCATCACCAATGTCACGCATCCACGTTAGAGCAGACTGCAATTGGATGTTATCTGGCAAATCTAACTGGTAGACCGTCTCTTCATAAGAGGTGTAAGCGTTAATATCAGCACCAAAGCTAGCACCTGCATCTTCGAATAGACGAATCACATCATTTTCAGAGAAGTTCTTACTGCCATTGAATGCCATGTGTTCCAAGAAGTGCGCGTAGCCTTCTTGCTGATCAGTCTCTTGAATCGAACCCGCGTGAACGACTAAACGTACAGATACCGATGCTTCATGATCTGGATAAACATGATAGGTAAGGCCATTTTCTAGCTGGCCTGATCTCCATGCCGGATCCGGCTGGATTAAGTTTTCGGTGTTTTTTGGTGTTGAGCTACAGCCAACCAAAGTTAGGCATAGAGCCGTCGCTAAATAATATGTTTTCATAACAACCTCTTAATGTCATTCATCGACAATATACAGATTGAGTTAATGATTATTATTTAATATTGAACCGGGTGAGTATCTTTGTGATCTGGATCTTTATTTTATAAATTATCGAGCGATATGTAAGATCACTGTATTCATTTGAATTAGCGTTTTAATAAGAACCTATCACATCCCTTTAAGCTAGTTCTCTACATCCCCTTAAACAGCGCTTGCGAGGCACTGTTTCTGAGTGGTTTTGCCAAAACTCATCAAGATTCAGCGCAATAAAAAAGCCAAATGCTTGAACATTTGGCTTCTAAGTGAATTCACATATAAAGGGTAGAAGCGGCTTTCAAGAAAAACCACTCACCTAACTAGATTTAACTTTGTGGTCTCAACAAATTCTTCAACTGATAGCTGTTATCACCAAAAATTTCTTTCGCGTACTCTGTCATATCTTGACTAGAAATTGAGTCTGCCGTTCCCTGTAGATCAAACAACGCCTCAAAACCATAGTCATGAATGAAATAACGAGAAATAAACCAAGCTTGCTGAGTGGGCTTATATTTTAGTGGAGTAAGGTCCGCCACAAGCTGCTTAGCTGCCGTTCGAGTCTCATCTTCAGAAATCCCTTTTGCGGCTTCAACAATGATCTCATCAATCGCCTGCTCAATTTTATCTGAGTTTTCTGGAGCAGTTGAAGAGCCTATTAACCAGTCATAACTAGGCTCACTGTCTTGTGAGACCGAGTACACATAAGGCGCATAATCCAAACCTAACTCTTCACGAACATACGCTGTTAGACGGCTCGACAATACACGCTGAAGCATATCGTCCATAAACACATCTTTTGCGGTTTTATCCCGAGCTTGCTGGGAAATCACACGCAATAAATACTGACTGCTGTCTTCATTATTGATGGATATATCCATTCGTTCTTTCGAATCAGTACTATAAGCCACCTGATACTGAGGAGACACAGCGGCTTCTAATGGCAGTGAAGCAACATATTGACGCACAAGAGGCTTAATTTCAGCTGGATTAATATCAGCAACAATAACCAATGTGTTGTCTCTTAACTTTTGGAAGAGTTGATGCTGAACGTCAAGTATATCTTGCGACGTAACAGCCTTAATATCGTCACTTTCAAGCATCATGTGGCGGCTGCTTGTTTGATAGCTATTTCGATTAACCATCTGAATAAACTGACCAACTGGCGTTTCTAAATATGCTGTACGATCTTGAGCAAATTCAGACTTCACAGCCTCAAGCTGATCACTGTCTATTTTAGGTTCGGTTATAATGGTGTGCAGCGCAGCTAAACCCTCTGCGAGCGTCTTTTTCTTAGCGCTTATCTCAAAGCCATGATGAGTAAAGTTGATGAAAGGATAGATTTCAATGTCTTCGCGTCTCAAATGAGCAGTTAACTCCGAACCGCTAAATTTACCAACACCGCTACGAATCGAAGCTGGCAGGGCAATCTCTACAGCTGGAAACAGTGAAGGATCCAACGCCGCTTTCCCCCCCTCACTTGCATAGTAGACCCCAACACTATTACCAGCCTCAGAGTTACGGAGATACAAAACTTCAATGCCATTGCTCAATGTCCATTGCTTCAAATTAGGATCGTCACTCACCTGAACTTGCTTTACAATTTCGCCTTGAGACGCTGGCACACTAAACGCCGAGCTTGCGGTAACGAGCAATGGCCTGTTACCTGTCTTTTTGTAGGCTTTTCTGACACCTTTTAGCTCGTTATTCATAGCCTGCAAGTCTTCTTTAGAAGATAAACCTAACCCCAAAATATATGGGCTAGAAAGTAAATCATCTAAATTATCATTTACGGCTTCCAGATCCGTACTCGAAAGAAACGCTTTCAAACTCGATTTATAATCAAGCTGTGATTGAACCGTCTGGTTGATCACCAGCGCCGTCGACTTACCGTCAGCATGAGCTACTGCGTCCATTCTCGCCCAGTTAGCCTGAATGTCATCAAGGTTCGCTTGGTATTGCTGTATCACACTCGTAAACTCATATTCGCTCACACCATGATCACGCAATGAGGCAAGAGTAGAAATAAACTGCTGTTGGCTTTGCTCTCGACTATCGACAGGAAAGCCAACCGTAGTAAGGGAATACCGTTGGTAATCTAAGAAATAGGGAGTCGAAGCAACCCATTGCACTGGCAATGCAGCGTCAACAAAATCTGAATTCAACCTTTGTTGGATGAGTTGTTGAGCAATATCATCTAGCCAAAGCTGATGTTGTTGCTCATGGCTCTGTGTCACTCTTTGCCCACGCTCAATCACTATCCCGATGCTCGGTGGCTCGCTCCCAGCTCCATACGCCACAAAATCTTGAGTATTGTAATCCGTTGACTGGTTTTTCACGGGTAACGGTGTTGTACCTCTTTGCCAGCCAGAGAAACTTTCTTCAATCAAAGGGATCACTTCTGCCAGTGTGATATCACCAGAGACAATCACCTCGGTTAACTGGGGTTGATACCACGTTTGGTAAAAGTTATTTAGTTCTTGAATATTCGCATTAGAAACGGATTCTTTATTACCAATGGGATCGTTGCTTTGGTAATTCGTGCCCTCAACCATGTGATCGTAGAACTTAAATGAGAGAGGTTTATCTTCAACTCGTGTGTGTCGAAACTCCCCTAATATCACTCCTTTCTCTTTTTCGATCTCATCTCCTGACAGCAGTAAACCATCGCCAATATCTCTAAACCATGCCAACGCTTTATCTAGATTCTTATTGTCGGGTAGATCTAACTTATAGAGGGTTTCTTGATAAGAGGTATAAGCATTCAAGTCAGCACCAAAACTAGCACCAGACTGCTCAAACAACGCTACTACATCGTTTCCTGAAAAATTTTTGCTGCCATTAAACGCCATATGCTCGACAAAATGGGCATAACCTTTTTGCTGCTGGCTCTCTTGAAAAGAGCCAGCATGCACCAGTAAGCGTACCGATACTGGTTGTTCTCGGTCAGGGTAAACATGGTAGGTTAAGCCGTTGTCTAATTCGCCTGTGACCCAGTATGGGTCAGATTTCAATAACGTCTGTTGCTGAGGAGTAGAAGTGCAACCTAGCAATGTGGAGCTCAATACGATGACTAAATAGTTTGCTTTCATAACGATCTCTTTGAAGGGCTTTACCCCAATATATCCGATCGCAAAAGTGTAATAATTCTACATTAAATCAAACGACTAAAATTTTAGAGTCACTCGATATAACTATGAAAGTGTTTGATTTATAAATTACATGAATTAATTGAAGAGCCGATATGTAGCGCCTTTTGTTCGCTACATGCCTTTAAACAGCGCTTGCGAGGCACGGCTGATTGGCAACTTCTCACCGGATACATACGCCGACATCTGGCCGGATAGTCCTTTTTTGACCTTATCAATAGCCGACACTTTCACTACCACTGAACGATGGATCTGCCAAAACTCATCTGGATTAAGTTGAGCGAGTAACTCCTTTAGAGATACACGAAGAATAAACTCCTCTAATAGCCCACCCTGCCCTTTCTTAAATATCGATACGTACTTATCTTCTGCTTTAAAATACGCCACATCATCGACGGCGATTAGGTGAATGTCTTCCCCAACACTGGCTTTGAGCCACGTGAGATACTTTTTCTGCGATAGATAAGGAGGCTGAACTTGTTGTGAGGTCGATTGGGATAGCAGTTGAAGCTGAGCCATTAACGCCGTGATATCAGGTTGTTCGGGGAGGTTACCTATTTGCGATTGGTTACTCGACAGACGCGCTTGCACCTTCTGACAGGTAGCAAGTAGGCGCTCTTCATTGATTGGCTTAAGCAGGTAATCCATCGCATTGTGTTCAAAGGCTTTAACTGCGTATTCATCATAAGCCGTAATGAACACAATCAATGGCGGCGAATCTAGCTTGTTGAGTTGTTTCGCTAGTGAGATTCCATCCAGCTCAGGCATACGAATATCGAGAAACGCCACGTCGGGCTTAAGCTGCTGAATACTTTGCATCGCCTCCAAACCGTTTTGTGCCTTGCTGACGATCTCTAGCTCCGGCCAAACCTCAGCCAAGCTCTTGTCTAAGTGATGCCTTAACAGTGCTTCATCATCTGCGATAATCGCCGTTACGCTCGGCTGTATTGCTGGGTTGTTCATGGTTAATCCTTTAAATTCACACTGTAAATCGTCTATTTTTCGTCACTGTTCTGTACTTTCTGGTGCGTAGTTCTAGACAACTGCGTCAGTCAGCGGTAACAGGATCGTCGACACTACCCCGCCCTCAGTCTGTTCAGTAATAGTTAGACTCGCCTTATCACCATAAAGGGTTTCGATTCTTTGACGAATATTGCTTAACCCAACACCGTGCCCCGTATTCGCAGAGGGCGTTTTCAACCCAGCACCACTGTCTGACACTTCAATCTTCAACTGTTCAGCTTGCTGGGTAATACGGATATTCACTTCGCCACCTGCGGCTTTTGGCTCAATACCGTGAGTTAATGCGTTCTCAACCAAGGGTTGAATTAAGAAGGGCGGAATCACTTGCTGATCGCTAATGTTGTTCGTTTCAATCGAGAAGGCTAAGCGCTCATCTAAACGAATTTTCTGGATGTTAAGATAAGCATCCAGCAAGTCGACCTCTTGTGCGATGGTCGATTGCTCAGTGCGGCTATTCTTCAAAGTCACACGCAACAAGTCGGTCAGTTTTTCGAGCATCAACTTGGCTTTCGCGCTGTCACTCTCAATCAATACATTGATGGTCGCAAGCGTGTTGAACAAGAAGTGCGGTTCAATTTGGCTCTGTAGTTGTTTAAGCTGACTCAGCACCACCACCTTCTCTTGATCGGCCTGACGGCGCTTGGCCACTTCTAATTCGTTATCGGCACGTAACTGCTGCTCTCGTGCGTAGAAATAGTAATAGCAAACCGAACAGAAGATCACACCAAGCAACACGACAGATTTAAGGTCCGAGATATTGGACCCAAAATACCCGTTCAACCAATAGTGCGCGTTCAAGGTACCAAAGGTCATCGCGATCACCATTGATATACCCACTTCAAGCGTGCGGGATGTTCTCTTGAACAACTTAACCAAGATGAAAGAAGAACCCACCGCGCTGTAGCCAAAGCCAAAACTGATTGCTAGATTAACCGTTAATCCGCCGCCCCAAATCGTATGGGTTGTAATCGCAATAAGAACACAAAATAGCGTGGTGAACGCAAAGCTTTTGATCCATGAAAACCGACTGTTTGAAGAAGTGTTCATTAAAATCGTCCTTTGATATTTATAAGAATCATATGACTATCGGGTAAGTTGGCGTAAGCAGAATCACTTTTACCGCCTAGAAAGCGTGCAGCAAGTTCCAATTCCAACGATGAATCACCATTATCTAACGCCTGATAGTTGAGCCACTGAGTAGCAATAAAACCACCGTCTTGTGGAGACAACATCACATCAAATGTTGGCGTGATATCTTCAAGCCAGCCATGTGTCGAATCCAAAGACCAGTGAAACATGATGTTGTGTTGAACCAAATTGGCGTGCTGATAACCTTGCGCGTAAGAGCCTGCCAACAATGCTGTCATCGGATTAACTGACAAAGGCTCGGCACTTTCTATTGCGCTTTGCCACTCAGAGTCACTCCACGCTCGGCTATCAAACCAGTATTCCAACACCACATTGTGGCCCGTGTCATTGGCCCATGTTAGTCCTGCTAACGCTTGATAAGCTTCGCCCTGCTCTTCAAGATAAACCGGTTTAAGCATTGAATCCGGCTGACTGTAGCCAAGGCTTTGTCGTTGATAGACCACCGAACCATGAAACTCCCATGCAAGGTTTAAGACCGAAACCAAACTCGCTCCAAGCAAGCCGTGGCGCACGTCGTCGTAATAAGCGACCCATTGATATTCGTGGTCGCCAATCAGGTTGTAACGACGTAAGCCAACGCCTTGTTGTTGATTCTGCTTTTCGAACTCATTCACATCTTGGGAAGTCCATGATGAATCGCTGTAAAGCAGTGTCCACTCGCCCGTCATATCGAACAGTGACGCCGACGCCACACCCGCCCCCTCTTCTGCGACAATGCCTACTGGGTTTTGTCGGTAAGGCTTGATAATGTCTAGTGGCCGGTAGCCATAGCCCACGCCCCAATCGAGACGAACCTTGCCGAGCGTGACATCAAGATAGTGATCTCCGACTATAGAATTAGACACCTCAACACCACCTTGCCAAAACAACTCACGCACAATGAATTCAGACTCAAAGCTCGCCTCTTGTCCTTGAGGGTTGTTGCTTAGAATATCGTTGGCTTTCACTGCGAACAGACCAAGCCAATTACCATATCCAACCTCTAGATCCAGCAAGCCATTGAATGACTGACGATTATCAGACGCTAAAGGGCTGAATGGCGACTCTCTCGACTCAACGGCTTCGGCACTCAGTTGCCAATCCCACGCTAGGCTCAATTCATCTGCCTGAATCGTGTTACTCACACAAGACAAAGCAAGCAAAATAGCAGCTGAATACTTGATGTAAGGCTTACGACTAGAAGCTTTCATGGCATCCACCTAAAGCCCAGATACGCTATTACGCGATAAGTAAGCTGGGTTGTAGTATTTGTCTGCCAAGGCTTGTTCGCTTACTTCGCGGTACTCAATCACGGTCTTCTTACTTGGTTGAATCTTATCAAGTAAGGTCATTGACACTACACTCGGCAAGCCATCACGCACGCCTTCAGTAAACCACGCTTGCTTGGCTAGTTTTCCTGAACGCAAATACAAATCCGCTTTAACTGGAAATGCGCGCTCTGTCGTTAACCACAGATCGATGGATTGATAACTCGCGCCCTTAGTTTTTGCGGTGAGTTTTAAGTGATGGGTATCAAGCAGATCACCACTTGACACCTCAACCTGTTGTTCGACAACCCACTCACCTTGGTAATCTTCGCTCCAAGTGAGCGTTGAGATATCACCAACCGAAGCTTCACCAAGCAATTTTTGCATCGGGGTAATACGAATTGGACGACGAGATTTCGGCATCAATAACCAATAGTTGTCTTCTATCATCAGCATCTTTTGACCCGCCTCGACAGCCGACTTGAACACCACTAACGACTCTCGATTGGGTCTTGTGTAGACGTTGTACTCACGTGTTTTATCGAGTTGTTCGTCTTGATATAACGCCACCAGAGAAACCACTTTCGACGCCTGTTCGCTGTTCAAACGGTAGCTGTCTGCCTTGGCTATCATCTCGGTAACTTGCTGTGAATCGACTGCCCAGCTTGGTGTCGATACTAGAACCAAAGCTAAAACAGAGCCCAACGCGAAAGCCAAGGTATTGAATGAACGAGTTAATTTACACATAAACCAGCGCCTCCGTGATTGGCTTATTCACGCCTTTACGAGCAGAGAAATAAGCAGCCAGCAAACATATCGTCAGCACACCTAACGTCGCGTAACCAACCAATTCTAATGAGAAGTAAATGTTGAGTGGGTAACCTTCGGTTCGACCCGGAGGTGGTGGCATTTGTATATCGACTACCAGTAACAACACCGACACTAAACCGCTCACTAGTGCGCCTATCGCACTGCCAATTACCGCCAGTAATCCCGCCTCTTTTAAGAAGCCTGCGACGATTTCAGAAGGGTAACTACCAAGAGCCGACAAGGTGCCAATTTCACGAGTGCGCTCCGTCACCGACATGGTCATGGTGTTAAACAGCGACACGAACACTACCAATGCCATCACCGCGCCCATAATGCCGAAGATCCGGTCATAAAGATCTTTAACCTTGGTGTAGAAAAACGCGCGATCTTGCCATGGGGTGATCTCTATTTCAGAACCTTGTTGAGCATCTTGCTTGTCCAAAGCCATTCGAATACGTTGTTGAACCGTCGATGTCTTGTTGGTTTCAAAAAGGAATACCGACAAGGTACTAACTTTGTCTGAAGCTAAAAGCTCTTGAGCTGTCGTGATGTGTACGTACAACTGACGCTTATCCAACTCAGGCACGCCAGTCGAGTAAATGCCCTGCACCTTAAAATCAAAGGCATTCAATGCGCCATCACTGGTCGTCGCAAGCAATGTGACCCAATCACCAACGGCCACTTTGAGGTTACGAGCAAGGTCGGTTCCGAGCATCACTTGTGGCTCTTGGCTGTCGTATCTTGGTGATTTCACATCCGAGAGGGTTTGACCGCTGCGCACATCAAGGAACGGCCCTTTCATGTCGAACTCGCGCTCATTAACGCCCGTTCCCATGAAGATGGTCGACTTACTGCCGTTAGAAACCAAACCGCTGAAGTAGACTCTTGGCTGAACACCACGCACGTCGCTGTCGCCAATAATGCTCTTGGTTAGCGCTTGAACGTTATCCAGACCATTGCTCAGCGGCATGTCTTCATCTTGCTCAAAATAACCCGGCGTGCTCAAGGTAAGGTGGCCAGTATCGCGCGCGGTCGATTCTCTCAAGGATTCGTAGGTGTAAAGCCCATAGCCTCCTGCCGACGTCAACGCAAATACGGCAATGGCGATGATCAATACAGAAAGCAGACTGCGGCGACCATTTCTTAATAGATTAAGCCACGCCAAACGCACCGAAGTTGGAAGTAAAAACGTGCTCATTCTTTGTGTTAACTTGCCCATGAGATCGCCTCCGTTGCTGTGATTTGTGGTGCCAGTTGGCCGTCGATAAGTTCAATCACTCGGTCGCAGCGCTGCGCCATTCTTGGGTCGTGCGTTGCGACAATAAAGGTAGTGCCCATTTCGTGGCCAAGCTCTTTCATAATGTCGATCACAAGGTTTGCGGTATGACTGTCTAAGCTCGCGGTCGGCTCATCGGCAATCACTAAGCTTGGGTTGTGGATCAGTGCTCTGGCTATCGCGACACGTTGTTGCTGACCGCCTGAAAGGTTGTCTGGGCGGTGATGAACGTAATCTCCTAGCCCAACACGCTCTAACATCTCTTGCGCTCTGGTCTGCTGTTCTTGTTTCGAACATTGGTTCAACATCAATGGATAAGCGACGTTTTCAAGCGCAGTCATTACAGGAACCAGATTGAAGCGCTGAAATACAAAACCCAGTGACCCGCGACGAAAACGCGCAGCGGCAATTTGCTCAGTCGGATACGCTTTACCATCAATGTTTATCTCGCCTTGATAGTCCATATCCAACAAACCAAGAATGTTCAACAGCGTGCTTTTCCCTGACCCAGAAGGGCCACACAACGCCACCATTTCACCGCGTTGGATGTGTCCATCGACCCCGCTTAATGCATCAACACGTTGACCGCCAGTCACATACGCTTTGCCGATACCTTTAAATTCAATCATTTCATTGTCCTCTGATTACCCATCATTCTTTAGCGTTCGCTGCTGTTACTTTGCTTTCGCTATTAGGGCCTTCGCAGTCATAGTTTCGATATTGCCAGCATCGGCGGTTTCCATTTGTTCTAGCCACACCTGTGCTTGCTCGAAGTCTTCAGCACGAATCGAAGCGGTAATTGCGTAGCGATAAATCCATGAAGTTGCAGAGAAGTGCTGTTGCTGAAAGTCCTCTTCAGTGAGTAACGAAAGGAACAGGTCATAACCGCGATCAAAGTGATTAAACATGTCTGGTAGAGAGGTGTAAGTCACCGCAGCCATAGCGCGAGTTAGGTACGAATCTGGTAGCCCTTGAACACGAGGTTGCTCATGAATCGGTTGGTCTTCGTCTTTAAGCAGAACCAGTGATTTATCGATGGTCGATAAACCCTTTTCCACATACTTCATCTTATTCCAAGGTAAGAACGCATCACGCCCCATTAAGGTTTCTGTGCTGCCTAGATAAACCAAAGTCAGTGGTGTCGCACCGTCTTTTTGCAGCGTGTCATTGAGACGCTCATAAGCCACCTCGACTAGCTCTTCATTGCCTTGCGCGGCTTGGTTGTAAATATCCAGCACATCTGAACTTGGATTAGCTAGCGCCAGCGTAGGAGCGATTGAAGCTAACCCAATTAAAAGTGAACGACGAAACAGAGCAGTAAATGAGTTTGAAGTGTTTGAAGCAGTCATGATGTGTAATCCCTTTCAAATGTTGACGATGAAAGGTTAACTAGAATTTGTCGTGCAGTTTTACCGATGCGACGAATGGTAGTAATGAGGAGTGAATGGTTTGGAGAGGGTGTGAGTGGGAGAACGGAAGTGCAAAAAGAAAAAGCCCGCGATACCTTCGAAGCACCTTTGCTTACTCAGTATCACGTAGCTTTTAATTGATTCACTAGTTAACTACGTTTAGTAGCATCAATTTGACGACTTAAATTAACCGACTTTCTTAATCATCGTCGCTGGGTTGTAACCTTTCTCGCCTTTGCTAACTGGTTCGCTAGGGTTGTAATGGCGCATAAGCACATTAAATTTACCCGTGTTATTACCGTCCATAGTTGGAATGTTGTTTGGCTGACCTTCACATCCAAAACGGAGAGTGTAAGTTCCATCGCTGTTCATTACGGGTGCCATTTCACTCGAAATATTGGCTTTATCATTAAACATGCGCCCATCTGCGTTATATACGGTTGCAGACCAAAATGACCCTGCCTTCGGATCTTTGAAAGTCGTCTCATAACATGCATTCGCATCGAAATACTGGCTGGTTTGGTAGATGTTGTCTTCGACCATTGCACCACCCCAACCGCCAGCTGCACCAACGTAATTCATATAATCAGTTTGGCCGCTTTCTTTGTTACCAAACGCCTTTGATTGGTCATATCCGTCACTGAAGTCGATGTTGCCCGCTTTATCCGTAGCCTTAAATGACGCCATGTCCCACTCTTTTACTTCAAACGGTTTTTCACTGCCTGTTTCAATTTTCAGGTTACGGCGAGCATCATCTTCAAGCGCACGGACAATCACAAATGCGTGGTCGGTTTTTGCACTGATTTTATGGCGACCTGAACCGTAGATCATTGGTTGTGTCTCGTGGTTTTCATCAACGACTTGCAGTGACACATATTGGTCAGTTTCTGGAACTGTCACATAGACATCATCGTTCGACATATCGATGACAGAAACAGAGTAAAAGGTGTCTCGATTCATTCGCACAACGAACTGCTCTTCTGGAACGCTGCTCGGTACTGGCATCTCAAAGAATGTATTGATACCACCCGCTTTCTCTACCACCGCGCCAAGACGCATATTCGTGTATGCCTGAGCAAAATTATCTTCCGTGACAATAGTTGGCGCTGCAATAACGCTGGTTGAGAATAAAGCGACAGCAGTAAGGGGAAATAGTGTTTTCATAGTAGCGACCTTTATATTTCAAAGTGAATGTCATTTGGAAGAGTATTATTTGCTCTGCCGACAGTGATCACTTTATACTTCCAAGGTGGAAAGCGTGGAAAATAGGACTTGCCGAAATGGAAAGCGTAGACTTGAACTTGTTGCGTACTTTTGTATTGCTGTGTCAGTCGAATAGCCTAAAAAGGGCTGGGATGAAGCTGGGGATCTCAGAGAGCGCAGTCAGCAAGCAAATGACCAAGCTAAGAGAACAATTAGGACACCCACTTTTCGAACGCACCACGGAAGGGTTGAGACCAACGCATTACAGCAAATCTATTTTGCCCAACATTGAGCAAGCTCTGTCGTTAATGCACTCCGCTACCTCACCAATAACATTCAATCCATCTACCTATGAAGGGCCTATCACCCTTGCTTTCTTCGCCTACACACTAGAGTTCTCAGGCGTTAGTTTGTTTAGGGAGCTCTCGAAAACATTTCCCAAAGCACAAATTGAGCTGAAAACTTGGACATCAGATACAGAGCAAAAACTAGAAGACGGTGATATCACCTTAGGTGTGCACTTTCTAAACGAAGACCGCAGTACCAATGTCTTTCAGAAACGCATCATGGCCGACCAACTGGTGATCGCCGTATCAAAGTCATTGGGGCGACTAACATGGGAAGAAGCGTTGCAGCTGCCTTTTATCAAGATCCGAAGCCAAGGTTGGAATGAAGAACGTTACCGATATTTAGAAATGTTGAGAAGTAGCGGTATTGATCCCCATATCAGTATCACGGTGGACAATTTTTCAGTTGCGAGGCAAATCCTAGAGCAGGGTGATCACGCCTGCGTATTAAGCGACAGTTGGAAGGACGCTTCACTTAACACCATCGAGCCTCCCAAAGAGCTTAGAATTGATCTAAATCTTGTCTCCTGCATGCGCCTTGTCGATCGTCAAAGCCCTCTAAACCTTACAGTTCATGACGTGATTAAAAGGGTCATGCTTCAATCTATATAGGCTTTAATCTAAATAGTTAGTGCTCTGAAAGGATTTAAAAAGGCTCGTTATCGTTTCATACAAACAAAAATAGCCGCTAATCAGCGGCTATTTTTAATTATCTAAGCAAAGCTTTTACTGCTTCTACGCTGCGACTATTTCTTCGTTTCTTCTATTTTTTAGTCTCTTCAACTACCGCTTTCATCAATACTGATGTATCCATGCGGCCTTGTCCTTCAGCAGACAGAGCCTTGTATGCGTTGTTGGTTTTTTCAGTCAGTGGAAGTTGGATTCCTTGGCGCTCAGCTTCATCTAAACAGAAGCCTAAGTCTTTGATCATCCAATCAATTGCAAAGCCGAAATCAAACTTGTCTTGCGCCATTGTGGTAGCACGGTTTTCCATCTGCCATGAGCCAGCTGCGCCGTTTTTAAGACAATCAACCAGAGTTGGGATATCCAAACCTGATTTTTCAGCAAGTACCAAACCTTCAGAAAGGCCATTCAATACGCCCGCGATGCAGATCTGGTTAACCATTTTCGCACGTTGGCCTTGGCCGACTTTACCCATTAGAACTGACGACTTGCCGTAAGCTTCAAATACAGGTTGAAGGTCGTTAAATAGCTCTTGCTCACCACCACACATGATAGTTAGTACGCCGTTTTCTGCGCCCGCTTGACCACCAGACACTGGTGCATCCATAAAGCGAACACCTGCTTCCTTTGCAGCCACTTCCAGCTCTTCAGACAGGATTGCAGACGTTGTTGTGTGGTCGACAAGAATCGCGTTTGGCTTCATAGCGGCCAATGCGCCTGTTTCGCTAGTCGTCATGCTGCGCACGTCGTCGTCGTTGCCAACACAAACCAATACTACATCAGCTTCAGCGACACACTCAGCCACAGTTTCTGCGGCTTTACCTTGGTGTTTATCAGCCCAGTCTAATGCTTTGCTGTGAGTACGGTTGAATACCGTTACTTCAAAACCGGCTTTGACTAGGTGGCCGGCCATTGGGAAACCCATAACGCCTAACCCGATAAAACTTACTTTCATTTCTTTCTCCTTTTATTTGACCAAGTCATCGCTATGAAAAGATCGAACACTCTCAATCAATGCATCAATAAGCAGGGTCAAAGCCTTTGGCTGATATTTTCTTTCTTTGTACACTAAATACGCTTGGCGATCACCCCGATGATACTCAGGGAGCACTTGAACTAGATTCATCTCAGGGGATACATGACGAAAAGGCAATGAGGCAAGCCCCAAGCCTTTTTGCGCCGCGGCCGCCACTGCATGAATATCGTTAACGATGAACTTGGGTTTTATCGTGATCATCTGCTCTAAGCGGTCAGATTTGTAGAGCGGTATATCAAACACATCATCGACGTTAATCCAGTCTTGAAGCTCTAAATCGTCCGGATTTTTAATTATCTCACGTGAATCTAAGTATTCTCGACTCGCGAAAAACCCATGTTTAGCTTTAAAAAGTGGCCGAGCAATCATGCCTTCCATGTCCGAGATCTTAAACGTGATCAGTAAATCACGATCGGTCTGCGGAATGAGCTGCTGTTGGCTCAAGGTAAGGTCGAGCTGAACGTTCGGATATTGAGTGAGGAATTGTTCTACCGTCGACCGTAGAAAGCCACTATAGAAGTTATGAGGCACTGCGAGCTTTATCTTGCCTTGGATAGCATCACGCTCTTCAAGCAAGCTATTAAAGCCGTGATGAATCGACTCCATGCCGCTACTCAGCGCAGCAAAGGCTGCCTCACCGTCTTTGGTGGCCACCAGTTCACGACCTTTCTTTTCCAAAAGTCGGATATTCAGGCGCTCTTCCAATGCGGTTAACCGACGCGACATTGTCGACACAGGCAATTGCAGCCGTTTCGAGGCCGATAACAAAGAACCCTCTTCAACCACTGCACAGAATAAGAACAAATCATCAATGTTTCCAAATATGGAATTCATACTTCTATATGTGCCTATTTTTCTCATTAATGGATAGAAGTAACCTTATCCCATCAACAACAGAAAATCACGGGAGAAACACAGTATGAACAACAAACAATTTTGGGTAACCGCGATTTTATCCTCTCTGACCATGGCAGCAATCATGTCTGGGTTAATTTCTGGCTACAAAATGGGCTTCAGCCCCGAGTGGCCACCCATCTGGATGCAGAGCTTCTTCATTGCTTGGCCATGTGCAATCACCCTTAACCTCACCTTGCTTCCTTTGATCAGAAAACTCTCAGCATGGATTTGTCGCCCGAGAACGCTTTGCGAACCTGAGATCACGGAACAATGATCAAGGAGCTAAGATCTAAGTTCCATCATCAAAGAGCTACGATCAAAAAGCTCTGTTCATGGATAAACGCCTGAATTACAACCATAAAAAAACCGAGCACTAGGCTCGGTTTTTTATAACTGTTGTTACTGTAAAGATTACAGCTCAGCGTTATGGTAAACCTGCTGAACATCATCACAGTCGTCAAGCATGTCTAAGAACTTCTGGAACTTCTCAGAATCTTCTTCAGCTACTGGTGTAGTTGTTTGAGGAACGAAAGTGATTTCCTCAACGTCTAGAGTTAGCTCTGGGAACGCAGTGTTTAGTGCAGTCTTCGTTTTGAAGAACTCAGTCGTTGGAGCGAATACAGTGATTACACCGTCTTCTAGCTCAACGTCTGTCACGTCTACGTCTTCCATCATCAGCGTTTCTAGGATGATCTCGTCATCTTCGCCTTTGAACTGGAATACAGCTTGGTGAGCGAACATGTGAGAAACAGTACCCTCAACACCGATTTTCGCGCCAGTCTTAACGAAACATTGACGAACGTCTTGGAAAGTACGGTTGCCGTTATCAGTTAGACAGTCAACGATTACACTTGTACCACCTGGGCCAAAACCTTCGTAACGAGCTGGTTGGAAGTCTTCACCACCGCCGCCATTCGCTTTATCGATCGCTTTTTCGATAACGTGTGCTGGTACTTGGTCTTTCTTCGCTTTAGCAATCAGGTGCTTAAGAGGTAGGTTCATGTCTGGGTCAGAGCTGCCGTTCTTAGCCAGTACGTAAATCTCTTTACCGTATTTAGAATAAACTTTAATTTTTGCGCCTGCAGTTTTCGCCATTGAGGCCTTGCGCACTTCAAAACTTCTTCCCATCGGGATCTTCTCTCTGATTCAATTAACGGTGCAAATTCTAGCAAATTACTGTGTCATTTCAATTCTACAGCACTGCTGGGCAAGGTTTGTCTGCGTTTATGCGACACCCATTACCCGTTTGTATTTTTCTACAGACTGTTCAAACCACACCTTTTCATCTGGGTCACCTAGCTTCATTGCTTCTTCAACAATGGCTTCAGGGCCACATTTCGCTTGCTTCAGTTTCCATACAAGAAACGATGCTTGCTTATCCAGTTCGATTTTATTTTTCTCGCTGGGTGGAAGGAGTGAAAGGTTGATAGACATTATTAGCCTTCGTCTGTAATACACTTGGCCGAGAAATATATCATAGAGCAGGCTCATAAAACCAATACTATGAGTAACAGAAAGGGTTTATGAGACAAGAAACCAAGCAAGTCACTGATGCAGGTCAAGCTAGTTTGGGAGAACTTATCTCCCTTGATGAGAAAGTATCACTTATTCGACTCACCGAATGAGCCGAATAATAAGGTAATTGCATCGCAAGGGCTGTAGAAAGCTTCTCAGCCCAAAAAGACTATTCACTCACCGCTAACACATCACAGCGTGAGGCGCAGATGAAATCATTCTTGTGTAGACCTTTAATTGAGTGACTCCACCAAGTGACGGTGACTTTGCCCCACTCCAATAAGATCGAAGGGTGATGGAATTCTTCTTCTGCCAGTTCTGACACTTTATTGCTGAATGCCCACGCTTGTTTGTAGTTCTTAAACTTAAACACCTTCTCAAGCTGCGGGATGCCGTCTCTTTCGATGATCTGCCAATCAGACAACTCCAAAAGTAATGAGTGTTGCTCATCTTTACTTAAAGCAATCGCGTCAATACTGCAGGCTTCGCATTTTTGTTCATTCAACATGTGTGGGTTCCTTGGGTTCAAAAAGTGGTGGTAGTAACCCCGCTTCAATCGCGAGATCTGCTTGCTGTAATAGATTTTCCTGACTGATTTCAAATAGCTCAGACAGCTCATCGATCACATAGTATTTCGGCTGCATAATGTCGATGCGATAAGGCGTTCTTAAAACCGTTTGCAGATCAAACCGCTCGCGAACGGCCAAATCCCCTCCCAACGCATACATAGTTTCCGCTGGAGACGAAAGAATGCCACCGCCATAGATTTTCAGTTGTTGGCCTTCTTTTACTAAACCGAACTCGACCGTAAACCAATACAAACGGGCAAGATAAGCGCGCTGTTTGGATGTCGCCGCTTGGCCTAGTTTTCCATAATGCTCAGTGAATGCTGCGAAATCAGAATTAGTGAGCATGGCACAGTGGCCGAAAATTTCATGAAAGAAATCAGGCTCTTGTAAGTAATCGAACTCGTCTCGAGTTCTCAAAAATGTCGCAACTGGGAATTTCTTATTGGCGAGCAAATCGAAGAAACGGTCGAAATCGATTAACGCTGGAACAGGCTGTACCTGCCAACCTGTTGTTTCCATTAGCACTTTGTTTATCTCTGGAAGCTGCGGAACTCTGGCTAATGGCAGATCCAGCAGGGTCAGACCGTGCAAATAGGCATCACAAGCGCGGTCACTAATGACGTCCAGTTGCCTTTTCACCAAGTCGTGCCAAATGGCATCTTCTTCGAGGCTCCACTCAACCCATCCCTCTTGGCTCACGGGCTTAGAATGATATTGAGTCATTACACACCTCCTTTCGAATGTCTCCCTTTAAGCCTATCTCCACTCCTTATATCCGCCAATTTGCGCAATTTTTCGAAATAAGCGTTCGTGTAACATTTTATTTACACGGTTCACCCAATCCCTTATTTTGCTGATCTTTTGACTTTGTAAAACCTAAATACCAGACTGAAAACGTTAACTTTTTGTTAAAGGTAAAGGAATGCACGAAAGCAATAAGCCCATTTGGCAGCCTAGCGAGCAGCGCATCGCAAACGCCAACTTAACCCAATTCATGAATAGCCTTGATCAGCAGGGCGTACTCGGGCGGGAATTACAAAACTACACGGATCTCCATCAATGGTCTGTAGAACATCCAGAGTCGTTTTGGCAGAACGCATGGCAGTTTTGTGGAATGGTCGGGGCGCAAGGAGATGACACCAAAATTCAAGGTGAGAGCCGTTGGCAGCAGCTGAAATCAAATCGTGATGCGGTTTGGTTTTCGAATGCGCAAGTAAACTATGCCGAGAACTTGCTGCGCTTGGCGCAAACCATGCCTGATGAGCGCGCTATTTGGTTTGAGAATGAGCGTGGCGAACAGCAGAGTTATACATGGAAAACCTTGTGTGAGGCAGTTTCTAGCGTTCAACAATGGCTTGTCGATAGCGGTGTGGGTCAAGGGGATGTGGTTGCCGCGTATACCCCCTACCTGCCACAAACCGTAATAGCCATGCTCGCTACCACCAGCTTAGGGGCGATCTGGACGTCAACCTCGCCTGATTTTGGCGTTGAGAGTGTGATTGAGCGGTTTGGCCAAGTGAAACCCAAGGTGTTGTTCACCTGTGATGGCTATACCTTCAATGGCAAAACGTTCGATATGACGGACAAGAATAGTGAAATCATCGAGCACTTAAACGCGCTAAAACAGGTGTGTCAGATCGGTTATTTGAAACCGACTCGTGATTTAGAGAAGAATGACTTTGAAAATGATGTGTCGACCCAAAGCTGGCACAGCATCATTAATCACTATCAGCCAAAACCTGTGCAATTTGTGCGTGTCGGCTTCAATGAACCATTGTTTGTGCTCTACTCTTCCGGCACCACAGGCAAGCCTAAATGTATTGTCCACTCTGTTGGCGGCACTACCATCAACCACCTAAAAGAGCATCAACTTCATTGCGATGTTAAGCCAAACGATCGCGTGTTCTACTACACCACATGTGGTTGGATGATGTGGAACTGGCACGTATCTGCGCTCGCTAGCGGCGCTTGTTTGGTGATCTTTGATGGCAGCCCAGTTTACCCGCAACCCAATGTACTGTGGGACTTGGCACAGCGTACCGATGTGTCGCTGTTTGGTACCTCAGCCAAGTATCTAGAAGCGATTGAGAAGTCAGAACTCTCGCCAACCGAAAGCCATTCTCTTCCTCACTTAAGAACGCTGTGCTCGACGGGTTCTGTGCTTTATCCAGAGCAGTTCGATTACGTCTACAAACACATCAAACAAGACCTGCATTTAGCGTCCATTTCTGGCGGCACGGATATTTGTGGATGCTTTGTGTTGGGTAACCCAATCTCGCCAGTGTATCGCGGTGAGTGCCAACAGGCAGGGCTCGGAGTCGACATAAAGGTGTTCAATTCGACTGGTTATAAAGTCAATCACGAACGTGGCGAACTGGTGTGTACCAACTCCCTCCCCAACTTCCCTGTTGGCTTCTGGAATGACACCGGAGAGCGCTATCACAGCACTTATTGGGATAGGTTCGATAATGTGTGGCATCACGGGGACGAGGTCGCACAGAGCGTACATGGCGGCTATCTGTTCTATGGACGAGGCGACACCACACTTAACCCTGGTGGGGTAAGAATTGGTACTGCCGAGATCTACCAGCAAGTGAACACCATTGAGGGCATCATCGATTCCATCGCCGTTGGTAAAGATGTCGACCGCAATGAGCAGATATGGCTGTTTGTTCAGTTGCAGCAAGGCATAGCGTTGGATGACCAGTTGGTGACAACAATTAAGAACAAACTCAAGTCATCTTGCTCACCAAGGCATGTGCCGAGCCAAATTTTTACTATCAGCGATGTGCCAAAAACACGCTCAGGAAAACTGGTGGAATTGGCAGTGAAACAGATAGTGAATGGTAAACCCGTCGAGAACCTCGGGGCTATTGCTAACGCCGAAGTCTTAGAAGAGATAAAACGCGTTGTTTCGCTCTAACGTTGAGCCTTAGAAAGCGGCTAACTATCTCCAATTTTCTCTTGGCTGTCAGATAACATCTGGAGTAAAGGCAGCCGATTGAAAACCGATGACTGAGTGAAACAAGCAACGGGAGAAGCATTAAATACTGAACACTTTAAGCAGTCCTTGATTGGCCGATAAAAACCGAATCTAAACGACTATTTAAGCTCGTGAATCCCCGTCTTAGTATGGCCCCGAACCTTTTCTAAAGCTCTTAATGCGATCTGCTCATCATATTTAAAACAAAAATAGAAAATTAATCATTTTATAGCCTGAGATAATATTCACTAAAGACGAATCATTTATACAAAAAAAGAGTCCACCACAGGGTTGTATCCAAGCTTATGGATATTTAATCGAATTATAATAATTTCCGTTTACACAGACCCATTTCTAGTGAAATGATAATTTGATAGCTATCACATTTAGAACGATTATTTTCCCATACTATCTCGGAATGTTAATTACTTAAGGGTAATTACCAAAACCTAACCATTGATATTAATAATCTTGAATTCAATTAGAAATAACAAGCGGTGAATCCCTACGTAAAATAAAATCATTATTAAATGATCGGAGACATTATCATGCGAATAGTATTAGCTCTAGGCGGTAACGCTCTTTTAGCAAGAGGCCAAGCATTAACGGCTGAGAACCAACGTGAAAATATAATCAAATCAGCGGCGAGTATTGCCGCGATCGCACGCGAGCATGAGATTGTTATCGTTCATGGTAATGGCCCACAAGTAGGTTTATTGATGGAACAAAACGCAGCTTATAGCGAATATTCGCCAGAGACGACCCCGTACCCAATGGATGTACTCGGATCTCAAACCTGTGGCATGGTGGGCTACATGTTACAACAAGAGCTAAGAAACATTGACCCTGAATTAGACGTAGCTACGCTAGTCACGCAAACTGAAGTATGCAAAAAAGACCCTGCGTTTTCTAATCCGACTAAATTTGTTGGCCCTGTATATACAGAACAACGAGCTAAAGAGTTAATGGCTCAAAGCACAATGCAGTTTAAAGCTGATGGCGAGTACTACCGTCGCGTTGTGCCTTCTCCTATGCCAAAAAACATTGTTGAAATTCAGCAAATTGAAACACTTCTAGATACAGAAAACCTTGTTATCGCTTGTGGCGGCGGCGGTGTTCCCGTGAGTATTGAACAGGGTAAGAGCACCGGCGTAGAGTGCGTAATTGACAAAGATCTTACGGCTGAATTACTGGCTGAAAAAATCCATGCCGACTTATTTATTATCTTAACCGATGGTTCGATTTTCCGTAACTATGGTAAAGAAGACC
This sequence comes from Vibrio gigantis, assembly GCF_024347515.1. Classification (NCBI taxonomy): domain Bacteria; kingdom Pseudomonadati; phylum Pseudomonadota; class Gammaproteobacteria; order Vibrionales; family Vibrionaceae; genus Vibrio; species Vibrio gigantis. The sequence goes on from NZ_AP025493.1 coordinate 1,307,310, forward strand.
AAGCAGAAATGAAGCAAGCAACGCCTGCTGGTTTAGCAGAATTTTCATTCCCTGCTGGTTCTATGGGGCCAAAAATTGATGCCGTTTGTAAATTCGTTGAAGCTGGATTAGGTAATGCGGCGATTGGTTCATTATTTGATTTAGATAAAATAATTACCAATGAATCTGGTACTCTGATTACGAAAGGCGAAGGCATTGTTTATTATTAATATTCTCGAATGAGAATTACCACCAATATAAAATCTTTGGTTAAAGCCTCTTATTTAATAACGAGGCTTTTTTATTAGAGCCATATTAGTGATGAACGGGATAAATATTCATATACTTACTGCATTTTATATATTTAATTAACATTATAAAAACGAATTTTGTGCTCCATATTTGGCAGTTATGAGCACTAAAAGAATAGCTTTCCATACCTATATTTATTCACTAGTTGCTAATGTTTAATTTTGAAAACCGCTTCTTTCAAGAAACGGTTTTGGTCGCGCAAGGGACGAGTATTTGCGTTGACATCAGTGAATCTACATGGGCTCATTCGCATCCGCTTGATTTTCTGGCATCGCATCAATAAAAGCGGGTAACTGATTGCACGCTTCGACAATCGAGTTAATCAACGGATAAGGTGACATATCAACATCAAAGCGCAACGCATTGTAGACTTGCGGCACTAAGCAAATATCTACGATACATGGCGAATCTGTGAGGCTATACACCGAGTCACCGTGCGCTTTTCTGTGCTTCGCTAGCTTCTCTTCTAGAGCATGGAAACCCTGGCTCATCCAATAGTGCAGCCAATCCATTTTCGCCCCTTGTTCGCACGATAATTCTCCCTCCAAATACTGCAACACGCGCAGGTTATTGAGAGGGTGAATTTCCATCGCAATATCCTGAGCCATCGCCAACGCTTGATAGCGCAGTGGTGTTTGCTCAGGAATCAACAAGGTGTCTGCGTAGATTTCGTCCAAGTATTGCAAAATCGTCAGTGACTGATTGAGCTGAACTTCACCATCCACCAGCACCGGCACTAATTCACTAGCATTGAGCTCGCGATATTGTGGATCATGCTGCTCGCCGCCGTTACGCACCAAGTGCACAGATTTAGACTCATAGTTAAGTTGCTTTAGGTTCAATCCAATACGCACTCGATAGGCTGCAGACGAGCGCCAGTAACCATAGAGTGTGATCTTCTTGTTCATCTGATTCATTGTGCCTCTCTGTCGCTATACTCTTGTCGTTATCACTAGCGTGGACGATATTGACTCACTTTTTGGTCAATCGCGCCAAAGATCGAGTCACCCGCGGTATCGAACATCTCTAGACGAATCGAATCACCAAACGACATGAATTGAGTCGACGGCTTACCATCACGAATCGTCTCTATCATGCGCACTTCAGCAATGCAGGAATAGCCCACACCACCTTCCGAAATGGAGGTGCCGTGGTCAGTGCCTTGCTTATTCGATACCGTGCCCGAGCCAATGATCGCACCAGCCGACAGGGGACGAGTCTTTGCTGCATGGACAATCAGCTCAGCGAAATTGAAGGTCATATCGACACCCGCATTCGGGCAACCAAAAGGCTGGTCGTTATAGGTCGATACCAGCGGTAAATGCACCTTGCTGCCTTTCCACTGTTCGCCAAGCTCATCGGGTGTTACCGCCACAGGAGAGGACGCCGAAGACGGTTTAGATTGGAAGAAGCCAAAGCCCTTCGCGAGCTCAGCAGGAATCAAGCCGCGCAGCGACACATCATTGACTAGCATAAGTAGGCGAATCGAATCATGCGCCTGTTTGGCACTCGCGCCCATAGGTACGTCACCGGTGACAACGGCGACTTCGCCCTCGAAATCGATACCCCATTCGTCACTAGCAAATTCAATATTGTCACGTGGACCAATAAAGGCATCTGAGCCGCCTTGATACATGAGCGGGTCAACCCAGAAGCTTTCTGGCATTTCAGCACCACGAGCCTTACGCACCAGCTCAACATGGTTTACATACGCGCTGCCATCTGCCCATTGATAAGCGCGCGGCAGAGGCGATTCACAATATTGAGGCGCAAACACTTCACTACCCGTCACATGGCCGGTATTGAGCGAGGTGTATAGCTCCTCTAATTGAGGTGCAACGCTGTCCCAGTTATCCAGGGCGACTTGCATAGTTGGCGTCAGATGCATCGCGTGGAAAATCTCCGTCGCTGGCACACACTGTTTGAGATCTCTACTCACGACCATCAACAGACCATCGCGAGTACCATTTTTCTTGGTTGCTAATTTCATCCTTGTTGCCCCTTACTTCTCTTGCCAACTGTAGACATATTCTTTGTTCTCAACGCTATCGAGTTCATCAGAAAACTGCAGTGCATGGCGGGTATCAATCATCACAGCCACTTCATCGGTGAACTTTTTCTTATACGCTTGCCCAGCCTTAAAGGCTTTCGGGTGAGGCCCATGAGTGAAACCCGCAGGGTGGAAAGTCACCATGCCCGCTTCAATATTGTCGCGACTGAAAAAGTCCCCTGCGTGATAGAAAAGCACTTCGTCATAATCATCATTGTTGTGATAGAACGGCACTTTCAGCGCACCTGGGTCGCTCTCAATCGGGCGTGGTACAAAAGTACATACGACAAACCCAGCGCCCACAAACGTTGTGTGTGCAGAAGGTGGCAAGTGATAGCGATGTGACATCAGCGGCCTGATATCACGCCAATTCACTTTCACTACCGCTAAGTCGCCATGCCAACCAATCGCATCCAATGGATTGAACGGATAGGTGATCACGCTGACTTTGTCGTGGCGTTTTACCTGAACCTGAGTCTGGTGTTCTGAATACTGAGCACGGAATTGATCATTGATCGAAGGAATATCGAGTACTGCCGGATCAAACACAGCGTGATTACCGACCATGCCTTTCTCCGGCAAGGAGTAAGCCGCATCAGTGTTCTCAATCATCAAGATGAACATCGGCTCACTGGGTTCCAAGCGCCAATTGGTCGAGCGCGGGATCATCACGTAATCCCCTTCACTCACTTCTAAATGACCATAGTCACAATAGAGATCAGCGCTGCCTTGGTGAATGAACAATAGCTCATCGCCATCGGAGTTACGTACCAAGAAATCCATCTTCTCGTCCATGCGCCATACACGGATTTTGCAGTCCGCGTTGTGCAAAAGATGAGGCACAGCCCAAGGGGTTATCTGACTGGCTTTGTCCACCAGCGTAAAATCAAAAGCACGAGGACGTAAATCGCCCTCCCACTCAGACCAACCTGTTGGGGCGTGTTGATGATGAAAGTGAGCCGCAGGGCCGAAGAAACCACTCCGACCCGCTTCGCGCTCATAGATGGCCTCTTCGGGGAAGTCGGCATGCGCTTGTTTAGAGCACACACCCTCCCGATGAGGAAACGAGATCCATTTATGCATCGTCTAATACTCCTCGACGAATCTGGTCTTCTTCAATCGATTCGAACAACGCCTTGAAGTTACCTTCGCCAAAGCCTTCGTTGCCTTTACGCTGAATGATTTCAAAGAACACTGGCCCAATTACGGTCTGTGTAAAGATCTGCAGCAAGATGCCGTCTTTAGTCGGCGCACCATCAATCAGAACTCGTAGCTCGCGCAGCAGATCAGTGTCTTCTCCGTGGCCTTTCACACGATCGTCAACTTTCTCGTAATAAGTATCAGGAGTTGGCATAAAGTCCATGCCACGATCACGCAGGGTTTTGACGGTTTTGTAGATGTCATCCGTTGCAAGTGCGATGTGTTGAATGCCTTCGCCGTTGTATTCACGAATGAACTCTTCGATTTGTGATTTGTCGTCGGAAGACTCATTGATTGGGATTCGAATCTTACCGCAAGGTGAAGTCATAGCGCGGCTCACAAGGCCAGTCAGTTTACCTTCAATATCGAAGTAGCGAATCTCACGGAAGTTACCAAGACGCTCATAGAACCCAGACCACACATCCATGTTGCCTTGCTTAACGTTGTGCGTCAGATGGTCAATTTCATACAAACCAACATTGGCTTCGGCCATGCGCTCCTCTGCATCATCGTAGAATCGGAAATCGACGTCGTAGATGCTCTGCTTGCCATAGCGATCCACAAAATAGAGCAGGCTTTCACCGATGCCGTAAATGGCTGGAATGCTCAGCTCCATCGGCCCTATTTCTGTTTTATACTCTTCACCACCACCCTTGAACGCTTGCTCCATAGCAGCGGTTGCTTCGTTAACACGAAAAGCCATGCCACACACCGATGGACCATGCACTTTAGCGAACGCTTCCGCTTGGCTGTGTGGTTGTTCATTGACGATAAAGTTAATGTCACCTTGTCGATACAGCCAAGCCTCTTTTGAACGGTGCTTGGCGATCTCAGCAAAACCAAGTGACACAAACAGCGCTTTAAGTTGCTCAATTCCCTTGTGGTCAACGGCCGTGTATTCAACAAACTCGAATCCATCCGTACCAAGCGGGTTGTATGACTCCACCATGAACTTTCTCCTTGTACCATTTGGTTTTATGTTGTGTGTTTTTTATTCTTAATTAAATTTGGCCCACAAGCGAAGATAATGGAATGCATGAAATAAAATGGACAATCACAGTAAAAACCCGTCAATTTGTAAAAAATTTGTTACACGCGGATGATTAAGGCAAGAAAGTGAGTGCTATCAAGGGATTGAAAGGTGGTGGTTTGATTTACAGCTGAGGAATGGATGTTATTGAATTGTTACAGACGTGCTTTTGTCAGCTAAGGTGATAAATCGAACATTAGACTGATGACGCAAAAAAGCCGCTGTAGTCAGCGGCTTGATAAGTTTTGAAGTAAAGTTATTCCAATCAGGGAGCCGCTTTAATCCCAGTTGAGAATCGACCAGTTCGGTTGATCGGCTAACGCTTTCAAACGCGGACATGGATTCACCAGATAGGTAAAATCAGCGTGTTCACACAAAGGTAAATCATTGATTGAATCCGTATAAAAGTGAATGTCTGAGTAGTTGGTTTCTTGATTGTCTAACCACTCTTTTAAACGCGTCACTTTGCCTTCTCGGTAGCTCGGCACGCCTAATATTTGAGAAGTAAAACGGCCTTGGTTTTCGACCAAATCGATACCGAGTGCATTCTCGATACCAATCTTACGACCCACTGCTTCTACTAAAAAAGTGACGCTCGCCGAGATGATCAACATGTCGATATCATCACGCTCCAGCTGCTCTATCAGGGGTTTCGACTGTTTGAACTGCTTAGGTAAAATATGCTGCTCAACACACTCTTCAACCAAAGCGCTGATTTGCTCAGTTGGCATGTCAGCCAGTGGCTCCATAGCAAACTCAAGGTAGTCTTCCATGTTCAGCTTACCTTCCGAATACAAGCCCATTAAGCGCTGGTCTTCTTCAATAAAGTTCGGTGCTGTAGCAATGCCCTTTTCAACCAAGAATTCATTCCAGAGCATCGCAGCATCGGCATTGATCAGCGTTTCATCCATATCAAATACATACAAAGGTTTGAACATCTTAGGCTCTCACTGGTTGAATTTCGTTAAGGTTTAATACCCACTCGGATAAAGCACTCTTTCAAGTTGGCTGAATGCTATAGCGAATGCATGACAATTAGAGCGCATTTCTGTGGCAGTTATGTTTCGTGAAGATGACAATCAAGCCTACTCCATTTTTGCAAAAATGATAAAGGGTAGAAAGGCAGCCACTTATTGAATACATACAAAAACTCCGACTGATTAAGTCGGAGTTTGGGATTTAACGATTGGATTTAATGACATCCGAGCTAAACAATCTTCTGCTCACTTTCGTCCGTTAATTTGCTCTTATCAGACAAAAAACTCGCCACGATCTCTCTCAGTTTGCCTTGGTTAACCGGTTTAGGTAAAAACTCGTCCATACCCACATCAAAGCACAAGTGTTTGTCTCGCTGCACGACGTTGGCCGTTAGCGCAACAATTGGAATGTGCTTTGAAGACCCCTCTTCTAACGCTCGGATTTGCTTGGTCGCTTCAAATCCGTCGAGAACCGGCATCTGGCAATCCATAAAAATCATCTCGTATTCGTTAGCCTTGAATTTCTCGACACCAATTTCACCGTTATCGGCAATATCAACCTCAAACCCAAGCTTTTTAAGCATCATTTTGGCGACTTGTTGGTTCACTCGAGAGTCCTCAACAACCAATACCGTACCACTAAATTCTCCGGCAACTGTGACTGGTTTTGACTCGGCTTGAGTTGGAGCTTGTTTATCGGATTGTGTGGCGTTAACAGAGACAGTTGACGTAGATTTAACAACCATCGAAGGTTTGGCTAACGGCACCGGTTCATTATCTTTAAACGCAACCTCACCTCTGTTGGAATAGGTGAAGACTGAAGTATCGGCCGCTCTCGCAAGCACCTCACTGATGGTCCATTTAAGCTGGTTATCTTGATACGGGCGAGCGATGTAAGCAACAAAGCCCACCTGCTTGGCGTGCATTTCGTCTTGCTTACGAGGGTCGGCAGAGATCATGACTAGCTTAGGGCAGGCTTTGCCGAAACGTTCTATCAGGTTTCTTGCAAGCTGAAATCCATCGATGGAAGGCATGACTTTGTCAATCAACACCAAGTCGTAAGGCGCATCGTTTTCGACAGATTCTGAAACGAGCTCTAACGCTTGGGCTGCGGTTTCGCAACATTTAGAAGACACGCCAAACGATTGCAGCTGTGTCGATGTTATACGCATGTTCAACTGGCTATCATCCACTAGCAGAACCGAAACCCTATTGAAATCGATATTGCTTTCGTCAGCTTCTAAACACGGATCAAAGTCAGCAGTAAAATAGAATGTACTGCCCTTGCCTTCGACACTGGTTAATTCAAGTTTGCTGCCCATTAAGGTCACGATCTTCTCGCATATCGTGAGGCCAAGCCCTGTGCCCCCGTAAATACGCGTGGTACTGCCGTCGGCTTGTTGAAATTTATCGAACACCGATTTCTGTTTGTCTTCTGCAATGCCGATACCAGTGTCTATAACCTCGAATTTGACTCTGAGCTTTTGCTCCGGTTCAACCACTTCTTCCAAACGAAGCGAGAGCGTGACATGGCCACGCTCGGTAAACTTGATAGCGTTACCCACTAAGTTATTTAGGACTTGTCTTAATTGAGTACCGTCGCCAATCACCATGGTTGGAATCTTAGGATCTATCGCCAATTGGAATCGAAGCCCTTTCTGTTCGGCTTTCACTCGGAAGGTCGATTCAACGTCGGCCGCAATGCCCATCATTTTCATCGGCTCTTGCTGAAGCTCTAATCGCCCCGCTTCGATCTTCGAGTAGTCGAGAATGTCATTGATTAAGTCGAGCAGCGTAAGCGAAGAGGTATTGAGCATGTTGATGTACTCTTTTTGCTCTTTCGGCATATCCATTTCAGAAAGCAAAGACGACAACCCGATAATCCCATTCATTGGGGTACGAATTTCGTGACTCATATTGGCAAGGAATTCACTTTTATTGCGGTTGGCCACCTCAGCAACGTCTTTGGCTTTTTCCAGTTCTTGGTATTGTTGACGAATACGTTCAACCGATTGGTTATAGCTGCTCTCTAGTGTCGAGATCTCATCTTTGTAAGTCGAATCGGTTGGCGTTAAGAATCGAGGTTTTTTGTCTTCGACCTGCTGTAGGTTAATCTGAGAAGACATGGTCATTAAGCGTTTCACCACGAGGCGATAGACGATGGTTAAACACACCAGAGACAGTAAGAATATTTTGACGGCTTCGAAGGCGAGCAACAGTAGCACTCGTTCTTCAAAGTCATTGAGGATCATACTCAAGTCGGATTGCACCGTGAGTGTCGCCAATGGGAAGTCTGTGCCGCCCATCTGATGCACCATTTCCCAAGACTGAGAATAGGACTGGCCTTCGGTCTTTTGACCTAACTCTAGGATTTTTTCATCGGGGCTTTCAATGAGAAGGTAACTGACCGAGGGAAGGCGGGAGATACCTTCGGCTTGCACAAACAATTGCTCTCTATCTTCAACCCACAAACTGGCCGTTAAACCAGAAAGGTAGCCAGCCTTGACCTGTTCGATCTGAGAACTGATAAAAGAAACTCGACTTTGGTACTCTACATACAACCCGAGACCTGTCACTATAACTGTGAATAAGGTACTGATCGCTATTATCGTCCCAATCAACTGTCGGGAGAGTCCAATGTAGCGTTTTCCTTTTGTCACCATATACAAATTACCATTATTGTTATCTTAGCAAACTACCATTACTCAACTAGTATAATAGTAGTCATTCATCAAATAACTAGGGAAGGTTATGAAAAAACATCTTATCTTTGCATCCATAGTCAGTTTGTTTTCAAGCAGTTATGCTTTTGCAAGCGAGCCTCTTCACTACTACATTATTGCGAGCCAAGCGCAACCTTTTCAGATCGAAACTGACGGGTCATCTCACAGAGGAATGGTTTCAGATATTGTGGAAGCAGTATTTGATGACAGCCAATATGAGATCAACTACCACACCTACCCTTTTAATCGAATGATCGATAAGCTCGATGCAAGAGAAAACCCGAACTGGGTTACCTACGGCAGCCCTAGTTGGGGAAACATCCAATCTGTGAACCTGTCTAAAGATCCGATTTACAATGTAAAACACGTGTTACTGAGTAGCGGTAAAAAGCCATTTGAGTTCAACACAATCGATGATCTAGACGGAAAAGCAGTGGTATTGCTGGTAGGGTTTGAGTATCCGAACTTGGAACCTTACATCCAGCAAGGCAAGCTCAACGAGATTCGAGTTAAAGATTACACTGCTGCATTTCGAGTCCTGAACCGCACGCCCGGCGATACCGTGTTTGTGGAAATGGAGTCGAGAATCAAATACAACCTAAACGAACAGAAGTTAAATATTGATGACTACCAGATGCAAGATTTTGGTTCTGTAATCAATAACTATCCTATCCACCTGGCGTTTGACCCTGAGATGGATCCTAAGCTGCAAAGCTTCATTAACCAACGTCTCGACCAAATGAAAGGTGATGGTCAACTCGACGACATCGTACAGAGTTACTTATAGCTAGCTAACCTATCACTTAAAACAAATAGCTTAGTAACGCACTTTAACTATCTCCGATACCCAATTTTTAAAAACTCAAAAGGCCGCCCTGTTTAAATTGCAGGGCGGCCTTTTAATATATCTTTAGGGACAAATGTACCCGAGATCTGAATCAACTAATCAATGTGAAGCAATCAAATGCAGTTGCTGAGTACGAAGCTGTTGACGCACTGTCATCAGAATCTTACCTAAATGGTTTTCACCAGTTCCATCACCGCCATCGCCCCAAAAGTGGTCTTTGTGAGAATGTTCTTTGATCACCGAATCTCCGGTATTGGTAAGAAACAACGCAAACTGCGGATTCTGTCTGAACTTCTCCGTAACAATAAACTGCATCACTTCCACACGAATGTCATACCAATCTTCTCGAACTTGGTCTTCGTAGTCACGGCTCAAAGAGAACGCTTCAGCAGGTGTACTGGCTTCCAAAATGGTATTACGTAGCGCTTCAGAACCAAACTTCATTGCTTGATAATAATGTTCGCTGGTTGCCCATACTTGATCATCGACTTTGATGGGACAAGCGGCAAAATTTGACAGGTATCCGTTCGGATCTTCAGGTTCGTAAAACAGCACTTCTTTATCTTGACCCACAGAATTAGACATAGCCTTCTCCTTACCAACGATATCGCATATTTTTGCTTTAACTTTAAAATTAGTGGCGTTGCATATTACTGTCAAACAACTTAGTTCAAGAGTATGTCATGTGCGTGTTTTTCATCTTAAAAGCGTAATATCAAAAGGGAACAGCGATTAGGTACAGTGAGGTAAAGCATTAATATGTTGATTTGGTCTAGATAGGAGTCATGAAAAAGTACTTATAAATCAAAGGGTGACATTATGCCACCCTTCTAAATATAATAGGGATTGTTAATGAATAAGACCTAGCTCCCTCGCTTCTTCCAAACTCAAACCGCTTTCTCTAATTTCTCTTAGAGTCTCGATACGACGACGAGCTTCAGCAGACTTCATTTTCTTTTCCGGTTTGAAAGATACTTCTTCTTCAGCATCCCACTTGTTTGCAATATTTGTCATTTCATCATGGTTGATAGAATTAATGGACATGTTTTCCTCCGAAAAGCACCATGTAATGGACAGGTAATCTGTAGCAAATGCTTTTTCGCTTGTTAAGAAATTCTGTACTGAAGTGTGATGATTCCGACGCTTCACAAAGCTAATTAATAAATGCCTCATTTAAACTTTGCCAAAGCCATTTTCTGCAATTACATTTAAAAGATTCCCCATAAGAAATGTGGTTTGATCCAACTCTCATTTTCTACTCTGTCAGTGCTTCTTTTCTGCTGAAAATTCGTGAAATAACCCAAGATAATTTTCGAGGCACTTCATCCTTTTCGTGCTCATCGCTTTCACTAAACTCAACACATGTTAATGATAATGGTTATCAATATCATAAATGAGTATTTATCATGTCTGTGGGAAATTCAGATAAACCACTTCTCGAAGTGAAGAATCTATGTGTCGACTACATCACCGATGACGGTGACTTTAATGCGGTCAAGTCCGTCAGTTTTAGCATAGGCCAAGGCGAGATTTTCGGCTTAGCGGGAGAATCAGGTTGTGGTAAAAGCACCATCGCATTTGCCATTAACCGCCTGCATAAGCCGCCCGCCTTCATCTCGGGCGGCCAAATTCTTTTTAACGGACAAGACCTCTTGAGCCTATCCGATAGCCACCTCAACACGCTGCGCTGGAGTGAGATCGCCATGGTGTTCCAGAGCGCAATGAACTCGCTCAACCCTGTATTAACCATCGAAGAGCAGTTTGCCGATGTACTACGTCACCACAAAGGCATGAGCAATGAACAGGCTAAAGATCGTGCCGAGAAACTGCTCGACCTTGTGAATATTCCACGTAATCGTCTAACTGAATACCCGCATCAGTTCAGTGGCGGAATGCGTCAACGTTTAGTGATTGCCATCGCTCTCGCCCTCAACCCGAAGCTGATCATCATGGACGAGCCAACCACTGCACTGGATGTGGTTGTACAACGCGAGATTCTGCAGCAAATACACCAGCTCAGAGAAGAGTTTGGTTTCTCAATATTGTTCATAACCCACGACCTCGCCCTAATGAGCCAATTGTGTGATCGCATTGCCATCATGCGCCACGGCCAGATTGTCGAGATCAACAAAGCCCATGAGATTCGCAACAACCCACAACACTCCTACACTCAAAAGCTATGGAGTTCTTTCCCTAATATTCATGAACATGCTCACGCGACGGCGTGCTAGGAGAACTCTATGTCACAACCAATTTTCCAAGTAAAAAACCTCGTTAAAGAATTCACTGTTGGTGGTGGATTTGGTAAAGAAGAGATCTTTAGAGCACTGCATGGGGTGAGTTTTGACTTACATGCGGGTAAAACACTGGCACTGGTTGGTGAATCAGGCTGCGGGAAAAGCACCTGCGCACGATTGATGACCAAGGTTTACCCTGCGACAGAGGGAGAGATACTGTTCAAAGGCAGAGACATTTCTACACTTAAAAGTCGTAAAGATATCTTGGACTATCGAAGCCGTGTGCAGATGGTGTTTCAAGATCCCTTCGGTTCACTCAATCCAACTCACACCATTGAGCACCATTTAACGCGCCCACTTAAGATTCATAAGCAAGTTGACAATAATCGGGCTCTCAAAGAGCGCCTCAACGAGTTATTAACGCTGGTGGAGTTACCCATCGAAACTCTTACCAAATACCCGCACGAGCTCAGTGGCGGCCAAAGGCAGAGGGTTAACCTAGCCAGAGCACTGGCCGTTGGTGCTGAGGTTATTCTTGCTGATGAACCAACCTCGATGCTGGATGTTTCGATTCGACTTGGCGTGTTAAACCTGATGCAAAAAATGAAGAAAGAGTTAGGGATTGGCTTTTTGTACATAACTCACGATCTTGCTACGGCACATTACATCGCAGAAGAGACGGCGGTAATGTACAAAGGGCAGATCGTCGAATGGGGATCAACACAGTCGATCTTAACCAACCCACAACATCCGTACACTAAGCTGTTGATCTCTGCCGTTCCCGATCCCGATCTGCCATTTGGCGAACTCGTCAAAAATGAGCCAAACTATTCAATAAACGCAGATCGAATTCGAGAGCAAAGCTGTGAAATACAGCATGAAATCAAACAAATTTCTGATAATCACTTTGTAAAACAGTGGGATAACGTTGCATGAATGAACTAGACATTTGGTTAGAGCGGATCGGAGATTGGTACAAAAACCGAAAGCATGATCAAGTGGACCGGTTAGAACCTTTGATCTTAACGCCTCCAGATGCACTCTGGGGGCCGTTGATCACGGATGAGCAGAGCAAAGGCATCGCATGTTGGCTAGACGGATGCCTGAGAATCTTTACTTTCTATCGCCACCTCTCGGATTCATCGAATCCGAGGCTAGCTTCGCAGGAGGCCAGTAACTCAAGCCATCAAGAAAAAGCTTACCAATACCTGATGTTTGCCTATAGCAAGCTGCAAGCCGTGTCATGTGATCCAAAATCAGAACTAGGATTACAAGAGTGGTGCACACAGCGACTACAACACTTGTGTGTATTAGCTTTGGAGTTTACGAACCAACAGAAAGAACTACGTTGGAAAGCAGAGTCTGAAAAATTGATCGAATCGCATGTGCGCTTTATGGCTACCCATCCCCGAAACGATGATCAAGGTAGTATTCAACGCCTGATCCACTGATCCACGCCTTCTCGATCAAAAATTAAAACCAGAGTCTCATCAAAGTTTGATCCATAGAAGCACGATCTAGCCTTGATCATGCTTCGGGATTTAATCCTGTAAACTATTGAATTGTAATGACCAGGCAAATTTCAGGCAAAAAAAAGCGAGTCCCTTAGGAACTCGCAAAAATCTATTCAGTATGATGTAACAAAATATGAGCCAATCTATTAATCATAAGAAAGGACAAAGGTTGTCTATTCGGGACAAATACTAATCAACTGGATGCGCTACATTGTCATCACTTTGTCAGCGTTAGGTGCGATTTTAATCAGCACCTAATGTGTTCAAACTATCCATTCAGCGATGGTAAATACAGGCTCATCGCGACAGGATAATGACTAGTGGCCAATCGCCATTTCGTCGAGCGCAAGGAACACATTTTCGTCTAGATGACCTTCGTGAACTTGTTTACACACTTTACGACGCACAGCTAAACCAGATATCAAACGTTCAATGGACAGGTGGCGATTGCTGGTGCTATCACGGTCGTTATAAAGCTCAATCAAGCGACTCAGTGTTTCGTATGGGATAACGTCCTCCCCTACTCTCAACCAATCAAGCTTCTCAATGAGCTCTGAACACTCTTCTTTGATTGAAGCATGTGAGTGCCCTGTCATAGCGGATAAAGCCGTTATACTGCGTTCTAGCGCCTCTGCAGAGGTATATTTGGAGAGAGTAATCATGATCTCGTCAGCATTGATCTCAACAGAGTGTTTGCGCTGCTTAACTCGACGTCCCAATTTACCTCTTGGCGACGGTGCTTTGCGCTGAATGGGCTCAAACTCACCATCGATAATCTCGGACAGCTCTTCCAGCTTTTGCTTCGATACCATTTCGTTACGAAGTGGGTTCGGCAGAGTTGGTGCCATATTACGTTTGCCGGCGTTGGTGGTACGGGCTCTCGAGTAACGCAATACTTCTTCCACGTTACATTTAATATCAACTTGATAGTCTGTAGTTTTCCCTTTCTCGATCAAAGCTGTGATCGTCAAATGGTAACCCCACAGGTTAACCAGGAAGGTATCTTCTTGATCCCCAGCTTCGCCGAGCTTTCTCAATTCACGGATCAGATCCATTGAGAATCGACGCCAATCGATGTTGCGAGCCAACTTCTGATTAAGTTCACTTAACAGCATGCAATCTGAATGACGGCGTGCCATACGGCTTCTAAAGTACGAATACATTTGGAAGACCAAGGTATGTTGTTTCAGAATTTCTGGCGGAAATAGGAAGAAATAATCACGTGTCAGTAGCTCTTCGTAGAACGAAGGTTCCCAAACCAGGATGTATAGGTTTGGTTTAATGCGAATTTCGCCGTCAGAGCCCTCTGTAGGGGCCTCTTCCGATGCGGTAATGGTTCTAGCTAAGAATCGGAAACGATCACTCTTAAAGCCCTCTGGCATGTTCTCACTAAGCCAGCGGCCAGTAAGCTCATGCAGTTGGAAATCCGTAAACTCGATACGATCAATACTGTCGCGGATCGAATCACGTGCTGGACCACTGTCTTTCTTGCCGCGTAAAGACAAAATATCAGTGATGTAGAGTGGTGTTTTGTTTGGTGTGTGCTTCGCATCCAGATGGTAATCATCTTGGTGATGATCATGATATTGAACCGTGAGTGTGAATAACGCGAATAGCGTCATCAGATCGTCAACTGTCATGATATTTTTAGAAGATCGTGTCTCGATCACAGCTCGAGTGCCAGAGATCGATACCATGGATTTTTGATAGCTCTTGCGAGTTCTTGGTGGCGCTAACGCTTGATCAATAATCCCCGCCCAATTGGTTGGCGAAACAATGAATTGATCCGCTTCATCTTTCATCGTCGGGGGAGTATTAAGTCCATGCTCATTGAGTAAGCGTTTGTTTACTTTAGTTTGAGCTAGGGCTTTAGAGCGCTTTTGCTTTTCATTTTGCTTCACGCTTTCTGTCACCAAGCTGGTGGCACCCAGTACCGATATCAATTGGTTTGGGTTCACAAAGCGATGCAACATGGTTTTACCAGCAAGGCCTTCTTCAAAGCGAACGGGGATTTGTTTGAACAATCCAATATTTACAGCGGCTCTTAGCCTTTGCTGTAAGGCCGCACGAGTGACTTGGCCATCGGTTGATTCGATAATCTCGGTGGTTGAAACATATCCGTCTTTGCTGCTAAATCCACGAAGTGAAATTAGGTTAAGAAGCTCAACTATGCTTTTGGTGACACCTTTGAAGTGTTGATATTGTTCTATCCATTCAACGGCTGTTTCAGATACCTCAAATAAATGACCATCTTTGTGGCTTCGTGCCTTAATTAACAATTTCTCTTCTGGTTTCATTTTTGATCCGTATCACACTAACCGTAATTTCACTATAGTTCCTGAATGATAAAGAAAGAATGATCATAAATAAAGAGAATTTATTGGCTTTTAAATAACTGATCTTTTTGATTAATATGATCTTAAATGATTAAGTGATCTAATGATCTGAACGTGGGTTTGCGTTTAAGATGCTGAATTTAAAGCATAAAAAAAAAGTCGTTTGGAAAGCATGATCATAAAGAGTCCGAAAGTATGATCATTAAACAGAAGAAAGCATGATCACAGGGCGTCAGAACGATGATCATTAAGCTATTGTAAGCATGATCATTATTGGTTCGAAAGCATGATCATTATACTTGTACAGCTTATCCACAGTCCATAATTGAACATGGTTTGTTGAGTCACTTCTAACTCGTCAATGTGGATAGTTTTAATCGCTTATCTATCGGAACAATGATCAAGTAAGTGCGCTTTTCTAACGTTCCTACCCTATTACGTGCAAAATTTGTTCTGAAGCTAGTGTTAACGGCTGGCTTGGATGTCATTAAAGCGGGCGCGCATTATCTAGGAAGCATGATCACGAAATTGTCATGTTTCTGTATTCTGAGTCTGTGCAGATTGAATTTCCAAGTAATGGGGCCTTATAGGCCTTGAATCCCCATTGCAAAAGCATTTGTCCGTAACTTAGCTCCTAAATTATATGCTTCCGGAACTATATTTACTTGATCATTTTTCCGGAAGTTGATCATTTCGAACAGTCACTCGTGCGGATCAATATTGATGAGTTTACACCTTGATCATGCTTCATAATAGAGCCTTATCAATTCTCTTACGCGTGATGTATTCCATGATCATTCTTCCGTGTTAGGTTCAACTCTCTTTTAACTAGTGATGCTTCACCTCGTCGTGGTTTCGTATTTGCGATGCTATTTTGGGGTTTTGACTACTTCTCGGTTGAAAAGCTCACAATTTCGAATGCAAATCACACGAACCGTAATCTATGCTTGTATTTCAATCGTTCCGAAGGTTTTTTGATGAAAGTGCATTTACATTGTAAATAAGTGATGCTGTAACATTTTAAATGTAATCCAGAAATAGCATGGTTATACATAACAAAAACGGTCATTTTTTGTGTTTGTCTTAGCCATTGTTTCATCAAACTGTAAAAATACAGTCTATTTTATGTGATTTTACTCATAAATGTATGTTCATGTTTTTGTTGTGTTTGTTGTTAATCGCTGTACAATTTGTACTTAGTTAATCATTACGGAAACTGGCAATGAAAAGAGAACAAACGATTGATAAGCTCTATCAGCTGGCCGAACAAACTCAACAAGTTCAGGCTGACCGAATTGAGATTATTCTGGAAGAGCGAAGTGATGAACATTTCCCTCCAATGTCTAAAGCTATGATGGAGACTCGTTCTGGCTTAACTCGTCGAAAATTGGATGAGGCGATTACCAAGCTTGAAGCGGATGGTCACCAGTTCACAAAGAACAACGCCAATCATTACTCGATTTCATTGACTGAAGCTCACATGCTGATGGACGCGGCGGAAGTGCCAAAGTTCCACCAACGCAAACAGCATGCAGACAACAAGCCTTGGATTATCAACGTACAAAACCAGAAGGGCGGTACCGGTAAATCAATGACCGCGGTTCACCTAGCGGCTTGTTTGTCTCTAAATTTAGATAAGCGCTACCGAATTTGTCTGATTGACTTGGATCCACAAGGTTCATTACGTCTGTTCTTAAACCCACAAATCAGTGGTGCAGAGCACGACAGTATTTATTCTGCCGTTGATATCATGTTGGACAACGTGCCCGAAGGGCAGGACGTTGACCTAGAGTTTCTTCGAAAAAATGTACTCTTGCCAACTCAGTATCCAAATCTGAAGACAATCTCTGCATTCCCAGAAGATGCGATGTTTAACGCGGAAGCGTGGCAAAGCCTGTCTCAAGATCAGTCACTTGATATCGTTCGTCTTCTTAAAGAGAAGCTTATCGACAAAATCGCCGATGATTTTGATGTGATTATGATTGATACCGGCCCACACGTAGATCCACTAGTGTGGAACGCAATGTACGCGTCGAACGCTCTTCTGATTCCATGTGCTGCAAAGCGTTTGGACTGGGCTTCAACGGTTAACTTCTTCCAGCACTTACCAACGGTGTACGAGATGTTCCCGGACGATTGGAAAGGGCTTGAGTTTGTTCGCCTTATGCCAACCATGTTCGAAGATGACAACAAGAAGCAGGTTTCGGTTCTCACTGAAATGAACTACCTGCTGAATGACCAAGTTATGATGGCGACGATTCCAAGAAGCCGTGCTTTTGAAACCTGCGCCGATACCTACAGCACGGTTTTCGATCTCACGGTTAGCGACTTCGAAGGTGGTAAGAAAACTCTGGCTGTCGCTCAAGACGCAGTACAAAAAAGTGCTCTAGAATTAGAGCGTGTATTACACAGCAACTGGCCTTCACTTAATCAGGGATAACAACAATGGCAATTAAAACATCTGACTTAAATGCAAAGCTATTTGGTAAAGCAAACAAACGTCGTGTAGCAACGCCTCAAGAGGCGCAAACTGCTGCTAAAGAACAGGCTCAAGTGATTGAACTTTCAGTTGCGGGCGAAGAATTGGTTTCATTTGAATTGGTTCGAATTCCTGCTTCTGAAGTGGCGACTCGAACGGTTGTTTTTGAAGAGAATGCACGTGAGCAATCTTTCTTAAATGAACACGCGCTTTCAGACGTACTGACTACGTTAAAAGAACGCGGCCAGCAATACCCAGCGGTTGGTCGTAAGAACAAAGACGGCAAGATTGAAGTTCTCGATGGTAGCCGTCGTCGCATGTCATGTATTTTGGCCGACAAAGAGTTCCTTATCTACGTTGCCGAAAACATTAACGGCGAACACGCTAAGTTCTTATCTGATGTTGCAAACGCTCACAAACCACTTTCTCTGTATGAGAAGGGCAAAGAGATGCAAGCGAAGCTGGATAAAGGCGAAGCTGAAGATCAAAAAGCACTCGCGAAAATGTTCCAGTGCAGTGAAGCTTTGGTGAGTGGCGCATTAAAAGCGGCGGCTTTGCCACTTGAATTACTACAAGCTTACCCAAATGTGAGTGACCTTGGTCGTCCAACGATTGTTAAACTACACAAACAATTTGGTGGCCTAACGAGCGAACAGCAACAAACACTACTGACTAAGTGTGATGCTTCAGAAGGTTTTGTATGGCAGCGTAGTGAAGCTCAAGGCGTAACTCGCTTGACCAAAGACGTTACCGAAACCTTAGAAGGTTGGATTCTTGAACTGGCACCTGCACCAGCGAAGAAAGCGTCTCCAAAAGTTGAGCTAATTAAAGGCCGCGCTTCATACAGCCGCAAAGGTTCAAATTTAGCGTTGAATCTTAAGAAAGTTGATGATGCGACGATGGAAGAAATTCTAGCCTTCGTTCAATCGAAGCTCGACTAAGTCGACAGTTTTTCATTACTACTCTAAAGCCGCTTTATGCGGCTTTTTATTTGGCTGTGATAAACTGTGTTTAGACGAATCTGGACACTAACTATGACAAACCCAACCAACACTTTTCTACACACACTTTCTAATATCGCTCAGCATAACGACCACCGTTATGGTGTTGTCTTTGATGGCGATTTCGATTGGCAAAACTCCGCTGTTACAACTTTCCTTCAAGATGCAGATTCTCAAACCGTTTTCCAGATTGGCGGTACTTCGTTTGAAGGGGCGATTTACGCGCCTGTAAAAAAGGGCCAACAACTTCTTGGTCGTGAATGCCAACTTCTTGTTTGTGATTTTAGAGAACAGTTTGATGCAAACAGTTTTAGTGCTGCGCTGGGGTCGTTAGTCGGTGGCGGGCTGTTGTTGGTGTTGCTGCCAAAAGTTGATGACTCTAAAAATAGCGAGAGCTTTGGTCAACGTTGGTTAAAGCTACATTTTGATAAACTGCTTTCTATTTCGCAAAGTGACGAACAGGTGAGTGTGGTTGAAGCGGTTAATTCGCTTCCTCAAAAACTTAATCACGACAGCTCGACTGACCGATTTGAACAGCAAAAAACAGCGGTTGAGTTAGTTAAGAAAGTCGTCACGGGACATCGAAAACGCCCACTGATTTTAACTGCAGACAGAGGCCGAGGTAAAAGCTCAACTTTGGGTATTGCAGCAGCGCAGCTTTTGGCTGAGCGACAGGGCTTAAATATTATAGTTACCGCTCCCTCTGTCAAAGCAATTGAGCCCGTGTTTAGTCATGCGTTACAGCGACTCGATACGTGTGAAGTAATTAACGCGACTTACATTGGTTCTCAAGGTGGAAGTTTAAGATTTGTCGCGCCAGATGAATTACTTAAATCTAAGCCTGATTGTGATCTGTTGTTGGTTGATGAAGCCGCTGCCATTCCAATCCCAATGCTTAAATCTATGGCTGGTAGCTATCACCGCATGGTTTTTTCAACCACAGTTCATGGTTATGAAGGCAGTGGACGAGGATTTGGAATCAAATTTGAAGCTTGGCTTTCTGAACATCGCCCTGGATGGAAGGGCTACAAGCTTGAACAACCTATCCGTTGGAATAACAACGACCCACTCGAGTGCTGGCTGTTTGATTGTTTCCTTCTTGGTGATGATGTGTCTCCGAGCGCATCAGCGGTTGATGAGTTGGAAGAACTTCCTGATGGTGCACTCAACCTACTTAGCTTGGTTGAGTTGTCAAAAGCAGACTGTTTGGTTAATCCTCAAAAACTCCAACAATGTTTTTCTCTTTTAGTCGATGCTCATTATCAGACGTCTCCAAATGACTTAATGCAGTTCCTTAATAACTCGGCTATTCATTTGTTTGCCGCTTGGCAGCAAGACGAATGTCTTGGTTGTATGTTGGTGACAGAGGAGGGCGGTTTAGATAAAGAGCTGATTGCACAAGTTCAAGTTGGAAAACGTCGTCCACAAGGTCACCTAGCTCCTGTCCTTTTAGCTAACCAGCTCGGTTCTGTTGAAGCGGCAACTAGCCGTTGTCTACGAGTGATGCGCATTGCTGTCTCGATACGCCGTCAAGGTTTGGGTATTGGCCGTTGGATGTTAGAGCGGTTGTCTGAGGAAGCTGTACAAACAGAGCAAGCAGATTATTTGGCGACAAGCTTTGGCGCGACCAGCGAATTGATTTCTTTTTGGAATGGTAGTGAATTCGAAGCTGTGCATATCGGCCACCAGCGAGATCAGGCGAGTGGCTGTCACTCGGTTCTTATGGTTAAGGCGCTTAACTCATCCTCTCAAAGCTGGCTGAAACAAATTCAAAATCATTTCGAGCATAGTTTCTGTTTTCTTGTTTCTGGTTCTTTGGCTTCCCTTGAAACCGATATGGTGCGCGTACTGCTGCCAAACAGTCTACAAGCCGTTAGCGAGTTTGAAATTCAGTTAGTCAGAAGTTATGTGAATGGCGGCAACAGTTATGATGCGATTAGCTTCAGTGTATTGAATTTGATTTTGCACAGTAATGCTCGAGAAGCCAGTATTTCTGACTTACTTATCGCAAAGGTGGTCCAGCAGAAAGAGTGGGTTGCCTGTGTCGAACAGTTTAATCTCGTTGGTCGAAAACAAGCTGAGGTTCAGTTCCGACAAGATGTCGATTTCCTATTATCAAATTTACACTGTAAATAGGTAGTTTGGTTTCCCACCCGTTTTTGGAGTTTCAGTTTACAGTGTAAATTGGAATATTCGATTTACACTGTAAACTGAAACTCCATATCGAAGTCCAATTTTTCCTTCGCTAGCTTAAACACAGCCCCTAATCTTCTAAACTTATTCGTTACTGTCATTTTGATATCACATAGAATCAACGTTCACTCGCGTGGGAAATGCTGAAACAGTTCACCTTTATATTTGTAAAGGTGAAGCGGATCATAAAATAGTTAAGTCTTATTTATGAGTCATGTTTGCAGGATCAAAAGTAAGTGATGTGACGCTGATTATTCCAATAATGTGATTCTAAGCGCAGAACGAATTATATAGACTGAATAACAACTGAGTCATTAGGGATACTCAATTCGAATGTGGGATAACATCGTTACACTGTCGGAAGACAAGCAGCAAGTGATGGCATGTCTGCCAACTGGGTTTGTGGTCGACGCAAGCTTTGATAACAAGACACTGCCACCGACCTTGGAAGCTTTGAATGCATCAAACTATTTTATTTTCGAAGAAGAGGTTTTGCGTTTCATCACTCTTGCTAAAGAAGGTAAAGGTGAAGCTTATGAAGGAATCTTGATTGCCGAAGTTCGAAATGCCAGTGTTACGGTCGAATTGTCGGATGATGAGATGCTCGCGAGTCTTGTTGTCACTGGGCCATATAATGGACGTCCACTGCGCGGCAGCGACATCATCCATTGTTTATCCCAAGCTCATATAACAAAAGGAATTAATAAGTTAGCGCTCAGAAAAGTTCTGATGATGAGTAGCAAACTTAAGCCCGGCGAAAAGTTTATTCAGCCTGTTGCTAAGGGGACACAACCAGTAAAAGGTAAAGACGCTAAGTTTGCCGCCTTGGTTGAAGACATTACTCGCCAAGTCTTGAAGCCTCGCAGTAAAGACGAAGGCAAGATCGATATGCGAGACTTAGGGCAAACCATTACCGTTGGCCAAAATGACCACTTAATGAAACGTACTCCCGCAACCAAAGGTATCGCTGGTTTTACCGTCCAAGGTCGAATTATCCCACCACTCCCAGGACAAGACAGTTTAATCAAGCCGGGAAAGGGCACCTACATTTCCCCTGATGACCCAAACTTACTACTCGCCTCATACCCTGGATTACCCATCATTAAAGATCGAACCATCGAAGTGGATGACGCCTTGTGTGTTAGTAACGTCGATGTCTCAACTGGACACGTTAAATTTAAAGGTAACGTATTTGTCTCTGGAAACATCGAATCGGGAATGATCGTCAAGGCGACCGGAAGTGTAACGGTTGGTGGTTTTATCGAATCGGCAGAAGTTCAAGCGCAAGGGGATATAAAAGTCGCGAAAGGCATTATCGGTCACACGACCAAAGAGGGCGAAGCGAAAAGCTGTAAGGTATTTAGCAAAGGTTCTATTACGGCAAGCTATGCTCAAAACGCCGAATTACAGACGGCGGGCGATATTCGCCTTGGCGTGCACAGCATGAGTAACGAAATTCGCTGTGGTAACAACCTTATTGTGATGGACTCACTCAAGAAGCACGGCACTCTCAGTGGTGGCGAAGCCAAAGTTGGTGGAAAGGTCGAATGTGTCTTCTTAGGTGTAGAGGGAGACACCGCAACCAAGGTACATGGTTTTGCGCGCTTCGATGGCTTCCGACAAAAAATATCCGAGCTGAAAGAAACCTATAAACATGCTCAAGAGCAAACCATGGATGTGATTCGCCAAGAACTCGAATTTAAGAAGCGACCAAAAGCCGAGAGAAGCGAAGAGCAAGCCTTGGAAATAGAGCAACAGAGAGAAAAGAACAATCAAGCGATTGAAAATACTAAGTCCCAGCTAGATACACTAGAAGCAGAATTTGAAACCAATCTTGCTGAATGCACTGTTGAGGTACATGAAAAAGTGTATACCCGAGTGACGATTCAATTTGGTGATGAAACTGTCACAACTAAGCGAACCCACGGGGGAAGTGTTTTCTCATTCAACCAATACGAGATTCAATGCTCGTTCAAGATGGAACAAGAAGACATTTCATTATAAGTGGCGCCTGTTTACGGCGCCGCTATCAAAAAGTTCCTCATCACACCCCCTCTTTAATCAGAAGACCAAACGGAACGAATATCTGGCCATCCCCAGTTGGTGAGTGCTACATCTTCTAAGACACCTTGAAAGCGTAGTGTTTGCGTGTGATGGAACATCGGGGCAATCCAGTACTCACTGACTAACGTTGAAGCTATCGGCTCTAACGCCGTTAGGTAATCTTCAAGCGGGGTGCACGCTCGTAGGTTTTCCAATTGCTGATCAAGCCAATTCGCATTGGTTTCCCCTAAAGTGTGGTACAGCACGTTGTTACAGTAGAAATTAGAAAATGCTGAAGCATGACGGTTATCGTCTAAATTGATATTCGTTAAGATCAGCGTCTCATTGAGTGTGCCGTTGTTCGCTTTCTCACTCAACTCTCGATAGGAATACATCACCATTTCAACCACACAATTGTGTTCGGCAAGTACTGAAGAAATAGCCCGAGCACATCGACGCAGTGCCGTGTAGTTGTATCCAGCAATGGTAATGGTTTTTGGTAGCGCGCTGAATTCACCAAAAGGGAGTAAAACGGGGTTCCAAACAGGCAATAAGTTGTTGGCTACGACACTGCCGTAATGAACCTTCTTTTTCTGGAATACTTCGAGTAATCGCTGCGGTTGAATCAATTCCGTAATGTAACAGCGCTGAACGCGTGTTAGCGGATGCTTTGCATGGTGGTTGAATAACGCGAACAAGCAACCGTCTTCAGTTCGACTGTGTTGACTTGCGTGAGAAGCATTGGGTGCTTGTATTGAGACTTCAATACCGCTTGTCGTTTCAGATACTTGGATCGGTGCATTACTGGATAGCGATGGGTTCTCCATTTTCTCATCGTTGACGATCCAAATGGTGACTAAATCGACCAAAACGCGACACGAATAGTAGCCATCGAACGCTTGTAACTTGAGTTTATTTTTATCGTGCTCTACCACTGAGAATGGGCCACTCCCAATCACAGAGTTGTTGTTTGCAACATTCACTTGGCTTGCTGGCTGAATACCGTATTTGACACCAGAGACAAGCCCTGCAAATCCTTGATCTGGTTTGCTTAATGTAAACACAACTTTCAATGGATGTGGTGCGCAGATATCTGTAACGTGTGCGAGCTCTTTTTGATAATAGGGAAGGGCACTGAGTTTAGTAAAGAGGCTCACAATTGTATCAGCGTCGATTGGTTCGTCGTTGTGAAATGTAAGTCCGGGACGAAGGTGGAACGTCCATTGATAGCTAGCTTCATCATAACGCCAGTGGTGAGCAAGTTCAGGTTTGATAACGCCATTGTCATGACTGGATACTAAACAGCAATACACCTGGCGCAAGAAGAAGCGCTCGCTGCAACGGTGTAATTGGTGTGGAACAATGCGCTCGAACATCCGTTTGTATGTGAGTTGAATGTTCACTCGACCTTCCTGCACAGAAGCCCCTGAGGTGGTTTTCAGTAAGCGGCCAAACGCTGCTTCGTCTTCATCAAGAATAGCCAAAGCTTTCTCATACTTACCTTGTTGGATTCGCTCGAGAGCAAGGCTCTCTTTGAGTGCGTTGAGTTCAATGTTCAACAGTAGCGCCGAGCGTTGGTTTCGACCGGCTTTAGGTTGCCAGGTTAACCACGTTAGCTCTTGCATTTGCGATAAAAGGTTGCGGGCATGTCGAGGAGAAGTACACAGTAAATCAGCCACTTCCTGTACTGTGGTTTTCATTTCGCTGCCGACACCAATGGGTGCGAGTCGCTGATAATACCTAAGCAAGTTGAGATTAGACACTAAGAGCCCTTTGTTAATGGATAGCTTGGTATTTTACTCAACTTAACTTCGAGAAAATAAGAAAATGTTCGGTTACTTTGTTCCTCTTTTGTCGCGTTTTAAGGGAATAAAAAAGGGGGAGCTTATGCTCCCCCTTTTGGGGTTTCCATAATATAGGCTGTTTGAGTTAGCTAACCGCTCTTACTTTACCTTGTTTGAGATCTGACAGAACTTGCGCCTTTGGACCGTCGGCAATGATGCAGCCTTTCTCCATTACGATCACTCGGTCGACAATATCTAGCATCGATGTTTTGTGCGTAATCAGAATTAACGTCTCGCTCGGAAGCAACTGGTTAAGCTGGTGCTTGATGTGCATCTCTGAACGATTATCCATGGCACTGGTTGGTTCATCCATCAACAGCACTGGTGGGCGGCCTAAGAAGGCTCTGGCAATGGCAATCGACTGACGTTGACCACCAGAAAGTAAAGCACCACCTTCACCTACTTGACGCTCTAAGCCTGCAGGGTCTTGCTGAGTAAACGCGGTTACGCCTGCACGGTTTGCTGCATCCATCACGTCACGATCATCCACCAAAGGGCGACCTAAAGTGATGTTGTCTCTTACTGAACCGTAGAACAAGTTACTGTCTTGCGGCACACAGCCTATATTGCGTCGTACGTCGACATGATGCAGTTGCTCCATATCGGTGTCATCAATGCGCACATGGCCCTCTGTGGGCTTGTACAGGCCCATAATCAGACGTTCTAGTGTGGTTTTACCTGAACCGATGCGTCCTATGATCGCCACTTTTTCACCAGGTTTAATATGTAGGGTTAAATCTCTGATAGAAGCGACCGGTGAATCCGGATAGTGGAATGTTACCTTATCTAACGAGATATGCCCTTGAATAATCGGACGGTGGATGTAGCGTTTACCTTCTTCCTGTTCATCGGGCATCGACATTACTTGCTCAATCAGAGTCATTGATGACTTCGCTTGGTTGTAACGAGTCGAAAGCAGCGACAGCTGAACAAGAGGACCAATCGCTCGGCCGCTCAGCATGGTCGCAGCAATTAAGCCACCCATAGTCAGTTCACCTTCCGCAATCAGATACACACCAAAGATGATCATACCCACGTTGGTACTTTGCTGAACAAAGCCTGCAGTATTTTGGATGCTATCGGTAATACGTCGACTTTTGATATTCCAATTCGCCATGTGAGCAACGGCTTCTTCCCAACGGAATTGGAATTGGCTTTGCGCACTGAATAGCTTAACGGTTTCTAGACCCGCCAAACTCTCGATTAAGTTTGCGTATTTCTGCGAAGCAAGACGCGAACCTTCTTCAATGGTTCGACGCAATGGCCCTTGAATTAACAGTGCGTAGATGATCAGAATAACGACGCCAACTACGGGAACAAACACAAGGTTTCCGGCCATTAACCAAATGAGCGCCAAAAACATCAGCGCGAAGGGCAGGTCAATTAGCGAGCCAATGGTTGCGGAGGTAAAGAACTCTCGAATGGATTCGAACTCTTGCAAATTTTTAGCGAAAGCACCGACAGAAGCAGGCTTGGCTTCCATGCGAATACCCAGCACTTTGCTGAACAGTTTGGATGAAATCAGGATATCGGATTTCTTACCGGCAACATCAATGAAGTAGCTTCGCATCAATTTGAGCAGCAAATCGAATAGGAACACGACAAAGATACCACTTGCCAGCACCCACAAGGTTTCGAAGGCGAGGTTTGGCACGACTTTGTCGTACACCAAGCGTGTGAACATTGGCGCTGCAATGGCGAAAATGTTGATCAGAATAGACGCAATCAATACGTCTCGATAGATGTTTTTAGATTCCCAAATAGTGCTCCAAAACCAGTGACCTTTGCGTGTTTTTAGAACTTCTGGTGAACGTTCATCATAACGGAACTGTTTCTTTACCAAGAAGTAGCGGCCGATGAATTGTTCTTTCAGCTCTTCGACAGGAATGATAATTGGCACCATTCCGCTTTCTGCGGTAATGATTTCCGCTTCTTGTTTCTCTAAATCGATACTGTTGAGAACGCACGCCTCGCCTTGTTTAAGCAGTAGAACTGCAGGCAGAATCAGGTGGGGGATCTTTTCTAAGTCGGAACGGTTTTCTTTCGCCACTAATCCCGCTCGCTCCGCAGAACGAGGGAATAAGAAAGGGCTTAGCTTTCCATCTGATAGTGGTAGCCCATTGATCAACGCCTCGGGCGAGTTAGCTAAGCCGTAATATCGGCTAACGTAGATCAGTGAGTTCAATAGTGGATCTTGCATGTGATATTAACCCTTACAACTATTTATCAACAATGAAGCCTTGGAACACTTCTACGTAGTTATCAGACAGGATATCTAGCTGAGTCTGAGTTTCTATTCGAGACGCGATGGTCGTTATGCCTAGGTTGTGAGCGGTTCTAGAGATCGACGTTAAGGTGAACTTTTGTTTTTCATCATCAAGGTTATGTGTGAATAGGTAGTCTAGCTTCACATAGCTTGGACGGTATTCGTTGATGTAATCCAGTGATTGGAAGTTACGTCCGTAGTTGTCGACACCAAACACCGCTTCAGCATTGCGAATGGTGTTACACAAGAGAGCCGTGTAGTGCGGAACGTTGATGAAACAGTTTTCAGGAATCTCAAAGTGCAATAGGTGAGCGATTGAAGCGTTTTGTTCAAGTGTTTTTCCAATCCAGCGAATGAAGCTTGGTTGAGAAATACTGCTTGGTGAGATGTTGATAGCAACAGGGCTCGTTACTTCTTTTGCATTCAGCTTTTCAATCATCTTCTCGATAACGTATTGGTCGAGAATGTGGCTCATTTCAAGCTGTTCTAGTGCGTATAAGTACTGGTTGGCACCGTAACGTACGCCATCTTTTTCAATCGCAGAGAACACCTCTTGGTGATAGGTTTTGCCAAAGGCATTGTTTGCAGCTTGAAGACGGAAGGTAATGAGGTCGTTGATGATCGCTTCTTCGACCAACATGCGCCATTGTTGTTTGCCCATAACAGCGCCGTGATCGTCTGCAGTTACGTAGCCGTAAGAAAGCTCTCGGTTTGCCTTAGCACTTGAAAGAGCGTTATCCACCAGCGACATGATTTCAGTACTGGTCTTGCGCTTGTTGCTGTAGGTCACACCAAGAGCAATATGTGGATTTGCAGTGCCTGTTGGGTCTGAACCTAGGCTTTGTATACAGTTTACGATGCTGCTTGCTACAAGTTTAAGTTCGCTCTCATCAATGTTTGGCATAATGAAGCCGAACTCGTCACTAGAAATGCGGGCAATAGTGATGTCTGGTGATGAAATTGAAGCCTGCAGCTGCTCAGCTAGCTGGTGAACCAAGGCATCACCCTCTTGATAGCCTTTTTCATCGTATTCTTCACTAATAAACTCGGCTTTAAGCACCGCTAAACCACCTAAGCTGGACTCTTCTAACCACTGAGTTAACTGAGACATATAGTAAGCACGGTTACCTAGCTGAGATACTGGGTCGATATACGCTCTTTCACGTAATTTTTGAGCTTCTTTCGCTTGGTTCTTAAATGCCAGTTCAACTTGAGTCGACATGTGGTTGATACCATCGACAACTAAAGTTAGATCTTTTGTCTTCGGACGAGCCAGTGGTTCGCCAAACTGATTCTTGGCGATCTGATCCATCTTTGTAATGATCAAAGAAAGAGGGCGCAATGCGCGCTTAAGGATCCAAGAGATAGACACCAAACCTAGCAAGAAGATCGTGCCAAAGATACTCAGTAAGCGAATGAATGCATGCCAAAGTTGATCGTAGGCAGGGCCAGGGTGACTTACGATCTCGACTTCTGCCAATTGCATCCAGCCACTGGTGATCACACGGCGGTCATGAACAGGCTCGAACAGGTTTAGGTTGGTAAACCACTCTGGTACACCGGTTGGCTTTACAGGGTATGAGCGGAGAATGTCTTCACCGCTGTCGAGAAATATCAATCGAACGACGGAGTAAGAACTGCCATCAAACAGGGCGTTGATAACAGACTCTACTGCCACCTTGTCCTTTTCTTCTAGATAAGGGGCGAGAGCCAGTCCAACAGTATTAATGGTATTACTTACCTCAGAGCGTTGCTGCTCCTCTAAGTATCCACGGGTAGTATTGAATTCGATCATAAAAACTGACGTCATCAGCAGTATGAACACCGCAACCATCCCGACCACAAGCTGTTTATATAAAGTCATTGTACCTACTCATCGTAATTGATAATGGGTTTGTTTAATTTTAGAGAGCGCTCACGGGAACGTAAGTCGTTCCATAAGCTCAATCTTGAAGATTTCCCTGCTAACTTACCGCTGCCGGCTGCCGACTTGATCAGCCAAAGGTTCTTACCGTTGAAACTGTAAATTGGTCGTAGATCCGGGCGTTTGGAGCCGCGTTTAATTTCAGGGTTTAAGTTGTCCAAAATTAATGGTTCTGCACTCGGTGTGGAGTAGTAGGCCAACACCATGTGGAACTGGTTTAGCTCAAGTGCTTTTACGTACACTAATCGTAATTTCTTATCTGGGACGCCAAGCTCAAGCAAAGAGAAGTATTTTGCGATAGTAAAGTCTTCACAATCACCCGCGTTGCTGCCTAAAAACTCTAGTGGTGTCGCCCAGTAGTCATTCTTTCCCCAAAGTATGTTGTCATCGACAAAATACATTTGGTTGAAGAACTGGTTCACCGACCTGAGTTTCTCGTTTTCACTTAATCCATCGTATGACGTCATATTTGAACGCCACGTCGCAACTCGCTTTCCGGCTCTATCGCCGTAGGTTTTGGTCACCGCATCTATCCACCGTTGGTCGCTCTTGTTGAGCGCCACAGAGGTAAAAGAGGTGAGGATCAGCAACAACAGCGAAATCCGAGACTTCATAGTCTCTGCTCTTGTCTATTTGCTGTGTATTGAAAGGCGCTATCAAACATCAAACGTCCTTACTCTTTTAGTGCATTGTTTTGAGCGCTTAACAGTGGCTTCAACATGTACTCAAGCACGGTTCTTTTACCCGTGATGATATCGACAGAGGCGGTCATACCCGGAATGATCGGTAGTTCTTCGTTTTGTCCAAAATTGTGCTTTTCGGTGCGTACACGCACGATGTAGAAGCTGTTGCCCTCTTCATCTTGAGTGGTATCGGCACTGATGTGCTCTAACACGCCTTCTAGGCCACCGTATTTAGTGAAGTCATAGGCACTGAATTTAACGATCGCAGTCAATTCTGGGCGTAGGAAAGCGATATCTTGCGGGGCGATTTTGGCTTCGACCAATAGAGAGTCTTCGGTCGGTACAATTTCAACGATATCCATACCCGGTTGGATAACACCACCGACAGTATTAATACCAAGTGTTTTTACGGTGCCAGTTACCGGAGAAACCACCACAGTACGGTTTACTCGGTCTTCAAGGCCAACCGCCGATTCGGTCATTGCAGAGAGCTTATCTTGTGCTTGATTGAGCTTTTCTTGTTGTTCTGAACGGAAGTTCAGTGCGGCATCAATACGGCTGAGCATAGATTCTTTGATTGCTGAGCGTAGGAGAGGGATTTTGAGTTCGCTCGAGGTCATTTCTCGGCGAGTGTCGTTGACTTGTCTTTGTAGCTTAAGTAATTCGATTCTTGGTACCACCCCTTCATCGGCGAGAGGTTTGGTGATATCCAGCTCTTGGCGAGCAAATTGGTAACTCTGTTTTAGGTTACGAACACGAGCCTTAATTTCAATAAGGTCTTGTTGCTTTTGTTCAACTTGTTGATCAAAAACGGAAAGCTGGTTTTTTAGGTTATTCAGATCTTGACGATATTCGGCTTTTTGGCGACTAACCAGTTTAGGTTGAAGTTCATAGAATTTTGGTGGGAAAGCGAGTTTACCGTAATCAAGCAGCACACTCTTTTTCCACTCTTCTACCGAGAACTCTTCGTTAATGACGACACTAGTCAATGAAGCGGACAACATCAATACGCTGGCGGTTAAGTTCGCTACTTGTTGTTCACGTTCGCGGAAGTCAGAACGGAATCGTGTGTCATCGATTAACAGTAGTTGTTGGCCTTTTTGAACGCGCTGACCTTCTTTAACTAAGATCTCTTTAACCAAGCCACCTTCTAGGTTTTGGACCACTTGGATCTGAGAGGAAGGGATCACTTTGCCTTGGCCAACGGTAACCTTGTCGATTTCTGCCCAAGCAGACCACCCAATAGCAGCAATAAAAAACAGAACGATCACCCACAACATAATACGCGCACTGGTAGGCGTATTGAGGAGCAGTGCCGCTGTTTTATCATCGACATACTCGAGCTCGGTCTCGTTCAATTTGCTGAAATTTTTCTGACTCATAACAGTCCTTGTTCGCTAAATAAAAGTGCAAGCCTATTGAGTGTATTCTTACTTCTGATAAATGTTAAGATTTTGTTCCTTTAAATCTTTGAATTTATATATATTTCTTAATACTTATCGATTCTTGAAATCCGTTTTATCGAGTTGGTGCTTTCTTAGTTTGTCATACAGTGTTTTTCGCGACACCTGCAGCTCTTGTTGTACTTCTTTTAAGCGCCCTTGATGGCGGTGTAGTGCTTCTATCAAGATAATCTGCTCAAAGCTATCGGTGCGTTGGTTTAAAGACTGTTGTTGCTCTTCAATGCTTACATCAAGTTGGCTTTCGTCGTTTTGCTCATTGTTATCACTGTCGAGTGACGGTTGCTTCACTTGGGTCAACACTCTGAGTTCGGCATGTTGGCGAAGCTGGCGAATGTTCTCAGTCCAATGCGTTGCAATGAGTCGTTGAATCTCTTTTTCCGTGATGACGGGCGGCGGTAGCTGATAGCGACTTGCTGCACCGCGAGCAAAGTGTTTGAACAAAGAGCCAATATCTTCCGTTCTTTGCGCCAAGGGTAGTAAATTAAATCGGCGCAGTTCACCTGTAATTGTAGTAGGAACTACTGTAGTTGCGATAATGATACAAGTTGCATTTGTCTTGCATGAGTTTTCACGAAGTAAAGTCGGTTTTAGGTTCGCTAACCACAGCCATTGCTCTTGAGTTAATGCTTCTGTTTCATGGATATAGAGTGTTCCACCCTGATGTTTTAAGAACAGTTGCAAAATAAACTGATGAAATGTCGCTTCGTCACTGCGTGGCAAATTAAACGCTGCGACAGGGCAAAGCTCCGCAGTTTGATGGCTGTGTAAATCATGGGTGTATTGTGCTGTGACCCTTTTCCCCGTCCCTAAATCACCAACAAATAATAGAAGTGGGTTGGTTTTGGTATCTAGAGTGATCAATTCTCTGCGTAATTTTTGCATCGATGGCGATTGACCAATCAGTTTTGGCCCAACCTGATTTTGCATAGCCAACTCTTTACGCAATAGGTTGTTCTCTTCAACCAGTGCGAGTTTATCCGCCGCTTTTTTAACGGCAGTGAGTAGGGCATCGACCACAAATGGCTTTTCCAGAAAATCGTAAGCGCCGGCTTTCATTGCGGATACCGCTGTTTGCACGTCACCATGTCCGGTAAGTACGATGACCTGAAAATGAGGGTTTTGGTTGAGTAACTTTTGCGTTAATTGAATGCCATCCATAACCGGCATGTGAATATCGGTGATGACAATTCCGGCTTGCGCGGTATTTATCTTCTTTAGTGCCTCAATAGCATTGGGAAAGCACACGATATCGATGCCTTCAATTAGCATGGCTTGTTCTACGGAGTCTCGGATGGCGGGTTCATCGTCGACGAAATAGAGTTTAGGCATAGAGTGCAAAAGTTGAGTCCTTAGCAGTATGTGAGATTAGCGGTCATGTAAAATTCGTTTTCTAATCGCGATAATAGCGGCGCGTTAGCTCTTATCGTTATATAACGGGATATTTAGCGAGAATACCATGCCTGAGGGCTCTAACTGGTTCGCGCTGATCGTGCCGTGATACGCTTCAATAATCCGTTTCGATATTGAAAGCCCCAGTCCTAAGCCTTCTGGTTTGGTAGTAAAAAACGGGTCGAATAACTGTTCTAGTTTGTCATCCTGCATGCCAATTCCGTTATCCCAAATGATCAGCTGACAAATGTCATCATGCAGTTGCCATTCCACCCCAATTTGAGGGCTCGTTTGTTGGGCTAAGGCTTGGTGACCTAAAGCATTTTGAGCCATAGTTTGTTGTTGAAGTGCCTGAGTGGCATTGTGAATCAGATTCACCAGCACTTGTTCGAGTTCGGTTGGGTGAATTGCAATATTGATGTTATCTGGCACCGTACTTAGTCTTAGTGTAATGCCTTGCTTGATCATCAGCGCACTGAGAATACTGGTCGCGTTGTTGATCGCTTGGTGCAGGTTCGCCACATGGTGCTCCTGCTTGGTGACCTTGCGAGTAAAGACTTTAAGTCGCGCGATGATGTCGGTAATGGTGTTGTTTAGGCCTATCATTTTCTCAAGATTGCTTTTCACCAAATCGGTTCGTTCCATTTCAAGCAGTTTTAGGCTGTTCTCACTGTAGGTTCGGAGAGCTGCAAGCGGTTGGTTGATTTCGTGGTTAATACTGGCTGACAGCTCACCGAGTACCGCTAATTTTGCGGTTTGCGTCAGCTCTTGTTCTGTCTGTTTTAGCTTCAACTGTGACTCTTGGTATTGAAAAATGGTTTGTTGAAGCTGTTGATTGGATTGCTTCAAGTAGTGAGTGCGTTTATCAACGGTTTGCTCTAGGTTTTGGTTGAGGCGAGTCAACGCCACTTTCGCGAGATAAGTCTGGCGCCACGACCAAGCAATTAACACCACCAATATGTAAATTACGACGAAGATGACATCGATCTGCAAGACTTTAACAAGCTCAACTCTGCTGTCTTTTAGTGCTACAACTTGGTACTGGTTGTTGCTGACAGTTGCTGGGTAGAGGTTGAAGGTCCCGAGTTTAAATAATTGGTTAGCTGTGAGTTCTTTTTGTGCTTTATTAGGTTGAATTTCGTTGGGCTGCTCGACGCTGCTAGTTTCTTGTTTAGATTTGAAAGAACGAAAGGCTTCGATGATCGAAATTTCGCTTTGACCGTATTGGCGTTGAAGTGCGATATCCGTTTGTTGTTGCTGAGTTAAGGGCAACAATGAATGGTAAAGCCACGGTGCTTGGCTCGATAGAAAGACCACTTGGTTAGAGTCGAGTACCACGATCTCAAAATCATCGCTGGTCAGGATGTTTTCTAGGTTTTCTAAGCTCACTTTTACCGTGATAACCCCGACGATTTCTTCGTCTATATACAGAGGCGAAGATAGAAAATAACCGCGTACATTCGAGCGAGCGCCTAGCGCGACATACTGTGTGTTGTTGCCTTGAATGGCTGAAGCAAAGTAAGGGCGAAACGAGAAGTTCTCACCCACAAAGGTGCGAGGCTTTTGGTAATTACTGGAAGCGACCACAGTTCCACTTGGATCATGAATGTAGATGGTGTCCGCCTGGCTTTGATTCGACCATTCAAATAGCAATTGATTGAGCTGCGCAACGGAAATGTTGTCTGCTTTTGGTGATGAGTCAAAATAAGAGAGCAGACGTGGGTCATGACTGAGTAAGTCCGGGATCTGTTTGAATTTATCCAGTTCAGAATCAATTTGTAGATTGGCTTTATTGGCCGCTTCATTGAGTTGCTGAGTGACGATTTTTTCTTGGAATTGTACTGCCATAAAATGGGTTGCAGTCAGCCCAGCTACTCCCAATAGCAATGAGAATAAAACGAAGGGTGTCATTAGGTTAGGCAGTCTTTTAGTCACTCGGTTCTCAGCTTGTAATCGGTTTGTATAAAGATTATCAATATGATGGATAGAGTACCGAGATCTTGTTAACACAGAGCACCTTCTGTGAGACAAAACCTTGGTTGAGACTTGTGTTTCAAAGGATTACAGCGCAAAATCACAAAAAAATTGAAAGGAGCAACTAAATGGAACTGACAGATATTCGTCGCGAATACGCTAAGGGTGGATTGAGACGTAAAGACTTGGCCGCAGACCCGATTGAGCAATTCAATCTATGGCTAGAGCAAGCCATTGAAGCTAAGTTGACGGACCCTACTGCCATGACAGTTGCTACGGTTGATGAAAATGGTCAGCCCTTCCAAAGAATTGTTCTGCTGAAGAATGTTGATAAAGACGGTTTCGTTTTTTACACCAACTTAGGTAGCCGTAAGGCGCACCAGCTTGAGCACAATAGTAAAATTAGTTTGCACTTCCCTTGGCACCCTCTTGAGCGACAAGTTCATATTACGGGCACGGCTGAAAAGCTGACAGCTATGGAAAACATGAAGTACTTCTCGTCACGTCCAAAAGAGAGCCAGTTGGCGGCTATCGCAAGTAAACAAAGTAGCCGTATCTCAGCTCGTGGCATTTTAGAAGGCAAGTATTTAGAGCTTAAACAGAAGTTTGCGAAAGGAGAGATTCCAGTACCTTCTTTCTGGGGCGGCTTCCGAGTTCGTGTGGATAGTATTGAGTTCTGGCAGGGGGGAGAACACCGCTTGCATGACCGTTTCTTGTTCTCACGCCAAGACAACAGCTGGGACATTGACCGCCTAGCGCCATAGTTTGAGTCTGCTAGACTAAGTATTAAAGACAGTAAAATTAAGAAGATACCGTTGATTTTGTGTTTATTCACATCAACGGTATTTTTTTGTCTGTACTTTTATATAGGCACGAGCGTGCAGAACCGTCAATCAGTCGCTATGTAGAACAACTGAGATCTGTTTAGTGAGCAGAGTTTCTGGGATCACTGAGCCCAATCCCGAGTCCAACGCATACTCAATCAATTGGCTTTTACTGCGCGCATCGAATTTCTGTTTCAATCTAGCGACATGACCTTCGACTGTCTTGATTGAAATGTTCAACGTCAATGCAATGTATTGAGGTTTCTTACCGAAGAGCAGTAAAAAAAGTACCTCTGACTCGCGTGATGTTAGCTTCTTTTGCAATTTTGATACGCGAGGAGTTGAGCCCGCAATCGATGCTTGGTTGTCTTTGGCACAAGTCGCCTGACATACCCAGTGACCCACCTCTAGAATCGCCGTATCTGTTAGTTCTTGCCCATAGAAGATTGTGCCTTGTACGTTGTCGTTCTCATCAAGCCAAGGGGTTTTGGTAAAGATATGGGCGTGCCAGCGTCCGTCTGGATAGGGGTGAATATCGAGGATCTTAAGGGTACTGCGTGTATCCATCACATGCTTGTCTTGAGCTCTGAAGTCTTGTGCGCACTCCGTAGTTTGACTGGGCATGTCGAAGTCGGTCAAGCCAGTACAAGTCTCATTGGGTTTTAAGCCAATTAATTGGTTGTAAGCAAGGTTGGCGTACACGAAGACCGAATCAGTATCTTTGCAGCCCCAGCAGCCTGGAAGTTGTTCGAATAAAGAACGATGTATGGGGTTTAGTGATTCTGGCAAGGTTTTATCTCGTAAGAAGAGGTATATCAATGATATCAGTTTCTTATAGCGCTGCAATGGCAATTAGAGTTTGAATTTTTCACGAAAAAACCAGGGTGAATGACCGTTGAGCGAACTGCTGATTAACTGTATTAATCGCGGGGAATCTATGGGCATAGAGGGTGTTAAACAAGCAAAAAAAAGCCAGCCTGAAGAGGGGCTGGCTAAAGACAAGATATGCCTTGTCGACATGTAGAAGATTTTCAGTCTAATTTACGAGGGTCAGGTAAATTAAACTGAGGCATCAATTTGATACCCAGAGTGACTTACTACTCTATCGACGAATCTACTCCTAGGAGTGCTTATGCATAAGGGGGGAAATCCCCTATAAACGCTGCTCAATGTAATAATTGAGAACCTAGAGTAAATATTTTAGATTCTGAGCGAGTGATTGGGAGCCTATAGCTCTCGTACTACTCGGAATCCTAGATAGTTTGCTGCCGTTGAAGGCGGTACGTACAGTTCGTTATACACTTTCGCTTCTTCTGGAGAGAAGCTCCACGCGCCACCTTTAGCTAGGCCTTTCTGAATGGTTGTCCATTCCCAGACGTTACCTACCATGTCGTAGAAGCCTGTTGGCGTTGGCTGGAATGACTTAACTGGGGATGTACTAACGTTTGACCAAGGTGTACCAGCCCAGCCTGTGTTGGCCTTGCCTGAACGGAATTCATTGCCCCACCAGAAGTTGGTGTCTTGGCCTGCTCTTGCTGCGGCTTCCCACTCTTGTGGTGTTGGTAAACGGTAAGTGAAGCCTGTGTTTTTAGATAACCAACGAGTATAAGCCTTCGCATCGTTTTGGCTAACACAAACTACCGGTGAGTTATCAGCTTGCTTAAAGCCTGGGTTCTGCCAGTCATTGTCTGAAACCGTTGTGATTTCTGCATTGACGAACGTATCGCAGGTGTTCATCAGCTCTGCGTCTGTCTGGTAGCCTGTGCTTTTAACAAATGCTTTAAAGTCTTGAACACGTGTTGGTGTTGCTGCTAATGCAAATGGTTGTTTGATCGTCACTTGTTGTGCGTTGTTTTCACCCAGTAGGTAGCGACCTGATCCGACAACAATCATTTCAGGGCTCTGAATGTCGTTCCCCATCGGATCGGCAAATTTAGTACCGACATTCAGTGAGTTTTGCTTGGCTTGTAATACGGCTCGTAGGTTGTGATCGCGGGCTATTTTCAGCTCTTGATGGAAAGAAAGGTAGCCTTCTTTTTCGATCGTGACCATGTGTTGGCCCGTCGGTAACATCACTTCAACCGGTGTGCTGCCATAGTTTACGCCGTTGATGGAAACATTGTCGTTGTATTGATTGGA
Organism: Vibrio gigantis; assembly: GCF_024347515.1. Lineage (NCBI taxonomy): Bacteria > Pseudomonadati > Pseudomonadota > Gammaproteobacteria > Vibrionales > Vibrionaceae > Vibrio > Vibrio gigantis. Next base: position 1,344,737 of record NZ_AP025493.1, read on the forward strand.
ACGAACCACCAAGTTAACCCAAGCGACTTCTTTTTGCTGGTCGTTGGCTTGTTGCTCGCTTTGCGTGAAACAGTTTGATGACTGAATACCCAGCAGGCGACAAGGTGTGTTTTTATTTGGTCGAGTTTCTAGATTCGCCGCAATCACCGCTCGGTAACGATTATCCTCAGAAAAACCTGAGGATTTCACCTTGTGCTGCAGAACGTGAATGTTCAGTGAAGCAGACGCCAAGTGCTCTTTTACTGTTTTCGATTCAGTCGCGTTGTCTACAAGGCTGTGTTGGAATTGTTTTACCGCTTTTTGAAGTGCCAAGGTCACCGTTTGGTCAGAGCACTGCGCCAGTGTCATGTCGTTGCTGCAACGGTTGGTGAAGCTAACGGTTTGTTCTTCCGTCTGAGTGATCTCGTTTCTTAGTCGCTCGGCTCTTGCTCTTAGCTTGTCTTGGTTTAGGTTTGCGATTGAAGCTTCTGCCATCTCTTTCTCGGTCTGAATAGCCTCAAGTTCGATAACCAAGCCTTGCTGCTTCTGTTCTGAATCTGAAATCGCAAGCTTGCCTTCTTTCACGGTTTGCCAGGCGTCTTGGAAGCGATTTTGAGCGGGTGAGATATCGAAATCGGGCTCATCAATCATGCGTGTGTAATCTTGCTCTAGACTGGCTTTTGCTTTTGCGAGTGTTTGATCTGCCTGAGCCGATAATTCAGCTAGACGTGCCGTTTGCTGCGCCTGATTGTCGACTTCATTTTGTTTGTCAGCCAGTTTCTTCTCAACAGCCATTAAGTCGGCATGCTTTTCGAATAGTGAGCTTTCAATATCGGTGACAGAAGGCGCGATCGCTGGTGGTGTTGCCTCAGCGAAAACAGCAGGAGTCATTAGGCAGGGAGCAAGTGCAAATAGTAGAGTAGGAAGACCTTGGCGCATGATGGGCTACTTCAAT